>JAEUIH010000390.1 GCA_016795105.1 Planctomyces sp.
AGGCTGGTGAACTGACTGCCCTGATCGGTGTTGAAGATTTTCGGCCGGCCGTGCCGGGTGATCGCTTCGTTCAGGGCATCGATGCAGAAGTCGGTGGTCAGCGTGTTGGAAACGCGCCAGGACAGGACTTTGCGGCTGTGCCAGTCAACGATCGCTGCCAGGTAGACAAAGCCCTTCTTCATCGGAATGTAGGTAATGTCGGTCGCCCAGACTTGATTCGGCCGATCAATCGTCAGGTTGCGTAGCAGGTAGGGGTAGATCAGGTGGGCGACATGCCGGCGGCTCAGGTTCGGTTTCCGGTACAGCGCTTCGATGCCCATCTTCTTCATCAGGCGACTGACGCGCTTGCGGCCAAGCGCTTGGCCTTCTCGCTTGAGCATGTCGCGCAGCATGCGGGCACCGGCAAACGGGTACTCGAGATGGGTTTAGTAGATGTGTGTAATCATGTTTTGTTCTTTAGGCGAAGTAGTTTTCTGTTTTTTATACGGTGTCGTTCGTTC
>JAEUIH010000391.1 GCA_016795105.1 Planctomyces sp.
GCCCAGTGCTCAAGCAAGCTCGCAACACGTGCTTCATGCGTGCTCAGTGCATCGACCGCTCTCTCTGCAGCGAGCCGACGAGCCGCGGCGCTCTGCTGTTCCTTCTCGCGAGTCGCGACTTCGCTGCTGCTGCACACCGGGACGTGCCGCACTCGCCGCACGACACGAGTCGATAGCACACGTGCGCTGCCGCTTCGTATGCTCTGGACGTTCGCCAGCACGCTTGGGTCGCTGACCATGGTCGCGATGCCGCCGATGCGCAGCCGCTTCCAGCCATCCTCGGCGAAGGGCGCGCAGCCGCTGACCACCAGATTCGGCCGGAAGCGGATCATCTCGACCGGGCGCTCCATGCGGCTGTTGAGGTCCTCCAGCGAAGCCTCCGAGATCAGCAGCAGCGGGAAACCATCGGAAAAACCGGTCTCGGCGCCGATGCGGTCATAGGCCGGATCGACGGGCCGCCGGTGCTCGGGGCCGCATTCGACCAGGCGCACGGCGAGCCC
>JAEUIH010000039.1 GCA_016795105.1 Planctomyces sp.
CAGTCAGATCAGTCAGATCAGTCAGATCAGTCAGATCAGTCAGATCAGTCGGATCAGTCGGATCAGTCGGATCAGTCAGATCAGTCAGATCAGTCAGATCAGTTTGCTGTCTGTACTGCGTACTTTCGAGCGGACGTTTTGTCAGCAGTCGGAAAGTCGCTCGGGATTTCAACCGTGACCTTGCCGGTTGCAGCCCATTCGGTGCCGCGTTGCAGAGTTGTGATGAACCCGACGCACTCCTGCGAATAGTCGGCATGCCCCATCGGCGTATGGAACACTCTTCCTTTCCCATACGACACGGTGAAAATCATCGGCTCGTGACGGCCGGTGCCGCCGGTTGAGGGATCGCTGAAGGCTGTGGCGAGAACATTCATGTTGATGGCTGGGCCGCGAAGTGAATCGTAGAGCTCGTCCTTGGTATGCATCCATTCCGTTGGCATACCAACCGTAATCGGATGTTCGCGATCGCGGATCACCACTGAGAATTCATGTTGAGATCCGTGACTTCCTCCATTTCCTGGAGAGGTGTCGCGGATCAGGTCACCGGCTTCATTCGTATAGATAAATGGCCCACTTTCAGCTGTTCGGCCGTTCCATCCTCCAAGCCCGATCATTTCGTTGTATTCTTTCCACTGGCCGAATGCATTGTTTGCAGCATGGACAATCACAAGACCACCACCGGCATGAACGTAGTCGGTGAGAGATTTTTGAGTTTCTTTCGGCCAGTCGGCCCCATTGTAGTTTGAGAGCACAACTGCATAGTTCCCAAATTCGGGATGAAAATCGGGATCCGTGCCCTGGGGCTTTGTAGTTGCAATATCTACTGTGAAGAGTTTTGTTTCTTCGAGGTAGCTCTTCATCATTTGAGTCGTTTGGGGCCAGACAGCGTGATTATTTTGGCCATCGACGATCAGGACTTTAAGGGGTTCTTCAGTTTTCGCAGGAACGCCAGAGAGGATCACCGAAACAGCAACCGCTACGCACGCCCAGAACTTTCGTTTCATAGTTTTCAACTCCTGTGTCCCTGAATTGGATCGATATGATTGCTTCCGATTGTTGTAGCTGAAGCGGAACCGGGTCGCAAACTGTGAATCTCGGATGAACACTGGAATTCAGTGGCGACAAGTGGTGGAATCGGCACTATAAAGTGAGGCCTACATTTCCTCCTGCCACCATTCTCTTCGATCTTTGCCAGCCATGTCTCGTGATTTTTATACAATTGAAGAGTTGGCGCAGCTTCTGGGGCGGGACCGTCGTCAGGTAGAGAAGATGATCAACCGCGGCCTTGTACCGGGCCGGCGAGTAGGTGGTGAGTGGCGATTCAACGAGATTGAGATTACTCACTGGCTGGAAAAAGAACTCCGCGACTTCGATGACGACGGGCTTGCTCAACTGGAGCAGTCGCAGCAGTCCGAAGAGCTTGGCGAGTCGGCAGTTTCGAGTCTGCTGAGAGTAGAGGCCTGTGAAGTACCACTTGACGGGTCGACAAAGCCATCAGTCCTTCAGGCATTAATTGAACTCGCTGGTCGGTCCTGGCAGGTTTGGGATCCGGCAGCGATCTTGAAAGCGGTGAAGGAACGCGAGGAGGTCATGTCGACCGGGTTTGAAAATGGTGTGGCAATTCCTCACCCCAGAAATCCTCAGCCAGATGCTCTGGGCCAGTCGATTATTGCATTCGGACGCACGTATTCCGGCATTCCGTTTGGTGCCCCGAAACGGGCACTCACAGATCTGTTCTTTCTTGTGCTGGCTCGCGATTCGGCGACCCACCTGCAGATTCTTGCGAGGTTGGGGAGAATGATGCAGCAGCCAGGGTTTCTGGAGCAATTGCGAGAAGCGGAAACTGGGCCGTCGGCTTATGACATTATTTGTGAAACGGACCGCCTGATCGGTGCATAAGAGCATTGGGCAGTTTGCTGCAGAGTTGAAGCACGAGTCGGATTCCGGCGCCTGCCATGAGGTATGTTCCAAAGAGCAGCGGGACTACGAACCGGCCTTCTACGGACCAGGTTGCTGCGATAGAGAGTGCATTTGCAGCATGAAGTCCAGCGACGATTCGAGACTCACACTGGTGGGCTGAGGAGATCCAGCCAGCGAGTGACAGGATGAAGATCAGAAAACTAACCGAGTTTCGTGGGCGATATTCGTTCCAGATCTTCATCGCCCCGAGCTGAAACGACTCTGTGGGATGTCGTCGAATCCACTCAGTTGCCTGACGCCGACTATAGTCTGCGCGGGCAATTTCACGCTGCAGACGGGTGTCATGATCTGCTTCAACGGATTTGAAGAAATCGACTTGATCGAGTGGAAACCAAACTCCCTTTCTTCTGAACGCTTCATCACTGAATCCAGCAGAGATTTCCATCATGCCCTGGGCACCAAGCGGCATAAGTCTGTCGAGTACTACAATGTTCCTTATACCCCACGGAAGACAGACGAGGCACGTTGCAATCAACGCGGTGCCTCCATGCCGGAGTGACTTTGCTCGAAGCAGCAGGAGGAACAAAACAGCGAGTCCAGGAAGCCAGAGGATGGTCACGGACCGGCACTGGATGCACAAACCAAAGATCAGGCCTGTCAGGCTGGCGATCTTCCAGTTTGGGGTTTGGGCCAGTTTCCACAGTGACGCGGTCAGGGCCATTGCAAGGAAAATTGAAAGCGATTCCGTCAGGAGAGCCCGTGAATAGAGCCGAACACGGAAATCCAGGATCAGGAACACCAAAACCGTGACCAGAGCTGTGGATTTTCCGTAACGCCTGGCGAGTACAAAGAACACCGACGCGCCTGTGGCCGCCATGAGGAAGCAGTTCAGTATTCTCGCGGCAAAGAACTGTCTGCCGAAGCATTGATTGAAAAGAGACAGTATGCCGGGAAACAAAGGAGGGCGATGTGTCACCAGTCCCGCTTCGCTCTGTGGAAGTTTCATGAGCTCGGGCTGATCGATTGCCTCGGTGTCGTAAGGGCTTCGAAACTCTGGTACGGAGAAGTCTTCTCGAAACCCGCGGTGATTGGCAAGTTCCCATGCGATCGAGTCATACGATGGTTCATCACCAGTGGCAGACGGAGGTTTGTTGATTCCGAATCGCAGAGCGATGTTTGAAATGAGCACGACAAAGATGATGAGGCCGACTGCGATCGTCCACTTCAGAGAGTAATTTTCTGAAGAGCGTGTGTTGTGAGCAGTTGTTGCAGGGTGTGACATCAGCTGTACTCACAGCCACGAATGGAAATCTGCACGCGAAGGTGGGTTTGACATCCATGACGTATCTGGTTTTGGCAGGTCGGCCGCCTGATCGACAGGCAGCCATCCCTCCGTGAGTGGCATCGAACTGACTGTTCCTTTTCGAGTTGTCCACTGGAACTTCTTCTTTTCCTTTGCCTTGAGAAACACGGCCATTGTTGTGCGGACATCCTGAGCAACATAATCCATAACTTGTGAGTGCTGACCATTGGCCCAGAGTTGTGGAGCATCGATCCCTTCGACTCCCTCCAGCTTTCCGTCGACCCCAAGCCCGGTTGCTGCACTCTGAAGCGACACTGGAAAACCTTTTTCACAGACGACATGAAACATCATGTCGATATGACTGCGAGCAATCGACCGACACTCTGAAAGCATGCCGGACTCTTCTGCAAGTACATCAAGATCGAAGGAGAGGCCGTTCCATGAAACCGGGATGACGCCTTCGTTCAAGCCTGAAAACATAAAGCTGATGAATTCCGCTACATCTTTCTGGCTCATTCTGGGAGCCGGATTCCCCGACGCATCACGAGAATGCCAGACTCGAGGGTCTGTTTCATCACTCCGCATTGATGCGATGCATGTGATGCCAAGAGGGCGGTGAGGTTTCCAGTTGAACTCCGGGCCAGGGACAATACAGGCCGTTTCGATGTCAAACGCGATGTAGAGTTGCTTCGCCAATTGAGACCTCGTGTGAGCAATTGAGAGTCAGGAAAATCAGAAGAGATCGAAACAGAACAGGTCAGAGCCGAATGGAAGGAGTTATTCCGTTTCGGGGAAAAGCTGAACGGCTTTCTGTCGAATGATTGCGTCTGAGTGTGATCGGAGTGCATTGCGAGTTGACTGATCGATTTGTTCTGTCGTGAGTTCCTGAGATTCGATTGCTTTGAGGAGTCGCTGGGTTCTTGGTGTGGTTCGAAGAAGAGCTGCCACGGCAAGAGTCCTGTTGTAGTCGGAGAAGTGGCCAATGTTCTCCGCAATGGCAATACCTGCGTCGGCCGCCGCCATGTCGCTCAGGCCGCTGATCGCACCCATCTGAAGTTCATCATTGATACAGGGAGACAGGTAGCGAACCAGTTGTCGACCATGGACTTCAAAAGACTCCATGGCGATCATCCGGAGTGCATCGTAGCGAGTGCCACTCCGAACCATTTCGTTGTCGGACATAATCGAGGCCTGAGCGATGGAGTGATCCCATCGGGCTGACAGATCGTTGTTCCCTGCAATCAGGCGATCAAGTCGGTCTCTGGGCCAGACGCCGGTCTGGCTGATGCCGTTGATGATACCTCCACCAACAACAACTGACTGCCAGTCCCGAAGTGGCTGATCAGTTCCAGGAAGTGAGGCGTCGAGGATGGCAAGGAGTTCTTTAGAATCATTGCGTTTTCCGGCAGCAATCGCGACTCGCCAGATCCACGGTATCCTGCGATATTCTTCTTCGTCTGCCTTGCCGAGTCCTTTCGCCATTTCTGTGATGAGTTCTGCTGAGAGTGCCGGGTGCTGAGCAATGAGCTGCTCGCGGTCTGACTGAGAGACTGAGTCATCCAGCAGTAACTTCGCGATTTGAGTCGGATTGTCGGTCCTGATGATGGATTCTGATGCGGCCGCCATGGGAGGTGAATGCCCATCAGGAACCAGAGCGACAGTTCTGAGATCGAGCAGAGCGGGGCCCCTGAAGGATCGTTCGGGGCGCAGGGTGAGTCGATGAGTGCCTGCGGGGAGCGTTAGCCTTCCGATGAGAGCCGGACGATACTTATCCCAGCCGCCGGTGGACTGCACTACAAACAGAAGTGGTTCTGAGGAGCCATCTATCTGAAGAGTATTACCTGCTGAATCACTATGACACGAGTAGTCAAGCCAGACATCAAGAGTCTGTTCCATCTCCAGTGTCAATGTCCATGCTGCAGCATCGTTGACCCCATGCCAATAGCCGATGTTATGAAACGGTGAATCGCTTTCGTAGGCAATGTCGCCACCATAGATTGCCGCAGATGATGCAGGCAGAATGAACTGGCCGTTCTGATCCGCAGAGATTGTCTGAGGCATGTTCCCGGTAAAGGACTTAGGAGGAGGTCCAAGTTCCATCAGCCATGTGATCAGGTCTGCCAGCTGTTGTTTTGTGATATCTTTCTCAATGCCTTCCGGCATCGCAGACCGACCTGTATTCCTGAATTCTTCAATCTGATTTCTGAGCAGAACGTGTTCACGTCCTTCCTGCTCGCGAAGAGTGAGACTTGTCGAAGTTTCTGAAATCAGAATTCCGTTGACAGTGCGTCCATCGTCGAGAGCTGCCACATAGCTGTTGTAGCGAGCATCGACATCTCGGTTAGGGTCCAGTATCGCTGTCAGCAGGAAACTGCCGGACCGTGTGGTGAGTGCTGCAAGGTTTGGGCCAACATCGTATCCGATATTGTCGAGTTTGTGGCAGATGCTGCATCGCTTATTGAAAACGGCCCTTCCGTCTGCTGCATTTCCGGGGAGCCGAAGAACATCCTGCCAGTCCCTCACAAGCTGCTGGCGATTTGAAAAACCGTATGTGAGCAATAGAGTCGCCTGATCAAGAACGGATCCCTCAAGCCCATTCAGCAACTGTTCTCGATCTGCGGCGGACAGGTCATCGGCGTTGAGGGCTCGTGATTTCAGTGCATCGACGACAAGGGGCTTCCATGAGGATCGAGACAAAAGTCCTCGGATTGCTCTCGTTCTCAATGCGGGTGTGGTGCGGGAAAGGCAGTTGAGCAGACTGTTTGCATCGTTGAGGCCTCCGCGGCGGGTGAGTGCATCGATGGCTGCTTCCTGAATAGAAACCGGAGACTGCGGGGAGACTTTGTCGGCAAGAAGGAGACTGTCGGACTCTTCCGGCTGCCCGAGTATGCTGGTGGAGGCGGGGCCATTGAGTCCGGACAGGAGTGAAATGGCACCGATTATTTTCTCCGTATCGGAGCTGTCGGAAACAAGTCTGCGGGCGGAATCCAGCATGGATTTACCCTGAACAGCGACTGTCGAGTCTTTCCAGAGTTCTGATTTGAGTGGTCTGCGATCGAGTCCTCGCAGCAAATCGGCGAATGCAGTGTACTGCCATGTTCTCCGTTCTCCCGGAGTATCCAGAACTGATTTGAAGACTTCAGAAACGGAGTCTTCGTCGGCCAGTCCTGCGGCAGAGGCGATCAGGTCATTGCGGAGTTGCGGCGGAAGTCCTTCGCTCCCCAGAATTGTTTTCAGAACTGCCGGAAGGTTCTTTGTATTGAGCGATGAAAGAGCTGCGGCCGTAAGCCACGAATTGTCTGAATGCAGGGCCAGTTTTGCGATGATGGGAGCAGCATCCGGATGATCCGTATTTCCAAGTGAGTATGCCAGCTGCAGTTTGACTTCAGGTGCCGGGTCATCGGATAGGCTGAGAACGATACTTCGCAGAGTCTCAGATTGACTCAGCAGTGATTCGCTGAGTCGGACAGCATGTCGACGGACTTCACCGTGCGGATCTTTGAGAGCGGATTGCAGGGCATCCTGAGAGAGCAGATTCAGGTGATTCAGAGTACAGAGTGCTGAAAGTCGTGCTGCGGGCCATGGACTTTTAGTAAGGATCCTGCTGAGTTCTTCCCGGACAGCGGGAAGATCAGTTTCCGGCAGAATTTCCCATGCGAGCTTCTGCTGAATCAAATCGCGAGTCGTACCGTTGGGGGTATTCAGAGCTGCTGCCAGCAATGCGGGTTGAGTCGTATCAGCATGTTGCCATGTATGCAATCTTCCATTTTTTGGAACCACCCGATAGATCCGGCCGCGGTCATTTCCCGAGAAGACGTTCAGTTCCGCAAGAGTTTCATCCGGAATCCAGCGAGGATGTTCGATCACGTAGCGGTACATATCAACGATCCACAATCCGCCATCAGGGCCGGTTCGCGCCTGTACCGGACGGAACCAGCGATCAGTGGAAGTCAGGAAGTCGGTTGTTTGTTCGTTTGGTGCACGCTGACCTCGAATGACCACACCATCGCGAGTGAGCTGTTGACGATAGACAAGCTGATTGACGGGCTCACATGTGAATGAATTGTTGGAGTAATCGTCTCCAAGCAAAGAATCGCGGTAGATGCCAACACCACAGGCTGCCGTTGCTGCTCCTGCGGGACCGGAGAGTTTGAAGAGTACCAGATTGCTGGCGGGAAAGAGTTTTCCAGCGTTATCTCCGGAAGGGACGGAGACTGAGGTCGCGGCCGGCCGAATGAACGGGTTTCTTCGCATGTAATGTTCATCGACAGGATAATGTCGAATCAGGCTGCTGTTGTCACAACCATACCAGTTACCCCAGTCATCGCGAACTCGGCTTTGTTGAGTTCTCCCGGTCACGGGTTCGATCATACCCGTATCGGGGTTGAGTCGAAAATCCCGGTCGGTGACATCTACTATTTCTCCGCGTTCATTGGTAATACGCCCTCCGAACAGTCCTGAAGATCCGTAGAGCCAGTGATCAAGACCCCACTGCAGACTGTTGACCCGAGCCTGTCCATTGTGAGTTGCAAAGCCGGAAAAGAGGACGCGGCTCACGTCGGCCTTAGAGTCTCCATCCGTGTCTTCGGCGTAGATAATATTCGGAGCATCACAAATCAGAGCTCCGTTTCGCCAGACTTTGACATCGGTTGGATATCGAAGTCCATCCAGGAAAACGGTGGCGGTGTCGAATCGGCCATCACCATCGGAATCAGTCAGGACTCGGATTTCACTGGATTCAGAGAACTCTTCTTCAACACCATGAGCGTAGTCGTTCATCTGGCAGACCCAAAGTCGTCCATCGAGCCCAAAGTCAATCGCAACCGGGTCGGTGATCAGTGGCTCTGAAGCCACCAGTTCGATCTTCAGGTTGTCGTGAGTTGTCATGCATTTCAGAGATTCCTCCGGCGATTTTGGTGGAATGCCCTGAGTACCCTCCTGAATGTGAAAGCTTTCCGGAACCTGTTGCATGACTTCGTTGACGATTCTCTGTTCAAGTCCCCCTTTGAGAGTCGTGGGCAGAGCAAAGTAAGGGATTTCTGCGCCTCCGCCATAGCCACCTTCTGCAACCAGGCGTTCTGAAGGTATGTATGCGCCGAAGTCATTACTGTAACCGTGAATCCAAAGCTGTTCCGGGTTGAGGTGTTTTCTGAGTCGAATGGAATAGTCCACGCAGACTTCTCCAGCGAGAAACACCATGCAGAGCTGGTCGCCGAAGGAGATCGTCTGAATGGGATATGGCAGCGATGTGGGCAATGTTGCGCCCATGCGAAGTTTTTCAAGCTGCGTCAGTGCGTTATAGCCTGGAGCCCCTCCCTTTGCGGCAAGCGCCTCGTATTCGGACTGAGTTGGAAGGGGGTTGAATTCAAGTTCAATTCGATTCAACGAGGAATGGATATCGCTGCTCAGCGGTGACAATCCGTAATTGATCAGACGCTGAATCTCTGAAGCAATTTCAACACCCTGTTGTTCAGCGATCTCAGTTTTGTCACCGGTAACACCTGATGATGGGTTCTGATCAGAGCCGCATCCGATGGACACCATTCCAACAGCGTTCGGAAAGAGTCGTTCAAGGGAAGCTGCTGCGTATCCAGCCCAGTCGCCACTGATCAGGTTGTGCGACAGGGTGACGCAGTGACATGCATAACTTGTGTAGATCGCCGTGATCTCATCGGATCCATTTCGGACAACCAGCACAGGCAGGCTGTGGTCAGTCGGTCCGCCGGCGGTCCGGCGGTTGACAGCAAAGCCGGTACTTCCCGTACCCCACTCCAGACGTGCGGGCTGCATCTTTTGAATCGCTTCGAGGATTACAGACTCCAGAGCATTGGTGAGCTCTTCCGTGTATTGGTCGATATGAGCCTGATGTTCAGGTGGGATCGGTTCAGCGAAGATGTTGTCTGACGCTCCATTGACTTTGGGAGCACTGTGAGTGTGAGTAAAGGTCAGGGCGATCTGATGACGTGACACACCCGTCTTTGAGGAGACTCGTCGAGCAACTTCGTCGACCATTGAGAGCCGAATACCGAGGTTATCAAGAGTCACGATCACAACGGACGCTTCCGGGGGGGCTGCTGCATGTCTGATCGCAAGTGCTTTGGCCCAGATCGGCTGTGAAATGCCTTCAGATTCCTTCTTCCGGACAGCGAAGCCGTTCAGACGAATTGGGTAATCGGGAGAGACGTTGTGTGCGGCAGCTCCTGCGAAGTACGGCAGAGCTTCACCGGCGGCAGACGTGCTGCCGGTGATAAGGGCTACGAGTGTCAGAATGGCTGAAGCCAGCAAAGAAGTACGCATCGGATGTACCCTGATCAAACCGCGTTAAAGAGCAGCAGGTACTTCGGATGTTGGCAGTTGCCGATCCATTCATCAAGTGGGAGGCGGCATTCAGCAGAATGAATTCAGAATGGCATCAAAACGGCCAGACCACAGGAATCAAAATTAAGGATATGATCAGCAGGATCAAATTGAGAGGGACTCCCACTTTGACAAAGTCGCTGAATCGATATCCACCTGGCCCAAAGACCATCATATGGGTTTGATAGCCAACAGGAGATGCAAACGAAAAGGATGCAGCAAGAGCGACAGTCATAACGAAGGGGCGAGGACTGGAATCTGTGAGAGCTGCTGCCTGCAACGCAAATGGAAATGCGAGTGCAGCAGCACCGTTGTTGGTGATCAGTTCTGTCAGGAACATGGTCATGATATAGATTGCTGCCAGAGTTGCTCTTGGACCCAGTGGCTGAGTCCAGTCAACGATTTGACCTGAGATGTATCGAGCAGCTCCGGTTTCGTCGAGGGCTGCTCCGAGGCCGAACGATGCGCCAATTGAGATCAGGACGGGCCATTCGATTGCCTGGCGTGCATCGGATGCGGACATGCAGCGAGTTACGATCATCAGACCGCCCGCCACAAAAGCGCCGAGCATAGCGGTTTCACTCGAGCCGAAAAACATTGCGACGAGCAGCCCGGCAAAAACCACCAGCGATACCCACCAGCGATCATGTCGCAGTGACTGAGATCCAGCAACATCGCTGACCAGATAGAAGTCCGGGTTATTGCGATGAGCCTGAGCGAAATTTGGCCCAACCTGCAGGAGTAACGTATCGCCGGACTCAAGGCGGACATCGCCGATCTTTGTTGTCAGACGTTCGCCATTGCGATGGATGGCCACGATCGCGGCATTGTAGTGTGAACGAAACTGAGCTTCCTTGACGGTCTGGCCAACGAGCGGAGAAGAACGACTGACAACGGCTTCGCAGAGTCTCTTCCTGCGCTGTTCCTGAGCCGACTGGTCCGTTGTTTCACCCGCTGGCTCGAGTCCTGGGATCTTCTTGAGGTCAACGATTGTGCTGACCACGCCGGTGAACACAAGCCGGTCTTCCGCTGAGAGTACCGTATCCGGACTGACTGGCGTGAGTACTGTTCCCTGTCGATCGATTTCAGTGAGAAATAAGCCGGGAAGCCGCCTCAGGCCTGCCACTTCAACGCTCTGCCCAACGAGTCGACAACCAGGAGTGACTACCATTTCAACGAGGTATTCTCGGCGAGTGTCTCCGAATTGCTCAATGAGTTCCTTACGTTCGGGCAGCAGGCGGCGACCTATGGTCAGCAGGTAGATCGAACCAACGATCGCGCATGGTACTCCCACATAACCGATTTCAAAGAATCCCATCTCCGGAAGAGCTTCGGCAGTGACGACCTTGTTCGCAACAGCTTCTGCCATCTTGCCGTCAACGACAAGATTTGTACTGGTACCGATCTTGGAACAAACTCCGCCAAGAATCGTCAGGAACGAAAGTGGGATCAGCAGTTTCGATGGTGCAATTCGATTCTTCCGGCACCATGACAAAACCACCGGAATCATCATTGCAACAATCGGCGTGTTATTCAGGAAGGCTGACGTTGCGACACAGACCAGCGTGAGCATCAACAATCCGCCTAGCTCGGTTCGAACTGGTCCCAGGACTTTGCTGCCGATCATGTCCACAACGCCGGTTTCCCGCAGGCCGGCAGTTACGAGGAACAGTGCACCGACCATCAGAAACGAATTGCTGATGAATCCCGAGAATGCTTTTTGTGGAGAAAGAATGTCAAGCAGCGACAGCAGAATAATTGCCGCCATGAACACGAGGTCGGCCGGCTTTTCGCGGATCAGGGCCACCAGCACGCAGATTGTCACTATGACGGTGATCCAGGCTTCCTGTGACATAACCACGTTTCGTTTCTGTTGCGGATTTCAGAGCTCAATCCTGCATATTTCACGGATTTCCAGATCCCGGTCTGGTGTGCGTTCAGATTTGCAGACAAGCCGTGAAATCTAACGAAAATCGAGGGTTTCCGCTACAGAAGGATCCCATCCGGTCTGAGCAATTCAGCGCGATTTGTCAGTTCTTTCCGAGGAGTTGTTCCAGTGAGCAAACGCCGGATTTGATCGCATCGTTGAGTTCATCCGAATCGAGTGCGATCAGCGGACTGATCTCCACTGGCGTTTCGTCAGCGAGGTTGAATCCTGCCACTTTGAGCCACTGTCGGCCGATGCGGGAGAGTGCACTGCGAGCGGTGGCAGGGGAATCAGTTCCCTGTCCGTTCTTTACAGGATTGAATTCGCGATCTCGATTGCCCTCAACGATCAAAGTCTTTGGAGCGAGTGGAAGTGCATCAAAGATGAATCTCTCAAACTTAATACCATTTAGTTCAGAGGATCCGGCGGGTGGGGCAGGTTGTCCGTTTTCATCGATGCACGCGACTCGCTTTTTGGCAAGGTGCAGAGGAAGTCGGCAACCCTCTTCAGCAAGTGTTTCGAGGAACGGGCGAGAGAACATATGAATGGCGGTGTTCCCGGCCCAGAAGATCCACTGGCCGGTTTCGTCTTCTTTGGCTGCCTGAGAAGGGGTCAGTTCACTGTATTCAATGATTTGAGTCTGGCCATCAACTTCGACAAGTACGCCCATCCGTTCTGTGGGCGACGCTTTTCTGACAACGTTGGTGGACAATGAGGACTGATGATCTGCATGGAATCCTGTGAAGGCCGGGTCGCATAGAATCACAGTTGGGTTATCGACCTGATGGTAGAAGACGTGCTGGATACCTTCGTCTTTCATTTGCCTGAGAAGTCCTGCATTGCTGAGGCCGCTCACCAGACCGCCATGACCGTCGGGAGACAGACAAATGGCGGAGGTTGATTCCAGCAGGACTTTGCCGGTTGATGCGTCAACTGCAGGCATGCAACCCTGTTGAAAGAACACGACTCGGTCCGGATTCAGTCCGAAGAAATTTTGAGCCTGGAAAAACTGGACTGTTTCGGAATGGGTTGCATCGCTGGTCATTATCATCCACAGGATGGAAGTCTGATGGCGACGATTGCGAGCAAGAATTTGTTCGGCAAAGATCTGAAACAGAGATCTCTGCGAGATGGGGCCAATCGGATAAAGGCCCTTCGGGTGTTCGAAGCCGAGCCTGCTTCCCTGACCACCTGCGACGGTAATGACACCAACCTGTCCATCTTTCAGGAGTTGTTCACCGAGTTGAGCTGCTCGTTTCCATTCACCGGCGTCTGCGTCTGATGATGGTTGACGGACGACAGATGCCGGGGCCTTAGCTTTATCGGCTCGATTCGCCTGGGGCTCTGCATCAGTTTGTTCAAGCCCCTTCCGCAAAGTCGTCTGAATCAGTTCAAAATCAATCGATCGAATTTGATCGGCCAGCTGCTGCTGTTGTGCGGCATTCAGTGAATCCCAAAATTGAACAAGGTGCAGCTGGTTGAAGGATTTCAGGGTCTGCAGCAGGTCCGCGGGCACGTTCCGGTTCATTAAAGCATCATTCATAAAACGCAGGTCAGGGAATTGTGTGTGCTTCGCCAATTGCCGATGATGTCTGGATGCCGACAGGTTGATGACGATACCTCGTACTGTTTAAGTGTCAATTTTCTGATGAATGATGTCGGAAGAATCCTGTGGGAACCAGGCGAATTGGCGGGAAGAGTTCAAAACGATGCCAAAAGGCAACGTTGTGTGTGCCGAGATTCAGGGACGACGGACTGAATTCACGGATTTACAGAAACCGGGTAAGATGTATGCAATTGATTTCCGGGTTCAGCAATTTTCCGTTTCGGTCATAGTTTCTGTTCCGATCACTGTCAGGCAAGTCATCGCAACGTGGATCAGTTTTTTCGTTATCTGGACGGACGTGCATCGGGCGTCGATGCGGTTCTCATACGTGGTCTTCTGCGTGGGGGCGCATATCTTTACGGTATGGCGATAGCCATCCGGAACCTGGCTTATGATCGAGGATGGAAGAAGGCCTGCACGTCAGAGATTCCGGTTGTCAGTGTTGGTAATATCACAACCGGGGGGACTGGTAAGACGCCGTTTGTGGCACTTGTAGTTTCGGAGCTGCAGCGAGCAGGAGTGACGCCAGGTATTGTCAGCCGAGGCTATGGGGCGGATTCCAGTGGCGTCAATGATGAGAAACGAGTCCTGGATCGGCTTTGTCCGGGTGTTCCTCATCGACAGAATGCTCATCGAGCAGCTTCGATTGTGCAGTTGATTGAGGAGTCCGGAGTGAACAGTATCGTCATGGACGATGGATTCCAGCACCGGGCGATGGCGAGGGACCTGGACATCGTTCTGGTCGATGCCTGCAATCCGTTTGGATATGGATACCTGCTTCCTCGCGGACTGCTGAGGGAGCCGATTCATTCACTTCGCCGAGCTTCTCTGATCTTGTTGACTCGATGCAGTCTCGTTTCAGAAAAGGAACTGGACGAAACGGAACGAGTGATTCGAAATGAACTCAAAGAAGAATCGATACCGATTCTGCGAACGATGTTTGAGCCGACGGATCTCATCAGCCTGAAGTCCGAGCGGAAATCTGTTCAAGAATTGTCTGAACAATCATGCTGGTTGATGTGCGGAATTGGAAATCCGGATGCGTTTCAGTCTACATGTCAGGCCGCGGGTTTGAAGATTGTGGGGCAGTCCGTGTTTCCGGATCACCATCATTATCGAAGGGCCGACATTGAGCGAGTCCTGGAGCAGGCTCGGAATCAGGGCGCAGAGAATATCATTACAACATTGAAGGATCTGGTGAAACTTCCAGTGAATGAGGATCCTGTCTGGGCTCTGAATATTCAGCCAAAGTTCAGTTGTTCAACAGATGAGACTACCTTTCGAGCTGCATTGGAACGGACAATTGCTGCGTCATCGAATGGAAAATTCGCCAAAACAGACTGTCCGAAGGTTGCTGGTACTCAATAATCCCATGCGATATTCGTGTCTTCAGCATCGCTCAGCTGCTGAAATTCAGACCGAATCGAGGATTAATGACAAATACTAGAGACGAGGGAATAGAGTCCAGTTCATGATACAGCCTATTGAATCACGTCCTCAAACGCTTTCGCAATTGCGAGCATCAGGATGGACCTCGCGGTCGGTGAAAGAAGAGATTCGGACGAACTTTGAAGCGATGCTGGCGCAGGGGCGAGAGTTGTTCCCTGGGATTATCGGTTACGACAATACGGTGATCCCGGAAATCAGCCTGGCGTTACTGGCCGGTCATGACATGTTGTTCCTCGGAGAAAAGGGGCAGGGCAAAAGTCGGTTGATGAGAAGCCTTCCTCAGTTCCTCGATGACGCCATCCCGTATCTGGATCTGCCCGGCTGTCCTGTACACGAGGATCCGTACCTGCCGATCACGACGCAGGGAAAGCGATATCTTGCAGACACTCCTGAGGATGAAGTACGAATTGCATGGTGGCAGCGATCGGATCGCTACGCAGAGCGGCTGTCACCCGGGACGCGATTTGCAGACATCATTGGAGAAATCGATCCTGCGATGCTGGCTGCGGGAACTCGAATGTCGGCGGAGGATGCACTGCATTTTGGGTTGATTCCGCGAATGCATCGAGGTCTTTTTGCGATGAATGAACTTCCCGAACTCGACGAACTTGTGCAGGTGGGATTGTTCAATATTCTGGAAGAACGTGACGTTCAGATCCGTGGATTTCCGATCCAGTTCGATCTGGATGTGATGATTCTGTTCTCGGCGAATCCTTCAACGTATAACCGCAGCGGTAAGGTGATTCCCCAGTTGAAGGATCGAATCGGGAGCATTATTCACACGCACTATCCGGCAGAACGAGACTCCGGAATTCAGATCATGGAGCAGGAGTGCAGCATTCCACTGGATGGAAACACTCCGGTTGTCATTCCATTTTTTATGAAGCAGATCATCGAGGAAGTGAGCCGTGCTGCTCGAAAAAGCCGCTATGTGGATCAGCAGTCCGGAGTGAGCGCTCGTTTCAGTATCGCGAACTATCAGACCATGATCGCGAGTGCTCGACGTCGCGGTGCGGTTCTGGGCGAGAAGCCAGCCGTACCTCGGATCAGCGATCTTGGGCATCTCTACTCATCGTCGCTCGGTAAGCTTGAGCTTGATCTGATGGGAAGTCATCAGATGAGTGAGCGACAGGTGCTGGACTCGATCATCGCGGAAGCGATTCGGACGGTATTTTCCGAATACGTTGAACAGCATGGACTCGAACAAATCGGTCAGATTTTCTCAAAGGGAGTGAAGATTGAGGTCGGCGATATGTTACCGAGTGAGCACTACGAAACGCTCCTTCGTCGGGTTCCGCCGGTGTGGGACAAGGCGTTTGAGGTGAATGCTTCGGAGAGTTCGGCCGTTCGTGCGTCCTGTGTCGAATTCGTTCTTGCCGGATTATATGCGACTGACCGAATCAGTCGTGCCCAGCGTCATGGGGTCGTAACCTACGAAATTGGGTGATCCGGTGATTGGATTTTTCGAGGGGTTGGATACATTGAACATTGTCCGTTGATTGCATCTTCTCTGAAATCCCCGCAATTCCCGCCGCGGAGCCCGCCCATGTCGTCCCCGTGGAATAAACAATTGGTCCCTGGTCAGAAGACCGATCTTCATCTTTCGAAGATCGCAGTTGTTGTGATTTCGTTACTGTTGCTGAATGCTGGAACGAGTGACGGTATGGCGCATGCTCAGGATGCTGCTGCAGGTGCAACTGCCGGTGCAGGACAGGGTGCTCCACCAGAGAATCCGTTCCCGCAGGCCGTGCCGGTGCCGGAAGGGATTTTGGACGGCGGGACCGAATGGCTGAACACGGGCGAGCCTCTTTCACTGCGTCAGCTGAGAGGGAAGGTGGTCCTGATCGACTTCTGGACGTATTGCTGCATCAACTGCATGCACGTCCTGCCGGACCTCAAGTATCTTGAAGAAAAGTACGGCAAACAGCTGGTGGTCATTGGAGTCCATTCAGCGAAGTTCGACAACGAAAAGGTGTCGGACAACATTCGCAATGCGATCATGCGGTATGAAATTCATCATCCGGTTGTGAACGACAGTGAGATGTCGATCTGGCGCAAGTTCGGGACTCGAGCATGGCCAACCCTGGCGCTCATTGATCCGGAAGGCAACTATATCGGTTCGCAGGGAGGAGAGGGCAACCGCGAGTTGTTTGATGCCGTGATCGGGAAGGTGATTGAGTATCATCGCTGGAAGGGAACGCTGGATGAAACTCCTCTCGTGTTCCGGATGGAATCAGACAAAGCCACACCGACACCATTGCGATTTCCGGGCAAAGTCCTGGCAGATCCTGCATCACAGCGGGTCTTTATTTCAGACAGCAATCACAACCGGATCGTCGTCGCCGGGATGGACGGGCAGCTGCAGGATATCATTGGATCGGGACGTATCGGCAGGGCTGACGGCAGTTATGCTGAGGCGGAGTTTGATCATCCGCAGGGCATGGCACTCGTCGGACAGCAGTTGTTTGTCGCCGATACCGACAATCACATGATTCGAGTTGTAAATCTGGAAACGAAAGTCGTTGCCACACTGGCAGGAACTGGACGACAGGGGCGTCCGGGCGTTCCGCCAACACCTTCGTTACTGACGACTGACCTGAACAGCCCATGGTCAATTGCTCATACAGGTGGTAATCTCTATATCGCGATGGCTGGTCCGCATCAGATTTGGGGGCACCGACTGGGAACCGAGGAGATTGGACCCTGGGCCGGATCCGGTCGGGAAGACGTGATTAATGGCAGCCGGGAAGAATCCGCGTTTGCACAGCCTTCCGAAATCATTGTCGACGATAGTGGCAGCTGGCTGTATGTTGTGGACAGTGAAGGATCTGCGGTACGCAAGGTTCCTGTGGATGCCGACGGAGTTGTGTCGACGATTGCCGGCACATCTGAATTGCCTCGTGGTCAATCGCTGTTTGCGTTTGGGGATGTCGACGCTGTCGGGGCGAAAGCCCGTTTCCAGCACCCTCTGGGGATCGCAATGTACGGTGAGAAGCTCCTCGTTGCTGACTCGTACAATCACAAGATTCGCTCTATACAGCTGAAGAACAATCGAGTGTCGACCCTGATTGGAAAGGGCAAGCCGGGGAATACTCTGGACCCGCCACTGCTCAATGAACCCGGTGGACTTTCCATCGCCGGAGATCTGCTGTTTGTTGCTGATACCAACAACAATCGAATCTGTGTGATTGATCTCAAGACAGAGCAGATGACCGAATTTGTTGTTCAGGGCCTGACTCCTCCATCTCCGTCCAAATCTGCGACTGTGCCTGAGGAACCCAATGCCGAAGAGTTACCGGCTGTCAATCAGAAGTCCGGAACGCCCGTCAGAGTCATTGTCGATCTTGCCATTCCGGAAGGGTACAAGCTGAATGATCTGGCACCAGTAACGTGGGAAGTGTTCGCAATTGGCGAGCAGGCGATTGTGCCGACAGAAATCCTTGGTGTCCGGGATGAAGCGGTTGTTTCTGAAAAGTCGGCTCAATTTGTAATCCCTGTGTCAGCTGAAGCCGGAACTGCCCAGTTGCTGATTCGAATGAGCTACGGGTATTGTCAGCAGGATTCAACTCTGTGCAAACTGGCATCCGGTGCCTGGAAGTTGAGTCTGACGACTACAGAAGAGGGGCCCGATTCAGAGCTTCGGATTCGATTTGCCCCGGAAGTCGCAAAGACACCGTAGGTGGTTTCAGGCGATTTTTGATTTTTAGCAGATTCGTTTGAACGAAGGCGGCCGCCGGGGAACTTCATTCTGCCGTCCGGTGCATGAGAATGTCTTATGCATCGGGGGAAACTTAATGTTCGTTCCGCTCCGGTGATTTCAGGTATTGTCGTTGCGATCGCAGGCTACCGGCGCCGGACTCGGCATTTGGATTCGAAACCAGAGGAATCTCAGTCGCCACATAGGTCCTGACGTCAGTCACTTTGCCAGGAATGAGTTCGCATGAAACTGCTTGTTCAGCGTGTCATTAGCTTTGTTGCAGTTATGTTGTGTTCCGGATTGTCGTATGCCGACATTCCTCTGGATCGCCCTCCCGTTCAGGAACCGATCCCCGAGCCAACAACGGTTACTACGCCGGAGCCAACAATGATTACTACGGGAGACGACTTTTCTATGTGGATGCAGTTTCTTGCCGGAGCCCTGGTGATTGCAGGTATTTTGGCCACAGTCGTGATTCTGCGGAGACGCAAGGCTTGAGCACTGCGACTGAGCAACTGCCCATTCAACGTTCCGGACACTGGTTTGCTCTGGGGTTAGCGGTGTTTGGTGCTGCAGCATTCCTGCTGACGCAGCAACTGCCTTTAACGGTTTCGATGGTTGCTGTATTCCTGTTTGCTGGTCCTCACAACTATCTCGAATTTCGGTATTTCCTGACGAGGCTTCCAGCCCGTGCAGGAAAGCTCAAAGGTTACTTCTGCCTGTCGATCGCCGGGGTGCTCGCGCTATCGATGTTCTACCCGGCGATCTCTATGCTGGCGACCAGATTTCGATGGTCGAGTCAGACACTCCTGGTTGTGTTCGGTCTGTGGAACACTGTCTTCATCGGCTGGGTGGCTGGTTTGGCATGGATCCGCAGCCGGCAGCCACCAAGGCACGACTGGTGGTTCATTCTGCCTTCGGCCATCTTCTGTACAGGATTGTCGTGGTTTCAGCCGATCGCACTGCCTTTATTGATGGTGTTTGCACATCCATTGATGGGGCTGTGGATACTTGATCGAGAACTGACCCGAAGTCGCCCTGGCTGGAAGATTGCCTATCGCAGTTTTCTGCTGAGTGTTCCGATCGTAGTTCTGGTGTTCGTTCTGGTGCCTTCGACGACCGGTCGTGCAGGGACGATCGATCAGGGGTTTGTCTCCGGCATGATTCAGATGCAGATCAGCCGTCATGTAGGTGCGGATTTATTTCCTGGTGACCTTGGACAGCGTCTTATCGGACTGCATGCGTTTCTGGAACTGATGCACTACGGAGTGTGGATCGTTGCAATTCCGATCGCCAGTGGTCGAGTGTTTTCACATCCGTTTCAGGTGGTGCCGTTGATGCGCGCTGCCGCTGGAACTCGACGCAGCGTTCAGATGTTGTTGACTTTCAGTCTGCTGATCGTGGTAGTCTTATGGTTCGGCTTCATCGCGGACTACAGTCAGACGCGTGATCTCTATTTTACTGTTGCGACTCTGCATGTGTTTGCCGAAATACCATTTCTCCTGAGACTGCTCTGACATGGAAATGATCGCCATGATCAGTGCTGAAACATGGATGCTGTTGATACTGGGGTACACTCTGACGGTGCTGATTGAGGTCCCGGTGATGTGTGTGGGACTCTCCGCTGAATATTCGATCCGAGATCGCTGGATTTCCGGATTGCTGCTGACTGCATTTACGTATCCGTTTGTCGTTTTGATCCTGCCGGCAATGATGAGTCTTGCGGGTATTCAAAGTCGACTGGTGTACCTGTTGGTTGCGGAAACGTGGGCGCCGGTTGGTGAGGTGTTGTTGTTTCGATATCTGCATCGAATTCCGATGAGGAAGGCGGTAGATCGAAATGCGGCTGTGATTGTAATTGCCAATTTGTGCTCATTTGCAGCTGGCGAGGCCGGGCTGAGTCGCTGGATCCATGAGATCTCAAGCAAGGTCCTGCGGTGAGAGGGCAGTGCAGGGAGCCGTCGCGTGCCGGGAGACTGATGGCCGGGGCGAGTCTTCGAAAGACTGTGGGGAACAGCGGTGTTACTTACACGAGTGAATGGCGTTCAAGCGAGCAACGTGTGATTCAGGTGCTGCGGGCCGATCCATAATTAGTCAGGATCTTTGTCAGCCGATCAAATCCGGGAAGAAGAAAAATCAGATCGAAGAGAGAAGAGCGGCATCCCTGCCGCAGCGCCATCCATGGATGAGCTCCTTGGCCAGTCGCGTGCTTGAGTGAGTAAGCGACCTGAAGGGGACCTGCAGTTTGAGTGAGTAGGTACGCTCTTCTCTACTTCGATCTGTTCTGCTTCCGGAACAGTGAAAGTGGGGTTGGGTTACTGGGTCAGCTGTTTGAACAGATCACCAAAATCGGGCATTTCCTGTTTGAGAACATCGAGCCAGACTTCGGGGTTCCAGATTTCGACACAGATAACAGCACCGACAACAACAACTTCCTTTCCTGCGGCGACACCGAGGAAGGATCGAAATCCTTCCGGGACGAGGAGGCGGGAACGGTTTGCAAGTTTTGTGGATGTGTGTCGAGTGGAGAGCAGTCGGCCGAGTCTTTGAACATCACCCCATCGCTGTTCCATGCGACCGGAGTTGATTTTCTGTTTAAGCAGGCTGATCCCGCTGTCCAGTCTTTGCTGCCAGTCTTCCTGTTTCCAGAGACTGAGGCATCCGGCACGCTCTTTCGCAACGATAACACCACCTTCATCGTCGGAAATTTCCGAAACGAATTCTGGTGGTAATTGCAGGCGAAATCGATCGTCGATCGTTCTATGATGTTCGCCTGTCAGAAACATTGGAACTGTCTTTGACCTGAGGTCACAAGAGTGAGCGACTGTGAAGCCGATCGGACTGAAACGACTGACGGTAAAACCGGTTGGTTGTCATGCAGCTGTTGTCATGCAACTGCTGTCAGATGCATACACTACTGGGTCGAAAACCCACTTTCAACTGATTTTCAAAGATCATTTTGGGCACAAATCCCACTGCCGCGAAGATTAGGCGGGGACTCCGACAACGGCAAGTTACCGGGCTGTGGATTCTTCCGAATTTACCGGAAACGTAGTTGGCGTCCGCGTCGGTTTGCTGAGGTTTGGAGCTTCAGGAGATTTGGGAAAAATCCAGAGGTGCCTGCAAAGGTCTGTGCAGAGTCCGTTCTGCGTTCTCCCTGACGGATGGGTAAAGATTGACATCTGCAAAGAAGAGTCAGGTGATCGTGACGGCATTTGGCAAATTCACTGCGCTTCAGGTCAGTGTTCCCAAAGCCGGGGCCGGAGACGTGATAGGGTTGAGCTCGAAACAACTCGATTTGCCTTCCCCATAATGTCATCACCACCCGCCATTGAGAGTCAGGATCAGAGCCGATGAGCAAGGTCAAACCATTCCTCTTCGGAAGTCTGCTGGGTGCCGCAACAATGTTCGGTGCCATGCAGTTTCATGTCGTGCGTTCCCATGATGGGTTTCAGTTTGTTCCTCGAACGCCCCAACACTCACTGGGTCTGGCTTACGCGGACATTCGCAACTGGAATGCAACGCAGTGGACCGATCGACCGGAACTGGCTCGCGCCCTGATGGCACACGGTTCATCCGATTTGATTGCTCAGTCGGTTGCAGACAGTCTCGCTGATTCTGTCAGTGCCGAGAGCGCAACACTGGATCAGCTCCGCACATTTCTGAATAAGGCATCTGACGGTACCGAGGTCAAAGATGTTGAAACCTTCAAGATCCCGGGGATAGAGCCACTTCGCTCAGAAGACTCCGCTCCATCGGGTTTCGAAGGTCTCAAAGTACCCGCCGCTGAAGCTCGACGACCAAATGCGGCCGATGCGTTCCGAGTTGCCGGCAGCGACGCGGCGACGGTGCCCGCTCCAAGGGAGAAAAGTCGTTTCTCCGCAGACGACATTCTGGGAGCTGAAGAGAGCCCCTTTAATGAAGTGCCATCCGAGACTTCTTCGAAGAACCCAGGTGCTCCTGCCGGTGCTTCCGGGGCTGTCCCGTCGTCGGTGAAAGAGTCCAAGTCATTCACTGATGCCGTATTCGGACCGTCTGCATCGACAGGCGGGGCGTCAGCCAGCGGAGCCACATCAGCCGGAACAGCAGCGGGGACAAATCCCTCACGCAGTACACAGCCGACAACTGGATCTGGTTCATCTTCAACAGCAAAGGCAGCAGCTCCATTTGAGGATGTGACAGCGGATTTGGAAAGTCGAGCACGCTCTGCTCTCAGTCGTGCTCAATCCAGTCTGCAGGGTAAAGCTTCAGAAACAACATCGGCAGTCCGCGAAGGTTCAGGTCAGTATGTTCGTGAACAATTGAAGACTGCGACTGATGCGGCCGCCGAGTCAGTTTCTGCTGCAGTGAAGTCGAATACATCGGCCGAAACCCTGGAGGCACTTCAGGGAAAGTTCGACCCATTTCTTGAGTAGCCGATCAGCTATTCATCAGCAATCGATTCGTCCCGAATACTACGATAAGTCTCAGCCGCTTTTTCGTACGCCGCCTTTGCAGCGTCGCGTTCTTCCGGACGAATTTGATTTTGTTTTGAGTTCCAGCAGACATCAACAGCCTTCTCGCACCATTCGGCACTTCGGCGACTTGCACGGATCGGACGCTTGTCGACATGAACAAAGACCGGATTGGTGTGAACGGATGGCAGGATTCGTACAGCAATCCATGAAGAGTGCTGCACTTGCACAGGAATGTTGAAGGATTCGACATGTCCGTCCGCCAGCAGTTCCTGTGTGGCCGCGACTTTACCGTTGACGATGATTTCGACAGGCACGCTGCGAGTATTTCCGATTCGACTGCGTTCTACGTGCCAATACGGTTTATCATCGAGTCGACGATTTCGAATGGATTCCGTTTCGGGAGTTGGCTGAGCTTCAAGGAGTGCGGCTGCATCAAACTGAACGAGTACTTCAGCGGGTTGTGGCAGATCAAGTCGACTGACGTTGCCATCGCTGGTGCGTTCTCCGACTTTTCGATCGTTGACTCGGAAGTCGATGATATGGCTCAGTCCGTCACCGCAATAGCTGCGACCATCGCGAAGTCCTTCAATCCAGCGATCATAGGAGAGTTCCTCTCCGGGGTTGAGACGAACATAGATTCGCCCGAGTCCAACGCGATCGCCGTAGATACACGGAAAGTCTGTTTCGCCACTGATTCGTGATGTCATCCCGCAGTTCAGCGTGTGGTACCAGATATTTAGTTCCCAGATGGCCGGGGTGTCCACTGCCGAGATAAAGTCGCAGACATCGTGGGCGGCGGTGACAATGAATTCGTTGGCCCCAATTCCATCGAACTGCGGCATTGCGTAATCGGGCAATGTATCGGCGGCGCGGCCCTGCCATTCATTCTGAGCACCACCCCATGGACGTTTGGTAAACTGACGACTGCCGTCCGGCATCAGATCGGGAAGGGCAAGGCCCCAGCCACTATGGCTGTATCCGACAACGCCACCCTGTTCGCGTCCCCATTTCAGCACGGGCAGGGTCCAGCTTGGCCATTGTTCAATTCGCTGAGTTCCAGGGTAGTCATCTTCGTTCAGTTTCAGCAGGCACAAATGGCCTGCGTGAGAGGAGGGGAAGCCGCTGACTTCCACGTCATATCTCATCAGATAGCGATTTGTGGATAACGGGGAGATTCGGCCTTCAAAGAATTCCTTCTGTGTATACCAGCAGGGCCCCCAGCTGAGGACACAGCCCACGTTGAGATCCTCGCCAAGGATATGCCTCATCATGGCATCCGGGCCAACGCCTTCTGTTGGGCTGTCGTAGTGGGCACAGCCGGCCGCATGGACATGGTGATCGCCCGAAAACCAGCCGCGGTCTGCAAGATGGATCCAGCGTTTCAGCTGAACGGACAATTCAAATTCCTTCTGATCGGGAATCGTGACCTGCTGAATCTGAGGCAGATACTCCGGACCGCGGTTGGCAATAATCCTGTAGTTCCCCGGCGGAAGCTCGACAGTCTCACCTTCCGATCGATAAATCTGATGATGGAAAAAGAAATCCGGGGCGAGTCTTCTTGAAGGGTGAGGGTAGATTCGTCCCTGCTCATCCCGTATGACAAGTGAAGCAGTCGTTGGACTGTCATCTGTGTCTCTGATCTTCAGGCGAACGCTCGTGGCGGGATGACATTCAAACAGGATCGGAACGGCATTTCGAAATCCAATATCCTGGGTACCGGCGCCAACATGAAACGAGAGTGCTGCTTCTCGATGGCCGGCATCCCGGCTGAACAGCTGAATGACACAATATTCCAGTGCGAGTCCTGAGAGCCTTTCTTTGAGTGGTTCGCGGCGAAGCATGGCGAGCTCCAGAAAGCGTCCCGGAACGTCTTCTGTATTCACTAGCTGCTGGTCCGTTCGCGGTTGTTCTCGAGCCCCTTTTCCCTGTTGATAGACAGGAGCTGCGTTGGGGCTTTCAGCTTCCAGCTTTGGATTGATGCCCGCTTCATTGTGAACCTTGACAAGAAACGTACGCCAGCCCTGCTGAATGAGTTCCTTCTTTGCGGGACCTTCGGAAACCTTAACGCGACTTTCCGGATTGATGTTCACATATGCCACGCACAAAGGGTCCAGTACCTTCTGGACCTGTCTGGAGACTGCAATGTCTGTTTCCGCTTTCAACGCAGTTCGTAGTGCTGTGATGGTTTCAGCAGAGAATGGAGTGCCTGCAAAGTCCATCGCTTCAATCAATCGCTCAGTAGCTGCAATCAGAGGCTGCCGTTCGACTCCGGCGACTTGCGGTAGTTCGTCACCAAAGGTCTGCAGAGAAAACAGGGGCACGACGAGGGCAAACAGCCTCAGCCGGAGCGCTGAGACAAGAGTGCAGTGAATCACACCAACGAAATGCCGTGCTGAACTGACCATGAGTCTTCCTCGCTGAAGCGTCCGAGTTTCGCGTCTCCTGCCACGGGCAGGGGGGGGCCGATGCTGCCGGAGTTTACCGGAAGGCGCGAGGAACGGCCAATTCGTGGGGATTTGTAAATACGAATGTACGAATTGGAGCGATTTCTTTGGCAGAGCTATTGAAATTTTTCCCGAAGATTGCCGCTTCTGTGATTTTCGTGATGACTCAGGGTGTTCCCTGGACAATGAAATCCAGATTTCCGTTTTTGATCGCGAACGCAGAGATGCTTTTAACGCCGAGGATCGAGGTTCCATGACGTCTGCCGCCAAATCCAGTCGCAGTGCACATCGGAAGCTGGATTCAAAGCTGAAGGTCACCTACCGCTGCGGATTCTGCCGCGATCCACTGATGCCTGCGCCTTTGAAGGGTATCGGATGGGTATTGGCGATCTTTGGGATCCGCGATCACTTCTGTCCCCATTGTTTTCAGCTGAAGCCTCGTCCATGGGGATGGCTCAAAGTTGTGCTTTGGCCCGTCTTTATGGTCATGAAGTTCTTCAAGGCTCTGAGAGATCGCTGAGCTGGCACGCGTTCTATGATTCTCTGAGTTTCGTCCCAAGGCCGAAGATGATGACACCGACAAGCAAAACAGCGGGCATCACAATCAGGTGGAACTGGATGAAGATTTGAGCGATCACAAGGGACGGCAGTCCCCCAAGTGCAATCAGCTGAAGTCCCATCCCAAGATATTGTTTCATGGAAGTATGAATCCTCCTGCACCTGCCTGAAGCACATTGAATCTGAATCCGGACTTTAAACAGAGAAGCCCGAAACCAAGCGGTCTCGGGCTTCATGCATTTGAGGTCTATTGAGACCAGATTACTTCTTTTTCAACTTTGCCACATCAACAGTGATTGGCTTCAGTTCAGCAACTTCACCGTCCTTCACAGTGATCTTAAACTTACGGTCAATGTAGAGGGCGGTTTCATGCCAGATCACGCATTCGTGTTCGCCAACAGGAAGGTTCTCGATCTTGAACTTCCCTTCCTTATCGGTAACTGCAGCATATGGATGATCGACGATCAACCAGTAGCCAAGCATCCATGGGTGGTAGTCACACTTCACCTGGATTGGAAGACGTTCGCCGACTTTGCAGTCGATCATTACGCCGGAACCCTTCGGAGTATTTGGAGCGACAACCAGGTTCTGTCCCTGATTCTTGATCGGGAACGTATGCGTGTTGTGAGCAACTGCGTCGCTGGAAATGACTTCCACAGACTGACCGGCTCGAACGATCATCGCGTGCGGAAGAAACGCACACGCCTTCTGGTCCATCAGAACCGACTTTTCAGTCGGTGTCTTCAGATCCGGATGAATGGCCTTTGGGGCTTTTGAAAGATAAATAAAGACGTTGGCAAGGCCCTTCGAGTCTTTATCAGCAACTACATCTTCCGAGTAAGTGTCCGCTACTGCACAAACTTCGGCGTCCTTCACAGGAGCACCTTTCTTGTGCAGCAGAACGGGTTCAGGGACCGCACCATTGATGACTACTTGCCCCGAAACCCCGCCCCAGCCATCGGCAAGAGCAGCGGTTGAACACAACAGTCCACAAGCTGCCGTCAGCAACCATTTTTTCATGAGTATCTATCTCCACAAGTCTTAAAAAACAACGCAGCAGCAAGGCGACGAAATCGAGGCCTGATGACTTACGCTCCACATCGGCATTTTACGACGATCTGCACCAAATGTCGAACGCCGATTTTCCCGGAACTCCGAATGAGACCGGAACCTTCTCAGTCGCGGGAACCTTGATTTTACCCGAAAAATTGCGAGAAAGTGAAACTGCTGCGATTCCCGTGCAGGTTTTCTCGACCACGAACAGTTGAGTTCTAGTTGAGCCGCAGAGGTTTACAGGACGTGTAGATTCCAGACCGGCGCTCCACTTGCGTAAAGCCAGATGGGGGCGAGTGCAGGCAGGGCTGGCATTTTAACCACGAAACACACGAAATTCACGAAAGAATCGCAATCGGGCACTTCTGCAATTCTTCCGTCTCTTCCGCGTCTTCCGTGGTCAAAACGCCAACCCTGCCTGCGATTCGAATTCGAAACCACAAACTCTGAGGTTGAATGAATTCAGTTGGCAGGTTCAGGTTCAGCGGGCCGGTGCATCGTCGCAAGGCCCCGGTTTCAGTGGCACAGGAATTACAAAAAGGCCCGGAGCGTCGACACACCACCACTCCGTTGCTTCGAGGTGTAGAACTTCGAGGTGTAGAACCCACCACAGTCGCAATGTGTCAGCCCCCCGGGCTTTTGTGCTGCTGTCTGGTTCTAAAGCCCGTGACTTACGCCACGGGCTAACGATGTATCGGCCCCCCGGGCCTGAATCGCCGGCAGTGTCTGTCGTGAAGTTTTGCAATAGACCACTGTTTCATGCAGCGTAATTGGTCACCACGAAAGACACGAACCACAGGAAAAATCACAATCGGGCACTTCTGCGATTCTTCCGTCTGCTGGTTTCCCTGAATCTACTGGATAACGAACAACCCCAGTGCCATTTTGTGCTCGCGATCATGCCCAGTGCTAACGGTGGTGGTTCTCGTAGTTAGATTCATTAAGTACACGTGTGAGGCGTGGCTTCTCGTTACCATTGCAAATGCGGTCCCAATCGGTAACACTAGGTGTGCATCATTGGTTTGCACCTAGTGTGAGGCTGGTCTCATGTTATCGCGGTTGTCAACTTATACGATCTTTGGCATTGAAGCGCTGTCTGTCGAAGTGGAAGTGGATATTTCTCCGGGAGCCATGCCGAAGACCATCCTCGTCGGGCTGGCGGAAGCCGCCGTAAAAGAGAGCATTCATCGGATCGAGCGTGCTTTGGTGAACAGCGGTTACCGTCGTCCCGTGGATCGTATTGTGATCAACCTCTCACCTGCGGATCTGCCGAAGGACGCTGCCAGTCTGGATCTTCCGATCGCACTTGGACTGCTGGTCGCCGACGATCAGGTTCAGCCGGACACGGAACGCCGGATTTCCTACATTGGCGAGCTGGCGCTGGATGGCAGCGTCCGAGCAGTTCGCGGCGCACTTTCGATGGCACTTGCAGCTCGTGACGCAGGGATGACTCACATTGTTGTTCCTTCGGGGAATGCTCTGGAAGCAGCGGTCGTGGAGGGAATCGATGTGATTTCTGTGGGCGTATTGCCCGAAGCTGTCGGCTTTATGACCGGCCAGCTGATGCTCGATCCTGTTCGGTTCAGCTGGCAGGATGCTCGTCGCAGTTACGGTGTCTATGACATTGATTACGTTGATGTCAAAGGTCAGGAGGCCGCAAAGCGTGCTGTCACGGTTGCCGCGGCCGGGTGTCACCATCTGTTGATGATTGGCTCACCCGGGACTGGAAAGACTCTGCTCTCTCAAAGGCTGTGCACGATTCTTCCCGAGCTCGAACCAGAAGAAAGTCTCGAGACGACACGGATCTATAGTGCGGTTGCACGTCTTGAGCCGGGTCAGCCACTGCTTCTGCGTCGGCCATTTCGATCTCCTCACCATACGATCAGCGAAGCCGGTCTCGTTGGCGGTGGCAGCATTCCACAGCCGGGAGAGATTAGTCTTTCACACAATGGGATTCTGTTTCTGGATGAGCTTCCGGAATTCAATCGGAGGACTCTTGAAGTCATGCGTCAGCCGCTCGAAGATCACTGCGTCACAATTTCGCGAGCGATGGGAAGCGTCACGTTTCCAGCCAACGTGATGCTGGTGGCTGCGATGAATCCTTGTCCCTGCGGATTTCGAGGAGACCCAAATCGTCAGTGTGGATGTCTGCCATTGCAGGTGGATCGCTATCTGGGAAAGATCAGCGGACCGTTGCTCGATCGAATCGACATTCATATCGAAGTACCGGCAGTTCCGTTTCATGAGCTGTCGGAGAAGACAGAAGGAACGTCCAGTGAGACGATGCGAGAAGCCGTGGTGGAAGCAAGGGAACGGCAACGAAGCAGATTTGAAGGTTTGAAGACTCGAGTCAATGGAAAAATGCGACCTCCGCAGATTCGTCGCTTCTGCCGGCTGGATAGCGAAGGCGAGCAGATGCTGAAAGCCGCCATGGAGGAACTGGGTCTATCTGCTCGGGCTCATGACAAGATTCTCCGGATCAGCCGTACGATCGCAGACCTTGCCGGTTGCGAAGACATCGCTGCTCATCACCTGCAGGAGGCCATCAATTACCGAGCCCTCGATCGCAGCTGCTGGCAGCAGTGATTCAGGTCGATCGAATCATGTTGAGGAATCCGAGCATTTCTCCGGATGCATGAGCATTTCCCTGGCGTTCGGCTTCTTTGATTCCTCGTTCATAGGTTGCGATGGCGTCCGCAGTTCTGCCAAGCTTCGTCAATTGCTGACCCGCCATCAGGAATGCCGGAACATACGGGGTTGAATCACTCTGAAGTCCGACCAGCAGTTCAAGACTGCGTTCAGGATTCCCTTCTTTCTCAAGTTCCAGTCCCAGCATATAACGGAGTGTCTGGTCATTGGGCGTATCAATCAGCATCGCTTCAAGTTTTTCACGCCGTGTCGGCATTTTGCTTCTCTTTCAAGAGTCTGCGGGGAGTCTTATGGTCTCAGCAGGGCTGAAATTTACTGCTGTCTCGTTTGGTGCGTTATAGGCAACTGGACGACAAAGCACAGCGCTGAACCGGCGTGTCAATGAAAAACGCACGCCCGGTCGCTAAGCTCACCCGTCATCGGCATCGGAGAGACTGCAAACGAATTGCGGGTTCTGTGCAGTCGAGGACTTTGTAGAGAATCTTGGGCGGGAAATCAGGAGACGGATTATGCTCGGACTGGTGGCAGTACAGGGGGAGAGAGCAATGCAGGGACGGGCAGGGATCGGGCGGACGGCACACGGAGTGTGCCTGCTGCTTTTTTGGGTTTGCCTTGCCGGTCAGGCGTATGGGGAGTACTTGCTGGAGCAGGGGATCACTTATCGAACGGATGTTGAGCTTCCCGATGGCCAGGCGGATCGACTTACACTGGATGTATACGTTCCGAAAGACAAACCAGGCTTCTCAACGGTCGTCTGGTTTCACGGAGGTGGATTGACTCAGGGACGAAAAGAAATCCCTGCTGCTTTGAAGGAGCGAGGAATTGCGGTTGTCGCTGCCAATTATCGACTCAGTCCTGGTGTTAAGGCGCCAGCCTATATTGAAGACGCTGCGGCTGCTGTGGCATGGGTGTTCAGGAACATCTCGAAGTATGGTGGTTCCCGGGATCGGATTTTTGTCAGCGGTCATTCCGCGGGCGGATACCTCAGTGCCATGGTTGGACTGGATCAGCGGTGGCTGAAAGCCCACGACATAGACGCAAATCGCATCGCTGGACTGATTCCATTCAGTGGTCAGTGCATTACTCACTTTACAATTCGCAGTGAGCGGGGAGTTTCCGATAAGCAGGCTGTGATCGATGAGTACGCACCGTTGTTTCATGTTCGTTCAGATGCGCCGCCGATGTTACTGATTTCAGGCGATCGAGAGATGGAGCTGCTTGGCCGATACGAGGAAAATGCGTATCTGGCGAGAATGATGAAGGTTGCAGGCCACCAGGGAACGACGCTCTATGAGTTGCAGGGATTTGATCATGGCGGAATGGCAACTCCCGCGTTTCCTTTACTGCTGAGATTTGTGGAGCAGCGTTCTTCCTTGATTTCTGAAAATGTGTCCATCAATAATGTTGGTTCCTTAAGTCCAACGTTTTCGGAAAGTCGCGGCGATGATTGTCGGAATTGATCTTGGGACGACGAATTCGCTGATTGGCTGGATGTCCCCTTCGGGCCCGGAACTTATACCCAACGTACTGGGGGAGCTGCTGACACCTTCTGCAGTCGGTGTTGATCATGGCGGGGAGCTGGTCGTTGGAGCCGGAGCGAAGTCTCTACAGGTCACTCATCCGGAACGATGTGCTGCGGTCTTCAAGCGATCGATGGGGACAGAGACTCGGCTCACTCTGGCGGGAAGGGTGTTTTCGCCGGAGGAGTTATCATCACTGGTTCTGAGATCGTTGCGGCAGGACGCTGAAAGGCATCTAAACCAAACGATTGAAGAAGCGGTGATCACAGTTCCTGCGTACTTCAACGATATTCAGAGAAAGGCCACGGTTCGGGCGGGAGAGCTTGCAGGTTTTCGAGTTCGTCGCATCATTAACGAACCAACGGCCGCAGCCATAGCTTATGGACTCCACGAAACTACCGCAGAGCGTATCGCGGTCGTGTACGACCTTGGAGGCGGAACGTTTGACGTTTCTGTGATGGATCAGTTTGAAGGTGTGCTGGAAGTTAAAGCATCCGCGGGAGAGGTCTTTCTGGGCGGAGAGGATTTTACTCGAGCTCTTGCCGGAAAAATCCTGAGTTCGAAAGGGCACAGTTTTGAGCAGATGGAGGCGCGGTATCCTCGACTGGTTGCACGGCTTCTCTACGAGTGCGAAAACGCAAAGCGTCGTTTGTCGACTCAGGAGACGGCAAGTATCCGATTGCCGGATGCGGAAGGCGTGATTCATGAGAAGTGCGAAAATGTCACTGTTAGTGTTTCAGAATTCGCGGAGCTGACAGCGCCACTAATCCACCGATCTCGGCTTCCGCTTCAGCGAGCACTTTCGGATGCAGGAATCCGGCCTTCGCAGGTTCATGAGGTCATACTGGTCGGAGGCGCGACGCGGATGCCTCAGGTACGATCAATGCTCGAAGTTGTGTTCGGCAAACCACCACGGATGTCACTGAATCCTGACCATGTTGTTGCCATAGGTGCGGCTGTTCAGGCCGCACTCGTTTCGCGCGACGGAAGTGTTTCAGAAATTGTGGTCACTGACGTAGCGCCGTTTACTCTGGGCGTTGAAGTGTCTCATGAGTTTCAGGGGCACTATCGTTCCGGCTATTTTCTTCCTCTGATCAGCAGAAACACGCCAGTGCCCGTGAGTCGTTCTGAGATCCTTTCGACGATTCGTGCAAACCAGACAGTAATTCAGCTGAAGATTTATCAGGGTGAATCGCGCCGCGTTGAGGATAACGTTCGAATTGGCGAATTGAGTGTCAATGGGATACCTTCGGGGCCTCCAGGACAGTCGATCAGCGTTCGGTTTACCTACGATCAGAACGGAATTCTTGAAGTCGATGCGATGGTTCAGGAAACCGGGGCGAAATTTTCAACCGTGATTCTTCAGGGAACCGCATCTCTGACCAGCGAACAAATTCGTACGGCTCTTGAGAAAATGCAGTCGCTGAAGTTTCATCCGCGGGACAAGGAAGAAAACCGTTACATTTTGTTGACGGCCGATCGGCTCTATCGAGAACTACCCCCCCGATTCCGGGACATCCTGGGTTCTCTGGTGCTCGAATTTGAAGACTCGCTGGAATCTCAGGATCCGGCGAGGATTGAGGAATCGAGGAGTCAGTTACAGCAGTTTATGAAGAACGTGGATCCGGGTTCCGGACCGGACTCAGAATCGTGGAACTGGTCATGAACGCGATTCGCCGAAACGCCGTTCTGCGACAGATGGGTTCTGAAGATTCCCTGGATCAGCAGCTCTTTCATCGAAGGGTTTGTGATGTCCTGTCAGAGGAAGAGTTTTGTCCGGAGTTTCGAGATCACGAAGCGTTTCTTCGAGCGTTCAGGAATGATACGGCCGGTCATAGTACGGCGATGGATTTCGATGAAGCCGTCGCAATGGCGGATGTGCGGAACGCATTGAGAGCACTTCCCCATCTTGATGTCGCTCAGCAGGCACAGGAGCTTGCTCGCCTCGAGAGAAAGGCTGCTCGACTTCCGGCAATTCGATGGTACCTGCAGATGTACCGAGTCGGTGCCTATGGAACGGGTAGTCATAAGGCGGAAGGGGTCAGTGGTAGTCCTGCGGAAGCGGCAGATCGGCGTCGAGCCAGACTGGTTGAGGCTCGCAGCAGTGTTGGAGACTTATCTAAAGCATATGCTCAGGCGGTCGAGGAGTTTGTTCTGAAAGCTCGACAGGTATCGTCGCTCGCTGCTCAGACAGCAGAACCTTCGCCAGGTGCCGGTGTTCATTCGTGGGGCGATTTGTCTGCCGACCCACAGGATCAATCAGCAGATGGTTCTGGCTTGAGTGGAACCGGTTGTGGTGTCGCGGTCTTTATCGTGGTGACCTTAATGTTGATCCGATTCCTGCTTAAGGTTTTCATTTACTAGGGCCAGGCTTCATTTCATGAATCAACCTCCCGAAGAGCAGGGCCCAAGTTCGGAAGAACTGCGGAAGTTAAGAAACCTCCGCAATCGAAAGGAGATTCGCCGCGCCTACGCTACCTTGATCCATCGCTATCCGCCAGAGACGCACGGTCATGTATTTCAGCAGATTAGAAACGCGTATGACTATGCGCTTCGAAATGCAAGTGATGATGCAGATCAGACGGATCAGACGGATCGGACAGATCGGACAGATCGGACAGATCGGACAGATCAGACGGATCGGACAGATCAGACAGATCAGACAGATCAGACAGATCAGACAGATCGGACAGATCAGACAGATCGGACAGATCAGACAGATCAGACAGATCAGACGGATCGGACGGATCGGACGGATCGGACGGATCGGACGGATCAGACGGATCGGACGGATCGGACGGATCAGACGGATCAGACGGATCAGACAGATCGGACGGATCGGACGGATCGGACGGATCGGACAGATCGGACAGATCGGACAGATCGGCAGCCTCCTGGAGAGGCCAATATCAGGACTCGAGCGGAGCGGCTGCGGACAGAGCTGAACAACATCTGGTCAGAATTCAGGGAGTTTCCATCAGCACGATTGCTGAGCAAGGCGATTCGGTGCACCGAATATGGGGATGCTCTTCCGGATGCATTTTTGATGACATACTGGATGCATGCGCTGAACGCTCCGGATTCATCTCAACAGCTTCCTGTGCGATGGCTCATGAAAGGACTGGCACGATTTCCGGATGACGTTCGCTTTGGGACTCTGCTCGCTCGTGAACTCGAACTCACTCCGACATTTTGGTCCAACCCTGACTTCTGGTGGATTGTCTCAAAGCCACCTCTTCGGGCAGGAGCGTGGCGTTATCTGACAGAGCGATGGCGACTTCTTTGTGATCGACGATTGTGGCTGCAGTTAAGGCGAGAGCTCGATGTGGTCTCAGGTGAGCTGTCGATTTCGCGGCCTGAAGAGTGGCACAAGTTAATGGTCGAGTTGCTGGAATATGCAGCGTTATCCATCGGCGATGATGGTACGCAGTTATTGCGATACGTTTCTCGAATCGTAAATCAGATCTCTGTTGCAAAGACACTGAATGCGAGGCTTGATACGACGGACATGCTGATGCACGTCCGTGCGATTCGGGAATCGGAAAAAGAGACAGATCCGATTTTCCGGCTGCTGGTGTCACAGCGTCATTCAGTGAGGTCGGGATTTCGAGAAGCGATCTTTGCAATTGTGTCGTTTCAGTTGCATCAGCCCGATTTTCTTCTTGAGAAGATTCAGAAGCTTGCCACCGATCATCCACTCATCTTTCAGTTATTGGGGACCTACCTTCCGCTGCTGGATACTCGGGCCGAACATCGTACTGAGCGTCGCAGAAAGTTAAAGGGAGCTGAACTTCCGTCCTATGAGCTTTACTGCAATTCCGCATACGATGTTTTCCGGAAACAGTTGCTGAAAGACTGCTGCGTCTGGTGTATGGAGCCCACCACGATTCTTGAAATACTCGAACGACATGCAGCGTCTGCTCACACGGAGTTAGCAAAGCAGATACGCAGCCATATTTCGGAGTTCCGTTCGGATCGCGTCCTGCAGGTGACCTGTGAGTTGTTCTACTCGTTTCTTATTTCTCTTTCTGACGTGACGTGAGTGAACAGACTTCGTCAGCACAGCCCCACGCGACAGTAAAGCCACCACCCCCGTGACCATAGTTGTGGATCACTGTTCGGCCAGCTGTCGGGTATTCCGCGTCGAGTCGAACCTCAGATCTTCCAGGGCGCAATCCGACATGTGAATCGAGGAATTGTGCGTTGGAAAGGTCAGGAGCCACTTCAGTACAGCTCAGGATAATCTGACGGGTTTCTTCGTCTGACGGTTGAGTATCCCAGTTGTCGCGCTGAGAAGTCCCTCCAAGAACCACATCATTCGTTCGTGGCAGGATCAATGTAAACTGAGGGCCGTTCCGGTAGATTCGAATTGATGTGTGATTCAGCTTCGAAGAAGTCATCCGCACGACCTGACCGCGAATTGGAAACACGGTGGAATCCGCGGCAAGGTCTCTCGCGCCAATTCCGGAACAGTTGACGATGAGAGAGAACGTATCAAACAGTTCCTCCAACGTGGTCAGTCGCTGAATCCGAAACTCGCCGCCCAGCTGGATGATCTGGTTCCGAAGAAACGGCATGAACGTGGGGACATCAATCACCGGCAGAGTGACTTCATAAGCATCAGTGCAATTGAGACCCAAAGCCTTGCCATCAATTGGTGTCCACGAATCCAGCAGATCGCGGGCGTAGGTGCATTCATCCGGATCGACGCAATATCTCCGATGGAGTTCGAAGTGCACGCCGGAACCCTCGATATTTGCGAGTCTGCGATACTCCCAAAGTGAATCTGCGGCCCATTTGCGAACTCGATCTTCCGGGTACAGCTGATGAGGCCACCAGTAGGCACCAGCAGACATGGATGTCGTGGCGCTGAATTCGTCTTGGGAGTAAATCACAACCTGGCAGCCAGTTTGGAGGAGTCGCACTGCTGAAGTCAGTCCAATGACACCCTGGCCGATCACTGCAACCGGCGGATTCGCTGAATTTGGCCGATTTTTCTGTTGGGACGCGTTTCTGGACACGCTGATTGAAGCCTCCGATTGACTCCTGCCGAATTTCCTGTATTCTACGTGGCTCGATTTTACCGTTGTGTTTATAACGTTCAGGATTGTGGTGTTATGGGTCGTACAGAAAGAACTCGCGAAATTGCTCGCCGACGTAAGCGTAAAGTCCAGCTGAAGAAGATGCGAGCTCGCCACGCTGCTGCAACCAACGAAGGCGACAAGGCTCTGATCGAAGCAAAAGTCCGCAGAATGAGCCCTTTTTTGGTGCTCGCTGCTGAGTAGTTTCGACTTTCTGGTGCACTGAGGCAGTGCGCTAAGGGGGCGGGACGGCCAGGAATGGCCATGCTGCGGAAGCCACGGGACGGCCAGGAATGGCCATCCTACATTTTGGGCGACATGACTTTTATGGGTTATGTCGCTTTTTGCTGCGCCAAGGGTTGGTTTTGATGCGCACCTGATCGGGTGGATCGCACGTTATGGTTGACAGGCGTTCTTGAGTTTTCGCTGAAATCTCTGAACTGCACCTCTCTAGTCTGGAAAACCCAGGAAATGCCGGTAGTTTGCCGGGCTTGGGGAATTGCCGATGGCTTGAAAAAGAGGTGCTTGTACATGCCGCGAAATGAAAGCGTCCTGCTGCAGAAGTTTCCGTTTCTGGGATTGGTTGTCGTTTTTGCGGCACAGGCATTCATAGCGACCGGGGCGTTTGGTCAACCGGTTGCGGCTATTGGGGTCGATCAAACGTCGGAGAAGAAGGAGGGACTGACCTCAAATCCTCCGGCCGTATGGGCATTGACGAATGCTCGGCTCGTGATTCGCCCGGAACAGACCATAGAGAGCGGAACGATCATCGTTCGTCAGGGCAAGATCGAAGCGGCCGGGGCAAACGTTCAAGTGCCGGCCGATGCTCGAGTTCTCGATATGTCGGGCAAAACGATTTACCCAGGGTTTGTAGATGCATATTCAGAGCAGCCGATTGTTACAGATGGACTGCTGAAGACAGCCCGTTACTGGAACACAAATATCACGCCGCAATTGAAAGTTGCCGATCAGATCGAAGATGGCAGTGCGGTAAACGATGGATTGCGGAAGCAGGGGTTTGTTGCTCGACTCGTCGCACCGGCAGATGGAATCATCCGTGGGCAGAGTTCATTGTTGTCGACAGGCTCGGGTTCTCCAAATACAACAATCGTTGCTCGCGACGTTGCACAGCATGCTGAGCTGACCGTTGCTCGAAGAATGCGAGCCGGTTATCCGGGCAGTCCAATGGGAGCTGTTGCGCTGGCACGTCAGGCAATGTACGATGCTCAGTGGTACCGCGATGCATGGCGAGCAGCCAACGCCGACCCCGCGCTTGCTCGGCCTGAAACAAACGATGCACTTGCCGCTCTGATTCCGGTGCTTGAAGGTCAGACGCCGTTGATTGTTGAGACATCGAGTGAAGTGTTCTTTCTGCGAGCAGAAGCGTTCGCAGCAGAGTTCGGTTTGAACATAGTCATTCGAGGGAGCGGTCGGGAGTATCGCAGGCTGGATGAGATTCGTCAGACAGGCCGGGTTGTGATTTTGCCGGTTGCATTTCCAACAGCTCCGAGCGTTGGAACCATGGAAGCAGCTGAAGAAGTTTCCCTGGAATCGATGATGCATTGGGACCATGCACCGGAGAACCCTGCACGTCTGGAAGCAGCTGGGGTTCGATTTGCATTTTGCACTGATCGACTTGAATCGACTGGTGATTTTCTGAAGTCTGTGCGTAAGGCCGTGCAGCGAGGCCTGACACCTCAGACAGCCCTGCGTGCCATGACGACAATTCCCGCAGAGCTGTACCATGTTCAGGACCAGCTGGGCTCAATTGAGCGCGGTCATCTTGCGAGTTTCGTGGTAACAGACGGCGACTTGTTTGGTGAGAAAACGAAGATCCTGGAGACGTGGGTTTCCGGCAGTCGTTATGCACATCAGACAGACCCGGTAAGGACTGTCTCTGGTCAGTATGAAGTCCGCATTCCTGGTCAGGAGAAGACTCCCGGACCTGTCTTTATTGATTTTGCAGAGTCGGACGGCAAGGTCACCGGGAAAATTTCACGATCGAAGATTGAAGCCCCAGCAAAACCAGAAGCTCGCTCAAAGGACCAATCAGCTTCAGAGAAACCGGAATCCGGTGAAACGAAATCCGACGAAAACGCAGAAAACAAACCAGCTGAAAAACCTGCTGACCAGCCAACAGAGAAATCTGGTGAAAAGGCAGAAAGCCGAAAGTCGGAGGTACTTAGTCTGTCAGGAGTGAGTCTGTCGGATACAACTCTGACAGCAAGCGTGGATGCAAAAGACTGGGGTCTGGAAGGGATGACTCGCATTACGCTCGTCTTTTCTGATCCTGCACAGGATGTGACCGATCGATCGGTCGGGGTAGGGCGAGTCACCTGGCCGGACGGCACGAGCCTGAGTGGCGGAGTGTTCCGATTGCCAAAGGAACAAAAGGCCGAAGCCGTGCCAGAGAAGGGCCCGGACGCTGTGGCAGATACGAGCCCGGCAGTTGTTGATGGAGAAAAGGGCAAGCCAGCAGACGGAGAAAAGGGCAAGACAACTGAAGGTGAGAAGTCTGTTACAAAGAAGGAAGCAGCTTCATACCCTGTGAATTATCCACTCGGTGCATATGGTCGTACTGAGATGCCTGGAACACCAGCACGGGTTGCATTTGTTCATGGGACGATCTGGACCTGCGGTCCTGATGGAGTCATTGAAGACGGGACACTGCTGGTCGGTGATGGTCGAATCATTGCGGTTGGCAAGGACATCGTGATTCCTGAGGGAACAGAGGTCATCGACGTTCGCGGTATGCACTTGTCACCGGGGATGATTGACTGTCATTCGCATACTGCAACTGACGGTGGTGTCAACGAATCAACGCAGGCAATCACCTGTGAGGTGCGGATCGGTGACTTCATTGATGCAGACGACATGACGATTTACCGACAGTTGGCGGGTGGAGTGACTGCAGCCAATGTCCTGCATGGCTCTGCAAATCCAGTTGGCGGACAGAATCAGGTCATCAAGCTGCGTTGGGGTATGACCGGAGAACAATTGAAGTTTGTGGAGGCACCATCCGGTGTTAAGTTTGCTCTGGGTGAGAACGTGAAGCAGAGCAATCGTTCAGAAGGCTCAGAGCGTTACCCGCAGACTCGCATGGGTGTTGAACAGATTTATCGTGACGCGTTCCAGGCCGCAAAAGAATATGCGGTCCGGATGGATGCATGGGAGAAGGACCGCAGAGGTCTTCCGCCTCGGCGCGATCTTGAGTTGGATGCACTTCGAGAAATCATCGAGGGACGTCGCTGGATCCATTGTCACAGTTATCGACAGGATGAAATTCTGGCACTGATCAGAATTCTGGATGAATACAAAATCCGAATTGGAACCTTCCAGCACATTCTGGAAGGCTACAAAGTCGCCGACGAGATGGCTCGAGCCGGTGCCATGGCATCTGCGTTTTCTGACTGGTGGGCATACAAGATGGAAGTGCAGGATGCGATACCGTATGCCGGTGCTTTGATGCACAACGCGGGAGTCGTTGTTTCATTCAATTCGGATGACGGCGAACTGGCTCGGCATCTGAACCAGGAAGCTGCGAAAGCCGTGAAATATGGCGGTGTATCGCGTGAAGAGGCTTTGAAGTTTGTGACGCTGAATCCCGCGAAGCAGTTGAGAATTGACCAGTACGTCGGTTCCCTCGAAGCCGGTAAACATGCCGACATCGTGGTCTGGAGTGGTGATCCTCTGTCTAACTTTTCTCGATGCGAACAGACGTGGATCGATGGACGTCCATTTTTCCGCCGGCAGGACGACGAACAGATGCAGAAGCAGGCAATGGAAATGCGAAATACGCTGATTCAGAAAATACTGTCGTCGGGCCAGAAGATGCGCGAGCCAGGCGAAGGTGGTCGAGATCGAAATCCTTCAGATGAGTGGCCGAGATTTGACGAGTTCTGCCATCACTTTCATCAGATGGAGCGAGTCCGTTTGCTGGAAGAGCAGCAGAACAGCCGGTAAATCGACGGAAGGCTGTTCAGGCAAAGCCCGTGGCATGTGAGTGAAGAGTGCTGTGTAGCTGGCCCTGATGTGTTTACTGATTGAGATGCGTCAACTGATTGAGAGGCGTCGAATGATGTTCTTTAAGTCGAATACGGTTCAGGGGTATGTGACATCAGAGGGTTGTATGAACGTTAAAGCCCTTGTGTCAGGGATGCTAAATCGCCGCAATCTGATGACTTTGCTGGCGACTGCAGTGCTCGGGGCGTCAGCGACCGCCGTCAGCGGATCCGACGTGATCCCGGGAGCTCCTCAGAAGAAGCCCGTTGTGTTGAAGAACGGGGTGATTCACACGGTGTCCGGAGCACCAATCTCTGATGGGATGCTGATTTTTGATCAGGGCCGGATTACGGAGATCGGGACTGGACTGACAATTCCGGCAGACGCCGAAGTGATTGATCTGAAAGGTAAGGATGTCTGGCCGAGTATGATCGAAGCGCATTCGCAAATTGGTCTGACTGAAATCGCGTCGGTCCGCGCGACGATTGACTATGCAGAAACGGGCAGCCTGAATCCCAATGTCAGTGCTCATGTGGCCGTCAATCCGGACAGCGAACTGATTCCTGTAACGCGGGCAAATGGGGTGTTGATTGCATTGAGTGCTCCGATGGGCGGACTTGTGAGCGGCAAGGCTTCTGTGATGCAGCTGGATGGCTGGACATATGAAGACATGACATTGAAGGCGGACGCAGCGATGGTTGTGAACTGGCCACGGATGACAGCTCCATCCTTCCGGGGTTTTCGTCCTCAGGAAGCACCGTCTGATGAAGGCGGCAATCAAGGTTTAAAATCGCTGCGAGACCTGTTCGATCAGGCCCGCGCCTATCAGAAGGCTCGATCAGCAGGTTCAGCAGATCAGCGCTACGATATTCGACTTGAAGCGATGCAACCCGTCATTGAAGGGAAGACGCCTCTGTATGTGACTGCCAACAGAGTCCGCGAAATTCAGTCCGCGGTTTCATTTTCCGCTGAGCAGAAGGTAAGAATGATCCTGTTTGGCGGAGCAGATGCAGAGTTGTGTGCTGATTTGCTCAAGCAGCATCAGATTCCGGTCGTGATCGATTCAATTCATCGGCTGCCGTCCCGAAGTCATGAAGCCTATGATTCTTCGTACACACTTCCTGAACGACTGCGACGAGCGGGTGTGAAGTTCTGTATCTCCGGGTCTTCACGAGCAGAGACCTATAACGTTCGCAACCTGCCGTACCAGGCAGCAACAGCAGTTGCCTATGGGTTGCCATACGAAGACGGAGTTCGAGCTGTGACGATCTATCCAGCAGAGATTCTGGGGATTGCGGATCGAGTCGGTACTCTGGACAAAGGTAAAGATGCAACGTTGTTTGTGTGCGACGGCGATCCCCTCGAGACAGATACTCAGGTGGAGATGGCCTGGGTGCAGGGGCGGCGAGTTGACCTGAACAGTCGACATCGGCAGTTGTACGAGAAGTACAGCGAGAAGTATCGTCAGTTGAAGGCTGCCGGGAAGTAAGCCGCTGAATGTCACTGGACTTCTAACCGTTGAATTCCTTTCGAGCCGCAAAGGTTTCATGGGGCGAGTTGCGTAGGTTGTTTGGTACTGGCGTTTTGCATAGCGAGGATGGCAGTGAGTTGATTCCGACTGCATCCCTCGCGTAGCCAGCGTGATTGGTAACCACGAAATACACATCCGCCCAAAAAGTACTCATCACGCTCCGCCGTGATGACGAGTCCCCGATCCGCTCCTCGTAGACGTCCTCTGAATGGATGGCTTCCAGCGTGCGCCAACCCTGCCTGCGATTCGAATTCAACCAACTGTTCGACTCCCTCGACTGAACCTGGTTATGGCTGTACGAACCGAAGTCTCGCTATGCAGTTCGTGTTCATTGCATCGTCGAAGCTGACCAGGTAGTCTCCGTGCCGCGGGCCTGAAACAGTTCGGTCCGCTGGGATACATCATTCTTAATCAGTCAGGACGAGCAATGTCAGACGTGAAGATCAATATTCGTGACAATGGGCCATTGCTGGTCACTGGCCCGGTCTCTTTGTGTGACGCCTCCGGAGCTCAATTTAATCTGGGCGGCAAAGAAACGATTGCGTTGTGCCGTTGTGGTGCGTCAGCGAACCGTCCCTTCTGTGATGGTGCCCACAATCGTTGCGGCTTCCAGTCTGCCGAGCGTGCTCCGCAGTAGCCCACCGCCAACCAAAAGGCGTGGTGAGCTGATTTTCTGCTGAGTTGAGACCGAATCGGACACAGCTGTTCAGGGGCGAGTTCCATGCTGCGCAGATGTTTGTTGCTTTTGACCTGTCTGTTCACAATGAGTTTCCTCGAACGAGGTCAGGTGAATGCACAACATCCCCCGGCTCCCGAAGTGCTTCATCAGCTTGAGAGGCAGCATCTGGCGCTGCGAGCCGGCGTAGAGGAGTTACGACAGCTGCCTTTGATGGAGACTCGGAGTGGTCGTCATCTCTTCGCAGACGTGGCCATCTTTGAGAAGGCTGCCGAGTGGATGCTCCGGCATGAAGAGTTTTATCAACCCGCTTATATTGACCAGTTGTCAGCAGTCATCGAGCTTGGACGAAAGCGGGCCGAACAGCTCCGAAATGGGAGACCGTATTGGGGTGGTGTTTCCGGCAAATCGTATGTGTGCGGATTTGTCAGCCGAGTTGATGGTTCGGTTCAACCCTATGCGCTGACGTTGCCGGAAGGAATCAGTCCAGCCGACAGTAAACGCTGGCCGCTGCATGTGGTGCTGCATGGACGCGCGAACGAGATGAATGAAGTGAACTTCATCTTCCGTCATGAAAAAGATGCGAGAGCTTCTGCAGCAGACTGGATTCAGCTGGACGTCTACGGACGTGGCAGCAACGCATATCGCTGGGCCGGAGAAACCGATGTATTTGAAGCGATTGCTGATGTTAAGAGTCGCTTTCGAATCGATGAGAATCGAGTGACCCTGCACGGATTCTCCATGGGCGGAGCCGGGGCATGGCATCTTGGCATGCATTACCCACATATATGGAGTTCCGTTGGGCCGGGAGCCGGATTTGTTGATTTCTATAAGTACCAAAAGAAGATGGAGCAGCTTCCGCTTTGGCAGCATCGGAGTCTGGGGATTTACGACGCAGTAGACTATGCCCTGAATGCTTCGAATGTTCCGGTGTGCACGTATGGAGGTGAGCTTGATCCTCAGTTGCTGGCCAGTACTACCATGCGGGATGCAGCAGCAGAACTTGGTGTGTCGATCAAGGTGATCATTGGTCCGGGGATGGGACACAAATTTGACGAAGCGAGCCTTCGTGAATTCATGGCGTTTCACATCGAGAAATCGGCAGCCGGCAAGCCGATGTTCAACGAACGCCGTGAGATTCGGTTCACCACCAGGACACTACGATACAACAGTTGTGACTGGGTAACGATTGAAGAAGTTGAACAGGTTTATGAGCCGTCAACGATTGAGGCCCGAATCCAGGATGATGGCACGGTACAGATTTCCGCACAGAACGTTTCCGCATTTCGAGTTTCACGCGATATCGCGGAAGAGGTTAAGATCGAGGGCAAGCGTCTTCCGTGTCGATCGGCAGCAGACGGGCTGTTGCCTGATGTTTATTATCAGCGAGGTTCGGAAGGCTGGGATGTCGTTGGATATGCGGAGTCTCGGGCGTTTTCAGGGAATCCTGAGCGTCATAAGCGTCATGGTCTTCAGGGACCGATCGACGATGCGTTTATGGATTCATTCCTTTGCGTGCGTGGAACGGGGACTGCGTGGAGTTCGGAGACACAGGCCTGGTCGGATCAGATTCGGGAACAGTTTTCCAAAGACTTCGATTTCTGGATGCGGGGCAGGATACCGGTCATCGACGATCGTTCGGTGACGGACGAGATGATTGCCGACAACAATATTATTCTGTTTGGAGATCCCGGATCGAACTCGGTGCTCAGCAAACTCGTTGGCGAACTTCCGATTGAATGGACGAAAGAATTGATTCAAGCGGGTAATCAGGAGTGGAGCACTTCCGAAGCGGGGTTGAGTCTGATTTACCCGAATCCCCTGAATCCTCGACGCTATGTGGTCATCAACTCGGGGTACACCATGACAGCTGCGGACTTTAAGTCGTCGAATGCCTGGTTGTTTCCTCGCCTGGGAGACATCGCGATTCGTCGGTTGAAGGTTCAGGCAGGAGAGGAAGAGATTCTGTGGGCAGAACACTTCGACTCTTCGTGGAAACTGCCGAGTCGCTGACGAGCGGTTGAAGTGGAGCGCAAAAAAAGGGCACCGGTATGAAACCGGTGCCGCGAGGGGACGCATCATCAACAACACACAGGGATAGGATCGTGGGATAGGAGGAAAGAAGGGAAGGGGGAGGGGATAGGATCCGAACGTTGTCACGGGGAGTGACAGCGGTTGTGAGTCGAGAAGAGTCCGGGTCTGAACAAGAACTAAAGGAGCGGGGAGGAGTCGGGAGGGATGGACTAATTTGCAGCTTTTGTCTCGGCGAGCGAAACCTTAGTAGCTGGTTTATCGTTCAGATTTGCGAGGCGTTCTGCGGTGGAGCGATTTGCGGCCTTCCATCCAGAAGATGAAGCAGTCTTGAGACCAGTTCGAGCTGGCGACGATTCGTAGATCGGTGGTTTTGCAAGTGTTTCCGTGCTGCGTCGGACGCCTGAACCAAACGGAGGGATGTCTGCAGCCGGGGCAGGGTTCAGTTGAGGTGTGTCAGCAGGGAAGGTTCGCTCAAGTCCAGTACCGGTTGCGTCGGTACCGGATGGTTCGTTTCGCCGGAAGTTGCTGGAACCAGTTCGAGGATTTCCGTCGCTTGGGAACGGTTCTGCGTCGGCACTTCGAGCCCCACCGCCAATTGGGTCGGGAGTTGGGTCAGCACTTGCACTTCGAGAGCGGGTGTTGTCGATGATCGGGTAGCCATAAGCAGTTGCTACGCCACCGTAGTAAGGTGCAAAAGCAGTTGCTCCAAAGCCAGGTGCATAGGCGACTGAGGTTCCGATTGGAACGGTGCGATATGCAGTCTGCGGTCGCATGACGGTGACGTCTTCTTTGCGGTATGCCAGTTTCTGTACGGCTACCTTTTCCATCTTTCGTTCGGCCACCATTTCAGTTTCAGCAACGGTCACCTTGCGAGTCCCGTGGATGGCAACCTGCCTGACCTGTGGGACATTGCATGTCACCATGTTTGGGACATACTGTCGCGAAGTGGTGTAACTGGGCATGAAGGCAGTTTGAAACGAGTAACCGGTTCGGTTCAGCCAGCCGATGACTCCTGGTCGAGGGTCGACCTGACATGGAGTACAGCGGGAGATTGGGTGATACTGAGTCACCCAGCGACCGAGATCGCGATTCACAGTTCGATATTCCGTGACGTTCTGATAAGCGACTGTTGGCACTTCAACTTCTCGTTGACGTGTCACCGGTCGATAAACAGTCACTTCCCGTTCTTCGTATGCGGTTTCGTAGTAGGGGACTTCGACAGTTTGTTTTTCACGAGTATAAGTCGTGACGGGAACTGTCTGATAGCAGGTCGAGTAGACCGGCTGAATCGGAGTGCAGTTCGCCATAGGAGCTGCGGCAACTGCAGGAGTACCGCAGCTGGAGCAGCCATTGTTGTAGAACTGTGCAGCGGTTGGACGTGAATACGATCCCATCGTGATCGCAGTCACAAAGGTTGCCAGCAGAATTCTTCTGGACAGCATGAGCTTCTTCCCTGAAGAAAGTGTCACGAGCGCGCAGTCGCCAAATCCGTTTTGGACTGTTGCGGGCGGGTGAGACGAACAGAATCGTGAGGTGAGAGGGATGGTGAAAAAGCAACCGGCAAAAACCGGTCACTAATCACCAGGTGAGAACTGCAGAAAGGTGTTTTGTGTTGCAGGTGTCTGGCCGAATCTGCCGGGTCACACGCTGCGTGAGGCGGTGATGTACTCAAAATTCCGGAATTGGGTCAATACCTGTTAAAGTCGGAATTGAGATTCTTTGCGAGAGGTGCTCAAAACAACTGAAAACCACCGAGTCCGGGTGGTCTGATCGGCAGAAACTGCCGATGACAAAATCAATCCGGCAGTTCTGGCAGTTGATTTGGCGAAACTGGACCTGTCGATCGAGCGCAAGTCGGCAGAAAACGGGCGTCATTTCTTCCCGAGTGCTCGCTGTTGCCGGAAAAATTCCTGAAGTATTGCTTTTGAGTCTTCCTGCATGATGCCACCAAGCACTGTGCATTGGTGGTTGAGCCGCGGATCTTCAGTAATTCTGTAGAGCGTATGGCAAGCACCGCCCTTGGGATCGCTGGTGCCATAGATAACTGTTGGAATTCTGGCCTGAACGATCGCTCCGGCACACATTGGACAGGGTTCGAGTGTGACATAGAGAGTACAGTCGAGAAGCCGCCATGTGCCCAGTACTTCTGCTGCCTGTGTGATCGCGATCATTTCTGCGTGAGCCGTTGGATCATTCAGTGTTTCACGCTGATTATAAGCCTCCGCAATGATTCGCTCATTGTTGTGGACAATGACACAGCCGACAGGAACTTCGTTCTGATCAAACGCAATGACGGCCTGATCAAGTGCCTTTTTCATCCACTGGTCGTGTGGCAGGAGTGGATTTGATGGAAACACATCAATCATTGCGATTTGTTCCGTGATGCTTGCAGTTGGGGTTCTGGAATTTACAGCTGACGATTGTAAAAATTGCAAAGCTCAGCATGGCTGCTGGATTGTAAGAATTGCAAAGCAAGCAGATTCAAGGGTGATACCGAAATCCGCCGGAATCGGTGCTGGGTTTTTGTTTCTGATGCAAGTCGTTGATCCGCAAGGGTTTGTTGTATTCGGTTCTGAATACTCTGCGATAATTCTTGCCGAAGGAATCCGTTTGGCACATCAGTTGCTAATACTTTCTGGCGAGAGAGAGTGGGCTATGAGATCAAATCTCCTGAGCCCGGCTGCCTTGAGAAAGCAGCATAGAGAGAGACGGAGGAACGCCTGAGAAACGTATCCTCGCTGGCAGTTGTCGAGACCAGCTGCCACCTGAAAAAGGCCATCGGAATCGAAATGATCCGATCGGCCTTTTTTCATGCGCGCTACAAAGTACTCATCACGCTCCGCCGTGATGTCGAACCCTGCCTGCGACTCGCCACACAGCCTCCCGACCCACCGTGACGGCCACCGCACAGCAGACAGAAACAGTATTTTCGGTTTGCGGTCAAAGAACGCTCTATTGCTTGCGAATCGCTGGCAATACTTCATCATTCCCATCTGATCATTTACAGTGCCATATTAGCAAATCATTGCGGGTAACTTAGAACGGTAAGGGATCAGTCATGAGCGGAGATCCGTTTTCGTCGGGCGAGCGAAATTCATCCGGAGATCAGGGGAATCTCTACGCATTTGAGTCTCGTCAGGCCACCCCGATCAATGACTTTGGTGTGGGATCGATCCGACAGGTTCCAACGCTGGCAATCCTGATGTCAGTGCAGGGCGGGCTGACGATTGCATATGGCCTGATGATGGTTGCGCTCGGCTTTGTGATGCCGTACTTCATGAGAATGTCAGCAGCCAATGCGGGCAACATGCCCGGCGGTGGCCAACCGATGCCGGCGGAAGTGGAATGGATTATGGTGATTGTTTATGGAGGCATGGGGCTATTCTTCCTGACTCTGGGAGGCTTCACTGTTTTCTCCGGGCTGAGGCTTTACCGGTTTCAGAGTCGCGTCATGGGCATGGTCACACTGGGTGCTGGATTGCTCAGCCTGTTCAACTGTTATTGTTTTCCAACGGCACTTGGGCTTGCCATCTACGGATTTATTGTGCTGACGAAGCCCGCCGTGATGAAGGCGTTTGAGATTGCACAAGGCGGTTCGATGACGGCTGATGAGCTGGTTGGCGCCGTACAGCAGCGAATTCGAGATGGTCTATTGCAGTAGTTCGATACTCAGGCAATACCGGTACAGCGAAGATGAACGAAGACAGTCCCGCAAGTTCACCGATGACGCAGTCGCAGTTTATGAATGGTGCTGCGGCGTTCGAAGGCGGGCTGTTGATTTTGTCGTTCGTTCTTGGATGGATTGCGTCAACCAGTCCCACGGAGAATCTGTATTGGTCGGCTGAAGACCTGGGCTACGGTTTTCTGGCCACGATTCCGATGCTGTTGTTTGGAGCCGCAGCGTTTCTGTCGCAGTCGTCGGCGATGTCCGGCATTCGTGAGTTTCTGCGTGAGGCGATTGGGCCTTACCTCGCAGCCTGCCGTATCTGGGACTTGTTTCTGCTGGCTTTGCTGGCAGGTGTTTGTGAAGAAGCGCTGTTTCGGGGCTTCTTGTATTTCTGGATGGTCGACTGGAATGCGACCCTGGCCGTTGTGATCTGTAATCTGGTCTTCGCAGCAACTCACGCGATTACGCCGATGTATGCTCTTCTGGCAGGATTCCTGGGATTATACCTGACAGCACTCGTCGCTGCGGACCCCACACCCAATCTATTGATCCCGATCACCGCCCATACACTCTACGATCTGATTGGTTTTCTCGTCGTTGTCTGGGACTACCGCAGAAACTCGGGACCGAATTTATAACGCGAGAGAATCAGCTGGAAGCACCAGGTTTCGATCATGAGAGCCGAGCGGGCTTGTCGGGAAATGGAACGCAGAGACGGGGAGGCGCAAGGACGCAGAGAAGGCAAGCACAGAGCGAGTACGAGTACGAGTACCGCGTTGCGGAGTACGAGTACGAAGGTTACGTTTTTTGGAGTTGCAGTGCGATTCAACCCCAACGGGGTTTCACAACAAAGCCTGGGGTCGCCGCCCAGCGGCGCACCCCAGGAAATTCAGCAGCGGACACCCCGAACCCCAACGGGGTTCCACAGATTCGAATCCGCTGCACGACAACTCCGCAACGGTGTCAGTCTTGTGGAACCCCGTTGGGGTTCGCTAGCATTTGCGTCACCTGACCTGGGGTGCGCCGTTGTCACGGCGACCCCAGGCTTTGTTGTGCGACCCCGTTGGGGTCAATCGCAGAATCGCAAAGGCGAACCATGCCATGCAGCTGCATTGTTATTGTTGCGCAGGTGATCGCGGTTGCGGTCGATTTGGAGTGGCAGGTTTTAACCGCGGTTTGCGCGGATCGCTCGGATGAATTGCGCGCTGGAGCGATTGTTGAACCCCCAGCGTTCCTCGTACTCAGTGAAACGGTACTTGTACTCGAAAAGACACTGTTAAACGCACCAGTTGTCGGTCATGAGAATCGAGAGGGCTTGTCGGGAAAAGATAACGAAGAGATGCGAAGAGCGATCACACGCTTGTTCCATGGAGCGGTTTGCGAGTCTCGGAGAGACTCGCCTACGTTGCCGGTTTCCAACCGCCACGACATTTTGGCGTTCAGTCAATAGAAATCGAGCTGAACTCTCATCGATTCTGGTTGTCATAAAAAATGCGATTCGATTTGGTTGGACGGCGGTCGCTGAAAGCAAATTGCCATACGTAGAATTCGGGGGATGAAACCAATGGGTGAGTCACCCAGAGGTGTGAAGCGCGCGGACCGCCGTTCAGGTCTTGAAGACTCAACTTCCGCAATAGCGTTCTGCTACAAGCGTTGCGGAAGCAGCTTCGCCAGAACCAATTGCAGAAAACATCTGTGCTAGGCAGAATGACAGTGTTAGACAGAACGAAACTGTTCGGCCCGATTCTTAGTTTCTTTCGAATACCTGTTTTGGCAACCATCCGTCGTGCTCGTGCTCAGTCGCGTAGCGACGGTGCTCGTGCTCGTAATCGAAAACAGCCCTGGCGACACCCTGGAACTTTGATTTCGAATGGCGATAAAATTCGTTGTGATTGCTGAGTCGGATGCAGTTCATCGTACTGGAATCGAGTACAATTACGAGCACCGCTCCGCTGAGCACGAGCACGAATCATGAACCAATGAAACACCAGAACCAAACCATGCACGGGAGTGGCGGTGGCCAGCGTTTGAAAAAAAAATCAAAACCAACGCCTGCCGCCCCGTGATGCGGGACGTTATGCGGTGAGAGTAAGCTATGACTGAACAGGAATTACAGAGCCTCGAAGAGCGAGTCGGCTCAATACTCCCTCAGGTTTATCGCGCACTGCTGCTGGAGTTTCCACCCGAGCTAAGGGTCGCAAATCGTCTCGATTACGAAGACGAAAACGGTGAGCCGGTGATGTTTGCGACATCAGACCGAGAACTCTGTGATTCGCTGGAGTCTCTGGTAGCCCTGAACTTTGATGATCCTGAGAATTACCAGTTCAGCGCCAAACTTGAAAAATGGCCCGATGCATTTTTCATTATAGGCAGTAATGATTCCGGCGGTGTGTGGGCGATCAATTTGAATGACGACAATGCCGCGGTACACTTTGCCGATCAATCGACAAGCATTTTTGACCCCGAAACCGACGGGCTTGAGGGATACTTCGAGCAAGAGGCTCCTTCAGTTCGTAATTGGGCTGACCGCCTGATCGCGGCGCACCGGAGCTAAGGCGCGATACTGACGAATCCGCATAACCATGAGACTTTGACTTGGCAACGATCGGAGTGAGCGTGTGGTTCTACGGATTGGGGTGGAGCGGAGAGTGCCAGTGAATGAACGAGCCCCTGGAGCCGAGGCTCAAGGCCCTTTTTCAGGAAGCCAGGTGGCTAATGTTGGCAGCTCGGAGAGCGATCCTGCACACCCGGAGGCGTGATTCAGAAATCGTGGCGACTCGGTTGCGGAGCCACGCCGCTGCCCAGCCGGAGTGTCCAGCCTCGATGCAGCAAGACGAGTCGATTCAACATTTCGGGTTCGAGTTCCCTCGTGTTGATTTCCTGCGTCCTTCTGGTTGCCGCTGTTCTTTGCTGTGGCCAAAGTTTTAGTTTTTTTTCATTGAGTACAAACAGAGCATCCGCTGGTATTCTACGCATAAAGATCTGCCCCGTCCCCCGCCGAGTTGCGGTCCTGCTTTTTCCACTTCCCAATACTCTGATGCACGAAGCTTGCACAATCACGAAACGAAAGCCAACACCGGTTCGCCGCTGGATTCGTCGTGGCTTTATCACTTGGGCGATTATTGCGACAGGCTGGCTTGCCAACTCTGTACGTACTCAGGGTGTTCATCCTTCGCTTCTGGAAAACAGTGCTGCGGTATCCGTCGTCGACGATGGCATGTCAATTGAGTTTCGGCCCGAGAACCATGGGGGTGATACGGCGATTGTTTTTATCTGTGGATCGGGAATCGGCGCCGAAGCATATGCTCCCCTGCTGCGACCCATCGCGGAGGCCGGGTATCCGGTATTCGTGGTGAGATTACCGATGAGATTTGCTCCATTGGAATCTCACAAGCAGGGAGCCATTGATCGTGTGTTCTCTCTCATGAAAGGGCATCCGGAGATTTCGCGTTGGGTTGTTTCCGGGCATTCCCTCGGGGCCGCTATCGCGTGTCGAGTCGTCGAGGCTGAGCCTTCCACGATTGCGGGCTTAGTGCTGTTAGGTTCAACTCACCCCAAACGAGCTGACCTGTCATGGTGTCAATTTCCCGTAACGAAAGTCTACGCATCAAATGATGGCATTGCTCCATCTTCCAAAGTTATCGCGAATAAGGACTTGCTTCCAAAAAGCACGAAATGGGTGGAGATCGATGGCGGGAACCATTCGCAGTTCGGCCACTACGGCCATCAACTCTTCGACGGCTCGGCAACCATCACCCGCAGCGATCAGCAGGAAATCGCTCGTTCAGCTATGATGGACGTTGTTCAGGACGTCGCCGAAAATCGAGTCGAACCAACAGGGCTTTGACTTCGCGACGTTGGGAGAGATCGCGTGGTTTAGCGGATCGGATGTGGAGTAGGGAGGACAGGTGGAAGAACGAGCTGGTTCAGCGTCTTGCTCTCGAGCTGCATCGCAATAATTTTTCCGGTATCGTTTCTGACAGTCAGTAAAAACGGAGCATCTGCGGCGCTCCCCTCAGACAGAGCGACCACTCCCGATTGCCAGACATGAACCCTTCACAGTACAATTCGCACTCGACATAGTCCGCCGCGATAACGGCTTACTTGAACACTCTCATGCAACGGAGCCGGCGGTCGGGCCGGTTTTGAGATTAACGCGTCTCGCGCCGGTCCGCTGATGCGAGTCGTTCGCAAGGAAATACTGAAGCAGATGCCAGTCAATCATTCGAGCCCCAGTCGACTCTGTATGGTTGTTGCCCTGCGATTCTGTCTCGTTTTTCTTCTCAATATGTGGCTAATCGCACAATTCATGCTGTTGGACGGCCAAATCGCATTGCCAATCGGCACGTTCAAAGTGTGCGGTGATCCGGGCGGAGCCTATTTCGGCTATCTTCCTCCGCAACCGTTAATTGGAGTCAATCCGGAGCTTCGACTCATTGACTATTCATCAACTCAGACGTTGGTCAATGTGCGAGACGGTCTTGAGAAAAATCGCCGCTCCATTCTTCAGTTGCCGGGGCTCCGCGTGTGGCGGTCGATTCTCTCGCTGGCACATTTTGATCGGATCGTGGTGTACGTTGGCTACTACGTCCTGCTGTTTACAATCTTGATGGCAGATGTGGCTTTTCATCGTCGCACCGTTAAGGTCCTTGTGCAACGACTAGCTGCAAGGATGGCAACATCTGGTGAACAACGCGATAGCGATCTCCCCCACATTCTTCCTCGTACTCGTACTCAGTGAAACGGTACTCGTACTCGAAACGACCCCGTTGAACGCGCCAGTTTTCGATCATGAGAGCCGAGCGGGTTTGTCGGAAAAGATAACGCAGAGACGCGGAGGCGCAAGGGCGCAGAGAAGGCAGGATAAAGACGAATTCATTCTTTGCGTCTCTGCGCCTCCCCGCCTCTGCGTTAAATTTTTCAGATTGCCGCGACATGCCTGAAACCGAAATCAGAAAAGTGAGCCTGAACGTTACTGGAAAAGACAACGCAGAGACGCGAAGGCGCAAGGGCGCAGAGAAGGCAAGCACAGAGCGAGTACGAGTACCGCTTTGCTGAGTACGAGTACGAAGGCTGTATCTTTTATGGCTGTAGCCGCGTCTCTCCGAGACGCGAAGAGTGTTCACACGCTCGTTCCATGGAGTGGTTTGCGAGTCTCGGAGAGACTCGCCTACGGGACGGTGCCGGAGAGTCTGAGGAACAGGCGTTCGAGGATTACTTTGCCGTCGAGTTTGCTGCCGCCCTTGAGATCATGATCGGCTTCGAGCAACAACTGCAGGATTCGACTGGCTCGTTCAAAGCCAATTCTTCGAAGGTAGGCTTCAGATGGCTGAACAGCAATGGCGAAGACTCCTGCTCGCTGTAGTGCATCCGGAAGCGGAACGCCGGTTCTTGCGGCTTCTGTGGCGATCGCGAGTTTGCGAAACGAAAACGTTGTTCCACCCAGCACCTTGACCGGATGATCACCTGACTGAATCAGTTTGTTGAGGCATTCGATTGCTCGACCAGGTTTGCCGTCCCTGATTGCATCGAGCATGACCCAGGTGGTTTCGAGTCTCCAGCCGCCAACAATTTTTTCGACGTCTGAAATGGTGATCGTCGGCAGATCTCCGACGTATGCTGCCAGCTTGCTGATTTCCTGATAGAGCAGTCCGAGACTGTCGCCGGCGAGTTGAATGGTGAGAGCAGCGGCTTCCCGGTCAATCGCTTTTTGAAATCCGGTGCGTGCCGTTTCCTGCACCCACTTTACAAGAGTCGCACCTTTCAGTTCCGTGCATTCAATGATCAGTCCAATCTGATCAATCGCTTTGTAGAGCTTGGTTGTTTTCTGGAACGTACGAACATCAAGAATCAATACGGACGACTTCGAAGGTTTCGCAACATACTTTTCGAGGGCGGTTCGATGTTCTGTAACGAAGCTGTCCGCATCTTCAATCAGTACAATTCGCTGATCGCCGAACATGGATCGAGTTCGTAGTTCCTCCATCACATCCTGAAGCTCAGTGGTGGCTCCGGGCAGACGGCTGAGAGAGTAATCCTCGTCGTTTGGATTGCAGCCCGGAAGCAGGTTGAGCGATTCCACTTTGAGGAACCGTTCTTCGCCCATCAGCACGATCACCGGCAGGGGATCTCGCTTTTTCTTTTCTGCGAGGAACTCAGTCGCGTGCATAGTGACCGGCGCTTTTCGGAACAAGGATCAGCGTCGGGGAACTGATCCCCGCCGACAGGAACAAAGTCTGAATCCGCAGGATAGCAAAACCCTTTGAGAATCTCATCCTGGCGGAGTTGTCGATTTCTCTCTGACTACAGGATATTTCCGTAGCCGGTGAGCTTTTGAAACTGTTCCATACAGAAACGGTCCGTCATTCCGGAGACAGCGTCAGTGCAGGCCAGCAGTTTCTGATAGGTCGTGGCATCGTCTGCGATCCTGAGACTAAACAGCGACAGGAGATGGTCTTCGAGCCGATTCGGTCGTTGTGCCAGGACAGCACTGGCCAGCATTTCCAGCAGCCCCTGAATGGCTCGATAACCACCAACCTCAAGCTCAAGAACGCGAGGGCTTCGAAACACTTTATCGAAGACGACAGACTTGGCGGTCTGATATGCGTCTCTTGCAGGGCAAAGATCGACCAGAGAGCTGGCGAAAGTCCCTTCGAGGATTTCAGAGAAATGTGATCGGAACACAACCGCAGCCTGCTGGACGAGTCGATTGATGGCGAGGGCTCGCGCCATAGCCAGTCGGTCGTCATCGGGAATTGAGTCCGTGCGACGTTCCGGCGGCGCGATTCGTTCGAGGATGCCGATTCCTTCTGCGAGCGGGATGGCACCCGACTTGCAACCGTCTTCAAGATCGATAATGACGTAGCAGATATCATCGGCCGCTTCGGACAGCCATGCAAGCGGGTGTCTGGAGAATTCGCCAGACGCTTCCAGTGATCGTCCGGAAGCCTCAAACACTGCGGAGAACAAAGTCCAGTCGTCCTGAAAGACGCCATGTTTTCGATATCGGGATTTACCGGGAGTCAAAGACGGTCGCGGATACTTGATGACCGCTCCGAGGCTTGCAGCCGTGAGCCGCATGCCACCATATCGATTTGCCATCTGAAGTCGTGTGAGGACTCGAAACGACTGAGCATTGCCTTCGAACTTCAGCAGGTCTTGTCGTTCCGCGGGCGTTAGAGGGTTGTCGGGATGTGTCATGATCCAGTTGTGAGCCCAGTCCTGAATCGCACGTTCGCCAAAATGTCCGAACGGGGGATTACCGATATCATGGGCGAGGCATGCTGTCGCCACAATGGCCTCGAAGTCACCCTGAGCAATCTGCTCTTTGAGTCCGGACTGATCCCCGTCATAGATTTCTGTGGCCAGTGATCGTCCAACGCATGAGACTTCGAGGCTGTGAGTCAGGCGTCGTCGAGTATAATCAGACTTGGGGAACGGGACGACCTGTGTTTTATCGCTGAGTCGGCGAAAGGCGCTCGAGAAGATGATCCGATCGTAGTCTTTATGGAACTCCGAACGCCGTTGTGCTTCCACAGGCGATGTTGCTGCAGTACGAGAACCGATCCTGCCGGGCGACAGGAACGGTGACCATGGCGATTGAGGGGCAGTCATGGCAATACGTGAACCATCACAAGGTCATGAGTTTCACCAAGCCAGTTGGTATGTCCAACGACGACAACTTTACTGCCTGATCGCAGCATGTCATGTTGAGCGCCCCACTGGACAACAAACTGCAGCAGAGCATCTGCTGACTGGCGAACCAGTTTACTGAGAATTGGCGTGACGCCCCAGTAGAGGCACATTCGTCGAGCCACTTCATCGCGGTCTGTAATCGCGAGGATCGGGACTCTGCCTCGATGGCGCGAAAGTGCGAGGGCAGTTCTGCCGGTTACAGTGGCTACCACGATCAGGTCGGCATCAAGGTAATCAGCAGCGGCAATGGCTCCGCGAGTGACTGCTTCTGTGATTGGTCTGGCTCGTCTCGATTCTTCTGCCTTCAGTTCCTGAAGATCGTGTGGCTGAACCAGTGGCTCTGCTTCAGCGGCGATGCGATCCATCATGCGAACACACTGGACGGGGTTTTGCCCGATGGCAGTTTCGCCGGAGAGCATCACGGCGTCGGTGCCGTCGATTACAGCGTTGGCAACGTCAGTGACTTCCGCTCGGGTTGGCAGATCATTGTTCTGCATACTATCGAGCATTTGAGTTGCTGTGATAACCGGGATTCTGAATTCGTTGCAGCGACGGATGATCTGCTTCTGCAGAATCGGAACTCTGCTGATTTCTGCTTCGACACCCAGATCGCCGCGAGCAACCATCACGGCGTCGGCAGCATGGAGGATGTTATCGAGGTCGGCGATCGCTTCAGTCTTTTCAATCTTAGCAACCACCAGCGGGCGGACAGCCGGCGAATGGGCATCAATCAGCTGGTGAAGCATCAGAATGTCATCGGCCTGCCGTACGAAGCTCAACCCAATGAAGTCCAGTTTCTGTTGAAGCGCCCACGCCAGGTCCTGCCGGTCTTTGGTGGTCACGCTGGGAGTACTGAGAGCCACGCCCGGAAGATTCACACCCTGACGACTGCGAACTTTGCCGGCCTGAGTCACCGTACAACGAACCCATGCCGCATCCGGTGACTTTTCGAAGACGACCATCGCCACTGTTCCGTCAGCAAGGAGGATTCGATCACCGATTCGCACATCATCAATCAGGGGTTCATAGGTGCACGTGAGGTCGGTGGGGTCATTGGATTCTGTTCCTCTGATGAACCGAAATGCTGCGCCTTCAGTGCATTGAACATCGCCACCTGAGATTTCGCCAAGTCGGATTTTGGGTCCGGAGAGGTCACCCAGAATGCCTACCGGGCAGCCCAGTTCACTGGCGACCTGTCGAATCAGGCGGACTCGTTCCTCGAGCCACTCATACTGTCCGTGAGCAAAGTTGAGTCGGAAGATGTCCACACCGGAGGCGACAAGCTGTCTGAGGACATCGATCGATTCGCAGGCCGGGCCGACGGTGGCAATGATGCGGGTCTTCACGAGTCGATTTCGAGAAGTGGGACGTTGCGAGACAGGAGTCATCGGAGATTCCGTGGAGAAAATGCAGGACCGTATAAATCACTAGAGCCCGTATAAATCACTAGAGGTGGACAGGAATAAATCGTTCGACTTCCCCGTCGGCAGCGCGTTCGGGAGGATCAATCCAGGGGATTGGCTGTTGTTCCGAATTGAATTTGGTGATGGCCCACTTGAATTGTCGAGTAATCGCCATCAGGACATCTCGTTCGGAGTTCCCGGAAGCGTTGATATTCGGCAAATTTGCGGAACGACCATGAATTTTGCGGGTTTCCGGGTCTGTTTTCAGAATTGCAATACAATTAAAAACCGGTGCAGAGCCCGAGCCGCAGCTTGAGTCGGTCACGACCGGCAGCTGAGGAGGCTGCTTCATGACATCATCCAGATTGTCTGAGACAGAAACGGGTAAACCACGTGACGAACACCTTTTTGGCGGTGTGACGAATTTGGCGGTGTGACGAACGCCTTTTTGGCGGTAACATAGTCGATCACACCGGGTGTCGTCTATTGGACTCGGTTTGTTCACTGATCGGCCGGATATCGAGGAAATCGGATGAAAAAGTCTTCGAACAGAGAGTGCTTCTGTTTTGTTCACACGGGTTTCAACTGTTGTGTTCACATGGGCTTAAAATGGACTCTGGCAGTTCTGATGTTCTTCGTTTCTCCTGTGCCCGGCTCTGCTCTGGCTCAGACAGATTCACAAACTGCCACGCAGTCCCCGAAGATCAAGCAGATGAAGGGTCGAGCGATTCAGTTTCTGGAGGTTACTCAGAGTCCTGACGGCTCGTGGACAAATCCTGATTCTGTGGGCATCACTGGACTTGTGACATCGGCGTTGCTTCGATCAGGCAAGCCGGTTGATGATCCGATGGTCGCAAAAGGGCTGAAGTTTCTTCTGTCACATCAGCAGTCGACGGGAGGCATTCATGCTCTGGCAAGTCGGCATCAGAACTACGAGACGTGTATTGCACTGCTGGCTCTTGCAGAGGCAAATCAGGATGGGCGGTATACGGAATCGATTGAGAAGGCCGAAAGTTTCCTGAGAGGTCTGCAGTGGGATGAGGGTGAAGGGATCGAGTCGTCTGATGGTGCCTATGGTGGCGGCGGGTATGACAGCAAGCAGCGACCGGACATGTCGAATACTCAGTTTTTGATTGAGGCCCTGAAGAAAGCGGGAGTCGCCGAAGACGATCCCGCGATGCAGAAGGCGGTTGTGTTTGTCTCGCGTGCTCAGAACCTCGAATCCGTTCACAACTCACTGCCATATGCCGGCAAGGTGAACGATGGTGGATTCATTTATACTCCGGCGAAGGGTGGTGAATCCAAAGCGGGTGCGACTGAAAATGGCGGGCACAAGTCTTATGGAAGTATCACCTATGCGGGGTTGAAGAGTCTGATCTTTGCGGGATTGAAACAGGATGATCCGCGAATTCAGGCGGCGAAGGGCTGGATCAGGTCCAATTATACTCTGAGAGAGAACCCGGGCATGGGACAGCAGGGGCTCTTCTATTACTTTCACACATTTTCAAAGACGATGTCAGTCCTGGAGATTGACCGTTTTGAAGACGCTGCGGGCCAGCAGCATGACTGGCGAGCGGAGCTTGTAGAGCGGCTGGGAGAGTTGCAGCAGGAGAATGGCAGTTGGGTGAACCCCGCGGATCGATGGTACGAAGGCGATCCGAATCTCGTCACAGCATACTGCCTGATTGCATTGAGCTACTGCGACGGCCATTAGCGGGCCGGAACCCGGAATGCCGAGTGCCGGAAACCGAGTTAACAGAGCCTGCGAAATGCGGTTCCACGTTGCTGATTCGGCTGAAGAGACAAGTTCGTTTCGATTTGGAAAACAGGAGTAAGGTCCGATGCCGGTTGATAAATCCGGTGCCAGAATTCGACAGATGTTCGGCGAGATTGCGGTTCGATATGACTTTATGAACCACTTTCTGTCTGCTGGCACTGACATTTACTGGCGCTGGCAGACAGTGCGGCTTGCTCGACCGTTCAATCAGAGTCCGATGCTGGATGTCTGCACTGGTACAGGCGACCTTGCCTTTGCGTTCAGGAAACAGCTCACGGCAGACGTGCCGGTTTTCGGTACGGACTTTACACATGGCATGTTGAAGCTTGCTGAGAAAAAGCGACTGGATCGGAACGTGGTGTTCGTGGAAGCCGACACGCTGTCGCTGCCGTTTCCGGACGAAATGTTTCAGGTTGTTTCTGTGGCCTTTGGGCTACGGAATGTCTCCAGCACGATTGGTGGTTTGAAAGAGATGGCTCGAGTATGTCAGCCCGGAGGGAAGGTGCTGGTGCTGGAGTTCAGTCTTCCGGACAACCGTATGCTCAGTCGAATCTACCAATGGTATTTTCGAAATGTGCTTCCGAAGCTGGGGCAACTGCTGGTGAGAAATCGGCAGGCGGCCTATGAATATCTTCCTCAGTCTGTGTCAGAGTTTCCGAGTGGATCACAGTTGACCGGGTTGATGGAAGAGGCTGGTCTGGAGAAAACGTCGTTTCGAAAGCTCACCGGCGGCATTGCAACGGTGTATCTCGGCCACAAACCGTTATAACCGGCAAACAATTCCCTGAACGAACACTGCAAATTTTTTCTTTCCAATTGACTTTTCGCCAATTGACACAGGGTCACCCCCCACTTCATCCTCAAAACCGAACGCTCTCATTCGGGAGTGTCAGCTGCAGACATAGTGAGCTGTGGATGAAATTCTGAGACAAAGGGGATGACAATGAAGAGGCGTGCACTGGTGATGGCACTCACGCTGGCTGTCTGCCACGTGGCGGCTTCCGGCAGCATGATGGCTGAAGAGTTCCAGGTGACCGAAAACTGGTCGATCGACATTACACCAGCTCAGAAAGTGCCGGCTCAGCCGTCAGTTTCCGGCGGAGCGGGAACCGTTGAGGTTGGGGGCGACGCGGCTGTTCAGCCTGTCGTGCGAGTGGATTCTGCCGAGTATCAGAGAATCTACCGATCGATCCCGTTCAATCGGGCCGAGTACAATGCGAATCCAAATTATCGGCACGATTCCGCCATGGAAATTCTGACCGGGAATGCTCGGCATCAGACAATTATTCGCCGCGAAACAACTGCAGTGGTTCCGGTGACTCAGACTTCACCGGTTGGTGCAGTTCCGTACCGTTACAACAATCCGTCTCGCGGCCTGAACTACTACTTCTATTTTCCGTACTGGAACTACCGCGGAATTTACTAGACCTGAAAAATCCGCGTGAACGAAAACGCCGATTGCTTTCAAAGAGGCCCGTCTCAGGACGGGCCTTTTTTGTTGGACCTGGTATGATGTTGTTCGTGCCGGGGAAGTTTCATTTCACTGCGGGCCTGCGGGAGTGCTGACCGATGCGTTGGAAGGGGCGGGAACAGAGTTCAAACGTCGAAGATCGTCGCGGAATGTCACCGAAGATGGCTATGGGTGGCGGCGGTGGGTTGATTCTGGTGATTGTAGTTCTGCTGCTCCGTCAGTTGGGTGCGCCGCCGGAGGTCGAAAACCTGGCGAGGCAGATCGTGGAGCAGCGGCAGCAGGCTGCTCCTGCAGGTGGAAATGCGGAAGGCGTTGACGACGAAGCAAAAGAGTTCGTCAGTGTGGTGCTGGCAGATACCGAAAAGGTATGGAGTCAGTTGTTTGCAGAACATGTCAGCGGTGGCGGATATAAGGAACCACAGCTGGTGCTGTACCGGCAGGGCACCAAAACCGGATGTGGGTTCGGCAGCGCGGAGATGGGGCCGTTCTATTGTCCTCGGGATCAAACCATCTACGTCGATCCGTCCTTCTTCAATGAGCTTGCTGAACGTCACAGGGCTCCGGGAGATTTTGCTCAGGCGTATGTGATCGCTCATGAAGTTGCTCACCATGTGCAGCGGCTGCTGGGCTTCAGTGACCCTGTCGACGAGGCTCGACAGTCAGGTGATAAGACGCTCATCAATCAGATGTCGGTTCGTCTCGAGCTGCAGGCTGACTTCCTTGCTGGTGTGTGGGCTCATCATGCAGATAAACACTTCAATATACTTGAGGCAGGTGACGTCGAAGAAGCGATTCGTGCTGCGAATCAAATTGGCGACGATACGCTTCAGAAAGAAGCAACCGGGCGAGTCATACCTGAACGATTTACTCATGGTACGTCAAAACAGCGAGCGAAATGGTTTCGCCTTGGGCAGACCTCCGGCCGACTGGAAGACGCTGTGAAACTTTTTGAAGAACCATATGACCGGTTGTGATCACCGGGCTGGTCGAAGTGTTCCCGGTGCTTATAACAGGAAGTACAAAACTACTGTCGTTGATGTCCCGAAAGTTGCAGGCACTCTCCGAGTGCCGTCCGCAGGCACCTGTTTGTGTGGGAGAAGTGTCATGGGCGACCTGGTGATGAGAATTTCAACGTTTGTTCAGCGTGGGTTCATTTGCCAGCGCTGCGGAATTGAGATCGACGGCGAGTTGACGGGTGAACCCCGGACGTGTCAGTGTTGCGAAGAGCTGGACGCAGCGAATCGACGTGAAGAGCAGGCTGGGCAGAACCCACCGGAGCGTCGACGTCTGGCAGCTCGGCCTTAGGTTGAGGCTGCGGGAAGGGGTTCCGCACGGAGAATGCAGGCTGCGTGTGTTTCTGCCGGGAGAATGGTGGGCAGGGGATTGGCGGGCAGGGGTGTGGCGGGCAGGGGTGTGGCGGACGGCACTCGGAGAGTGCCTGCTACTGTAGCAGGCAGACTCCGTCTGCCGTCCGCGTCGTTCCTGGCTAAGTGTCGAGTGACGAAGAAGGCAGGGGAATCACGAACAGTGAGTCGCCGACGTTACTAGACTGGTGAGGTGCGAGTAGCACTCGACCAGCATTCGTGGGCGGACGGCACTCGGAGAGTGTCTGCTACTTTGGGGCATCTCAGGGGCGGGAATTGGGGTGCTTCAGAGGAACTGCACTTGGATTCTTTGGGCTGACTTGTAGGATTTGCGTGTGGAGAGCGAGCCGCACTCAGCGGTCACGTTGCTGACCGAGGTTCCGGCGTACTACGAATGAGGTCCTCGTTTCGAACCCTGATCGTTCGAATTTCAAAGATTCGAATGCCGAAGTTTGGGAATCGCAAGATCATCAGCCTGGCGATTCTGGGTTCGATTTGCGCCTTGATTGTGCCGTTTCCAGTGGTTCTTCGAGGTGTCCCGCTGGAGGGACCTGCCGGGAGTTCGGAGACGGAGAAGGAAGCCGGGGAGGCATTTCCCTGTCAGGATCGGCCATGTGGGTGTCGGACTGCGAAGCAGTGCTGGAAACAATGTTGCTGCTTCACGAATGCTCAAAAAATTGCCTGGGCGAAAAGCCGTGGAGTTCAGGTTCCGGACTTCGTTGTGGTTGCAGCAGCAAACGAGATGAAGAGTGAGGGTTCGAAGAAGTCCTGTTGTTCTCGACGAGTTGAGAAAGTTGAAGGCAGCAAGGACCTGCCTCGCAGAAAGTATGTGATCGGAATCATGGCTGAGGAGTGTCAGGGGCTGAACTGGTTGATGGCGTCCGTCCCTGTTGTCTCTTCGCAGCCGTTACAGCTGATCAGGCAAAATGGTTGTGAAGTTTACAATCTGATTGATGTGACATCTGAAACATTGCCCGAGATGCCGACAGACGCAACGCGGTTACCTCCCCGAATCGGTTGAAATCGATCAAATCATCGATTTGAGACCGGGATTATCGGGAGCCGCGCAGCCTGCGTTTGCGCGCTCATCCGGGCGTTCGGTTCGCTCTCCACAAAGCTTCTGTTGCGTTCGTGGTGAGCGCGCTAGCCTGGGCTGCTGCTGCCTTTAGTCATCTATTGAAGACGACCTGTACGTGAAGTTTCGTACATGTTGGGGAATGTTAGAAATGACAACATCGAATCAGAAGAGTTCTGTGAACGAGTCACCTGAAGGTGGAAAGCGTTCTGCCGGGACAAAGCTCTTTCTTGGCATGCTGGCTGCAGTCGGCTGCCTTTATTCTGTGATACTGGGGTATCACGTCATGAACCCGGTCGAGACTGTGGTTGATGATTCCGCACTCCTCGAACAGTGCCGCCAGCTCTGTCTGAAGTATGGACTCGTGACAACCGGTCACGTCAGGAACGATGCGGAGGCATATCTTGTTGCTGCGGGGAAAGTGAAACTCAGTCAGGGGATCATGGAGCTGCTGTCGGATCCGAAGTTTACTCCGATCGCTTCTGAGGAGCATGCTCTGATCCACATGTCTGCCCCCGAGTTTTCACTCAAAGACGATCATGGAGACCTGAAGTCGTTAAGTACTCTCGGAAAGAACCGCCCGGTTGTAGTCGTGTTCTATCTGGGCTATGGCTGCAGTCACTGCGTCGCTCAACTGATTGGGATTGAACAGGATCTGCACTACTTTCGGGAACTGGATGTCGATGTCGTGGCCATTAGTTCTGATAGCCCGGAATACACAACGGAACGATTTGCAGAGTATGGTCGATTTACGTATTCGGTACTTTCTGATCCTGACAACGCAGTTGCGTCAAGCTGGGGCGTATTCAAGCCGGCAGATGGCGACAAAGATGAAATTCGAATGCACGGGACATTCGTTGTTGACCGCAAGGGCGAAGTGATCTGGGCGGAAACCGGCGCGGAACCATTTCTGGATAATCGCACCTTGCTGAGTGTGCTTGCCCGGTCTCAGGGATTGCTGCCCGGCGTATCGCAGGCTGAATCAGGCGAACCCAGCCGCGACATTCGCTGACTCTGATTATGACAGCGATTGTGATTTGGGTAGCATCCGGGTTGCTCAGCATCTACTGAGATATCCTGTTTTCGAGTCATGGGAGTTTATCAATGAATCCTGTGTTGTTCATACTGGCGATTTGTTTCCCTGTGGATTCTTCCGCATGGCCCGGGTTTCTGGGTGCAGGCGCTTCACCGATTGATCCTGCTTCGATTCCATTGACGTGGACTCAGGAAAAGAACATTGCATGGGACGCATCGCTGCCCGGACATGGACAATCAAGTCCCGTCATTTGGGGCGACCAGGTATTCGTGACATCGGTTGAGGGGGCCAACAAAGAGAAGCTGCATGTGATCTGTCTGTCGTTGAAGGATGGAGAGATCCAGTGGGATTATACTCGAGATTCTTCGAATCCGGAGACAAACAGTGTTTATATCAGCCGCGCAGCACCAACTCCTGTCGTTGATGCAGATCGAGTGTGTGTATTCTTTGAAGGGGGAGATGTTGTTGCACTGAATCATCAGGGTGAACTTCAGTGGCATCGATCTCTGTCAAAGGACTACGGCAAGTTTGTCAACAAGTTTGGGCTCAGTGGATCTCCGGTTCAGCTGGATGACCGGATTGCGATTCTTGTTGACGACGAAGGTCCTTCCTATCTGGTCTGTTTAAACAAGACGGACGGTAGTGTTCTGTGGAAGACGGATCGAACCAGTCGAACAAGCTGGAGCAGTCCGGCGGTCGTGATGATCGAGGGAGCTCCGCAAATTGTATGCAGTTCAGCGGGCAGTGTGGACGGGTATGATCCTGGCACTGGTGCAGTCCTATGGACCTGGACGGAAGTAGGTGGCAACACGGCAACGACTCCGACAACCGCAGGCGAGGGTGAGATCCTGATAGCAGCCTCTCCAGGGCGCACCGGCGAGAATACAGAGAGTGCCAAAAAGTCCAACGGGAAGCTGCGAGTTCGCCGTGAAGGAGATCTCTGGAGGCCCGAGATGGTCTGGCGAAACGAGGCGGCTACGCCAAGCTGGGCTTCGCCGATTGTCGCAGGAGGCTATGCGTACTGGGTGAATCGAGTTGGTGTGATTTACTGTCTTGATGCTGAGACCGGCGAACAGAAATATGCAGAGCGTTCAAAGCAGTCCTGCTGGGCGACACCGCTGGTTGTTGAAGGACGGATTTACTTTTTTGGCAAAGACGGCGTGACAACGGTTCTTGCACCGGGGCCAGAATATCGTGAACTGGCAGTCAATACTCTTTGGGATCCCGCCAAGCCGCCCACAGATAATGGAGCTCCTCAGGCGGAGGAAACGACCGAGGAACGTCGTGGCGCGGCCGCCATGTTTTCAGGTCCAACTCAGTATGGTGTTGCCGCTGTCAGCGGAAGTCTGCTGATTCGAGTTGGCAGTCACGTGTACTGTATTCGTGAAACGACTGGCGAATAGAAACGTTCAGCAAAGTAGCAGGCACTCTCCGAGTGCCGTCCGCCCACGAATGCTGGCCGAGCGCTACCGGCAACTGACTGTTCGTGATTCCCTTGCATTCT
>JAEUIH010000003.1 GCA_016795105.1 Planctomyces sp.
GCTGCATCGGCACGGATCGTAGTCGTCGCGAAGAACAAGCTGTCTGCACCAACCCTTCGATTCAAGGACTTGATCTGGAGTCATGCGTCTGGGACGAATTGTGTTCGATGCTCAATCATCCTGATCGTCTCGTCGCAGAACTGGAGCGTCGCCGCGCCGAACGACTTCCGTCACGGTCGGAACTGGAAAATACTCAACGTCGTGTCAAAGATCTTCGAAGTCGCCTCGATCGCCTGATCGATGCATGGACATCCGGACTGCTCGAACGCGCAGAGTTCGAATCTCGCATGGGGCCGCTCCGCGATCGCCACGACCGTGAAGCCGCCGCACTTGCGAGTCTCAGCGGCGAATATGCCCGCGATGAAACAACGGACGTTACAGCCGGTCTTCACTGTCTCTCAAAGGCCATCAAGTCGAGCCTGACGTCCGCAACCAATGAGCTGAAACGCAAACTGCTGCAACTGCTGATCAAGCAAATCGAGATCCATCGCCACGAAGTTCGAATAGTGTACAAAGTCCCCGCTACCATCGCACTCGCCGACACTGCCGCAAACAACTTGTTACAACATTGCTCACGGAGTCACGACGGAGCGTGATGAGTACTTTGGTGGGGGCGACATCACGACGGAGTATGATGAGTACTTTGAAATTTGAATTCTGGGCTTTTCTTGTTTGGGGTAAATGTATAGTCTTGATGTGTTGATTGTGGCGGCACTTTTTGTTTTGGAGTCCTTCAGGTGAAGACGCGTCGAAGATTATCCGCGATATTTACCTGCCTCGTGATGGGGCTGCTGGTGCTCGCGCCGGCGCTTGTTCACGCGGATTGTTGTTGTACTCGGGCTCTGAAGGCCGGGCGTGACTCCACAGATTGTTGTGCTCAAAAAAGCTGCTGCACAAAACCGGCGTCTGATGCGGGTAAGTCCTGCTGTGACGGGAAGTCACGGAAGCTGCCGTGCGAATGTTGTCTTGAGAAGGCACCCGATCCGGTTGATGCTATTCCAACCATCAAGCCAAAACCCGAACGATCGCTCGATGTTGTTCTGCTGAATGACTCCGAACCCCCGTTCCCCACATCCAGTACGGTGCCGGGCGCATTGCGTCCTGATGTGCCGTTACCCAAATCCCATAATCAGCTCCAGGCAATGCTCTGCGTCTGGCGGAATTAACTCAGGCTTTCACAAACAGCGGTTTCTTTCTTCTTGTTTGTGTTTGTTCTTTGGAGTATTTCCGATGAAGAAGTTTTTCCTTCTCCTGGGTGTTGCTGCGCTTGTTTCTCCTGTTGGTTTCGCTGCTTATCGTGGCGTGGCCTCAGGAAGTCAGTCTGCGACTGGAACTCAGTCCGCGTCTCCCTGTGATTGCTGTACTGTCTGCAATTGCGATAACTGCGTTTGCGAAATCGCAGGTTGTGCGTGCAATACCGGTGGCGATTGCGCTTGTACGGGTGATTGCTGCGAAAGCGGCGGTTGCTGCGATTCTGGTGACTGCTGCGAACAGGCGGGTGCTTCCTGCACCATGACCAACGATTGCTGCACAGATGGTGCGGCGTGTTGTGAAGCGGGGGCGGCCTGCTGTTTGGAATCTGCTGAATAGCTGAGTACGCTCGTGTTTGGTTGATACTTGCCGCCCGGTCGTGAAAACGACCGGGCGGTTTCGTTTTCCGGCTGGCTGGATTGCATCCAGCGTGCGCGGGTGATTGGAGTGTTCGACATCACGGCGGAGCGTGATGAGTACTTTGGGGGAGCGTGATTTTTTTCTTTTTTTGAAGGGAATGATTGAGTGGGGGCGTGTATAGGGTGAGAGGTTTTGTTCAATGCAGGACGATTCAGACAATTTGAACACTGGTAACCTGATTGCAGGCCATTTGAACACAGGGGCAGCTCGTGCGAAGTGAGCTGGAACAGGTCTATCGGACTCACCGGCGGTCACTGTTCGCGCTTGCGCTGTCCATTGCGGGGTCATCGGAGCTGGCTGAGGATGCTGTTCATGATGCGTTTGTGCGTCTCATGAAATCGTCCGCAGTACCGACGGGTCGGCTGGATTCGTATGTGTTCGCTGCTGTCAGAAACTCTGCCCTGGACATCGGACGGCGTCTTCAGCGATCGCAGTCCACGACCTCTTTGTTTGGTGAACCCGAGATTGCCGCAGATGGTGAGCCGGCGTGTTCGCTTGAACGTGCCGAAGAAAACAATCAGCTGCGGCAGGCAATTGATTCGCTCGAACCCGCCAGTCGGGAAATCGTCATTCTGCGAACGTTCGCCGAATTGCCGATGAGCGAGATTTCTCAAATTACCGGAACACCACTCAAGACTGTTGAAACACGATATCGGCGAGCCCTGTTCGTTTTGGAAGAACGATTGCGAGGACATGTGGGATGAATATTGAACAACTGGAACAGAAGATTCGCAGTCTGCCGCTTCGGACTCCATCCAGCGATCTGGATGAGTCACTGGCGGAGTTGTTTCATTCCGAGAATCTGCCGACAACTTCGGTGCCGGTTCAGTCCGGGAGCAAACCGGTTCAGTCCGGAACTCATCGATTCGTCTGGATTGCTGCCAGTTTGCTGGCGGGACTCGTGGCCGGGTTTGTCATTGGGTCGCAACAATCCGATGGGCTAAGTGCTCAAGCTGGAGGGCTGAGTGCTCAAGCTGGCGGGCAGCCGGGCGGGCAATTTGCGGGAAGCGGTGGGACCGGAAGCCGTGGGCCGGAAAATCAGGGCCTGACTGGGGCTGCGATGGGGGCTGAGTCCCTTGAAGATCGCCGGAATCCCACGGAAATCGCGTCAAATGGGGCGTCCACGGGAGTCGGCCGGGACCCTCAGACGGCCATTTTTCCTGAGACAGGGTTTGCTGAGGGGATTCCGACCTCGATTTTCCTGGAAGCTGAAAAGCGGGGAATTGCTCGTACGGCTGCGGCTCGGGCGGCATTTTGGCAGGAAAAAACGGGCGAATCCTTTGATGTTCGTTCGCATCTGGCGGATGGCCGGTTCGATTTTTGCCGTCTATGCCACCTTGCTGACGGTTCTTAAGCGACTTCCCGGGCAGAGTTCCGTGATTTTGGAGTCCTGCGACCGTAGAATTGGTTCCCCACCGACAAAATCCGCCTGAATTTTCAGAACCAGGTTTGAAGCATCTCTGTTTCAGCCAACGAACTTCCTCATGAAACAATTCCATCAACGTTCAATCTGCCTCGTGACCATCATTTTGCTGAGTGGTTGTGGCCAGACGACAGAAATCCGCGAATACGTTGCAGATCGTGAGATCGAACGTGTTGTGACAACGGATGTGCTCCGCGACGACTATCCGCGGCTGCCATTTGACTGGCCTGCCGCGGAAAACTGGCGAACGGCAGAAAACGATCAGTTTAGTCTCGTGGCGTGGACTGCCGGGCCAAAAACTTCAGAAGCCCGAATCACCGTCAGCAATGTGAATGCGGCATCCGGAATAGAAGCTCAGGTTGCACGCTGGCGGGGTCAGATCGGGATGCCGGAAGTTTCGGACCCGGAAGAGCTGAAAAAGGCATTAACTGAGATTCGACTGGGTGAAGTCACGGGAACGTGGGTTGAATTGAAAGGGGGGGCGGAAACAATTCTGGCGATGCTCGTCCCCTACGAGAACAAGCTTTGGGTTTTTCGATACCGCAGCTCCAATGAAACAGCCACAGCAGAAGCAAAATCCTTCCGTGGGTGGTGCGAAGCAATTCGCATCAAAAATTAAGCCTACGACAAGACATTACACCAAGGAATGAAAGAGACACTCGCATGTCTTCAACAGCACTTCCTGGCCAGCCGTCCAAGCGTTCACAGACAACGGCCGCGGTCGACAGTGTCAACGATTTTCTGATTCGTTGTCTGTCGATGCTCGCATCACTGAAACTGACCATTGTTCTGTTTTCACTGGCGATGTTCATCGTCTTCGTCGGCAGCCTTGCTCAGGGACGACGCGATGTGTGGCTGGTAGTCAATCAGTATTTCCGAGTCTATGTGGCGACGATCGAAGTCAAAGACTTCTTCCCGCCGTCACTGTTTCCATCGCTGACAAACTATAAATGGGAGGAACTTGGGGCACTACAGTCGTTTCCATTCCCTGGAGGCTGGACGATTGGCTGGCTGATGCTGTTCAACCTGCTGGCTGCTCACTTCCTGAAGTTTCGAGTTCAGGCTCGTGGTCGCCAGTTGTGGACAGGGATTGGCGTGATTGCTCTGGGTGTGATCGCAACCACGATCGTGGTGATCACCGGGAATGCTCAGATGGGCGTTGAATCCGGGAACTTCCTGCTGAGTGCCACACAGATCTGGTTTACTTTGTTGGCGATCCTGGCGAATTCTTCAGTGGTTTCTATCGGATTAGCGATGCTGCGAACTGCCGACAGTCGGGCTGCTCGGCTGGTGCTGGGAACAACCGGAATCGCACTGGGGATCGTCTGCTTTTACTTTGTCTACGGAGGCAAAGAAGCACAGCTCAATATGTCGTCCATGAGAATTCTCTGGCAGCTGCTTAAAGGCGGCGTTTGTTCGCTGATTCTCCTGCTGGGCTGCAATCTGTTATTCGACAAGCGTGGTGGAATCGTATTGCTGCACAGTGGTGTTGCCTTGCTGATGATCAGTGAGTTGCAGGTGGGGTTGATCGGGAAAGAGAGTTTACTGACTTTGCAGGAAGGTCAAAAGCTCAACTACACTCGCGATGTACGTGAGCGAGAACTGGCCATCATTGTGCCAATCACGGAAGGTGCGGATAGGGGCAAGGACCGAGTTGTCGTAATTCCTGAACAACAACTGGTTGCAGCCGCTGAGGCAACAGACGCGGACTCAAAGAAGATTCTCGTCGAAAGCCTTCCATTCGATCTGGCTGTTCGAGACTTTTATCGCAACAGTCGACTGCGTCCGATGCTACCCAGTGACAAGCCGCTGGCTTCAACCGGGCTGGGTGAATTTGTGATGCCCCAGCGACTTGAGCCGGTCACCGGGATGAACAATTCGCATGATATGAGTTGTCTTGCGATTGATTTGCTGGATCGAACCAGCGGTAAAGTTCTTCACAGTCTGCTTGTGTCTCAGACAGCCAGTGAAATGATGACTCGGCCTCTGGCAGAACAGATTCGCTATTCCGACAACGACTATCAGTTCTACCTGCGATTCCATCGTGACTACAGTGATTATCATGTCGAGCTGGTCGATGCGACTCAGACAAATTACGTCGGGTCATCCACACCTCGAGACTTCCGCAGTAAGATCCGAATCTACGATCCGGCTGCTTCAGAGCCATCCGAATTTACTTTGTGGATGAACAATCCGCTTCGATACCGAGGACGCACATTTTACCAGTCGGGACTGGAGCAGTTGCCAAATGGTACAGCGATCTCAACCTTGTCCGTGGTTCGCAATGCAGGCTGGATGCTTCCGTATATTGCCTGCATGATTGTGTCATTTGGAATGTATGCTCAGTTCTGGCAGACGCTGAATCGATTCCTGAGCCGAACTGAACGAGTAACTTCGGGCGGTGTTGTTCTGCAGGCGGCAGGACCTGCCGGATCGGCGAGTCTGGAATTGCTGCGTGAGAAGGCAAAAGCTGCATCACGGGAGACTCGGGACGATGCGATCGCACCTGCGACCGGCGGACCGGCAGTAGCCCCCGCAACTGCGATCAGCGCAGAACGAATGAATTCAAAGGCCGCGATCTTCATTCCGCTGGCGGTTGTGTTGCTGTTTGCAGTCTGGCTGGGCCGGTCTGCCAAAGCTCCGGCCCCGACACCTGGCAGTATGAATCTGTATCAGTTTGCTCAGATACCAATTGCATGGAATGGCCGCCCGCAGCCGATCGACTCGTTTGCTCGAACTCAGCTGTTGATTTCTTCTCATAAGTCGACGTTTGAAGGCGAGCTGAATCGTTTGGAGCTGGATGCGATTCGTGACACGGAAATCCTTCCGATGTTCAAAGCCTACTGGCCGACCATCAAGGGTGCTGAATCGCTCGAAAAGTTTTCAGGCAGCTATGAAGAATGGATCGCTGAGCTGGTTCGACTCACATCATCGAGTGAAGAAGCCGTAGAACAAAGAATGCGGCCCGTCTTGACTCGGAGGATGCCGGCCGTTCGCTGGTTCCTTGACACTGCAGCCGATCCGGCACTGGCGGCTCGGCACCGAGTCATCAAGATTGAAGACGACCAGTTGTTGTCTGCCCTTGAACTTCCCAAACGCGGCGGGCTGACGTTTTCGCTGCTGGAAGTACAGAAGAATCTGGACAAGCTTCAGCCGGTCAATGCCAAGGCAATGCAGCTTCAGCGTGACAATCAGGAGAACCTGATGTCGACAATGGAGCGTCGCGTGGCGGCGTTGTTTGAGACGGTGGGGCGACTGGAATCTGTTCACAATATGTTTCAGATTCGTGAGCAGGAGAACATTGTTGTTGCTCTCACGAATGCATGGAGAATCTTTACGATCCTTGGAAAGCGGCCGGCCGTAATGGGTGTGCCCACCGGAGCAGAGGAAGAGACTCAGGCGTGGGAAACCCTTGTTGGCTCGAGTGCGCTGGCACAGCTGACGGGCCAGATGAAAGCCAGAGGGATTACGACGTTCGAAGAATTCCGGACGTATATGAAAGACAAGCTGCCACAGGAGACTGTGGAAGGTTCGCTGCGAATGGCTGTTCAGGCGCTGAATGCGATGCCATCGGATGGCCAGGCCGGAGGCGATTCGGCACTGCAGCAGAAAGCGGCCCGCGCTGTCTCCAGCGTGGATGACCTGTATCTGCGACGAATCCTTGCAGTGGTTGCGGCCGCGAAACCAGGATCAACCGTGGATGAGATGATTGCATCACTTCCGCCGGAACAGGTCAAGGACCTCGCATCAGAGCGGATTTCATCGGACCTGTTTGAAATCTTCCAGATGCTGAATACCCGCGATCAGGCAGATCCGCGACTGAATGAAATCCGCAGGAAGCTTCAGCCGCTGGCAGCAACGGATGAGAAGGCTCTGGCCGAAGTGATGAATCAGGAACTTGCGAAGCTGGCATGGGAAGACCTTCAGGCTCGAGCCGGTCATCTGATGCCAGGCGGAGCGAATTCAGAAGTGTTTGAGGCCAATACGGGATCGGTTGTGTCGCTGATTGAGGCGTGGAGAACCGGTGACGTAGAGAGATTCAATGAGACACTGAGTACGTATCAGACTCGACTTGCTGAAAAGCCGCTTCCGCATCTGGAGCCGGCGAAGGTGCGGATGGAGTCATGGTTTAACTTCTACGATCCGTTCTTTAAGGCAATCTACCTGTATGTGCCCGTGATGCTGCTTTCGTTCTTCGGTTGGCTGGCATGGGGCAAGGTTCTGCATCGATCGGCGTTCTGGCTGATGGTGCTGGCATTTGCACTGCATACCGTAGCGCTGGGGATTCGCATGTGGATTTCCGGACGACCGCCGGTCACAAATCTGTATTCATCGGCCATCTTCATTGGGTGGGCGGCAGTGGTTGCGGCGTTTGTGATTGAACGGCTGCTGAAGAACGGGATTGGGAACATTGTTGGAGCGGTGAGTGGTGCATCGACGCTGATTATTGCTCACTATCTGGCTCGTGAGGGCGATGATACTTTGAGTGTGATGCAGGCTGTGCTGGACACGACATTCTGGCTGGCAACTCATGTGGTCTGTATTACTCTGGGATACGCGGCAACGTTCCTTGCCGGGGGCATTGGGATTGCGTACTGCGTGAAGTCCTGGTTCGCCAAATCAGAGAAGCAGGAAGACCTGCAGATGCTCGGCAAGCTGGTTTATGGCGTGTTGTGCTTTGCCGTATTCTACAGCCTTGTGGGGACCGTGTTGGGTGGTCTGTGGGCAGATGACTCGTGGGGGCGATTCTGGGGATGGGACCCGAAGGAAAACGGGGCCATGCTGATCGTGATCTGGAACGCGATCGTTCTGCATGCCCGCTGGGATAAGATGGTGCGGGATTACGGGACTTCGGTTCTGGCGGTTGGCGGAAACATCGTGACCGCCTGGAGCTGGTTTGGAGTCAATGAACTTCAGGCTGGGCTGCATACTTATGGATTTACGGAAGGTCGACTTCTGGCATTGCTGGCGTTTGTTGCATCTCAGTTTGTCTTCGTTGTGCTGGCAGTTGCTGTGTCCATGGTGTTCAGAACGAAATCCAGTGCGAGTTCAGCGGTCAGTCAAACAGCCCATGGATAAACCAGCGACCGTTTGATAAATCTCTGAACAGCCAGAACAGACTGCCCTGAGCGGTTTCTGCTCGATAGTAGTCGCGGTGGACAGGTTGCTCTGTCCACCAGCTGGTCTGGAATCGTTCCGGACCATAGATGGCCACAATGCGTTCTCGCCGTCCCTGCCAGTGCAGGCCTTCCGACATCAGCGTGGCGCTGTCGAGTGTTGGGAGCAGCCATGGAACTGGCAGGAGTCGGAGAGGACGATCGCTGTGTGCCTGTGCCGAGGGTTTGATGGTCTGGTCGGATTCAGAGGGCGTGACCAGACGGTGAAGGACTTCCTGTGATTCGGCGTTTTCGCTTCGACTCGCACCGCTGTTGAGAACGGGGCGAACCTCAATGGTATGTTCGGGTCTTGGGTCGGTTGTGATTCGGACCGTACCTACAGCTGCGGGACCAAGTCGACTGCTGAGTCGATTGACGAGAGCCGCAAGTTCGTCCTGAGGAACAAGATGATCGGCTGTGCTGAACAGATCTTTTTGTCTGGCCTGCGGAAGCGGGGACGTGGTGGCATGCATTCGGATGCGAAACACGGGCGATGAGATCGGAATGGATTCCAGCCTCAACTGAAGGACTTCCAGCAGAATGGATTGATCCTGGGTTGCTCGAATGACTTCGGCCGCGAGCTGTATCGTTTCCGATGAGCCTGGAATTCCTGACCCACTGGTGAGTTCGCATTCGATACGGATGCAGCCGAGGCGGCGGCGGTCGAGTTGTTCCGTGATTTGCGTGAGAAGATGCTGCAGGACTTCGCAGATTTCGTTGCGGTTTTCTGCGGGATATTCGGAGCTCCATGAAGTGCAGACGGGATCTGCCTCGGGGAGCGGGATCATGAGTTCATCAGCGGCCCCGATCAGCTGCAGAATTCGCGTGACGCCATCGGCCGAGAGTCTGGCAGGAAGGTCTTCGCGTGGCAGATTGAGGAGTGCCTTGAGTGTGCGAACCCCCAGCTGGTGCAGGATGTCGATATCTGCGGGCTGAAGTCGTGCGGCGGATAACGGAAGTGGACCGAAGTATTCTGACTGAAGGCCAGGAGGTATGACGGACAGCGGTACGTCCCACGAAGGCCCGTCAATGTGAGCAAACGCCCATGCGCCGGCAACTGAGTCCGCGATCGCGACTCGGCAGCGATATCCGACCTGACGCATTTGGGCAATGAGTTGTTCGCCGAGTGACGATTCACTTCCGAACAGTGGCGCACAGCCGGTGATGTCGAGGAGAAGTGAGTCAGGTGCCGGAAGTTCATCCAGTGAGACAATGGGAGCGAAGCGTCGAGTGTGTTCGGCCGCTTCGCAGAGTCCTTTTCGATCTTCGGCGGGTTCCCAGAGTCGAAATTGAACGGCGTCGTGGTTTGGTTGAGTGCTTTCTTTGTGCTTGGTTGTTTTCTTTGATGTCGGACGACGGTGAGTCGGTTGAGCCATACTGCGAGCTTCGGCAAGAGGCATGCCGGGGCGAACTCCCAGGTGCCATGCCTGTTCGGACGCTGCAATGATGCAGGGGCCACTGCGGGCGGATGGGTAGATGAGACGAATGTACTTCAGGTCCGGATCGCTGGCGGTACTTCGACGTGATGGTGTGGAGTCTTCTGACGATGGCGAAGCCGTTTGAGCTGACGGTGGCGGAGCCGTATGCACAGCGAGCGCCTTCAACGACGGCGGAGCCATATTTACTGAAGAAGGCGGAGCCATATTTACTGAAGACGGCGGATCAGCCGGCCGCTGCTGCTCGTGTTGTGGCTCCAGCTGCTGTAGCCCCGGCTGTTGTTGTTCGTGCAGCAGACGTTGTTGTTGCAGCCTGTGCTGTTGCTGGAGCCGCTGAATCGGCCAGTTCGGGAACCGTACACACATGACCCGTTTCATAATCAATCTTCAGCAGAGCATGTCCCTGATGATGAACCGCATTTCGGGATCGTAGCAGTTCGACAAGAATGAATCGCTGATTTCCGGCGAGTAGTTTTTGTTGATGTTGACGATCGGAGAGACGTACGAAGAAGCGGAGGTCAGCCCAGGAGGGTTGTTTCAGGGCCGAGTGAGGTCGGACCATATGTAGTGAGACGCCGCTGCGTTCGACGGCCAGCTGCAGGCGGCGCATTGCGGTGGATGAAATGCGATCGATCCAGCAGAGAACAGCTCGGATGCCGGAGCACCGAGTTGCCTGTTCCAGAGCCCAGAGAAAATCGGCCTGATGCGACGAACCTCGGCCGGAGGGTGGTCGGATGAGGAGGAGTCGTGCGGCGGGGATACCCTGTCGCAGAGCTGCTTCGGCGTGGAATTCGTTTTGTCCATCAACAACGGCAATGCAGCCCGGTTTTGCGAGCATTGGAGCGAGGCAGCGGAGTGCTGTGGTGGCGACTGGCAGGCCTGGTGCATGCTGAACCCATTCCACGATGGTGGAACCGGAGAAACCGCCGCCCGGAAGAAGACGATCAAGGGCCAGCAGCCCGGATGGGGTGCACGCGTTTTCAGACATCACAGGCTGGCTTTTTGCCAGCTGACGTCGAAGTTCGCTGAGAATGGTAGAGCGTTCCGGGCCCATGAAAAATCGCCTGCCGCACAACAAAAAATTGCGACAAAACGGTTTCCCTACCCCAAAACAGCCGTCTGTCCTGACCGATCATCGGCCAGAACCAGCGGCATTCTTAACGATGTTGATAGTTGCTGTCAACTTCAGTACGGCTCGTGTCTTTCGTGGTTGAAAAGTACTCATCACGCTCCGCCGTGATGACGAGTCCCCGAGTCCGCCCCTGATGGCATCCATCGCGTCGCCAGTGTGATGGGTAACCACGGAATAGACGGAAGACGCGGAAAAGGACAACCGGGTGGTGGTGTGGTTCTTTCGTGGTTAAGAAAGTCCTCATCACGCTCCGTCGTGATGTCGAGTCCAGAGTTTGCCCCTGATGGTATCCATCGCGTCGCCAGTGTGAGGGTAACCACGGAATAGACGGAAGACGCGGAAAAGGACAACCGGGTGGTGGTGGGGTACTTTCGTGGTTAAGAAAGTCCTCATCACGCTCCGTCGTGATGTCGAGTCCCCGAGTCCGCCCCTGATGGCATCCATCGCGTCGCCAGTGTGATGGGTAACCACGGAATAGACGGAAGACGCGGAAAAGCACAACCGAGTGTTGCTGTGATTCTTCCGTTTCTTCCGCGTCTTCCGTGGTTAAAACGCCAGCCCTGCCTGCGATTAGAATTCAACACCGCGAACTGTGTCACTTGGCAGGGCTCGACATCACGACGGAGCGTGATGAGTACTTTGGGGGGCACTACTCGTCTTTTTCGAGCTGTTTCAGCAGATCGGCAGCGTCTTTGGGGAGTTCAACGCCGGGCGGAAGGTCGGGAATCAGGGAGTTCTTCTTTCCGGGTTTCTTGTCTGTTCCGCTCTTCTTGTCCGACGAGTCTTTCTTATCGCTGCCTGAAGACTTCTTTGGTTCTTCACCCTTCAGAATGATCTTAAATGAGCCGCTGACTCGGACTTCGGCGTCAGAGAATCCAATATCATCAAACGAAACATCCAGCGAGTCTTCGCCTTTCTTCAGTCGTACTTGTCCGACCTGTTCTTCGACCACGCCGGCATCTTCGTCTTCGGTCCATTTTGACGCGACAAGTTTCTTGCGGATGAAGTCGAATGCCGCTTTGCCTTTGCCCGCGGGGAGCACATATTCAATAGTCTGTTCGCTGACGACTTCAAGCGACTTTGCACCCGGGGGAGCGGGGATCGAGACAGTTGTCTTCTGGTTTTCCTTCTCCATCTGAGCTTTCTTTTGCTCAGCCAGTTCTTTGGCTCGTTTGTCCATCTCTTCAACTTCCGCTTCGGTGCTGAAGGTCACGGAAACGTCGGTCTTGTCGTTGAACGATTGAATGTCCACAGACATCATGTCATTGGCTGCATTGCGGAAGATCTGAAAGCCGGTTCCTTCGTCGGCATCTTCCACCGGTTGTTCTGTTGTGGCCTTCCATCCAGCCTTCGTGAATGCATCCGCATAGAACTGAAACATTTCTGACTTCTTCTCGTTTGGGATTGAGAAGTTCAGAACAGGAGGAGTATCCCGGTAATCCGGATGGTCTGACCCCGGGAACATCGGGATGTCGGCGGTCAGCAGTTCTGTACTGAGTCGCAGCATGGTTCGATTGTTCAGACCGGATGCCTTTGAACCCCAAACCATGATGCGAATGGCGTTCTTTCGAAAGTAGAGCATCGGTTGTTCAGGAACCTGGCTGGCAGAGCCATATGGAGCCCAGCCTGCTTCAGTTAACAACTTTGCACAGTCATCAACGAGCTTCGCGGGTTCAATGTCTGAAAGATAGGATGCATCCGCCGGAGAAGAGTGATTAAAAACTTCGAGACCTTTGGGAACAGGCAGAGTCTTCGGATCCACGTTGCCGACATTCCCAAGGTAGACACTGGTGGATTCGCCTGGTTTTGTATACCCGGCAGATGTGGAGAGCGAAAGGCGAAAGCCTTCTTTCATCAGATGGCAGGAAGCACTGTCATCGGAAATGTATGCATTCGGCAATTCCTTCCAGCCCGCCTTTTTGAACTTTGCCTGCAGCTCTGTGAAGACCGGTTTCGGTTTTCCGGGGACTTCATACATGAGTGTCCCAAGGGATTTCATCGAAACGGAAATCACATCTTTCGGGACTTCCCATTTGCGGAGGTCCAGAACCTTCGCGGCCACTTCTGCAGTGGCAGGTTCGTCAGCAAAACAAGGGAAACAGGCAACGGAAACGATCGTCCACAAACACGCAGACGCGACTACGATCTGCCGAAAACTTGAATACATCATCTTTTTACCCTGATTCTATAATATATATGTGTGTTCAGTGCTGGTGGCTGGCGGATGTTGAAAAGTCAACATTGGCCTATCGAGTGCTGTGAGTGACGTCGTCCAAAAGCCCGACATATTCTGCGGAATTTTGCTCGCGATGGCAGCAAGTATCCATAAAACAGCGATGATCAGCAATAAGAAACAATGGATCACCTGGGGTTGCCGGAAATGGCAGTGGGGCAGGACGGCGATGACTCAGGGAGCGAGGTGCAGTTGGTGAGAAGGGGCGGCTTTGATGAGCGGGAGCGAGCAGGGGTGTGGACGGGCAGAGGATGCACTGGTGGGCGAGCAGGGGTGTGGACGGGCAGGAATGCCCATCCTACAAGTTTTGATTGTCTGTGGGGTAGTGCTGTCGGTGACATTGATTGCTGCGGCGCAGTTGGGGGAGCCGGGTGGACGTCAGCGTCGAGGTGGTGGGCGGTTCAATTATGGTGGAGCTCCTAGGGAGATTGATCGGAGTCAGTATCCACAGTGGGAGATTCAGCCCGACTTTCGTGAAGATGTGTTTACGTTTGCACGAATCCAATATGGCAATTCGGGTAACACCCCGGATGCTCGCTGGAACAATGACTTTCCGGATGCCGACTTGAATCTGTCGTATCGTCTGCAGCAACTGACGTCGATGCAGGTGAATCCGGACGGAGCAGTCATCAGGCTCGACGACCCAAAGCTGTTTGACTATCCGTTTATCTTTATGATCGGAGTCACGGGTGTGGATTTCAGCCCGAAGGAGGCATCAGCGCTTAGAGAATATCTGTTGAGCGGCGGCTTCCTGATGGTTGATGACTTCTGGACACCTCGAGAATGGCGTCACATCCAGGCCGAGATGCAAAAGGTGTTTCCTGACCTGAAGCCTCGTGAGCTGACCGCCGAGCATCCAATTTTTCACATCGTCTATGAACTCAAAGGGATTCCTCGAGTTCCCAGCATTCGTGCCTGGGAGCAGGGGCATATGTTTGAGTACTGGCATGGCGACCCTGAAGGCGACGAGGATCCTCACTTTATGGCCTACTATGATACTCAGGGTCGGATCATGGCTATCTTCTGCTACAACAACGACATTTGCGATGGCTGGGAACGCGAGGGCGAAAACCGCGAGTACTTCGAACTGTTCTCAGAGAAGTGCTCGTACCCGCTCGGGATCAATATTATCACCTACGTCCTGACCCATTGATCAAAAAAGTACTCATCACGCTCCGCCGTGATGTTGAGTACCTGTCTGCGATTTTGCGTTCGTCATCACGGCGGAGCGTGATGAGTACTATGGGGTTATTCGTTTTCTTTGTTCTGAGCTGCGGGGGTTGGGAAGACGGGTTGCCATGTTGCAGCGCCTGCCGGGAAGCGGCCGAAGGCGACGTCTTTCGTTTGCTTTTCGAACGAAATCTGATCCAGAACTGTGACACCATCACGATCGACGAGATAAAGATCTTCACCGGATGCACTCAGCTTGAAATTCAGGTGAAGTCCTTCTTCTGCCTTGCCATCTTCATCGGCCCAGACGATCAGGTAGCCTTTGGGTTCGATTGAGGCGCCTTCGGGGAACGTCCACTTTGTCAGCACTTTTGCTGAATCCGACAGGTACATACCGCTCAGGTCGACCGGCTTGTCGCTGGTGTTGTGAAGTTCAATCCAGTCATCGAATTCGCCCTGAGGATCTGCATTTGAGGCTGCGTTTGATGCAAGGAGTTCGTTGAGCAGTACAGACGACCCGGGTTTGACTTCGACGACTGGTTCTGTTGGTTCTGTTGCAGGTTCCTGAACGGATGGTTCAGCGTTCACAACATCAAGGTTCGCGATTTCCGCATGAGCCAGCAGGTATGTGCGGCGGCGATCAAAGAAGGTGCGAAGCGGCAGATGGCGTCCGGCTCGTTCGTCTTCTCCCGGATCATCTGCAGTTGCAATCTGGAATTCATCCCATGACGTCAGTTTGCGAGTTTCACCTTCAACGACTGGTCCAATCAATTCTCGGTTCTGTGCAATGAAAGGTCCGATGACTTTCCAGTCCATCGACTTTTCGGCAATTGTTCGGACACACCGCAGATAGCGATTTCGAAGTGATGGCGATGCAAGAACTTTACTGCGAAGCGGTTTGCTTTGATCATCCATTCCTGTGAGTGGATCGAGTTCAACAGAGCCGCCGCCACCGAATCCTCGAGGACCGCCTGGCCCACCAAAACCAGGACCACCCCCAAAACCAGGGCCACCCCCAAAACCAGGACCACCAGATCCCGGCGGCTGATTACCGCGAGGCTCGCCGACCTGAATCATTGCTGGTTGTGCATCACCTGGGTTTCGTTCGCCGCCTGGCCCGCCAGGAAATCCGCCAGGTCCACCTGGGAATCCACCGGGCCCACCGGGGAATCCGCCGGGTCCACCAGGAAATCCACCTGGCCCGCCCGGGAATCCGCCTCTGCCACCCCGACCGCCGCCACCGGGACCGCTCATTGCTCCGTTGAAGGCTTCGTTCATATCGTGGGGGATGAAGTGGAATTTTCCGGCATCGGACAGGTAGATACTGTAGTCGCTGGCCCTTACCCAATAGCCGTCATTGTTGATGAGTGCACAGTCCAGAGCCAGGAACCAGATGAGGCTGTTGAGGTCAACCATCGGTTCGAGGGCAGCTTCGAGTTCTTCGGCCGGTGTTTCGTCGATGGTTCGGCAAAGAGCAACCAGCGCTTTCCATGCGTCTTCGTTTTCTTCGGACTTGAGGTCGTAACGGCGTCGATATTCTTCAATGTCATCTCCGAGATATCGCAATCCACCATCGCCCATTGGGCTGCCGCTGACTTTCCATCTTGAGCCTTTGGAGGTCTGGTAGTTTTCTTTGAGGAAATCTTTGTTGAACTGCTGAACGCTCGGGTAGATTCCCCAGTCTTCGCCATTGATAACAACTCGCACGAAGTTCGCTTTGGGTGCAGCGGTGTATTGTCGAGCAATGTGAGAGTAGAGCACGCTGCTCATGAATGATGGGTCTTCGTGAGCATTGAGGAGGTTCAAAGTCTTGTAGCCGTAGAGTCGCTGATCTTCATCAACGAAATCCATCGTCAGATTCAGTGAACGCTTATAGCTGCTGGGCACCATTCCAAACGACGACATTCCTCGAAAGTGAACCCCCACATTTGGATATGTCTTTCCATCGACTTCAAGTGTCGCGGGTAGTTCCACATCGGTGTTATTAAAGGTCTCCATTTCCTTCTCCCAGTTTGGGGTGTCGAAGGTCAGGAAGAGAGTTCTGAGTACGTTCGTGTCGTAGAGTTCAGCATCAGGATAGTTCAGCACATCTCGGGGAGACACCTCTTTGCCGGGTTGAGCAGGCTCCTGATTCTGTCGCCCGAACCCAGGACCGCGACCCATGCGACCGCCTCGCTGAGGCATGTTTTCCATGGCCACTTTTCGTTCTTCGGCGTTGAGTCGACCGTCGCCATCTTTGTCGTATTCGTCCACGATCTTCAGATTGGCACCACCCATCATTCCGCCCGGAGGCCCCCCGAAACCGCCTCGACCACCAGGCCCGCCCTGACCACCTCCGAACGGAAACTGTGGCATGGTTTCTTCGCCCACCAGTTTCCCGTCGGAGTTCTTATCCAGACCTCTCAGTGCAGCGGGCGCAGCTTCAAGTTCTTCGGCCGAAATTTCCCCGTCGAGATTCTTATCCAATGCTTCCATCAGCGGAAACGGCGGCGGACCAAATCCCGGGCCACCAAATCCTGGTCCACCAAATCCTGGTCCACCCGGACCCTGGCCGCCTGGTGGTTGTGATCCCTGAGGAGGTTGTACGAGAGACGCCTGAAGCGGCACTTCCGAAGAATTCAAACCGATCCAGAAGATGGCTCCGCCGACGGCTGAAAGTGCAGCAAGGCCGTACATCAAACGCTTCATTTATATGCTCCGTGGATCCTTCGGATCGCAAATCGATTGGGAGACAGGAATTGTCGATGGGTTTTGGTTAATTTCTGATGAAGGTTAAACCAGCAAGGCTCATGAAAGTGTTGGACGCGAAACGAGAAATCTTAAGATTTTTTCGAAACTCTCCAATTGCGTTGCAACATCACAATTCACACTGCGACCGGAAGGCTTGCACTACCCTCTGATGTCTGTAACAATCACACGTAAGGTGTGTGTGTTTGTGTTTCCTAGTGTATTCTTGGCGAAAGTTTAGGTCGAGCTAAGGATGTGCCCCAAATTCCCTGCAATGGAGTCTGCAATGGCGTTGTTGTTTGAGGATGAAACGTATCCGATTCTGGGTGCGTGCTTTGAGGTCTACAAAGAAAAAGGCTGTGGGTTCTTCGAAAAGGTTTACCACGAATGTCTGGAATTGGAGTTTGAGCTTCAGGGCATCCCTTTTTTTGGTGAGGCTCAACACCGGCTGTTTTACAAAGGGCGACAACTTAACCAGTCGTACGTTGCCGACTTTATTTGCTGTGGCAAAGTGATCGTTGAAGTCAAAGCTCTAGCACAGTTGAGCGATGATCATCGAGCGCAAGTACACAACTACCTGAAGGCAACCGACCTACGAGTTGGGCTGCTCGTCAATTTCGGCCATTATCCAAGACTCGAATACGAGCGAATCATTCGCTGACTTGTTCGGCTGACCACGGAAGACACGGAGTTCACGGAACTGGAGAGTGTCGGTTTTTGTTGCCTGGAGTTCCGTGTGTTCGGTGTATTCCGTGGTGAATGAAGGCAAGGCTGACCACGGAAGACACGGAGTTCACAGAAGTGGAGAGTGTCGGTTTTTGTTGCCTGGAGTTCCGTGTGTTCGGTGTATTCCGTGGTGAATGAAGGCAAGGCTGACCACGGAAGACACGGAGTTCACGGAATTGGAGAGTGTCGGCTTTTGTTGCCTGGATTTCCGTGTGTTCGGTGTATTCCATGGTGAATGAAGACAAGGTAGACCACGGAAGACACGGAGTTCACGGTATTGGAGAGTGCTGGTTTTTGTTGCCTGGATTTCCGTGTGTTCGGTGTATTCCGTGGTGAATGAAGGCAAGGTAGACCACGGAAGACACGGAGTTCACGGAAGTGGAGAGTGTCGGCTTTTGTTGCCTGGAGTTCCGTGTGTTCGGTGTATTCCGTGGTGAATGAAGACAAGGTAGACCACGGAAGGCACGGAGTTCACGGAAGTGAAGGCTTGTCAGGCGGCTATTTTATCGGCGGCGGTCGCGGCCTTTTTCTGCAGGCGGTTTTTTCTTTGTACCGGTGCGTGTGACGGGACGTCGTTTGCCTTTGGTTACCGGGCGTCGTTTTGGTTGTCCAGACTGACGCTCAAAGCGATTCTCGTTCTGTCCTCGATCCGATGACCGCGAACTCTCCTGAACCTGGCCTTCGTGTCGCGTTCGTCGAGGACGTTCGGTGGGAACCTGATTTGATTCTGAGCGCCGCGAAGCCGGGCGTGATGGTCTTGAGTCGTCCCTCTCAGGTCGCTGAGGTCGGCGATTTCCTGTTGCTGGCTTTCGGCCAGCAGCTGGTCGCCGTTCAGGTCGAGTATCGGCCGTTCTGTCGGTTGCCATACCACCATCGGATATCGCCGGATGACGACGCGCAGTAGAAGACTCGTTGCGTGTTGACGAACGTTCGGTTCCAGTGGCCGAGCGATCTCGGGCGTTCGGCGAGCGATCTCGTGATGTCGAAGATCGATCTCTGATGGAAGAAGATCGATCTCTTGATGACATTGAGCGGTCTCCTGCAGCCGAGCGGTCTCGTGGAGTCGCGGACCGATCTCGTGAAGCAGCCGACCGTTCCCTTGATGCTGCGGATCGATCTCGCGAGGTGGCCGAGCGATCTCTGTTTGCTGATGAGCGATCTGGATTGCTTGGAGTGAAATCGGGGTTTTGTGAGTCGGCATTTGGGCGAGTTGAGGGTCGGCGACGGCCAGCGGATGCTCCACGGCGAGGTCGTTCGCCAGGACGTCGGCGATCACCGAATTCTTCGCGGCCAGCTTCCATCAGTGCTTTCTTGAGTTCGTTGACTTCTTCGTTTCGAAGTTCACGGAAACGGCCTGGTGGTATGTGACCAATCCTGAGAGGACCGAACGCAATACGTTCGAGTGCGATCACTTTATGACCGACCTTCGCCAGCAGTCGGCGAATTTCGCGGTTCTTTCCTTCTTTCATTTCGAGTTCAAGAAGAACGCTTCGGCCTTTCCGTTTGAGAATGCGGACACCTCGAAAGCGGAAGAAGCCGTCGGAGAAATACATCCCTTCGCGCAGTTGCTGCAGAGTTTCGTCATTTGGGATACCGGCAACGTGAGCTCGATAGCGACGAACGACTTCGAACCGCGGATGGGCCATGCGTTCAGCGAGTTCTCCGTCATTGGTGATCAGCAGCAGACCTTCAGTGCTTTCGTCGAGGCGGCCCACGGTGAACAGTTTGTTTCCGTTGGACGGCACCAGATCCACAGCACGAGGTCGTCCCTGTGGGTCGCTGTTGGTACACAACACGCCCTTGGGTTTATTGAGCAGATAGTATCTCTTGCGAGGCATCCGAAGCTTTTCGCCATCCAGCTTCAGGTCCTGAGTTTCCGGATCGACCGACGTGGCGGGATCGGAAACAACTTCTCCGTCAACCGTAACGCGTCCCTGCCGGATGTACTCTTCGCAATTACGGCGGGAGTCAATTCCTGCGGCTGCGAGGAATTTTTGGAGCCGCATACTGGTTTTGGGAGTGTTCATAGGAATTGCTAAACGAGAGTAAAAAAACTGGCTGGGAGAATCCGGAAGCACCGGAAAACTCCATTTTAATCATACGGGGTTCGAAAATTTGCAGGTGCTGCCGTCTATGACACGAAATTCCCGGAATGTTCGATTCTTTCCGCAGTTTCGATTGTTAGACTTTCTGAGAGCCCGTCCATTTCTGCGATAATAACAGGAAGGATTGGTGATCGTCTCCGGAAAGCCGAGTTTTCGAAAGGATGTGGACCGTGAAAATCACTCTGAAATCGATTGGTTCGGCACTTCTTTTCCTGGGAATTGTAACAGTTTCGGACAATGCGTTCGGCCAGAGCGGCACCGGCGGTCGGACAACGACAAGCGGTTCAACAACTGGTGGTTCATCGAGCAGCGGATCGACGACGAGCTCATTCGGCGGCCAGACAAGTAGCCTTAGCGGATCGACATCATCAGGATTCGGTTCGGGATCATCATCAGGATCCGGGTCTGGATCGACAAACACGAACAGCTCAACTGGGCGGACCACAGGGACGACCGGCGGCACGGGTGGTGGCGGCACTGGTGGGACTCAGACGTTTGTCGGCGGCAACGGATCACAAACATTCGTGGGTGGTGGTCGGCAGTCGACTGGCAATTCGGTAACGGGTAACCGGCAGTTTCAGGGTATCACCGACAACCGACAGGTTCCAGGATCGAATGGTCAGCAGACCGGGACACCTCGACGCGTTTCTGCCCCGATCAGAATTGGATTTGATTTCCCATCTCCATCCGCATCACCGGGAATGGCGTCCTCCAACGCTCCTTCGCTGGATCGATTTTTCGGTGCGAATCCGGAGTTGTCGGAAATCAGCGTTGCGGTTTCCCCTCAGGGAATCGCCATTCTGACAGGTGCAGCCCGTTCTACAGAGACTCGCCGACTTGCAGCGAACCTGATACGACTTCAGCCGGGTGTGCGAAAAGTCGAGAATCAAATCGAAGTTGCTGAATAATAGCACCCGCTGAGCCGCTTTTCACTCCACCCTGGTCAGACTACAACACGCACTTCAGGTTCGTTTGTGAGTTGAAGACGGGAGTAGTGAGTCAGTGTGGAGTCGTGAAATCCCATTCAAGGTGGATATCGCGGGTGTGATTGAGATCATGGGTTCATCCCTCTACAGCAGGATGGACACCCCCATACGTGAACTCATTCAGAATGCTCACGATGCAATCATGCGGCGTCGAAGTCGAGACCTGGATTTTCGAGGTCGAATTGACGTACAGCAGGATGCCGCAGCTGGAACATTGACGTTCGTTGATGACGGTATTGGGTTGACCCCCAATGATGCCGAACTGTTTCTGGGAACGCTTGGGATTGGGATTACCGGGCTACTGAAAGGCCGAGGCTCGGATGCTCAGCGAAGCACAGTCTCCGGCGATGGGGATCAGCTGATTGGCCAGTTTGGCATCGGGCTGTTCAGTGCATTTATGCTGGCTGATCGGCTGGTAGTGGAAAGTCGTCGAGCGGACTGTGAAGAGGGAGTGCGTTGGGAAGCGGGGCCGGGTACGTCCATCCTGTTATCGCATTCAGATCGCGCGGAGACGGGAACGTCCGTAACGTTGTGGCTGAAAGAGGACTTTCGGAATCTGGCGACGGATTCTGAATTGCTCGAACATGCCATCAAGGAGTACGCCGATTTTCTGGCGATTCCGATTCATCTGAATCGACAGGCATCTCGTGTCAACCTGATCAACGCGGCCTGGTTTCAGCCGACTCCGGACACAGAGACAGTGGAGCTGGAGTTAGCGAGTTACTTCAATGAGTCACCTCTGGATGTGATTCCGATTCGAATCGAGAAACCATCTCCGATAGCTGGTGCACTCTACGTGTCGCCTCAGCGAACACCTGGGTTTGCGGACGACGCGACCGTCGCGGTCACAGTTCGTCGCATGGTGATTTCACGCCGCATTCGTGATCTGATTCCTTCATGGGCCAGTTTTGTTCGTGGTGTGCTGGAACTGGAAGGCTGCAACCCGACAGCCAGTCGTGAAGACCTGGTCCGCGATGAGAGCTTTCGCACGATTCAGATTGCTCTGAATGAGTATCTGTACGATCATCTCGAGCGACTTGCCGAACAACAGCCGACTCGACTTGAAGCCATTGTGAACTGGCACCGCTATACGCTTGCAGGTGCGGCGCTGGGTGAGCGCAGGTTGAGGAACATTTTGCGTCGAGTGTATCGGTGGCAGACATCGAGAGGCCAGCTGACGTTTGAGCAGTGTCTGGCATCCTCGAAGTCCGATCCTTTGTTTGAGTCTGATGCTGAGTTTGTGATCTGGTACAATGCGGATCGTCGGCAGGAACGTTATCTGGATGAAGTGTTTGCATCCGGGTCGACCACCTGCGTTCATACACTGCGAAGTTTCGAAGAGTCGCTGCTGGCATCAATGATCGCTGACACGACAGGTCAGGTTGTTGATCTTCGAGCAGCAACACCCTCGTCGGTGAATTTTTCTGAAGCGATCCTTGGACTGACGGATGTTGAAGAGTGTCCGGCGGTGTGGGAAGAATACTTTGCCGCAACGGGTGCGAAAGTCAAAACGGGACTCTTCCAGACGAGTCAGCCCGTGATGGCATTTCTCAACGAACGCTTTGAACTCGCTCAGACGTTTGAAGAACTTCGCAAGGGCGGCGAGATTCCTCAGGGATTTCAACGACTGATTGATGCTCATTTTCAGCAGTCGCCGACCGGTCGCAACGAAGTCATGCTGAATCGCAGTCATCGGCTGGTGAAACGAGCTCTTCAGCAGGGCGTGCATAGTCCGCTGGCCAGCGTATTGCGGCTGTTGGTGATCAATGCTCTGCATACCGCGGGTGCCGGTCGCAGCCACGATCTTTCGAAAACCCAGGCTGGCGATCTCGACTGGATCGCAGATGCGTTGTGGGGGCGAGACTGATGCGACTGCTGGCCGGAACGAAGTTTGATCGACCTCCGCGCTGTGAGCGATGTGATCAGCTGGAAGTTGAGTGTACGTGTCCTCCACCGGAGCCTGTTCGGGTTCCTCCGCAGAAACAGACAGCAAAGCTTGCCGTTGAAAAGCGAAAGCATGGCAGAGTTGTCACGGTTGTACGCGGGTTGAAGCCGGACGAGACGGACCTTGTTGCTTTGCTGACTCAGCTCAAAAATGCGTGCGGAGCCGGAGGTGCCGTTCAGGACGACTGTCTTGAAGTCCAGGGGACTCATCTGGAACGCATTCAGCAGCTGCTGGCAAAGCTTGGATATAAGGTGAAAGCCTGAGTATTTAGTTCAATCGGCTGACGTGGAGACATGCAAATGGACCGCCGCGCTTTTCTGGCCAATTCAGCTCTGGCGGCAACTGTTTCCGCCGCGAATACAAGACCAGCAGCCGGTGAAGACGGAGCCGCTCATGAAGTCGGCGCCGCTCGTGAAGACGGGGCAGACCGAATTCGCCTGATGACCGAGAATCTCAACCCTGTGATTCAGCAAAACCGGGAAGCGGCCTTAAAAGCGTTGAAGCCAACTCCGAAGGAAATGGAACGAGGACTGCGACTGCACGCTGAGTCCGTCGTGTTTGACTCCTATGGATTTGCACCTCGAGCAGCGGTCGATGGAGCTGCGATGCGGCGGGCGATCGAGGCGGGAGCAGATTCAGACGAGATCGAAGATCTGCAGGAAGAGTTCACAATGACTCGCTGGGTGACCGATGCGGTTGAGCAGCAGGAATATCGTTCTGCGTGGGCTGCATCCGGAGTCACCAGCGTTTTTCAGAATGCCGGTCAGGAATGTCAGGATCCCCTTCGACTGCTAAAACGGTTGGCTCGATTTACGTTCGTGACAGATCGGATGAGCGAGTTTGTTTCGAAGGCCTCGATACCTGCGGATGTTGAAGCCGCTCATCGTGACGGTCGACATGTTCTGTACTTCACGGGCAATGGAATACCGCTGACACAGGCGTGGAACTCCAAAGAAGACGAGCTGAAATATGTGCGGGTCTTCTATCAGTTGGGGATTCGCATGATGCACCTGACCTATCAGCGTCGCAACATGATCGGAGATGGATGTGGTGAGACCGCTAATGCCGGGTTGAGTGATTTTGGGAGAACCGCAATTGCAGAACTCAACCGTGTTGGGATCATTCCGGACTGTGCTCATTCTGGCTGGCAGACGAGTCTTGAGGCTGCTCAGGTTTCTACTCGACCAGTAGTCGCCAGCCATACGACGTGTGCCGCCATTCATCCACATATTCGCAGCAAGCCGGACGAGGTGATTCGGGCGATCGTGGATTCGGGTGGTTACATTGGCATTTGCTGTATTCCACAGTTTCTAAGAGGCACTGGTGATATTCGCGCTATGCTGGACCACATCGACATGGCCTGTCGCAAATTCGGAACCGAATCTGTCGCGATTGGAACAGATGTTGCGTATTCATCACAGAACTCAGCGGCAGAAAGTCGACTTGTGGGCGTTCGTCCTGGTTCACGAGAACCGTTTCGGTCGTTGTGGCCGAAAGAGGATTTTGAAGTGACCGCAGAGATGACAGCGAGCCTTGCATGGACAAACTGGCCACTATTTACTGTTGGACTTGTTCAGCGAGGATACTCGGATGATGACATTCGCCGAATCATTGGCCAGAATGTACTCCGTGTTGCCCGCGAGACACTCTCGGAGAATTGACTCGGAGAATCAGAATGCAACTCATTGAGACCTGGATTGCCGTTCAGCGTGTAGCAATTTGCAGCATCGCTCTGTTCGTGAGTATGGTGGGCATTCAGAGCGAAGGTATGTGCGCTGGGCCGCCTTCCATTGGATGGACTCCATTCGGTGCGGAGACAACTGCAGGGTATATCGGCCCGGATGGTCGGCTGCTGTTGTTTGACGGTGGAGCAGGTGGCTGGCGACTTCGTCCGGACAGTTTTCCTCATTTGCTTGTTCCCGGATCCCCACTGGTACTGACACCACAGGCTGCCGGAGACATCTGGCCAACTGCTGTCACGGTGAGGCCCGACAATCGGCTGGTGCGTATGGTGGACGGGGGAAGCCCGCATGTGTTATTGCCGAGTCAGGAGTTTCCGGTTGGCGCGCATCTGGACTATGTGAAAAACGGGCCGCAGTCACTGGTTACGGTTGTCAGTGGCATGGGCGATCTTTGGCTTGTGGATTTATCAACCGGGACAGGCCATCAGGTGAATGGTCCCGCGGAGAAGTTTCCATATGGTTCATCGACGGCAATTGTGTCGACAGGAGCTGAGCTGGAGATCTTTGCGGTTGATGACTTTGGAACTTTGCAGTGGTACTCCGGTGGAGGCGGGCTGTGGACGTCGGCTGCGATTGCAGGTGGACTGTTGCCGGGGGCGCCTGTGGCGGGCGACTTCTTTGATCTGACGCCCACGCCGGGACCTGAGTTAATCGTTACGACAATTGATGTGGGCGGGCAGTTGAGTGTATGGAGCAAGTCCGCGGGACATCCGTGGTCGCTTCCGATGCCGATTGCTTCCGGACAAGTACCGGGCACTACCGTAGAAATCGGTCAGACGACGATTGGTCCAGTGCTGTCCACGATTGGGCCTGGAGGAAACTGGAATCTTTGGACTCAGAATCCAATGGGGCTGTGGAACGGTCACGTTGTTGGTCCAGGGTTTTCGATAGGAGCTCCGATCGCCTTTGCACCAGCCGTGGGAACCGTCTGGACAATCGATCCTCTGGGGCGACTGGTATGTGCCGTCTGGGGTCCCAAAGGCTGGGGCGCGAGTTATGTGATTCCAACACTGGAGTATGCTCCGGTTGTTGTCAGTCGGAAATATGTTGCTCGAGAGGAGCTAACTCCTGCAAGAGTCACGTTAGTGAACACCGGGACGGACCCTCTTCTGGTTCAGATTGTGGATCTGTTTGATCCTCGACAACCACGAGAAGAGAAGATTCCGGCTCGGGGTCGAATTCAAATTGAGTTCCGCAGAGATTCAGGTGGGTACCTTGAAGAGGTGTTTCTGATCCCGGGACCGGGGGGCACATTGATTGAAGAACGAGAACGACACCCGATCCCGCCCGAGCAGCGATTTACTTTGGCGGTTTGGTCCGATCGGGAAACTTACAAAGTACTTCCATTCAAGAAAGCTCCCAAAGGAGCGCCCAAGTCGGTGACCGAAGGCTTCAGTCGACGTTCGCAGGTGAGTCTCGGCGTGATTCCGATCATGCCGGGTGAATTGCTTCGCGACGGCGAACAGCTGGACCTGGTGGAACTCTGCAAACGAATGAGAAACCCCGGCGCCGTGGTCCACTTCCCGAAACCAATTCAGCAGTAAAGTAGTCATCACGCTCCGCCGTGATGAAAGATTGTAGCTTGGGCATTCCTGCCCGAGCCCACCCCAGGTCCGCGACCACCGTGCGCAAGGGAGTGCTCATCACGGCGGAGCGTGATGAGTACTTTTGCCGGGTGCTCGACATCACGACGGAGCGTGATGAGTACTTTTGCCGGGTGCTCGACATCACGACGGAGCGTGATGAGTACTTTGGAAATTGCTACAATCTGCGGCGAGTGGAGGGTACTATTTGTGGGATGAACAGTACTGAGCCATCTCGACGGGACCTGCTGAAATTCGTGCGAGGGATACCGAAGCCATCGGGATCACCTGAGCCGATTGTGGAAGATGAACCGCAATTGCGGGGGCGTGCGCAGCCGGTGGGAGGGAACACTGTTCGGCTGGGGATCCGAGCGATGGCCTGTGAGTTTGCAGCGATACTCAATCCGGGATCGCCCGAGCAGATTCCGGTTGTGGGCGAGGCGCTGGAATGTGTACCTCAGATAGAGAACTGGCTCAGTATCTATCGTCCGGGAAGTGAGATTTCCGAATTGAATCGGCGAGCAGTCGACGAGCAGATTCGGGTGAATCCGTCGTTTTTCCGTCTTCTGTCCCTGTCGAAGGATCTCTCAGAGAAGACAGCAGGCGCCTTTGACCTTGCAGCAGGCGCTTTGAATCGTATCTGGAAGGGTGCCAGACATCGCCAGAGCATCCCGGAGGAGCACGAGATTGTAGATGCACTGGCGGCCAGTGGAAGCAGGCATCTGGAGTTGGACGAGTCGACGATGGGTGTTCGATTCCTGCGGCCGGGAGTTTCGCTGGACCCGGGGGCGATTGGGAAAGGGTTTGCGCTGGATGAAGCCTGTGAATGGCTGGAGCGGGATGTTGCTGGCGGGAAGCGAGTGGAATCGTTTCTTTTACATGGAGGACATAGCAGCCTGATTGCACGTGGGACGCACAACGGGTTGCCGGGATGGCCGGTGGGAATTGGGAATCCGTTGTTTACGAACCGTCGGCTGGGAACGATTTTGCTTTGTGATCAGGCGATGGCCACCAGCGGCTCGAACATCCAGTTTTATCGATATGAAGGCCGCAGATACGGCCATATTCTCGATCCTCGCAATGGCTGGCCGGTGGATGGAATGCTGTCCGTGACTGTTTTGGCAGCATCCGCAGCGGTCGCAGATGCCGTTTCGACCGCGTTTTTCGTGCTCGGCATCGAAAAAGCGGTCCTTTGTTGCAAGAATCTGCCTGAAGTCGGTGTTATCCTGATTCCTTTTCCGGAACAGGGACGTCGAGTCCGGCCCCACCTGATCGGCATTTCGCCTGATCAAATTTTCTGGGATTCTGAGCAGGTTGACCCTGTTCAGGTCGTGGAAATCTGAACTCAACCAACGGCATGGGTTATCCGTGCGGGAGCTTGAAGTCGTGTCTGAAATTCGTCGTTATTCAACCGCAGCCGTCGTTTTCCTTGTGATACTGCGGCTCGGGATTGGCTGGCAGCTGGTTTACGAAGGCCTGTGGAAGATTGATACTCAGCGGACACCCACCCCGTGGACGTCCGAGGGTTATCTGAAGAATTCGCAGGGGCCGATGCGTTCATTTTTTCGTTCGCTCACCGGGGATCCGGATGACCTGAACTGGCTGAATGAGGATGCAGTTGTAGCTCGGATGGATGACTGGAAAACGCGGTTTGTTGCTCATTTCGGACTCAACGAACGTCAGATTCGAAATCTGGACAACATCATCAATGGTCCCGAACGATTTGCAGTCAAGCTTGCTGCGCTTCCTCCGGAAGTGGACTTTGATGCGTTGAAGCTGAAAGACACGATTTGGTATGACGCGAAGACCGGAGACTTGATTGTCAGTGGCGACAAGCATCTGACACCGACGGAGAAGCAAACGATTGAAGCCGCGATTGCCGGCAAAGAGGGTCCTGAGTATGCGGCATTCCAGACAGCATTGGATGCTGTTTTTAAGCGTTCAATTTCATTGTCTGCGAAGGAGCGAGTTCGAGCCCATTTGATGGGGAATCCGGAGAATGCCGGAACGATTGACGGGCGAATCAGTGAGCTCGATTTATATCGGCAGATGGTTGATCGTTATGAGCAGAAGCTGACCAAAGCGGATGTGGCATTCGAATTCGACCATCTCACAAAAGTCTGGTCTGATACTCGATCCAAGGCGACCGAAGTTGCAGGCCCGGTCAAAGCGATTGAAGCGGAAGTGCGTGCTGAAGCTCAGCAATTGTTAACGGTTGAGCAGCTTCAGCGGGGGCCAATGCCGGAACCCTGGACAGCTCTGCGAGTTGTAGACTACCTGACAATTGCCGGGTTGACGGTTTTGGGCGCATTGCTGATGCTGGGACTGATGACTCGGTTTGCCGCATTTTCAGCAGCATTCATGGTGTTTGGGTTTTATATGGCAATGCCACCGTGGCCCGGCGTGCCAGAAGCCGCTGGCACGGAGCATAGTTTCATCATCAACAAAAATATGATTGAAGTTCTGGCGTTGCTGGCTTTGGCCTGCATGCCGAGCGGCCAGTGGTTTGGACTGGACGCCATTGCAGGTCGAATCTTCCGTCGCAAGTCGCGATCAGCTTAGAAACAGGAATACTCCAATGTTGCTTACTCCGGAACAGGAACAGATCGGCAAGGATAATTTCCATGAAGCCGTCGGGATTACTCGACGTGACTTCGTGAAAACCGCAGCTGCTGCAGGTACAGGACTTGGTGCACTCTACTTTGGCTATGAAAAGCTTCAGGGTGAACCGGTTCGTACGGCATTCATCGGATGTGGTGATGAAGCCAACGTGTTGATCACTGAACATCCATCAGACTACATGAAGATTGTTGCGATCGCGGATCCTCGACCCGCAAATCTCGATCGCACATTCAAAGGCAGTCATCCGGAAGTCCGAATCGGGCTCAACAAGAAGCTCGGTATCGCGACTGCGTCGCAGATCAAGACGTATCCGGACCATCTGGAACTTTTGAAGGCAAAGGATGAACTGGGGCTGGAGGCGGTCGTGATCGCCGTTCCACTCAGCCAGCATGCTCCGATTGCGATGGCTTGCCTGGAAGCCGGACTGCATGTTCTGACCGAGAAGTTGATGGCCCACAATATTACTCAATGTAAGGAGATGATCCGCAAAGCAGAGCAGAAGGGGCTGTTTCTTGCGGTTGGACATCAGCGACACTACAGCGTGCTTTACGAAAACGCGAATGAGCTGATTAAGCTGGGCCTGCTTGGAGACCTGAAGTTTCTGCGTGCTCAGTGGCACCGTAACAACAGTTTTCCTGGCCGCGACAGCTGGCGCAACTGGGATCGAACAGCAGAAGCTCGCCAGGACAAAGAACATTTGCTGGGGCTCGAAAAATCAGGGCGGCTGAAGGAGCTTGGCTACGACAGTGCTCAGCAGCTTGTCGACTGGCGCCTGTACAACAAAACGGGCGGCGGGCTGATGGCCGAACTGGGCAGCCATCAGATGGATGCATGCAGTATCTTTCTGGGCAAGAAGCATCCGCTGGCTGTTCAGGGATTTGGCGGAAAGAACTTTTACGGGGTCAAGGGTGTCGGTCCGGAAGAGAACTGGAACGATGACCGCGACATTGATGACCACATCTATGTGACACTGGAGTTTCCTGGCCGACACTATGAGACGGACCAGAACGATCTTTCCATCGTGACGTATTCTTCAATCAACACCAATCGCTGGGAACCATACGGAGAAACCGTGTTTGGCAGCCGAGGCACTCTGGTGATGAAGACAGAATCAGATGCATTGCTGTATAAGGAAGCATCTGCGACGAGTGGCGGAGGTGTTGAGCAGCGTCTGTGGGTCATCAATAGTGCGGGCGAAGGTGGCGGTCCGGTTCTGGACAGCTACAACACGACGGCACCATCAGCTGGAGCAGGAGCTGCGAAGGCGGGCATGGGAGAGAAGATCAGCCGCGGGTACCGCGAAGAGATGGAACACTTCTGTTATTGCATTCGCACAGGAAAGAACGAACTTCGCTGTCCGGGTAAGGTCGCGATGGCCGATGCGATTATGGCATTGACGGCCAACATGGCGATGAAGCTGAAGAAGCGAATTGTCTTTAAAGAAGAGTGGTTTGATCCTGCAAGCGATGCTGTGCCTGAGACTGATGAACAGGTGCTGACCTGAGTTGTTTTTCACTGTTGGCAAAGAGTCATCTCTGGCTGTAGGGAAGAAGTATCATGGGGCGATGGCCGGATAACAGCCGCTCGACGCTCATTACGTTCGGACTGATCTTTCTGCTGTTTCCGCTGCTGGCATGGCTGTGCGTCATGTTCATGCGGTCATAGTTGAGTGAGCATCGAAAAGGCTGATTGTGTCCTCTGCAAATAAGTCGACCCTGTTTATTGTCTTTCTGACAGTATTTATTGACCTGCTTGGATTCGGCATCGTACTACCGCTGTTGCCCCGTTACGGCACGTACTTCAGCGCTTCGGAATCGATGCTGGGTCTCCTGATGGCATCGTTCTCGGCGATGCAGTTTGTATTTGCTCCAATTTGGGGAGGAGTCTCTGACCGAATCGGACGACGGCCCATATTGTTGCTGGGGTTATTCGGTTCAACAGTGTCCTATGCGATGTTTGGAGTCGCTTCGTCACTTGGACGTGATGGGATTCTGATTGGGCTGAGTCCACTGGCATGGCTGTTCATCACTCGGATTGCGGCTGGAATCTCCGGAGCAACAATTTCCACCGCCCAGGCCGTGATTGCGGATTCGACCGGCGTGGAGAATCGAGGGCGGGGAATGGCCCTGATTGGAGCTGCGTTTGGAATGGGATTTACGTTTGGTCCCATGATTGGTGCAGCATGTACATGGTCTGATATGGCATCCGTGGGATTGTCAAACAAGCAGTATCGGGAAGTCCTGTCCTGGGAAGCTCGGTCCGAACTGATTGATCTTCCGACGTTTGTTCGAGAGATGCGTGACAAAGACATCTTCCGTGGAGCTGACGAGCGAGCGGCAGCGATCTTACTGGAGAAGCCTGTACCAAGACAGCAACTGCGATCGGTCCTGATGCAGCCTCCATCAGCGCTGCCGGGGTATGTTGCCAGCGCCATGTCGGCAATCGCCTTTTGTCTGGCGCTCGTGCGTCTGAAGGAAACTCGACCACAGGAAGGCCCGATCGCATCCGCCCATGGCAAACGATCTCTTCTGAATCTGACTTCGGTACTCCGAGGCAGTTCTTCAGGACCGCTGCTGATGATCCTTGTTTCGGTGTTTGTGACGACCTTTGGATTTGCGCAATTTGAAAGCACGCTTTCATTGCTGACTCGCGAATTTGGTTACGGTTCGCGTTCGAACTTCCTGTTGTTTGCGTACGTTGGTTTTGTGCTTTCACTTGGGCAGGGCATGCTGGTTCGCAGATTCCTGCCTCGGATCGGCGAATATCGAATGGCGCTGGCCGGAGTCGTAATGATGGCCGCTGGATTTTGTCTGACCGGACTTACCGGACTGAAGGTTCTTCCTCCTGGAAGTCTATGGGCAATCCTGCCCGTGATTGTCATTGGCTTTTCTGCAGTGACTCCGTCGCTGCAGTCCCTGCTTTCACAGGCCGCCACCAGGGATGAGCAGGGGTCGATTTTGGGTGCCGGACAGAGTTTGTCTTCACTGGCTCGAATCCTTGGCCCGTTCCTTGGCGTGCAGTTGTTAGCGATTTCGACGGCCACTCCCTACTTTTTGGGTGCCGGTTTGATCGTGTTGTCGGGGCTGCTGATACGCATGATTCCGCGAACTCCAGCAAAGAACGCTGCCTGAGCCGCATGGACTTTTCGCGAGCACCGAGCCTACCGGAATACCCCTCGTGGCGGGAAGGTATGGTGCGAGCAATCCGAATCATCGGAATTTGCGGTATGGGGGAAAATCCGGAAAGCCGAGGATTATCCAAACCTGTCAGCGTCATCCCCCCAGGGGCGAACCGATCGAAAGGACGTGCCGCAGGGTTGGCGACGGTCATAGATTGGCCGCGTGCAGCCGACGGGCATTGATGGCAGAAGGGTGTCTGCCATCAACACGGAGGCTGCTCTATGAGTCGAGGGCGACGGATGGTATCGGCACATTCCTGGCGACAGGCTGGAATAGTCACACTGCTGCTCCTGATGGCAGCTGAAAATTCTGCACAAGCTCAGCGGACTCTCCCGATACCCGCATGTCCTGGCCGAGGAATCATGGCACCGGGTGGTGAAGCTGCGCCGTTTGTAACGCGCCGGTACGGCTGTTCGCTGGCCAGCCCGGACGTCTTGGCTTCAGGTGAGGATGCGCCCGGTTCGCTGTTCCTTCTGCCCGACAACTTCCATGAGTATCGCGGCATAACGGGCGAATACATTTACACCGGAGAAGTCTTCACGAATACTCGCGGCGGGCTCAATACCAAAGGTGCCACACGATATCGCGGCAACCTGGATATCGTGTTGAATGTCGATACGGCTGCGATGGATATGTGGGATGGCGGACGTTTCTTTATCTATGGCAACACGTTCCATGGCAAGACCCTGACACCGGAAGACGTTGGTGACTTCCAGCTCTACAGCAACATTGACGGGACTCCTCGGCCTGACGCAGCGTTTCAAATCACAGAGTACTGGTATGAACACTCATTTGCTGACGGCAACATTCTGTTGAAAGTTGGCAAGCAGGACGCAAACGCAGACTTTGCATATGTGGATCTGGGTGGTGACTTCATCAATTCATCATTCGGACTGATTCCGACGGTTGTGCTTCCCACCTGGCCGAATCCCGGAATGGGTGCGGCCGTGTTTGTGGACTTGACGGATTTGATTCATGTGAAGACCGGAGTGTACGACGGAGCCCCGTCTCTCGGTGAACAAACCGGAGGGCGATCGGGATTTGAGACTCTGGGTGACTTCGGAGCGATGACACTCCACGAGTGGTCACTGACACCACAGTTCGGCACCGATGGCGAATTGCCGGGAACGTATCGAATTGGCGTATGGCATCATTCGAAGGAGTTCGAGAACCTCGATCTGGGAACAGGCGAGATGGAATCTCAGAACTACGGATTCTACATGAGTGCCGACCAGTTGTTGTGGCGTGAGACCGGTAGTGAAGACGATCCTCAGGGACTTGGAACCTTCATTCAGTATGGCTGGTCGCCTCGTGATCGAAACGAGATGTTTCAATATTTCGGAACAGGCTTAACGTATCGTGGTCCGATTGCGACACGTGACGCAGACGTCATGGGAATTGGACTTGCTTCTGCAAAGTTCCGGGACTCTTCGCTTTCGTCCGAGCAGGCAGTGGAGCTGTTCTATAAGGCACAGATCAATGACTGGGCCATCGTGCAGCCGGACATGCAGTATATTGCAAGTCCGAGTGGCACCGGGCGGGACGCACTTGTGGTGGGGCTGCGGACGGAACTGGCGTTCTGAAAAATCGGGAATCTGTGCGGCTTTGGCGCGAAAACCGACGCTCTTCAGGAGACAATCACCCCTGTTTGTTGATCTGAATTGCTTTGAGGGGATGTGGGCATGAAATTCGTGCGTCTGGCTGGCTCCACGCTGTTGGCGCTTTTGACCTCCGGCATACTCGCGATGGTCGTTCAGGCGATCAGCAACATTCTCTATCCGCTTCCGGAGGGGATTGACACATCGGACCTCGATGCGCTGAAGAAGCACATCAGTACGCTGCCTGCAGGGGCATTTGGACTGGTACTTCTGTCTTATGTCGCGGGAACCACAGCTGGCAGCTGGGTGGGAGTGCGATCAAGTGCAGCAAGGAGTGCGATCCCGGCGTGGATTCTGGTCGGTCTGAATCTGCTTGCCGGAATTGCCAATATGGTGATGATCCCTCATCCACCGTTATTTATGGCGGCCTGCTTGGCTGTATTTCCGATCTGCGGTTACCTTGGAATTCGTCTGGGTCGTCGATCCTGACAGTGTGGTTCCGTCGAAGCGGACAGGGTGGCGGAGATCGACGGGTCTCAAGGCGGAGAACCGAAATTGAATTCCGGTGTCTTAATCGCCAGTCATCTCGCGGATCAGGGCGGATTTCGTTATTCTGAGCTGATTCAAAGCCGTCAGATGAGTTCAGTGTGAAATACAGGTCTAAAGCGTTCGGAGAATGATTGGAATGACGCAGGTTGAAATGACTCGAAGCCAGGCCACCATTGACTTGTTTGACCAGTACGTGGTGCCCAACTACCGTCGTTATCCAATCGCACTTGTCCGGGGCGAAGGTTCACATGTCTGGGACGCTGACGGCAAAAAATACCTGGACCTGTTTCCGGGCTGGGGCTGCAACATCCTCGGATATTCACCTCCGGCTGTTGTTAAAGCGATTCAGGAGCAGGCAGCTCGACTCATTCATGTTCCGAATACCTGGTACATCGAGCAGCAGGGACGATTTGCTGAATTTCTCTGCAGTCGGAGTTTTGGCAAGGCATTTTTCTGTAACAGTGGTGCAGAAGCGAATGAGGCAGCAATCAAGCTGGCAAGACTCCATGGTTCAGCAGCGGGCAAATATCGGATCATAACGTTTGAACACGGTTTTCATGGTCGAACGTTTGGAGCACTGACTGCAACAGCTCAGCCAAAATACCATGAAGGGCTGGGGCCGATGATGGCTGGGTTTCGGTATGCGAAGCTGAATGATCTTGAGGGTGTTCGAAGTCTTGTTGATAACGAAACCTGTGCGATCATGCTGGAGCCGGTTCAGGGTGAAGGTGGAGTACGAATTCCGGACCCGGTGTTTCTGCAGGCGTTAAGAGACCTGTGTGATGAGCGAGGGATGCTGCTGATTTTTGATGAAGTGCAGACAGGGATGGGGCGAACCGGCACCTGGTTTGGATATCAGCAAACCGGAGTGATGCCGGACGTGATGACGATGGCGAAAGGGTTGGCCGGAGGCGTTGCCTGCGGAGCCATGATTTGCCGAAGTGAAATTGCGGGAGATCTGAAACCGGGGATGCACGCGAGTACCTTTGGAGGGAATTCCCTGGCGATGGCAGCTGGCCTTGCCACAGGGGAGACAATCGAGCGTGAGGGATTGCTGGAGCACGTTCAGGATCTCGCCGCCGAGGTTTTGGTTTACCTGAAATCGCTTCAACAGTCGCTTTCAATTATTCAGGAAGTGCGAGTTTGTGGAATGATGATCGGGATCGAACTTTCGATTCCGGCGACTCCGGCAGTTGGGAAATGCATGGACCGGGGAGTCCTGATCAACGCAACCCAGTCGACGGTGGTGCGATTGCTGCCTGCTTTAAACATTTCGAAAGCCGATCTTTTCGAGGGTTTGGAGGTTATTGCTGGCGTCCTTCGAGAGATGGCAAACGAGACCTGACCGGAATGAATTGTTAACTTCGGGCAGTAACAGCAATTCGACGACTGAGACCTGTTTCGGGGACTGTTAGAATGCAGCGACCTTGAGTCCGTCTGTGTTTGCAGCACCCTGAGGGTTTTTGTTGTGTTTTGGGCCAGATCTCAGCTATTTTGGAAAACCATGGGCATTTATGTCCTGTTTTCTATGCTGGCGCTGATCGGACTGGTTGCTACATTGCGGTCTCGCACAGTTCAGCAGATCGAAGGCTTTCATCGAACTGCCGTCATTGAGCTGGGTGAACGAATTGCGGGTGAGCTTCGACAAAGTACGGACTCTGAGCGTTTGTATGCTCGGTGGCAGGAAACGCTCAGGACTCAGGGTTCATCAATCTGGATTGTTGACCGTGAGCTTCAGCATCAATTACCGTCTTCAGAGCAGATTCCACCGAGGGAAGTGATCGGATCGGCGGTTCGGGCTGCCTCCAGGACAGGTGAATCGGTACGCTGGTATCGTACGGAGACTGAGAATCGGACGATGGTGATTGCGATTGCGATCACCGATGATCAGCCGCGTCAGGTATTGTTGCTGTTGAGCCCGCTGGCGAACGCTCATGGTGAATTGCCATTGATTGCAGACGCTGCGACGCAGGGTGCGATCTTCATGTGGGGCATCGGTGTGCTCTGCGTTGGTTTTGCCGCATCCCGCCTCATTCGTCCGATTCATGCAATGACGCAGAACCTCGATACCGGCGTTGAACGGACGGCCCGCCAGGATATGCTGCTCAGGATTTCAGATCGTCGAGATGAGCTTGGTAATGTTGCGCAATCGCTGACTCAGCTGGAAGACGATCGAGAACAGCAGATGCTGGCATTGGGGAAAGCCGAGCAAAGTTCGCGATCCGGACTTGAGCTGTTATCCGCCGTCCTTGACTCAATGATGGAGGGCGTGATTGCGGTTGATGTTGAAGAACGGATTCTGTTCCTCAATGCAGGGGCTCGGAGGCTTCTTGGAATTCGGCCTTTGATCGGCATTCGCCACAGGCTGTATGAAGCTGTTCGGTTGCCTGTCTTTGAGGAGACAGTGCGAGAAGCGTTGTTGTCGAGGTCAATGCAGCAGGCCGAATTCCGAATTCCGCTGAACAATGTGTTTTTGTCAATCGTCGTAAGTCCAATTGTTCGCGAAGAATACTCCGGTGCTGTGATTGTGGTTCGTGACGTTTCAGAACTTAGGCGTCTCGAAGCCATGAGGCGTGACTTCGTCAGCGGTGTTTCCCATGAATTGAAAACGCCGCTGACCGTGATTCAGGCCTGCACCGACACATTGCTTTCCGGAGCAATGGATGACCCGGATGATGCTCGTCGATTTCTGTCCCAAATCGATGAACAGTCTGAACGATTGCTGCAGTTGATTATTGGTATGCTGCAGTTGTCGCGAGTGGAGTCCGGCGCGGAAGTCTTTCATTTTGAGCCTGTTGACCTCGCAGCGATTGTCGATCAGACCTTTCGGATGCTCTCAACGGTTGCTGAAAGCCATCAGGTGACTCTGGAGCGAAAGGGGCTCGACTGCTTTATTCTTTCGGCTGACGCTCAGGCCATTCGAACGGTGTTCTCCAACTTGATCGACAATGCCATCAAGCATACGCCGGCAGGTGGTCATGTGACGGTCACCTTTGGGCAGATCGACGACAAGCCGAGTGTGCTGGTACAGGACTCGGGAGTTGGAATTGCGAAAGAGCATCTGTCGCGGATCTTCGAGAGGTTTTATCGGGTGGACAGGGACAGATCCCGAGCGAGTGGCGGTACCGGACTGGGATTGGCGATCGTTAAACACCTGTGTCAGACGCTGGGAATCGCGATTCAGGTATCGAGCGAAGTGGGGAAGGGGACAGAGTTCCGTTTGGTCTGGAAAGAGCAGGTCCTGGCGGATCCGGAGAGCACCCAGCTTCTGGCCGATGAGTGTTGAATTGGCCTTCTCTTTATGCGCCACTGCCAGACAATGTCTGCAATTCAGGCTCTGCGCGTCGACGGCCAAATCTGTGAAGATTGTGTTAATGTTCTGGTGTCCGGCTAAACTTGTGTTTGGATTTTGAGCGCCCACGATACGATATCCCGGTAATGCGACGACTCTTCGATTTGCGTAACATGTTTCCTGCCAGTGCCTTGCATCGATTTGTCAAAAGATCGCGTATTCTTAACACAACTTCACATTCCCTTAACAAATTCGTCGTTGAATGTGGCGAGTTGAAGTTTTGGAAGCAGTGAAACTGAGTGGAGCGAACAGATGAGTCGCATGAGATGCGTGTTTGGTATGTTGGCGGTACTCGCGATTGCGGGTTGTACTGTGGAGGACACAACACCTGGTGATGTTGCGGGTGGCGGGGATGTGAAGAGGATTATGGTTGACGGTTCAAGTACAGTTGAGCCAATCACTTCGCGGATCGCTGAGAAGTTCGAGGTCGAATTCAGTGACGTTCAGGTCCCGGTGAAGGTGACAGGGACAGGGACCGGGTTCAAAGAGCTGATTGCTGGCCGCATTGATATTGCAAATGCTTCACGTCCGATTAAGGACAGTGAGAAAGAGGAATGTCAGAAGAACGGCATCGAGTTTGTGGAGCTGAAGATTGCGATCGACGGTTTGTCAGTTGTGGTGCACCCTGAGAACGACTGGGTGACATCACTGACAGTTGCCCAGTTGAAGAAGATCTGGGAGCCGGGTAGTACAGTCACGAAGTGGAGTGACGTTGATCCATCGTGGCCGGACCACAAGATATCTCTGTTTGGCGCTGGTGAAGAGTCCGGCACGTTCAACTATTTCACGGAAGCAATCAATGGCAAGGATGGGGCGATCACAGAAAACTACAGCCCGAGTGGCGACGACAATGTGATTGCGACTGGTGTCGCAGGTGACAAGTATGCCATGGGTTTCTTTGGTTATGCGTACTATTCGAGAAACAAAGAGAAGCTGAAAGTTGTCGCAGTTTCTCCGACTGAGAACCTGGCTGACGCAGTGGCTCCGACGCCGGAGACGATCGAAGCAGGAACTTATACGCCGCTGTCTCGACCGTTGTTTATCTACGTCAAGAAGGCTTCGTTGTCTCGACCAGAGGTTGAGGACTTCGTGCGATTCTATCTGGGAGCCGGGCAGGCGGAAGTTGCAGCTGCCGGTTATGTGGCACTGAGTGCTGCGGAAGTCGAAGCATCGAAGGCGGCGTTTGAGTCGGCAGTTGGCAAGTAACTGAAGTTGCCTGGGGGCAAAGAAATGTCAACTGCTCGACCATCAATGTTTCAGCGCAGTCGTTCGGCAAATCCGAAGGAGCAGCTGATCCATGTATTGTTATTGTGTTGTGCGCTCGTTTCAATTCTGACGACATTGGGGATTGTGGTCGTACTGCTTCGCAGTGCGGTCTACAATCCGGGTCCGAAGACGGCGTTCTTCGAAGAGGTATCGCTGGGCGAGTTCCTGACCGATACGAGGTGGAAGCCGGTTGAGCGATCGCAGCTGTCTCCGGAGGCTGATCAGGGGCACTTCGGAATCTGGCCGTTGTTGAGTGGAACTCTGATGGTTGCTGTCATTGCTTCGTTGGTGAGTGTACCGACGGGGTTGGGTGCTGCGATTTACATGAGTGAATATGCAGGGCCTCGAGAGCGTTCGTTTCTTAAGCCTGTTCTCGAGATCCTGGCCGGGATCCCAACAGTTGTTTACGGATTCTTTGCGCTGCACTTTATCACACCCATGATCCTTCAGCCGGTGTTGAAGCATGTGTTTGGTATTGAGATCGGGCTGTTTAATGTGGCGAGTGCTGGCATCGTGGTTGGAATTATGGTGACGCCGATGATTGCATCTCTCAGCGAGGATGTGCTCAGATCGGTGCCTCGAAGTCTGCGAGAAGCCGGCTATGCTCTGGGAAGTACTCGGTTTGACGTGTCCATGCGAGTCGTTGTGCCGGCTGCATTATCGGGAATACTGGCCGCATTCCTGCTCGCATTTTCTCGCGCAATTGGCGAGACGATGGCGGTTACGATCGCTGGGGGGCACAAGGTGCTGTTCTCTGTAAACCCGTTTGAAGAGATGCGAACGATGACGGGTTATATGGTGCATCAGAGTTTCGGAGACAATTCGGCGGACTCAATTCAGAATAAAAGCATCTACGCAATCGGCCTGGCCCTGTTTGTGATTACTCTGTCGATCAACATCGCGTCGCAGTGGATTCTGCGGAAGTTCCGCGAGGTGTATCAATGAGCACACCGCCGCTTTCAGTGACACCGCAGCCTTCAGATGTGCAGTCACTCAAGTCTGTGAATTTCATTTCCGGCTCGGATTCAACGATTCGGCGTCGGTTGTTTCTGTCTCGCGTTTTCGCGTGGTGTTGTCGGATTGCAACTTATTCGGCACTTGCAGCTCTCGTCGCATTGCTGGCAAGTATTATTGTGAATTGTCTTGGGCGGTTGAATCTGAGCTTCATTACCTCGGTCAATTCGGTGGATCCGGCAGAAGCCGGAATTCTGGCGGGGCTGTGGGGATCGTTCTGGCTGATCTCTCTGACAACTCTGATGTCGGTTCCACTTGGAATCGGGTCAGCCGTTTATCTTGAAGAATATGCGAAGGACACCTGGCTGACTCGAGTCATCAAGGTAAACCTGTCGAATCTGGCTGGTGTTCCGTCGATTGTGTATGGGATGCTGGGATTGACGGTGTTTGTGCGAATGTTCGACCTGTTTGGGTCATCAGCGGCGAAGTCAAAAGCAATCAACCTGCTGGGGATTGTGAAGATCCCACTTCCGCTGGGCGACATTATTCTGGCGGGCGCGTTGACGATGACACTTGTGATTCTGCCGATCATTATTATTGCTTCGCAGGAAGCACTTCGAGCAGTTCCGTCGTCGATTCGGACCGCATCGCTGGCTCTGGGAGCGACACGATGGCAGACGATTCGCCATCAGGTGCTTCCTGCGGCGATGCCCGGGATTTCCACTGGCGTGATCCTGGCGGTGTCCAGGGCGATCGGAGACACGGCACCACTCATTATGATTGGAGCATTAACAGTCGCTCGATTCTGTCCTGCGGGCATTGATTCTCCTGTGAAGCTCCTGACGGAACCTCAAAGAATTCTGCAGGCTCCGATGGATCAGTTTACTGCAATGCCGATTGAAATTTTTCACTGGGCCAAACAGCCTGGTGACGACTTCAGTCCCGTGGCAGCATCAGGAATTGTAGTGCTCCTGCTGGTACTTTCTGTGTTCAACGGTTTCGCGGTCTGGATTCGTTACCGTACGAGTCGAGGTCTCAAATGGTGACATTTATTGAAACGCTTCGTTCCCCAATCGAGCGAAAAGCTATGGCTACAAGTCCGACGACAGTTCTGAGGGTACCGCCGGCGGTTGCCGGTGTTGACCGAGACATGGACATGTCACAGCATCCGGCAGCGATTACTGCTCGCGGGATGAATTTTTACTACGGAGAAAACCAGGTCCTGTTTGACGTGAATCTGACGGTCCCGGAGCGATCTGTGACTGCGCTTATCGGTCCTTCGGGGTGTGGGAAAAGTACGTTCCTGCGGACTTTGAACCGAATGAATGACCTGATTGAAGGGACTCGCTGCACAGGCGAGGTTCTGATTCAGGGGCAGAACATCATGGAGCCAGCTGTCGATGTCGTGCTGCTCAGGAAGCATGTGGGGATGGTGTTTCAAAAATCAACCCCGTTTCCAAAGTCGATTTTTGACAATGTCGCGTATGGCCCTCGCGTTGCCGGTGAACGGAATCGTGCGATTCTTGCGGACCTTGTAGAGTCCTGTCTGCAGAAAGCCGCGTTGTGGGAGGAAGTGAAAGATCGTCTGGGTGAATCCGCGATGGCTCTGTCCGGTGGTCAGCAGCAGAGACTTTGTATTGCTCGAGCCCTTGCCACCAATCCACAGATTCTGCTGATGGACGAACCTGCATCGGCGCTGGATCCGGCGAGTACTTCGAGGATTGAAGACCTGATTGGCGAGTTGTGTGCGAACTACACGATTGTAATTGTTACCCACAATATGCAGCAGGCATCTCGCGTCAGTCATCAGACGGCATTCTTCTTTGAGGGAAATCTGGTGGAAGTTGGTCCAACGACGCAAATCTTCACGAGCCCTTCACAGAAAAAGACAGAAGACTACATCACAGGTCGATTCGGCTGATCGAAGTTGAATCGACCCTAACTGAGCAAAGATCGGTTTAATGACAGCACATTTCTTTATCGAAATGGAACGCCTTCATCGTCACATTCTCAGCATGTGTTCCGCGGCTGAAGAGCTCATCTGTGATGCGCTTGACGGACTGCGCAAAAATCGCAGTGAACTTGCGATGGAGCTTTCGGGAAGAGATCGGGTTGTTGACGAGTGGGATATTCGAATTGAAGAAGAGTGTCTGAAAATTCTGGCCTTGTATCATCCGGTTGCGAACGACCTTCGTCGAGTCGCAGTCGTGATGAAGATTGCACTGGAACTGGAGCGGGTGGCTGATCTTGCGGTCAGTATCGCGGAGCGATCTTCGGCGATGTCACAGTTTGTGACGTTTCCGATGCCATCACGGCTCGATGAAATGGCTCGCGAAGCACTGTCCATGCTCCACGACAGCATAGATGCGTTTGTTGAACAGAACTCGCGAGGCGCGAGGGATATCTGCAAGCGAGACGATCACGTTGATCAGCTGAATGACGAATTGATTCAGGAAGTTGTCGATGTGATGAAACAACGACCTGAACTGATTGAACCTGCAATGCACTTATTCTCAGTCATACGTCATGTTGAACGTGTGGCTGATCATGCGACGAACATCGCAGAGGATGTGGTGTACCTTGTTGAGGGAGCCATTATACGGCATCCTCGACTTCCTCGAAATGCCGGCGGGTTGCTGGCGTCACGGGATTCCTGAACGGTGTGATTATGCAAAAGCAAACCATTCTGGTGATTGAAGATGAACAGGCCATCGCGGATGTCGTCATCTACAACCTGCAGAAGGAAGGTTATTCGGTTGTCTGGGAACGCGATGGACGTACCGGGCTTCAGCGGGCTCAGTCCATGATGCCCGACCTGATCGTTCTGGATTTGATGCTGCCGGGAATTGATGGTCTGCAGATCTGCAGAAACCTCAAATCAGACCCCAGAACCAGAGACATTCGTGTCCTGATGCTGACGGCCCGGGGAGCCGAAACAGATGAAATTGTCGGCTTCAATATGGGTGCTGATGACTATGTGACCAAGCCATTTCGAGTCACACCACTGATTCACCGGATCAAGGCTCTGTTGCGTCGTGCTGAAACCGAAGATACTCCCAAAGCTCTTCTGGCGGCCCATGGGATCGAGATCGACAGAACAAACCATATTGTCAAAGTGGATAGTCAGGAACTGGAACTGACACCAACGGAATTCCGAATGTTGTGGACTCTGATGTCACAGCCAGGCCGACCGTTTTCCCGAAATGAGCTAATGGAGACATCTCGCGGGGAAGATGCGAATTCCCTCGAACGAACAATCGATGTTCACGTACGAGCATTGCGTAAGAAACTTGGCAGTCAGGCAGATGTGATCGAAACCGTTCGAGGTATCGGCTACCGTTTCATTAGGCGCTAATCTGCTCGTCAGGCGCTGATCTAACTCATCAGGGGTCTAGCTCATCAGACGCTGATCCAGCTCAACCTGTTGTTCCCGGTTGAGTCTCAGCTGTCCGCAGGCCGCATCGATATCTGCGCCCTTTCGCTTTCGAACGGTGGCCGTGATACCTCGCTGTTCCAGAACACTCCGGAAGTGCTCGGTATCCGGTTCGCCGGGTGCCGTCATCACCAGTTCACTGACGCCGTTCATGGGAATCAGATTCACATGAGCATTGCGCCCTCGTAGTCGATCGGCCAGTTCCGCAGCGTGATGTGGCTGATCGTTGATTCCGGATAACAGAACATACTCGTAAGAAATTCGCCGTCCTGTCTGTTCAAAGTAGTCATCCGCTGCCGCAAGGATTTCGTCGATTCCAATGTTCCGGTTCACCGGTACGATTTCAGTTCTTAGCGAATCGTTGGGTGCATGCAGCGATACGGCGAGATTGAACTGTTTGCCGGACTGAGCAAACTCGCGGATCTTCTCCGGCAGGCCAACTGTGGAGACTGTGATTCGTCTGGCACCCAGTCCGAATCCCTCGTCCGATGTCAGGACTTCGAGAGCGTCCATCAGGTTCCGGTAGTTTGCGAGTGGTTCGCCGATTCCCATAACAACGATGTTCGTGATCTGTTCGTCGTCTTTCATCAGGCGGTGCAGGACAAGAACTTGTTCATAGATTTCAGAGGCGGTCAGATTTCGTTTCACACCCAGTAAGCCGCTCGCGCAAAAAACGCATCCCATAGCACAACCGACCTGAGTACTGATGCAGACAGTTCGGCGACCAGGATCCCGCATCAATACACACTCTACCAATTCACTGTCTTTGAGTTTAAGCAGCAGTTTTTCGGTTTGGTCTTTCGCGGTCTGATGTCCGGTGACCTCAAAACAGGAGAACGAAAACTCCTGACTAAGTCGCAGTCGTAGATCCGCCGGAAGATCGGTCATCTGCTCAAAACCTGAAATCCGCCGACGAATCAGCCATTTACGAATCTGCTTCGCGCGAAATAGGGGCTGAGAATGGCTGCGAAGCCATTCTGTAAGTTCAGAGTCCGTCAGATCCAGAATTGGCCGTAACAGTTTTCAGCCCCTTAGTATCACGAGTATTTCAAATGCGGTTTGAAGCAGTTTTTCAACCTCTTCCGGTTTTCGGCGTCCGCCAGTATACCAGCAGAGAAATCGGTCACCGCGAGCTTCGAGGTGAATCCCTCGAAATGCTTCCAGACGGTGGAGCCGTTCGACGTTCATAAACTCTCGAATCGATGCTTCCTCCGATCCCCGAAGCAGAAACATCTTCGAAAATACGGGTGCTTCCGCGAAGTTAATGTCCTGGTAGCCGAAGGCAGATGCAATTCGATGCATCACATTCTCAGGCGACATCGTAAAAAAAGGCAACCGCAGGTCCTCAGAACGCATCGACACCACTGTTTGGTGGTGCGTGTGGGAGTTCTTTCCCGACCCGGTTGTATAGCGATAGTCAAAAATTGCGACCTGAACACCATCGTTTTCACGTGTCAGGGAATTACTGAACAAACGTGCTCGACCGCGAGTCATCAGCTCAAAGGTATTGAGCTGGTTTACTTGTTCCGGTGGATGGTTGGAAAAGTACTGGAAGCCCAGCTGATTTGCGAGAGCTTCCAGTTTTTGCGATCGTTTACTGTTGGATATGCCGGTCAATATGCCCCCAATGATGAGGAGCAGAATAACGCCGCCAACAATATACAGTCCGATTTCAGGTCCCACTTGCTGATCCTCACCTCGAAAATTGCGAAGATGAACAACATGCCCATTTGCATTTCACGCATTATGGTCAGATTTTTTCTTTTCGCACATCGAAGTTTTCAGTCCGCAGGCCGAAGTTTTCAGCGAAGCAAACCCGGTGTAAAGTCGAGTTCGATTCTGGTGTCGTCAGACGTCCCGAAGAACCCCATCAGTTTCTGCATGAAACTACGTTTGCTTCTGGCAATCCGAATACACTTTGACAAACCTTCGACCTGAGTGTCGGTTTCTTCTCCAAGTTCCGCAAGGAGGCTCGTCGCCCCGGACAGGTTTCCTGCCAGTGCCAGAGCGACTGCAAAATTTGACTTATATGCGGTTGGGATATCCTGTCTCATCAATACCCCGGTCTGATCGATCACAACGGAGCGAAGTACACGAACTGCTTCGTCCGCCTTTCCGAGTCTCATCAGGCAAACGGCACGGGCGTTTGACTGAGCCGGATTCCCGGAACTTTGTGATGTCGCGATATGGAGCGCGTCTTCGATACGGCCGAGTTCAAGCAGATGCTCGACCTTCTTCAACAGTTCAGCAACATGACCTGGAATTGACATTGTTCTACTCGTATTCATTCTGAAACATGAAGGATACGAGGCAGTGCGCAGCAGTTCATACAGTCCGAGAACCACTGGCTTCCCATGATCTGCCTCGAAACGAAATCAGGAATTCGTTTCGAGGACGTCTATATGATCAAAGGCAGATTTCGGCCCGACGTCAGAGAGCATTGCAGACTCTGCTGAGCATTCAGAATCTGTGGACGTCGGTTTGGATGGACTCCCGCAGTAGCGGCACCGGCCGCTGTCGACTGAATGTCAGGAGTTGATACGCTGGTATGACGTCCACAGCGAATGACGTGAGGAGCATCAGTATTTGGTTTGATGAGCAGATTACGAGGGAGATTGTGACGCACCAAAAACGTCGCACCGGACAATTGAGGCGTACCGGACGATTGAGGCGTACCGGACGATTGAGGCGTACCGGATGATTGAGGCGTACACACCCCTGATTCGGATCCAGCGTTTGTCTGACTGTAAGTCTCGTGGCCAGACCGGAGATCTCCCTGCAGCCTGGAGAAAGGTCGACTGGAACAGAATGGCGACAGAAACAGACTCGCGACGACCAGCAGTACCGGTAGACGTCTGGATGTTGATTGGGATCGAAATGTTCTGGAATACATCCGGGGCTTCTGCACGAGTCGAACTACCTTCTTCCGGAAATGGTATCCAACTGACGTGGGCGGGGCAAGAACGCTATCATACGGCGATAATCAGTTTTTCTGTCATGCCCTTTTGTCGCCGCAACCCTCAAGTCGCCCCAGGAAATCAATGAAGCCACAGGCAGATTCAACTCCTGAAGGATCACTGTCACCCCGCCCACTCTACCGACAGGCCATGAGGGCCGCATGGCTGGGTGTTTTCGTGAATCTGGGGCTGGGTGGCATTAAGTTGTTTGGTGGAATTGCAGGAAACTCATTCGGGCTGATCTCGGATTCGGTCAATTCTCTGGGAGATTCATTGACTTCAGTCGTGACATTGATGGCACTTTGGTACGCCCAGCAGCCAGCCGATGAAGAACATCCGTATGGACATACTCGAGTTGAAACCGTAGCCGGCGCGTATCTTTCACTGTTCATTGTTGCTTCGGCACTCTACGTCGGCTGGGAAGCATTTCGCCGGATGGGCGCTCAGCATCAGATTCCCCCCGAGTGGACTCTGTGGATTGCCGCCGGCAACGTTGCCATCAAAGAATCGCTCTATCGCTATAAACGAAATGTTGGAAGACGGACAGGGTCGACCTCAATTCTTGCCAGTGCTGTCGATCACCGCAGCGATGCACTCTGTTCACTGGCCGTCCTGATTGGGCTGGGAGTGATTCGCTGGGGAGGGCCAGCCTGGATATGGGCCGATGAAGTTGCGGCCCTGGTCGTCGTTGCCGCAATTCTGTGGACAGGCGGACGAATGCTGCAACAAAGTACAAGTGAGTTACTGGATCCTCAGGCAGACTCTGAAGTTGTTGCTCACATCCGTCAACTTGCGGAGGAGATCCCCGATGTTCGAGCAGTCGAAAAGCTCTGGGTTCGCAAGACGGGGATTGAATATCTTGTGGACATTCACATTCAGGTTGATGCACGTTTAACAGTAGACGAAGGCCACCGAATCGGTCATCTCGTTAAGCGTCGCCTGGTTTCGGAAATCGCTGCGGTCCGTGATGTACTCGTACATCTTGAACCCTGGCCACACATGCACGGGCCGGGCGAATAGGTTAGCTGACTGTTCCGTAAGCTGGGACAATCTCTGGAGGCCGAGACAGTACACCGGGAAGCGGCAGGGCACTTACGCAGCAGATCGATGGTCTGAGTTCTTCGACGTTGATGTTTCCGAATCTGCTTTGGCAGGTGGCTCAGTCGCATTTCGAGGCTCAGCCCAAGCGAAGCACTTATTAAAGATGGCAGGGAGCGGAAACGATCTGCGTCCGAGCGATTTCTGAACGAGAACCGATGCCGTTGTGAAGATGACACCAACATCTGACCAGACTGTTTGTCGGCCCAGATACTCAAGGTCGACCTTCATTTTCAGTGGCAGGAGTCGTTCTACATAAACTTCTTCAGCAGCGCCATCGGGAAGCAACTGCTCGCCGTGAGTATAATAGAACACGCTGCCGGGACTGGTGAGTCCGGGAGCAACCTGCAGCGATTTGAGATACTCTGGGGTGTAGTGCATTTGAACGATATCGGGAGCTTCAGGTCGAGGACCAACGATCGACATATCACCTCGCACGATATTCCAGAGCTGCGGCAATTCATCGATCTTCAGGGCTCGCAGAATTCTTCCGGCAGCGAAGACACGTGAATCATTGGCGGCCGTGATCGAGCTGCCTGCGGACGAGCGGATGTGCATCGAACGCAGTTTGTACATGGTGAATTCTGCACCGTTTCGGCCTACGCGACGTGCGCAATAGAAGGCGGGCCCTGGGCTGGACAGTCGTACCGCGATCGCACCGCAGGCGATGAATGGCGCTGCGATGAGTCCCAGAGTGAGCGTGAGAATGAGGTCAAGAATACGGCGAGCCATCAGTCGTCCCGCAAATGGAGAAACGGAGAAAATTGAGACAGGAATGGACGGTGAAGGGAACAGAGATTCGGAAGATGTAATGTCGTCTGGAACCGGTATTTAGGTCAAGATTGGAAAAAAAATGGGAGAATTGTCCTGTTTTTGCGGTGGATTTAAGGCTTTTCGACGCCGCTTCGTCTGAGAGCGGCGGGCATGTTCCGAAGTTTGTCCGCGATCGCTTGAAAGTTACCGAATGAGATCGAGCTGTACTCGCAGAGGAAATCGCCGTGCAACAATTTGTGACTGTGCCGTGTTCCGGGTGCAAGGCAGCTCTCAGGACCTCTGTGCGGAACGCCGGTCGAAAGCTCAAGTGTCCGAAATGTGGCGTTCAGATTGAAGTACCGCAGCAGTCCGAGTCTTCGCCAGAGATCGTTGAACGTAAGGCCGTCCCGAGTTTTCGGCGCAAAGGGATCATCATCTCTGTAGCAGCAACTCTGCTGGTTGGATTGTTTCTGTTGTCGTGGGAAATGATTCGTCGAAACGGGAGGCCTGAGCCTGTTGAGCTAGCCGGAACTGATCCACTGCGATCACCGGCTGGCATCGCAGATGAAGGTGAGAAGACAAAGCCGAAGCAGGAGGCACCGAAATCGCCGGACATCAGCGCAGAGGAAGTTCTGAAGGCCGAGAAGCTGAAAGCGAGGAAAGAGGTCCTGACACAGGTGGATCAGTATCTGGAAGCTGATGAGTACGAGAAGGCACTCGATGCCTGCGATGACCTGGTAAAGCTGGGTGAGACTGCTGCCGAGTTGTCTGATGTTCGAGGCAGAGTGCTGGATGAGTGGATCGCAGGCGCGGAGACCGTCAGCGAACTCTCCACGATTCTCTCGCGGATTGATGGCCTGACTGTTTCAAAAGGTTCTCAGAGATTCAGTGCCAGGCGAGACAAGGCTCGGATTCAAAGAGTGAGAACTGCTCTGCTGGAGGATAAGCCTCGATTTGCACTGGACTGCTATCGCAGCTTGTACGAAGACCGGAAGACTCATCCGGCAATGCCGGAACTTGGGATTGAGTTGCTGACAGAGTTCACAAGTCGGTACGAGGAATCAAAGAGCCGTCACTCCGAAATTCAAGTCCGTGAAATCGCCACGATCCTGATGGACCCCGAATATCAGATTCTGAGTGTTCGGCCTGGCCTGTTGCGACTTGCCAGCGCCATTGCTGACAAACTCGAAGCACCGAGTCCTGAATTGGGACAGCTGGCTGGTGACATTGTTCTGACAGTTCAGGATCGTGGAGAAGATACTCAGGGTTTGAAAGAACTTAGTAGACGTCTTGCGATTCAGAGTGCAGATCGCGGTTTGGCTCAATGTCGTGAAGGGCGTTTGTCGGATGCCATGAAGAGTTTTGATCGAGCGATCCGACTGGATCCGAATCAGCGGACAGTGATTCAGGCGATAGTTAGGACATTGCCATCGAATGATCGGCGACAACTGGGACGATACCTGCCGGAGTCTGAAGCCGACTTTGAAGAATATCTGGACTTCGTTTCGGACGAAACGGTGGGATATTCCGTGGTCTTCAGCATGTCCGAATTCAGTACGAAAATCGATGAACTGTGCACAATGCTGGGTTGGAAACCTCTGAGTGCCCTGGCAATGGCGCAGGAGTATTCTGGAATCAGAAAGGGCATCAATACTGAAGGAAATTTGATTTTTCTAAAGTCCAGCAGTCAGCCTCAATCAAGCTGGGGAGCTCCGAAAGAGATTATTTACCTGATTGCGTCGAGTAATGCGGAGGCACTGATCTACAACATCCGTCGCCCTCGGGGAAACCGGAGATTTGATGCGGGAATCAATTTAACTCCTGTACACATGAATTCGCATGAGGGATTTGCGCGCCCCTTTGGATCATTTGTTGCGTTTGCCGAAGTCTCGGATGAGAGGCTGTTAAGAACTCTGAATCGACAAACAGAGCGTCGCGCCGAAACGTATTTGCCACTCAACGGCTGGAATGTCCCTCTGGATGCCTTCTTCGTCATTTCGAGACGAGGGCTCCGGGAAGGTGTTGCGGGCCTTGAGGTGCCGTTTGTGACATTACCAGTCGGAGTATATCCTGGTGCTTCTATGCAGCCGCCCGGCGAACTTCAACAGTTTGCCGGTGGCGTGCGTCTTGATCCGAAGGGCGGAGTCCTCCTCAGCGGTCGCTCGTGGATAGAATCACCTGAGAATCAGATCGACACCTTCCAACTTCCGGCAGGGCAGCGGGAGGGGAATCTGAATCGACTTCCTCTCATGCCTGCGATTGTTTCACTTGGAGGCCCAGTCAATCCTGAGCTTTCAAGAGAAATCGCAAATACTGTTGAGATGCTGACTGAACTGCCGCTGGATGATCTCCAAATAACATCGATACAGGCTTCAGTTTCCATGCCGATCCTTGATTTGTTTCCAGGTGATACTCTCATCGGAAAATTCTGGAACGACACGATGTTGCGAACACCGCGAGGTGTAATGGTCCTGTCAGTGAAAGACTCTGCTTTCGCATTTCAGGCCATCGAAAACTGGTTTCGAAAGGCCCGAATAGAGTTACCTGCGATGCTGCAATTCCCTGAACTGCAGAACATTGATCGCAATGGGATGAGAGTGCGACGAATACCGATCGGAGTCATCACTGGAATGAATCAGTTTGCGCCAGTGGTGTTGGACCTCGCTGTGACGGCAGGTGATGAGATTCTGATTGTCATTGGAAACTCGACGGAACTGGATGCGATACTGCAGGCTCGGCAGAACCCAGCCCGGCTCAATGAATCCAGATTCGTGCGATCGTCTTCATCTCTATTGCCGAAAAACACTTCATGGCTTCTGGCAATCAATATGAAGAACCTCGCGAAGCTGGTCGTCTTGATGCTGCGGCTGGCTGAAACAGAGGCTATTCAGGAAGATGATCGCGAACGGAAGTTCGTTGAGTCGATGGAAGGCAGAATTGAACAGATGGGTGATGATGCGGGACTGGGGGTTGGACTGAACTGGAAAGACAGGGTGGTCGACCTGAACATCAATGGGTCGCCCGAGGCAGTCAAATTTGTCATTCCGACTGCGGTGGAGTGGATTCGGTATATGCTGAGATTCCCTGATTCCAACTGACGCGATCTGCTCCTGGACAGCAGAATCGCTTGTGATGTAACCTTGAATAGACGATATTTCCTGCGAGTATTCATCTGGAGTTTCATCACCTGCAATTCGAATAATGCCCGCCAGTTCAGGCTGGGTGAGTAGGCGAATCCCCAGAAATCTGGTTCGGGGTTTGGAGAATTGCAGATGTCCAGCTTCGATGCAACGGGTGTACTGAGTGTACTCAGGGAAAGCCCATTTCATGAACTGGTGAGTCGCTTCACGGCATTTTCCGTGATGGTGACCGACGCAAACAGTCGTGTTGTCTGGGTGAATTCTTCATTTGAGACGCTTTCGGGATGGCCGCTCGCAGAAGTGATTGGTCGAACACCGATGGAATTTCTCCATGGACCGGAGACGAATCCGGAGACGACCCACGAGATATTGGAGAAGGCATCGCTCGGACAGAATATCCAGGCCGAAATTGTGAACTACCGACGGGATGGTTCCCTGTACTGGGTTTCGATTGATGCTCAGCCAATCATGGCAGAAAACGGCGAGCTGGCAGGTTACTTTTCGATCCAGACGGACGTTACATCCAGAAAGCGGACAGAGCAGCAGCTGGACCGTGAACACCGACTCATCAAGGCGCTCAGTGAAGCTCGTTCGCAGTTCATTGCCAGCGATAGTGCACGTGCAGTATTCGAGCAGTTGCTGCAGCAGCTTCAGTCCTTGACCGAGAGTCCATATGGTTTTATTGGTGAGGTCTGTCGTGAAGCGGATCAGACACCATGGCTGAGAATTCATGCCATTACAGATATTTCCTGGGACGAATGGTCAAGGCGACTCTATCAAAACATCCACAATGAGGGACTTGAGTTTCGTGCGCTCGACAATCTGATCGGAGTCTCGCTGAGAACTGGTGCCCCGGTGATCTCTAATCAGGTTGACTTGTCGCAACAGCAGATGCGATTACCACCCGGTCATCCACCTCTTTACTGTTATGCGGGACTCCCGATTTACTATCGCGGTCGATTTCTGGCGGTCGCCGGGATTGGAAATCGCACCGAAGGATATGACGAGGAACTCCTCAGGTTTATCAGTCCTTTACTGGAGACCATTGGTGAACTCATTGATGCCAGGAACAGAGATCTTCAGCGCAGGGCTGTCGAGCAGCATCTGAAGCAGACTGAGGCATGGCTCGAAGAGACTGGACGTGTTGCCGGTGTCGGAGGATGGCAGTTCAACACCGAAACAAATGAACTCAGGTGGACCACGCAGACTCGAAGATTACACCGTGTCTCGGAGTCGTATGTTCCAACTATTGAAGACGCAATTCAGTTTTACGACGAGCCGGGAAGGTCGCTGATCAGAGCTGCTGTGAACAATGCCATTCTGGAAGGAATCGGCTGGGACCTGGAGTTGCCCCTGACGTCCAGCGATGGGCAAAAGCTCTGGGTGCGGTCTAAAGGGCAGGCAGCGTATGAAGACGGCCGAGTTGTTCGGTTGTTTGGGACATTTCAGGACATTACTGAACGAATACAGGCGGAACATCGCGCAGCTGCTCAGCGACGTATACTCGAGATGATCGCCAATCGTGCGAGACTTCCGCAAATCCTTGAGCAGCTCTGTGCTGTTGTCGACAGTCAAATCCCGTCGGCTGGCTCCGGCTTCATTCTGGTCGATGACTCGGGACGAGTGAGACTTCCGGGCGAACCGGGAACGGATTGTTTCCGGGAGTCTTCAGACTTTCGGGAAGAGTCTTTGACGGGGTACGTTCTGCCCATCCCGGAACTTTTTCGGCAACATCGCGGATGGTTGGTTCTGACGACGTTAGAGGGTGCTCCCGAGTGTCCCCGACAACAACAACTCCTCGCAGAGTGTTGTGCGCTTGCCGCCATTGCCATCAATCGATTTCTCGAAGACGAGCATCTGCGCCGAAGCGAGACGACTCTGAAGGATGCAGTTCGCCGGGCACGGCTCGGTTATTGGATGCTGAATGCACTCACCGGTCGCCTTGCATGGTCCGACGGCGTGTTTGAGATTCTGGGACGTGATCCGAGCTTTCTGCCGGATCTGGAGACCTTTTTCTGTGAAATCCTGCATCCCGATGACGTAGAAGGGCTTCGGGATGAACAGATGCGGGCCTTTCAGAATCCTGGCGTTGTTCATGAGATGGACGTCCGCTGCATTCTTCCGGACGGTTCGATTCGCTGGGTTGCCCTCGAGGGAACTGGTGAAGTTGATCCGGAAGGGCACCCGGTTCGTATGAGAGGAACGATTCAGGATATCACTGAGCGAAAGCGAGAGAGTGATGAACGGTCCAAACTGCAGTCACAACTGCTTCAGGCACAGAAAATGGAGTCCATCGGACGACTTGCGGGCGGCGTTGCTCACGACTTCAACAACATGCTGGCAGTGATTCTAGGTCATGCGGAAGTCGCTGTTTTCGAGCCATCACTTCCAAAGAACGTTTATGAAAGTCTGAAAGCGATTCAACATGCCGGCCAGCGTTCCGCTGAACTGACTCGACAACTTCTCGCGTTTGCCAGACGTCAGGCCGTGACTCCACAGAAAACGGATCTGAATCAGGCGATCAACAGTATGTTGCTGATGCTTCAGCGTTTGATCGGAGTGAACATCGAGTTGGTCTGGAATCCAGGAACTAATCTCTGGCCGGTGTTTGTTGATCCAGTGCAGATTGATCAGATCCTTGCCAACCTTCTGGTCAATGCTCGCGACGCAATTTCCGGTTCAGGAAGAATTGAGATCAGTACGCAAAATGAATGGCTCACGGATGTGTCGAACGCCGAAACCGAATCTGCAGATGCTTATCCCTGTGTTTCCCTGAAAGTCTCTGATACCGGCCACGGAATTGAACCGGAGCTGCTCAGTCAAATCTTTGAACCATTCTTCACAACGAAGGACATTGGCAAAGGGACGGGTCTTGGTCTTGCGACAGTCTTTGGAATCGTTGAGCAGAATCGAGGGTTCCTTCGAGTTTCAAGTCAGCCCGGCAAAGGAACCTCGTTTCAGGTGTGTCTTCCACGGTTTTCAGACACTGCTGTTTCACACACTTTGCCCGCAGCAGAAGAGCCAATTCGCGAATTCACAGGTTGTATTTTGCTTGTCGATGATGAACCCGAGATTCTTCGAATCGGTCGGATTCATCTGCAGCAGTTAGGTCACTCTGTGTTTGTGGCTTCACATCCATTCGAGGCATTGCGAATCTTCTCGTCCCATTCCGACGCCATCACGGCGGTCGTGACAGATGTTGTCATGCCGCTGATGTCAGGATGGGAAATGGCTGCTTCCATGAGACGTTCGCGACCGAATCTCCGTTGCGTGTTCATGTCAGGCTACGGAGATGACCTGTCCGGATGTCCTTCCGAAGACAGTTCGGATGTCACGTTTCTCAACAAGCCATTTGAGATTACTCAACTGGCTGCCGCGATTCGCAGAGCTTTCGGGAAAAATGCCTCTCCGGCGAATAGCGTTACTGCCCCGCGACTTCTTCCATCCGGCGAACAATGAGCTTTTGGCAGAGACCACAAAGCAGAATTTCGACGACCATCAGTCCCATCGGGATCAGGAATCGAAAGACGGCTTCCGAGCCCGGGCCTGCTGCACTTCGCAAGGCAAATGCCATGATCCCGATCACAACGATCGAAAACATCGGCATGACGATCCAGAGAATTGCGGCCGCAATGACCATGCCCCCATAACGAAGTACGGTCGACAATGCGGTTCCCAGGTGCACTGTGAACAGGAACCAGGTAAACAAATGCAGGAACCAGGGTTCGATAAAGACCTCGATGGCATTCGACGTGTCAGAATGTGTAAACGTTGCGAACATCAGAATCCAGCCCGTAACGAACCAGAACAGCGATGGCAACAGGCCTGGAATAACACCTGCAGTGAGACCCACTGCGATGCTGTAAGGAGACTTGGGCAGCATCATCAGCGATGACAGGGTCTTTTGGTAGATTTCCACATTCAGGACGCTTCCAAACAGTCTCGCACATTCGATCAGAAACAGAACAAACGAACCGAAAAGCAAGGCACCGACCAGGACTTCACTATCGATGTTTTCACCGAGGAAGAGCAAAAATATTGCAACCAGACCCATGGAGAACATCGGGATTGAAATAAACCGAATGATTAGCCACGGCCAGCCTCCGGACGCAAACTGCCAGGACTTCCAAAGAAGCGCATCTCCTGCGACTCTGCTCGACGTTCGACGACTCCTGAAGATGTCCAGAATCCTGTGACCTGATTCCTGTGTCAGTCCCTGACCAATCGCTCGTTGATTGAAGAAGTCGAAGCTGATCCAGCTGAGAATCAGGAATCCAAGACCAGAGCACGCCTGAAACGTCATTTGGGATGACCAGATTGCGTCACCACGATTCAGCATCTGATATCCGGAGAGAGTCCTCATCAGAGTTCTTTCCTGGAAATACAGTGCACAATCGACCATAAACGATGCCGTGGATTCGCTCAGAAATGTTGTTCGCGCTACTTCCGCAAGCACAAAGAAACCCAGATACCCGAGTTCAAAGATCGCCCACAAAAAGGTCATCAATGTGAAGGCTCGTCGATTATTCATCGCCACTGTGCTGGCGAAGGCCCCCATCTGGCACAGCATAAACGCATAGCACATAAGTGCCAGCACGGATGCAAGCAGTTGTTCAATGACAACCCCGCCCATGGTGATCGACAGTACCAGAAAAGGCAGGACGACCAGGAGGAACAAAATGACCATCGCGAGTCGAGGGATCGATTTTCCGATCAGGAGACCCAGGTTGGAAACGCCTGTCATCCGCAAAAGCGCAAGCGTGTCTTCTTCCTTCTCTTCGGTGATCGCCACGGAAAAATACAATCCGCCAACAAGCGAAAGGAACCAATAGCAACAGGTCAGGATCATTCCGGAGAATCGTGCACCTGCTGAACCGAAGAATGCAACTGTTTCAAGCTGAAGAATGAAGAACGCCATGACGGTAAACGCCAGGCCTCCCCGAATCACATGAAATAAGAAGACTCTCGATTCCTGCCGGATTGATCGAGTCAGGAAGGAACTGATTCTGTGGAGCGATTCCATGAATCCGTTTGAGTCGGCTCTCGATTTCATAGAACACCAAATGTTTCAAAGGCCTGTGTGGCTGACATTCCGCCTCGAATTGCATCCCGGACCTGGTTCTCTGCATGGACTTTATCCCATGCGGCACGGACAACTTCCGCTTCCACGTCCTGCGGAACAAAAACAATACCATCCTGATCGGCGGCAACCAGATCGCCAGGACGAATTGACACGCCATCAAGTTCGATTTGCACGTCGAAATCCGTGACTCTCTGTCGATCCCGACTGTCATAAGGATTTGTTCCGCGAGCAAACACGGGAAACTGCATACGAGTCATTTGAGCCACGTCGCGAACTGCTCCATCAACAATGACACCCACGCAACCCGAATTCTTTGCAGCTGTCGATAACAGCTCGCCCCAGATTCCACTTCGAAACGAACCCGATGCCGCGCAAATCAGGACATCGTCCAGGCGACAGGAATCGACAGCCAGCAGTTCGAGCTTGTATGGCTCGGGATCCGTATGAGCCATATCGGACCAGAGTGTTGTGCGACAGCGTCCGATGAGTGTCAGCCCCGGCATTGTGATCGGGTGAACCGGGATTCGTGGCGACTGGTGCCTGTAACCAAATCCATCGAGCGCATCACAAAGCAACGGAACCGTCAGGTATTCGCGCATCATCGCGAGCGTGATCGGACGATTGTCTGCTGTCATAGCGTGCTGGGTCATTTGTTTTCTTTCTTCAGTTCTCTGAGCTCTTTTCCAAATCCTCCGGACAGGATCGGAAACCGGCACCATGTTCGTGGATCGAGATTCTTGTCGTCGACATGAAACGAAGGTGCGTATCTTTCCCGTTTCCATTGGTTGCGTGACCAGAGTCGAAAGAATCGCTCAAGCCAGATCACGAGCTGCTCACGTGGCCACGGACTCGCTTCTCGCATCAACGTTTCAAGGATCTCTGCGGGGCTCAGCTTGTCTCGTATCGCAAGTCGCTCAATCTGATCCAGCAGCGGGTATGGCATCAGGTCGCCTTCGTCCGTTTGCTCATAACTTGCCGGGCGCAGTTCGGCTGTCGGCTGCTGCTCGTTGACGAGCTTCAGCACCGGCAATGGACTGCATTCAGCCGATCCCTCCGTTTCAAGCGTTTTGAGCCATCGACGCAGGAAAGCTTTGTCGATTCCCGCGATTGGGCTGAGTCCGCCCGAGGTATCTCCGTCCATTGTGGCATAGCCGACAGCGGCCTCTGATCGATTACTGGTTGAAAGCAGCAGCGAATTGCCTATGTTTGCCAACATCCAGACGCTGGGAGATCGAGTTCTGGCCTGAATATTCTGAAGTGCAATGTCATCCTGATCCCACGTCAGCCTGCGACCCAGGGCATTTTCGATTGTCTGAGTGTAAAGTTCCACGAGTGGATCGACGTTAAGTTCGTACCAGGTTCCGCCGACCGCCTGCGTGACAGATCGTGCGGCAGTTCGAGTAACTTCGCCGCTGTTTCTGGTTGCCTGATATACACCTGTTAACAATCGAGCCATGATCTGGTCGGATGTTGAGCAGAGTTCGATCCCGCGGATATAGCTGAGTCGATCTCGGAAGCCCTCGATCCCAAGATCCCGCAGTGCCAGATCGGTCATGCATCGGATCAGACACGCAACGGCCGAAGAGTCCGCACCTCCGCTCATGGAGACCACAAACCCATGTGACCGACTCTTGCGAAGATAATCAAACAGAGCGAGGCTGACGGCTCTGGTAAATTCTTCTTCTCGAGGCATGATCGCGGCATCAACTCGTGTTTCAGTTCCGGTGTTCGGACAGACAAGTCGACCGGGAATACGCGCAATCCTGTGATGAACTTCATCCCTGACTTCGGCCCGCATTGAATGAACAGCAGCCCGGCGAGTACGAGTCAGTTCGACGTCTACATCAGCAGTCGTGACATGGACTTCATGAAACCCGAATCGGGGACCGGTTGCCAGGAGCGAACCGCTGGATGCAATCAACGCTCCGCCATCGTAGATTGCTCTGCCCGCTTCGTTGCCAATCAGATTTGCATAAATGTAGCTGACGCCAAATGATCGTGAGCCTTCAAGTACAAAGCGCTTTCGAACTTCGTGCTTGCCAAATGCAAAGTGACTGGCACTGGGGTTAAAGATGACGTCAACCCCGCACTCGGCCATTCTGTTCCCGGGACGTCCGGCGACCCAGGCATCTTCGCAGATCTCAAAGCCAGCTCGAACACCGTCGACTTCAAACAACAGATCGCCGAGTGGCCAGGACTGCTCACCATGAGTGTATTCTGTAATTGTTTCGGCCGGCCATGCCCGAAACCATCGAGGTTCGTAGTGCAGTCCATCACCGGCAAGATGCTGCTTCGGTACAAAGCCTGCGATTTTTCCGTTCGCTGCGACACAGGCAACGTTGTAAACACCATTCGTGACATATAGCGGAAGGCCGATGGCAACCATCATGCCGTCAGTCTCAGGGACGATCCTCTGCAGCATCTCCCACGACGTATGCCAGACGTTAGGGGACAGGAACATATCTTCGCAGCCGTAACCCGGAATACACAGTTCCGGCAGACACAGCATGCTCACCTGTTGTCGTCGAGCTTCTTCAATTGCCAGCAGAATTCGTGACGCATTGCCTTCCCAATCGAGCGGCATCTGGTTCAAAATGGCAGCGCCAAGTCGCAGGCGTTTCATAATTGCAGCGGATTCCGGTTAAATGTCGCCAGGATTTTGTGTTCCATGAGTGTACACAACCAGGTTCGTTGCAGACAACGAGTCCTTGAAAGCGGGAGCTGAGAATATGTCAACGCGTCGCAGATTTCTTCAGTCGACTCTGGTTGGTGCTGCTGCCGCATATACCGGAAAGCTGAGGGCCGCCGGTCGATCGTCGTCGGATCAGATTGTGCTTGGTCTGATTGGACCGGGCGGGATGGGAATGAATCATGTCCGTGAATTATGCAAACGAACCGATGTGACGATTGCCGCCGTATGCGATGTGGATTCCCAGAGAGCCGGAGCAGCCGCCGAAGAAGTTGCAAAATCCAGACCAAAACCACGAATCGAAAGCGATCTTCGAAAAGTCCTCGACGACCCGGAGATCGATGCTGTTTTCATCGCGACTCCCGATCACTGGCATGCCCCGGCATCCATCCTTGCTCTCGATGCCGGTAAGCATGTCTATGTCGAAAAGCCCTGCTGCCACAATATTCGGGAGGGTCGTTTGATGGCTGACGCTGTTGAACGAAGCGGAAAGCTCCTTCAGGTGGGGACTCAGAGTCGCAGCGGCGATTTTATCCAGGAGGCAATTCAGCGGATTCACGAAGGTGAGATTGGAGAAGTGATCGTTGCTAAGGCATGGAATAGTCAGAGGCGAGGCTCGATCGGCAGGACTCAGCCCTCCGATCCTCCTTCAAATCTCGACTTCGATACCTGGGTCGGCCCGGCTCCACTCGTCCCGTATCGGACGAATCTGCTCCATGGTGTTTGGCGATGGTGGTATGACTTTGGCTGCGGAGACATCGGAAATGATGGTGTTCACGATATTGATGTCGCTCTATGGGGATTGAACGTGAAGTCTCACCCGGAACGCATGACGTGTCTGGGAGGCCGTTATGTGGTCGAGGACGATCAGCAGTTTCCGGATACTCAATACGCCGTCTGCGAGTATCCCAATGGAGACCAGAATCGCAAGAGGCAAATGATCTTTGAGCAGCGAGACTGGTCGCCTTATACACAGGAAGGTTATGAAAACGGTTCTGCGTGGTACGGCACCAAAGGCCTTCTGGTCATGGGGCACGTGACCGGCTGGAAGATGTTCCGTGAACGAAATGAACTCGTCGCTGAACGCACGGGTTCGCTGTCACTCGAGCCTCATCACACGAATTTCTTTGACGGTATTCGCGGAACCTCTTCAAAGCTGAATGCAGATATCCAGGCTGGACTGCTGGCAGCCGGAGTCGTGCATTTTGCAAACATTGCGGCACGCCAGCGAGCGGTTCTCGAGATCAATGCAGCTGCCGAACAGATCACAAATCATGTCGAAGCGAACGCGATGATCCGCAGGAAATATCGTGACTCACACTGGGCCGTTCCAAAGAATGTGTGAGAATCCGAAGAACATTTGAAGATCTGAAAGGTATGCCACGTTTCGAAAGTGGTGTGTCCCGAAGGCACACTACTTATTCGACAACAGCACCGGTGTCCGATCGAACGACCACCAGTTTGTGGTTTGGTACGTCGTATTGATACGCCAGTCCGGCTGGAAGGGACGGCAGTCGCATATTGTTTTCCACAATGATTCGCTGCATGAATTCATCGTAGTCTTTTGGGTAGCGACCTTCGAGTGCCTGAAAGAGGTTGACAGCGTGTTCAACTCCCAGCCCTGCAATCTGTTGCTTCAGAGGCTGATAGGCTTCGAGCGCAGCAGTGAGAGGATTTGTGATCTGAACCTTGTTTGAAACAACTTCCGCTCCGGCGTTTGGATCAAATTCACCGATGTCCTGAGTCGTTTTCGGCTTTGCGGGGGTAGTGGATTGAGTTTGCGATTCGAGTCCGCAGCCACAGGCCAGAATCAGCATTAGAGAGGTTGCCAAATGTGTCGTGCCGAATCTCATTTCCGATCTCCCCTGGACAAACGAACGCGTTTCAAGGAACCTCCCGGATTGTACGGACTGCTGCGATGGAAACAAACTCACCAGGTTCTGCCCGCAGTCGTCGGTTCAGGTTCGTGACAGGCGAATTCGAGGAGATCACGGTGATACGATATTCAATCATGGTACTTGCAGCACTTGTGAGCCTGAGTCCTGTTGGGATGTCGGACTCGCGTGCAGCTGTTCATGTCGTTGGTGGCACACTTCAGGAGCAGACAGCAATTCAGATCTCTGCACCGCGTCCGTGGCAGGTCGTTCAGCGAAAGGGATTTGTTCCCGGGCATTCTCACGAAAATCAGCCGGGTGGCCCTGCCATGGGGTTTGGTGATGTTCGAGTTGTGCTCAATGGAGTGCCTTCAGAGTGGACCCCACTTCTGGAATATCGAATTCGGGATCTGAAAACTGACGATAACGCGCAGGCTCATCAGACGTCAGCAGCCTTTCAGCCATTGATTACAAGTGCGGTCGGAGGTGGTGCCGATTCGGCAACTCAGGTAGCTGCCGAGTTACGACTTCCGGCAGGGGGTTGGTATCGGCTTGATGTTCGGGTCGTTCGTGGTGAGGAGATTCTCGCTGAGGCAACTGTTGAGCCGATCGGAGTGGGCGAAGTCTTCGTTGTCGCGGGGCAATCCTATGCAACGAACTGCAATGATCGTCAGTTTCAGGTAGAGGACCAACGCAAAAGAGTGTCAGCATGGAACTGGCGAACCGGAGAATGGCAGCTGGCCAATGATCCTCAGCCGTGCGCGGATGAAAGTACGGGAGGTACGATCTGGCCGGTGACCGGAGACATGCTGGTATCTGTGTTAAATGTTCCTGTGGGATTCGTCAACGTTGCATACGGAGGCACATCAAGTCAGCAATGGATGCCGGACGGCGATCTTCACAACAGGCTGATGGCGGCTGCCGGTACAATCGGGAGTTGCCGCGCAGTGCTCTGGCAGCAGGGGGAGTCGGACGTCATCGCGAACGCATCAACAGAAGAATACGTTCAGCGAATGCGGACTATCAGAGACCATGCGGCTACGGCATGGGAATATCCTGTGCCATGGATGCTGGCAAAGTCGACACTGCATCCAACCGTCTATGTCCGGCCGACTGAAGAGCAGAGGATTCGGGATGGAATCGAACAGCTGATCCTCAAACACGAATATCTCCGCGGGCCGGATACCGATATTCTGGGCGCTGAAAATCGCGGTGGGCCGGATACGCGACGGCACTTTTCTGAGATCGGTCAGCGGCGAGCAGCTTCTATGTGGTTTGCCTCGATCATGCAGCACGTAATGAACCCACAGCCGGACGATGATCGAGTGGCCTCTTTACTTTCGGAGATGAACCTGTCGCAAGCCCCATGGAATTCTTCGCTGGTGTGGAGAGAAAGCAGTATTCTGTTTAAAAGAGACGGGAATAGTCTTCCTGTGGCTCGACTCGGATTTCCGGCCGTGAAGATTCTTGAAGTTCGATCGGCAGATGGCCGGCAGCGATTTTCCGAAGGTCGACATTATCGAGTTTCAGAAGATCGACTCTCGCTGATCTTCATGGATTCCGGGAAGACTCCTGTCATTGCTGAATCCGACTTGTTTGTCCCGCGAGATTCACCAAACAGCTATCGTCACCGGACATCGAATCCGGAGCAGAATCTGCTTTATGCACCTGGTCGGTGGTTTCACGACCGCAATATTGAGATTACCTATGAGCGAGCGGATGTCGCAGATCAGTCGACGGAAACACCGTCAGAGCCTGGTGTGTATGGCAGCCTTGAGCGAATCAGGCAGAGACTCAAAAGCGGACAACGCATTCGACTTGGTGTCAGTGGTGACAGCATCTCAACGGGACTAGATGCCTCAGCGTTGACCTATGCGTGGCCAAATCAACCCGGATATCCGGACCTGGTTGCGGCGGAACTTCAGGCGGTGTCCGGAGCCGGAATTGATGTAACAAACCGAGCAGTGGCTGGCTGGAGCGTAGCGAACGGGGTTCAGGACCTGGATGCTCTGCTTCAGAGTGAACCACATCTTGTCATCATTGCGTACGGGATGAATGATGTCGGGCGAAAGGATCCAAAGTGGTTTCGCGAGCAGACTCAACTCATGATCGAGCGAATCCAGAAGCAGCTTCCACAGACAGACATCGCACTGGTCTCACCAATGCTGGGGAATTCAGAGTGGGTCCACACACCTCGGGAAATGTTTGCACTCTATCGGAATGAGCTGAAGTCTCTGTGTGGTCCCGGAGTCGCCATGGCCGATGTGACGGCTGTCTGGTCCATGATGCTCGAGCACAAGCATGATCACGACCTGACCGGAAACGGACTCAATCACCCAAATGACTATGGGCATCGATTGTATGCGATGACCATTCTCGAATTGTTCAAAGACATAAAGGTGTCAGATGGAGCTGGGGCTCAGTAATCGCGTGGCCGTCGTAACCGGGGGCGGCAGCGGGATCGGACAAGCGACCGCGGATATGCTGTTGGCCGAGGGTTGTCGAGTTGCCGTTTGGGATCTGAACGTGTCAGAACCTTCGAAGGCATCTCAGATCAGTGTTCGTTGCGATGTCACGAACAGAACGACACTCGAGGATGCACTTCGGGAAACCGAATTACAGCTTGGGTCGGTTGACATCGTCGTTCACGCCGCCGCAATTGGATCGGGCTATTTTGGATTTCCGTTTACTCGAGTACCACCGGAAGCCTGGCAAAGAGTTCTTGAGGTCAACGTCATGGGCATGGTTAATATTGCTCACCTGTTTGCCCCTCGAATGCTTGAACGTAAGCAGGGATGTTTTGCGTTTCTGGCCAGCGTCGCGGGGCAGATGGGATCTCAGACAGATCCGCCGTATAGTGCCAGCAAAGCAGCGAACATCAATTTTGCTCAGTGTCTGGCAAAGGACCTGGCTCCGAGTGGAATTCGCGTGAATACAGTGTGCCCAGGAATGGTCAAAACACCGCTGAATGAGTCTGTCTGGAAGGCGTGGGTTGAACAGCAGCCTGTCGGAGACCAGCGGACCTACGAACAATGGGCCTCGGAGAAGATAGGGAGTGTGATCCCTTTGAAGCGATGGCAGACGGCCGATGATGTTGCCGCGATGCTCGTTTTCCTGTGCAGCGATCGTTGTCGGGAAGTCACCGGTCAGACCATCAATGTCGATGGTGGTTGCGTGATGCACTGGTGAAGGACTGTGGGAATTTAGGATTGGCAGAAACATGGGAGTTTCATTCATCCTGCTGGCCGGGATTGTCGTTTCTTTGGTCATTGGTTTCCTGATCGTCTGGATAGCCGCCCATTTTTCGACTCGTGAAGGGCAAAAACATCGAGCCGCGATTCTCCTTCCGGGTGTCCTGTTTGCATTGATGGTCAATTCGTGGTGGGTTTTCCTGACACTGATGGTGTTTTTCCAACTTTTTGTACTTCGTCGGGATCCGTAGCCGATTTCGTGCTCGTATCATGAATCTCCAGCCGTAAAATGGATTCATTGAAGACGCATACTTCAGGTGCGTGAAACTGGAAAGCAACTAGAAGACTGGTTTGAGCAATGTCACTTCCTGTCATTCAAAATCCCGCTGTCGTTGAAGAAGATCCTCTGGATCTCATGGACGAAATTGAATCGCTCAAGAAAGAAAAAGACGCGTCGATTCTTGCTCACTATTACGTGGATGGCGAAATTCAGGATATTGCGGACTTTACGGGAGACAGCCTGAAGCTGGCCCGCGACGCAACGAAAGTAACTACGTCAACGATCGTATTCGCGGGCGTCCATTTTATGGGCGAGTCCGCAAAGATTATGAACCCGGAAAAGCGTGTTCTGATCCCGGATCTGCATGCCGGTTGTTCGTTGGCCGAGAGTTGTCCGCCGGACCAGTTGGCTGCATTTCAGGAGCAGCTTCGAGCGAATGGGCGAGACTTTCACACCGTCGCCTACATCAATACATCAGCTGCTGTGAAGAGTCTGGTTGACTGGATTGTGACCAGCGGGAATGCTCGCGAGATCATCGATCGTGTTCCAAAAGAGAAAGAGATTCTGTTTGTCCCGGACCAGCATCTCGGTCGTTACCTGATGGAAGTGACCGGCCGAAAGATGATACTCTGGCCAGGCTCATGCATGGTTCACGAGGTCTTCAGTATTCAGGATCTACTCCGAGCAAAACGCAATAACCCTGGCAGCGTTGTGATGGCGCATCCGGAATGTCCGCAGAACATTCTGGAGCTGACAGATGTGATCGGTGGTACAGAAAAGATGCGACGTCATGTGATGGCGACAGAGACGCCAACCACATTCCTCGTGGCCACTGAAGCAGCCATGATTCATCCGCTGCAGAAGGCGGCTCCTCAGCATACGTACATTCCTGTGCCCGGGATTATGGCATCAACGGGAGAAACCTGTGCCTGCAACCGATGTCCTCACATGTCGCTGAATACACTCCAGAAAGTGCGAGATTGTCTGCGAAACGGTGGCCCGGAGATCGTTTGGCGGGACTACTATGCAAAGGCTCGCGAAGTTCTGGATCGCAGTCTGCTTTAAGTTCGTCCTGGTTTGTGTTGCGAGGACTCTGTCAGCGGAGGTTGCGACGAGTTCGCGATCAGCTGCGAAAATGAAACGTCCTTTTTCAGCGGCGGTGATAAAACATCCGCCTTCAGCGGAATGGGAGAGCCGGGATGTCATTGCTGAAATGTGTTGGTGGTTTGTGGGTTGTCGTTTTGAGTGTATTTGTTTGTCCCGGCGATGCAGATGCTGCGTTTCGCGCGGGTTTTGCGAAGGCAGACATTACACCTCAGAAGCCGGTACCGATGTGGGGCTATGGGGACCGGCATGCGGCGTTGTCAAAAGGCGTACTGGACCCGCTGTATGCGAAAGCAGTTGTGATCGAAGCGGGAGGAGAGCGGCTGGCGATCGTGGGCCTGGATCTTGGTCGATCACCCCGAGCCGATCAGATGGTTCGGATTCGTCAGGCCGTTCAGCAACAGTCAGGTGTAGGCCACCTGTTAATATCGGGTTCTCATACGCATCACGGCCCCGTCATTGAATTGCTCGACGAAGAAGGCAAAGGGCGAGGGACCTTTGATGATGCTGTCGCATACGCGAACGAGCTTGAATCAAGACTGATTGCGGTCATTAACGCCGCCGCCGCATCGCTGGAGGATGCTCAGATTGGCTGGGGTACGACCGCGATCGACATGAATCGAAATCGTCATTCAGGAATTGAGCCGAAGCCGCGCGACACGGAGCTGGGTGTCATACGGATTGATCATCTCAGCGGCAAGCCGCTTGTCGTCATCGCGAATTTTGCGGCGCATCCAACGATGGTCAAAGGTGAAGATCTGAGGTTCTCAGCCGACTGGCCTGGGCAGATGATGAATGCAGTGGAAGCCGGGTTGGGCACCAACTGCATTTTCATGCAGGGTGCCGCGGGCGATCTGTCGACAAAAACAACAGAAGAAACTCGTGGTCATGAGCTGTTTGGTCGGGCGATTGCTGTCCATGTTCAGAGCGTTGCGAGTTCGATCAGTACGTCCCGACCAGAGAAACCTTCGATTGCGAGTCGCAGTGACATCTTTGAGTTTCCTACGAGGCTTCCGTTTTCCAGCCCTCTGATTCAGGCAATGTTCTCCGCGGCCTTCTTTCCCGAACTGGCTCAGGCATCGCTGAACGACGACTTGAAATCCAACATCATTCATCCGGAGCTGACAACGGTCCTGCTGAATGGGCAGTTGGCGCTCGTCGGAGGATCGGGTGAGTTTTTCTGCAGTCATTCAGTTCGACTCAAGGAACGATCGCGAGCAGACGAGACCTTCTTCTTTGGTTACTGCAATGGGCACCATATGTATCTGCCGACAATCGAGGGTGCGGCTGAGGGTGGCTATGGTGCCGATTCAACAGTGAGTTGGGTGAGTCTGGGTGCGGGTGAAGAGATGATGGATCAGGCGCTGATCAACATCTATTCACTGCTTGGAAAGTTTCCCGAGAATTCACTCACCAACACTGATGCCGAGACAGAATGAGCCAGCTGCCCCGCCACGACTCCGTGCTTTCTTTGATTGGTAACACGCCTCTGATCCCATTGCCGTTTCCGGAAGAGGAAATCACGCTGCTTTGCAAATGTGAGTTCCTGAATCCCAGCGGCAGCATCAAGGACCGGTTTGCTCAGTGTGTGGTTGCGGATGCGGAACGCCGAGGTCTGTTGCGGCCGGGTTCTGTAATTCTGGAATGCACCAGTGGCAACACCGGAATAGCGCTTGCCATGGTTGGAGCCGCACGCGGATATGCGGTCACAATTCTGATGAGTGAAGGTGCCAGTGTTGAGCGTCGGCATTTACTACAGAGACTTGGTGCCGAAATTGTTTTGATACCGGCCGGTCAGTCATACCAATCCGGAATCGAACTCACTCGGGAAATGGCAGCCAGAGATTCGAAGTACTTCCTGCCTCGACAGTTTGAGAACCCCCTGAACGTGGAAGACCATGAGCAGACAACAGGGCCTGAGATCATTGCACAAGTGGGGCGTCCCGTGGACGCATTTGTTGCCGGTTACGGGACAGGCGGGTCGCTTGGGGGTTGTGGGCGAGCGATCAAGGCCCGGTATCCTCAGGCGCTGATTGCTGCGATGGAGCCTGCTGAAGCTGAGCTTCAGGCTGCTGAATGTCGTTGTTGTTTCTGCATTGAAGGAGTAGCAGGGAAGGGGTTTGTTCCGCCACTGCTGCGAGAAGCTCCGTTGGATCGCGTAGTAAAGATTACTGCCGAGCGAGCGATGGAAGTGACTCGGATGCTGCACCGTCGATTTGGGTTGCTGGTCGGCACAAGTTCCGGCGCCAATGTTGCGGCATCAATCGAAGTTGGGCGAACATTGCCCCGCGGAGCCACGATCGTCACGCTTTTGTGTGATCGAGCTGAGCGATACTTCAGTACTCCACTGTTTCTGCGTTAGCGACCAATCGCCGTAATTACTGCGGCAGTGAGCAGGACAGCGCCGATGAGTCTCATCAGCATTGTTGTGGGGGCAAGAAACGCTTCGTTGGCACCGAACCATCGCGCAAGAATCCAGGAAAGCGAAACACCCCACAGGCCTCGGAGCGAATACACAATATTGACGCGAGTTGCATCGCCCCAGGTGCCGAGTGCGTATGACATACTCATGGCCTGAACCGCCATCATGAAAGTTCCGATCAGCATCCATCCCAGAATTCCTTTTCGGTACAGGACGGTCGGGCGATCCACCCAGGGTATCAGGAGGAGAGAAAATCCAGCGGTCGCAGCGAAGACAACAGGGAGGAATTCGCGGCTGTTCCAGCGAGTTCCCCACATCTGAAGGAGAATATCGAAAAGTGAGAGTGCTATGCCCGAGAGAAGCACCATTCCTATGGTCAGACCGCGTCGATCGGCAGATGTTTTGTCGCCCAGACCAGTTCTGCGACCCGTGAACTGAACGAATGCCACACCGCCGGCGGCCAGGCAGGCAGCGATCCAGATGCGGTAAGGGATGGCTTCGCCTGCCATCAGGAGTCCGCAAAGGGCAACAATCAGCACCTTGACTCCAAAGACGGGAGTGGCAACGGAGACATCTCCGTACTGAAAAGCGAGATAAGTAAAAATCTGTCCAAGAACGAACAGGCCACCGATGACAGCCGCCTGTCCCCATGCAGCGGTTGGAGCGATCTGCCAGTTCAGAATCGCAGGGACTCCCCACAAGAGAGCCAGCCAGAGATTGGCGAACACTGTTCCGGTCCATGGACTGGCCCCCTGCATCGTGGCGAGTTTCACCAGCATCATCGCGAGTACGAAGACGATGCTGGAGAACAGCGGCAACAACAGATGAACAGGCACGAATCAGATCTATCTGAGAGAATCAGGAGAGCAGGAGTTCGAGGTCTTCAGCCGAGAGATCCTTGAGGATGCTGCTGGTGTCGTCGCCCTCGAGAATGGCATCGGCGAGTTCTCGCTTCTGTTTTTGCAGAGCTGCGATCTTTTCTTCGACGGTATCTCGACAGATGAGTCGATACGCAAAGACGGTTCGATTCTGGCCCACTCGGTGAGCTCGGTCGATTGCCTGAGCTTCGACAGCCGGGTTCCACCATGGGTCCAGCAGGAACACATAGTCGGCAGCGGTCAGGTTCAGGCCGAGTCCCCCGGCCTTGAGGCTGATCAGGAAGACTCGACAGTTGTCATCTTCCTGGAATCGATTGACGCGAGCCTTTCGATCCCGAGTCTTGCCGTCGAGGTATTCGTAAACGATCCCGGTTTTGTCGAGATGTTCTCGGACGATGCTGAGCATACTTGTGAACTGAGAGAACACGAGCGCTTTGTGGCCTTCGGCCACAAGTTCCTGCAGGTGAGGAATCAGGAAGTCGAGCTTTGCATATGATTCCTGTTGATCGCCGCGATCGAGCAGTGCCGGATGGCAGGCTGCCTGGCGAAGCCGGAGGAGAGCCTCGAGCACGTGCATTTTGCTGCGGGCAATGCCCTGCTGTTGCACGAGTCCAAGCAGTGAATCTCTGTAATGCAGCCGCAGTTCGTCGTAGAGCTTCCGCTGATCGTCTTCCATATCGCAGAAAATTGTTTCTTCGAGTCGATCCGGCAGTTCTGCGGCCACTTGTCTCTTGGTGCGTCGCAGAATGAATGGGCGGAGACCTTTGGAAACAAGTTGCCGAGCTTCCTTGCTGTCGGGGTCAGCAATATGAGTGCGGAATGCCGAGCTTCTGCCGAGCATGCCGGGGTTGAGGAATTCAAAGATAGACCACAGGTCGCCGGCATTATTTTCGATCGGCGTACCGCTGAGTGCCAGTCGGAAATTGGACTTGAGAAGTCGTGAAGCACGAGCAATCTGCGATGAGGGGTTTTTGATTGTCTGTGCTTCGTCGAGAACGACATAATCAAAGTCGACGTCTTTAAGCACGGCGATATCTCGACGAACGGTACCGTAGGTCGTGAGAATCAGATTGAATTTGGCGAACTCAGCCCGTTGATTTGCCCGTTCCAGCCCGGTGTATTCGAGCACCTTCAGGATTGGAGCGAAGCGAGAGCATTCATGAGCCCAGTTGAACATCAGAGATCTGGGCACAACGACAAGCGATGGGGGAGCGGTTGGACAGTCTTCAAGTCTGCGAAGCAGCATCGCCAGAAACTGCACCGTCTTACCGAGACCCATGTCGTCAGCAAGACAGCCGCCGAAATTGAAGTCGTTGAGGAATTTCATCCACGCCAGGCCGTCTCGCTGATAACCTCGCAATTCGCCCTTGAAACTATCCGGAACCTGGATGTTGCTGATGCCTGAGAAGTTGCGGAATCGTTCCCGCATGGCTTCAAAGTTCGCGTCGGTTTCGACGTTGTCCTGGGATGCAAGAAGGGCGTCCAGCAGGGCGGCCTGTGAGTTCGAGAACCGGAGCCCGTCTTCATCGACGGTGCCGAGTCCTGAAATCATGCCGATCTGTTCGAGCCATTCTTCCGGCAGGATACCTAATGAACCATCGTCAAGACGAACAGTCGAATCGCCTCGCTCAAGAGCTCGCAGCAGTTCCGGAAACGAAACGGAGCGACCTTCGAAATCGATGTCGGTATGGACTTCAAACCAGTCGATATCCGACGAAACACGGAATCGCATGCCGCCGGCCTGACGCACCTTACTTCCATCTGCGAAGACCGACCAGCCGCCTTCGACCAGTTCCCGAACTGCTCGACCAAGGTCTCGACGAGCAATTTCGACGTTGACCTGGTGGCGGGTATCGCCGAGCCTTCTGCGGAAGCCGGACTGACGCAGCTGTTCCCAGCAGGTTCCTTCGAACGTGCGATCCCGAATGATACAGCGATTGCTTTCTCGCTGCACGACGGCCCAGCGAGCGCTGCTGCCGGAGACCGGTGTTCCCATGTACTCAAACACAACCTCAGCGTTCAGCGTATCGTTCTTCCATCGCATCATTGGTGGCGATGAAATTCGGAGGACCGGTGATGGAGTTACTCGAACTTCTTCCAGTTGGAGTTCCTTCGGAAGTTCCAGACGTGGCAAAGAAGGGATGTCGAGAAGTCGGTCTACGAAGTCATGTTGATCAGACTGCGGGATATGAATCGGACCGGCGCTGGAAAGGAGCTTCATCCATTCCGGTGCACCAAAGTCTCGCAATAGTCCAATACTGCTGGCCGTGAGTACAAAACCGCCTGGTACAACGAGTGGTACATCGGACAATTCCATCGCCTCGTCCGCTCGAATCAGCAGACCGATGACTTTCCAGCCCTCAATCTCTGTATCTCGACGCACACGAATGGTCAGTTCCCATGGATCACTTTCTTCCCAATCCAGTAGCTGTTCGCCGGCTTCGTCGCTTCCGAGAATTCGCAGACGACGACTGCGACACATGTCCGGAAGGATGAGCTGTCCGAGTTCAAATGGAACATGAAAGCGATGAGCAGAAGTGCGGAGTTCTGCCTGTTGAGTCGACCAGTTGTTTCGTTCTGGTACGGCCCCGGCAAGGTATGAGAGGAACGTGCGGTCGTCTTCGTGTTCAATATGATCAAGTTCGCCGGGCCGAACCTTCAGAGGTTTGATCTTACCCCACTGACCACCCGCGCGACGCTGACGCTGAGAAGCCTGAATCACCAGCTTGCCGGCTTCTCGGCTCGCGTCAATGTCGATCTCGTAAAAGATCTGCCTTTCCTGAGGATCCGACTTTGTCCCGCCTTCGGAAGTGCTGTTCATGTCTTCGCCAAGTTCAAGCAACTTGACTTCCCATGGACGCAGAGGCACTTGAACCTGGCGAGGTTTTGCTTTGGCCTTTCCTTTTGGAAGGCTGGCTTCCATATCCGGGTCCGGGCCTTCCGACAGGTCATCCACCGTAATCGGCTGGTAGGCCATCGGTGCAACGAACGGCAGAATGCGACCGGGGCGAACCGAAGGGCTGACGTAGCCCGCCTGGTCCGTGGCCAGCACGGTTGCCCACAAATGTTTGCAGGTTTTCGATTTGGCAAATTGTTCACACGTGCAGAACATTGCGATGTCATCTGCCTGATATCGCAACTGCGTCTGGTATTCAGCGCCATCCTGCACAACAGCAAAAACATTTTCCGGGGTTACGCGCACCAGCGATATGCGTTCTGCTTCGATATAAGCCGCACCTCGATGCCTCAGGTCCGCCCGAAAACGATTGGTCAACAGCTCCGCGAGAGTCATAAATTCCGGTCAGATCGATCAATGATGAAGAAAGGCATTCCGCCCTTCGGATTCCGTTTACAAAAGACCGCTTCCAGGCGGTTGATCACTCTTCCCCTGCACGCCCTCGGCGCAGCGGATCGGGAAGGGTAACCGAAAGGTGGGGTCCCTGGCCAGAACAGCCTGGCGAATTCGCAAAGACTGAGTAAATTCAGGGAAATTTCCCGGTTTGGTGAAAACCAGTCGGGAATGACCCATTGAAATTGTATTTTTTTCACAATGTATTCTCCCTAAAAACAACCGGCAAAACCAAACATCATCGACACTGCACCACCGAGAATCGTTGCTGTTCTGCAAGTGTCTGTCCCCCGCTCTGCAGGTGTCTGCCCCTGCTGAGTCCCTGCTGAGTCAAACCTGAACCGTCCCTCCCGAATTCCGGGATTCGAACTTGCTTGACAGAACTAGTGGGATAGCTAATATTCACACCTAGTGAAAAATTCCGTATTGGGTGTGGGACGCCCTTCAGTGCCGCAGAGCTTTGCGATGGACGCAGAGCATTCGGCTGGAGGAGGAAGTTCTCATGGCTCGACGAAGACGTTCGGATGTGTTTGTTGCAGACGAAACCGCAGTTGTCCACGTGATGAATCGCACGGTTCGAGGCCTGTTTCTTCTTGGTGAGGAACCCGTTAGCAGGAAGAACTTCGATTATCGGAAAGAGTGGATGGAGCAGCGACTCCAGTTACAGGCATCCTGTTTCGCGATTGATCTTCTGGGCTTTTCAATACTCAGCAATCACTTCCATCAGGTTTTGCGTTCCAGACCGGATATTTCAGAAAGCTGGAGCAACGAAGAAGTTGCACGACGCTGGTTGATGCTCTGTCCTGAGAAGCGCGACGAAAAAGGAATCCCGTTCGACCCAACAGACGAAGACATTGCAAATCTGTGCCGCCAGAAAAAGAAGATCAAAGAATACAGAAAGCGTCTGACCGACATTTCTTGGTGGATGAGGCTCTTCAATCAGACGATTGCTCAGCGGGCCAATCGTGAAGACAAGAAGACCGGAAGTTTTTGGCAGGGGCGATTCAAGGCCGTTCGTCTGTTGGATGAAGCATCTTTGCTGGCGTGCATGGCTTATGTGGATCTAAATCCCGTTCGAGCAGCTCTGGCTGAAACCCTGGAAGAAAGCCGATTTACATCTGCGTGGCATCGACTTCAGGAAATTCGTGGCGACCAGCGAGATTCCTGTTCCGAAAGTTCCATTCAAGCCAGTGATCCTGCTGAACGGTCCAGGCATGTCGAAGAGATGTGCACGGGGAACAGACTATCTGATCCTGAGCATCATAAGAGCGACGAGCCTGGCGCTATGCTGCCTTACCTCGCACCAGTACTTCTCGCCCCCGAAGAAAAGGACGTGGCCCCATGCAATCGGGAGAGTCAACGTCGATGCAGCAATAAGGGGTTTCTGCCGATGACGACAGCAGAGTATCTAAATCTGCTCGACTGGACAGCGAGGCAGCCGCGGCAGGGTGCTGTGGGGAAGACACCGTCCGCGTTTGCGGCACTGTTTGAACGCCTCCAGATCAGCACTGAAGTGTGGCTGCAGCTGGTTCGAAACTTCCGCCGATATTTTGGAGCAGTTGCAGGAAAGCCTGCTCAGGTAGAGGCTCACGTGACCGCAACGTCGAAGACCAGGTTTCGTCTTCCTAAAGCGACAAAGGAACTCCTGACCACGCATGCCTGACTGGGACATCCTGCTGGGCACGAAGTTCTCACAACCTCTGTGTCGGAAACCTGCTGACACGAATCAATACACCGCATGAGGATCATTGTCGGTTTCTACCAAAACGACGATTGGATCCTCCGCATATGCGTGCGCGCATTGCTCGGCCGATTGAGCTTCTAAAGGTCGTCCGTTGGCAGATTTGAGGCTGAATAGCCTGTGTCTGTCAAACATTTCACCGGTGCTCATGGCGTTTCATCCAACGATCGCACCTGACCTCCCTTCCCAGCCGCCGAACCACAGCATCGCTCCAACCAGCCAGCAATTTCCCCGTCCGTCAGACTCGCTCCCATCGACGCAAGTCCCACCGCTCAAATTCTTTACGCGTATAGAAAAACTCTCTGTCCCCGTTAGATTGAGGATGTTGCGTGGTTGATGGATTCGAATACGATGTCGCACAGGTGGGATACGAGGTGCGGTGGCATTGCGGGGGCGGGCATCAGGACCACAACATCTCCGAGGGGCCGGATGATCAGGCCGCGCTGACGCGCGGCTAAGGTGACCAGATGTCCCGTTCGGCGGCTTGGCTCAAACGGTTCCAGACGGTCCCGATCGCGCATGAGCTCAATTCCAACCATTACTCCTTTCTGACGAACATCGGCAACATGTGGATGGTTGCGGATCTCGTCCAGTCGCTGCTGGAGCAGGCTGGCGTTTCGAGCGACGTTTGCGAGGACCTCATTGCGGTCCATGAGTTCCAGTGAAGCCAGTCCGGCGGCACAGCCCAGCGCGTTCCCGGTATAGGTATGGCCATGGTAGAAGGTTCTGCCCTCGATTGGTTCCCCAAGAAACTCATCGAAGATCTCGTCGGTTGCCAGTGTTGCGGCGAGAGGCAAGTAGCCGCCACTGATCCCCTTGGCCAGGCAAAGCAGATCCGGGCACACGTGTTCCTGTTCACACGCAAACATTGTGCCGGTTCGTCCAAAACCGACGGCCACTTCATCGGCAATTAAAGGAATTCCATACTGCGTGCACAGATTGCGCACGTGTTTTAAGAACCCATGCGGATGAACAAGAATTCCGGCCGCACCCTGAACAAGCGGCTCCATTACGAATCCCGCAGCGCGGTGAGCGTTCTCGCGGATACAGCGTTCCGCTTCGTCAAAACAATGCTGCAGCCAGCCTTCAGGTGTCCAACCCTGCGGTGCATGGAATGCGGAAGGTGATGGTACTGTCAGCGTTTCAAACAGCAGATGTTTGTAGCAGCGATGAAACAAATCGATGCCGCCAACACTCACCGATCCAATCGTATCTCCGTGGTACGCATTGCCGACACAGATGAACAGATCACGTTCTTCGGGCTGATGTCGTCTTTGCCGGAAATACTGGTACGCCATCTTGAGTGCAACTTCGACACTTGTCGCGCCGCTGTCAGAGTAGAACACCTTTGTCAGGCCTGAAGGAGCTCGTTCAATCAGTGCTCGAGCAAGCCGAATCGAAGGTTCGCCTGCCAGTCCAAGCAGGGTGGAATGAGCAATCATGTCGATTTGCTGGTGCAGAGCCTGATTGATTTCCGGAACGTTGTGCCCATGAACGTTACACCAGAGTGAAGAGATCCCATCCAGATATCGGTGTCCCTCGACATCGATCAGGTCAAATCCTTCACCACGAGCAATAACAGGGACGTTCTCCTGGCGAAATGCTGTCATCGGCGCAAACGGGTGCCAGACATGCGCGTTGTCCCAGGCTCGCAAAGTTTGTGACGATACCCGCTCAAAGGGAGATTCTGATGGAGAACTGTTCGAAGACGATCCGTCCGACATGAACGATGAACCTGTGCGAAGTGATTGGAATCCAAAAGCCCATGTTTTTATGCTCACCTGACGTTCGTTGCAATCGGCTCCCAATAGAGCCGTTCATCATTTCGGAGGACGCCCTTGTGATTTGCCTGGTTCGTTTCACAATCCCTCGCTTGTTCCTTTGCTGTTTCCTGTTCAGCCGCCTTTTTCAGATCGATCCGGCTTTCGGGCAAACTACGGTCGTCGGGGCAACGCCAGTGTTCACCACTGAAGCTGTCTCGACGAAACAGCCGAATTATCCGATGCGCCCGCCGAACATCATCTTCATTCTCGCTGATGATCTCGGATATCGAGAACTTGGCTGCTTTGGTCAAAAAAAGATCCGCACACCTCACCTCGATCAGCTTGCAGCAGAAGGTATCCGGCTGACTCAGCACTATTCAGGCAATGCCGTTTGCGCTCCTTCGCGTTGTGTATTGATGACCGGGAAAGATCCCGGTCATGCCTGGGTACGAAATAACAGTGAAATGCAGCCTGAAGGGCAAAAGCCGATCCCTGCCTCCGAGGTGACCATCGCAGAAATTCTGCAGAAGCATGGTTACGCGACCGGTGGATTTGGAAAGTGGGGGCTCGGAGGACCAGGCACCGATGGAGAACCACTGGCTCAGGGATTTGATACGTTCTTTGGGTACAACTGTCAGAGGCATGCTCACAGCTACTACCCCGACTACCTGTGGAATGACCGAAGTCGATTTCCTCTGAAGAACACACCTCCGATCCCGGGGCATGCAAAGCTTCCAGCCGGCGCGGATCCATCAAATCCTCGCAGCTATGATCAGTTCAAAGGCACTGACTACGCGCCTGATCGAATTCACGAACATGCAATCAGGTTTATTCACGACCACAGGGAGAAGCCGTTCTTCCTCTACTATCCCACAGTGATTCCTCACGTCGCACTCCACGTTCCTGATTCAGAGCTTCAGCCCTATCTTGAACTCGGTTGGAACGACCCGCCTTTTACTGCTGAAAAGGGCGGATACACGCCTCACTTTACACCTCGAGCTGCCTATGCTGCGATGATCACTCATATGGATCGACACGTCGGAGAAGTCGTTGATTTGCTCAATACACTCGGGCTTCGAGAGAATACCATCATCGTGTTTAGCGCAGATAACGGAACAACTCATCTCCATGAAGAAGTCGACTACAACTTCTTCGAAAGTGTCGGTGAATTGAAAGGACTCAAAGGTTCCCTTTACGAAGGTGGCATTCGAGTACCAACAATTGTGAGCTGGCCAGGTCATATTGAAGCCGGGTCAAGCAGTGATTGCATCAGTGGATTTGAAGACTGGATGCCGACATTCGCTGAGGTCGCTGGAGTGAAGGCAGATCTTCCCGGAAGTCTGAGCGGCGTCAGCCTGCTTCCGACTCTGACCGGGCAGAGTCAATCTCAACGACCAGGGCTCTATCGTGAATTCCCGGCCTACGGCGGTCAGCAATCGATTCGAGTCGGACAATGGAAGGCGATACGGCAAAATATGTCTCGCGGAAATCTGGCCGTGGAACTCTACGATATTTCCACCGACCCTGGTGAAACAAACAACGTTGCTGCTGAACATCCCGAAATCACTGAACAACTCACAAAGCAAATGGAATCCTGCCGGACGCCTTCAGAACTATATCCACTCAGACCCCTCGATCCAGTTCGCTGAAAATCTGACTTGCTCGAAATAGATTTCTGGTTTCGCGTTCGGCTAAAAGCGATTTGCCTGCAGTCATCAAATCCGTGATACTCAACGCCAAATCCCACCATTTGATGCACGTGCCTGCCTGCAACGAAGTTCCAACCTCCGCCAATATCATCAGGAAACGCACTATGACTCCCAGTCGGCCTGCCGGATCTCAACAGGTTGCTTCCGATGTTCGGTCAAGTACCGATCACTTTGCTGTGCCGTTGCACAGCAGTTCCTTGTCACGTCGCGACTGCCTGCGTTTTGGGTTAGGCGCATTTCTGGCAGGAGTAAGTGGTTCCAGTGCTCTGGCAGCAAACAGTTTGCTCTCTGCGGCCACCTCGGAACCTAAGTCCGTCGCAGCGATCATCACTGTTTACTTCCATAACTCTCATGCGGATGTGCTTCTCACGAAGATTCTTGAGGGCTGGAAGCACGATGGTGGGCCTGGTCCGGCGCTGAAACTTGCTTCGATTTATATTGATCAACCCGAAGGCAGCGAGTTTGGTTTACCAATTCTTGAAAAACACGGCATTCGACGCTTTAACTCGATCGAGGAAGCACTAACCGTTGGAGGTCAGTCAATTCCTGTCGACGGCGTGCTAAGTATCGGTGAACATGGTCAGTATCCTGTCAACGAGCTTGGACAGCAGTTGTATCCTCGCAAACGGTTCTTTCAGGAGATCACGGATACCTTCCGGAAGTATGATCGAGTCGTTCCTGTGTTCAATGATAAGCATATCAGTACCGTCTGGGAGGATGCAAAGTGGATGTACGACCGTGCTGTTGAAATGAAGGTGCCGTTCATGTCAGCGTCTTCACTGCCTGTGACATATCGGACGCAGCCACTTGATCTTCCACATGGCAGTGAAATCGAATCTGCAGTCGGCATTGGGTACAGCGGTCTGGATATCTATGGATTCCATGCACTCGAATGCTACCAGACGATTGTTGAGCGTCGCAGGAATGCAGAACGAGGTGTGAAGTGGGTTCGTTGCCTCGAAGGGAAGGATGTTTGGGATGCCGTCGATGGTGGCTGGGTCGATCCCGAAGTTCTGGAGGCTGTGTACAACGTGATTCCAAAGTCGAAACCCAACATTCGCGATGATGAAGGCACTGTCCTGTTCCAGTTCGAGTATACAGATGGCTTTCGGGGTGCTCAGTTCATGGTCCCCACTGCCGGTTTGACTGGTGTCGCAGTGAAAGTCAAAGGTCAAAAGCCGATCGCAACGGGCTTTGAAGAACGTCCGGAACCTCGCTATCCGCACTTCGCTTATCTGTTGAAGGCCATCGAAAGGATGATCCACACAGGCCAGGCAACGTATCCCGTTGAAAGGACTCTCCTGACTGGAGGAATACTTGACCGAGCATTGCATTCAAAGTTCGAAAATGGCCGGAAACTCTTAACGCCCGAACTGCAGATTTCTTATACACCGGTTGATTATCCTCACGCTCCGATGCCGGATCTGTTGAGGGCGCCGGGGGAATAATAAGACGTTGAGCGGCGGGAGAGCGGCGTTGGATCGCGGAGCGATCCACGACGATTATGGGAGTGTTACATCCCAGATTCGGGTATGTTTTGCTTGTCCGGACGGGCCTTCCACCTGAAGAGTAATGATGAATTCTCCGGGCTCTTTGAACTGATGGATGGGGTGTTGTTCCGACGATGTTGTGCCGTCTCCGAAATCCCATTTCCATTTGGTGATTTGTCCAAATGATCGATCTCGAAATGCGACCGTTCGGTCTGCCTGGCCGACGACAACAAATGACCAATTCGCCTCGATGGGCTTGCGAAGTGACGATTCAACCGGCATCAGTCGAAATGTAACCAGATCGGATGCATTGCCGTACATCGTTGTTTTGTGCGACAGATTCCAGAACCCCGCGTAACTGGCTGATTGTTCGTCGTCATAGTCCAACACGGCCCATGACAGCCCAAGGATGTTGCTTTCTTCCAGCTTCGACGGAATTGCTCGGTTGGGGTCGGGTGGCGCATAGTCAAACGGAGTAATGAAGAACTCCAGGACCAGTCGTCCGCTTTCGCCAGGCTTGAAGTTGTACTTGTATGCGGCATTGGCGTGTGGCAGGTCTTTGATCCATGGTTGCGATCCCCAGACCATTGCCCAGTCCTTGTCACGAGCCGGCGTAAAGATGTGATAGTTTTGCGAGTGAACTCCGTGATACAAAGCATGAGTTCCGAGTTTGTCGCGGAGCTTGCGATTGGGGTGCATCTGACGGATGAGTGGTCCGCCTGAGAGGTCTCCGTCCACGACAACTTCAAAGATGTCGTTGTGCAGGTCGTTTCGAGCGAAGTCCCAGTAGTTATCGTGGGCCTCATAAAGAAAATAGAGGTGGTTCTGGCCATTCACCCATCCGACGCGGACTCGCACGTCAAGGTTTCGAGAATCCTGCCTGTCGCCCCTTCCATTGACCGTTTCTCGCAGTTCATCCTGGCCGATCACATACGATTCAGGAACCATGGACCAGTCGGATTCATCGCCATCAATGCGAGGAATCCTGTCCGCCGGAAACTGAAAAATCCGGAATTCCGTATCCGGTCTGGCAATACCCTGATCTGTCTGATCTGTCTGATCCGACTGATCCGACTGATCCGACTGATCCGGCGGCCCGGCAGGAAGCCCAGGGGCTTCGGGCGCTTGCCAGATCATTGTGCAAAGGCAGGCGCAGTTCAGAATGATCTTCAGCTTCAACGAATTTGATCGAGGGGCGATCTGGAAACGCATGACGGGAGCCTCATTAAGGAAATTTACAGGACGTCATTTGCCAGAGGCCTTGTGGCCTTCTTACACACGCCCAGGTCGTTCGACCCATTTGTAGATTTGTTTCGCATTCACTGAGCAGAACTTACGAGTGACCTCTGCTCCTTTTGCCAGAGCGTACTCCATCACGATACGTTGTTGTGTTTCGTAGTCGGCTGCTCCTTCCGCCGCGGGCCAGTCACTGCCGTAGATTACACGATCATCACCAAAGGCATTCCAGACGATGTCAATATAGGGCCGGTAGAAGTCGAGAACGTCGGGAGTCTTTTTTCCTTCCTGAGTTGCGGCGGAGCACAGTGCTGAAATCTTGCAGGAGATGTTGCTGTGTTTGGCAGCAGCCCGGATTCCCGCGGCCCAGTCATCCGGTGGCGGATCAGAATTGATCCGCACGTTACCGATATGATTCAACACAATCCGGAGGTCGGGCAGACGCTGTGCAAGTCGTGCCAGTTCCGCGGGAGTTTCAGGGCCTCCATTCACATCGAGTGCCAGGTCACGGTCAGCAAATCGTTTCAGATCAGCAAGGTCGTTCTGATCCAGCAGTTTGCGTAATAGTTCAGTTGAAATCCGAATTCCACGATAAAGAGGATCTTCTGCAAATCGCTGAAGATGGGCTGGAAAGTCTGGCGAACCGGGTTGCAGGTGACCAACGATGCCGACCACAAATGGGTCATCCTTTGCCAGTCCCAGCAGCCACGCGTTGTCTTCGAGGCGGTCACTGGCTTCGACGATTACCGTTCCGGTCACGCGCTGGAAGTGTTTGAGCGCTCGCAGATGTTGCGGCAAGACAGTGCGATAAATTGGTGAGCCTTTTGGAGGCCAGGGAATTCCCTCCGGACGGGTTGGGTCGTAGAAATGAGTATGGCAGTCGATGATATCAAAGTCAGCCGGATCGGAACTGGCGGTGGGTTGATGATTCGTCGAAGGCTGCACAGCAAGCAATGGCGCACTTTTGAAAGCAGCGAAACTACCAAGTCCGACGACAAGTGCCTCACGTCGAGAAATTTCTGGCGGCATGGAGACTGCTCCGACTCTGAATCACAATGGGTAAGAATCGCAATGACTCAAATTGTATCGACAGAGAATGTGAAAATGGTAGCCGATGTGAATGATCGGAGGTTCGGTTATTATGAGAAACTGCGATCAGGTGACGGATCGTTGGCGGTGGGGCGTTTTTTAGTCCGGGATCGGCTTCGATTTGTCGAAAGGTTTCACACGATGATTTCCAGAACTCGGACATACTCTCCGCCGGTGGCCAGAATCCTGGAATTGGCAGCTGTCGTGCTGATGGCATCTGTTCAGTTGTTATGTGCTCAGGATGCGAACCCACCTAAAGAGACCCGCTATGACTGGAGTCACGGTCAGGAGCTGCAGAACGGAATTCATTTTGTTCGGATCGAGAAGACCGAGCCTCGAAGGATGGTGATTCACGCGGTGCGGGTTGATTCATCGACCCCCGGACTTCGGCTCCACACGACGTCACGCCGGGGAGAATGGGTGGAAGGAAAGACCGAAACAGACCGACAGACAACTCGGGAATTTCTGAGAAAGTCAAGATCTCAGGGGCTGAATATGATTCTGGCCGTGAATGCAGATGCATTTTCGCCGTGGCCTGCACCATACAATCAGAGTACACCGACTGATCTTGCCGGGTTAGCAATCTCAGACGGCGTTCTTGTCTCACGAGGATCAGGTTCTCCGTCATTGATGAGATCCAAATCGGGCAAGCTGCAGATTGCTCGTACGACACCTGAAACCGACATTTCAGACATTGAGTTGGCCGTCAGCGGATTTGCCTTATGTCTGAATAACGGCAGACCCGTGATGGGAGAAGACATTCTGCATCCTCGCACCGGACTTGGCGTGTCTGAGGACAATCGGTATCTGTTGATCGTTGTCATCGATGGACGACAACCTGCCAGCCTCGGCGCAACGACAGGTGAACTGGGCGATTGGCTGTTTCATTTCGGCGCGTATCGCGGCATCAACATGGACGGCGGTGGGTCAACCTCACTGGCATGGTGGGATGCAACGTCCGAAGATGCAGACAAATGCAGACTTCTGAATCGACCTGTTGGCAACGGGATCAAAGCCGAACAACTTCCGGAACTGCTGTTCGTGTCAACCGAACGCCACAATGGCAACAATCTTGGGGTGTCGCTTGAAGGTCAGCAGAAATGAGATCCCGCTGCCTGACCCGGTGATGTAGTATTCGCTGTGAATCAAAACGCTGTGGCAGCGATGATGTGGCAGCGATGATATCGAGAGAGTTTTCAGCATTTGCCCTGTGAAAGCGAGCGACAGAAATGGCAGCATGCACTCGAAGCGGTTGGTTTGTCGTGAATTGGTGGGCGGGCATCGAGTCCATGCGGGCCTTGAATCGTGCAGTTCTGAATCTCGTGTCCGGGTTGTTGGTATTCATCGTGGTTGCGACGTGTGAATACAGCGAGGCGCAAATTCGCGGCGAAATTCTCCCGGTATCGAAGAGTGATTTGCCATCAGGGCCGGGGCTGGCATCAGACATTCATGGCTCTAAAGAGCCTGAACGTCATCCATCTGTGATTTTTACAGACGATTTCGAAACTGGTGAACCTGGTGAGAAGTGGGACGAGACCAACAATCATGATGGGAAGTCACTGACAATTGTTGACGAGTCTGCCACAGCTCCCGGGTTGGGAAAGCGATCCCTGCAAGTAACTGCTCGGCTGAAGAGCAGCACTGGTGGAGGATTCACAAAGTGGTTTGAATCTTCGGACCGACTTCATATTCGCTTCTACACGAAGTTTCACAAAGACTGCGACTACGTTCACCACTTCTGTACATTGCGCGCCAACAAGTCACTACAGGGAGGTGATCGCTGGAGCGGTTTTGGAGGAGCAGGCGAGTTGCCGGATGGAAAGGCTCGCTTTTCCACAGCCGTTGAACCATGGGGGAACTGGGGGAAGTGGAATCCACCTGGTCAGTGGAATTTCTATAGTTACTGGCATGAGATGCAGGCGAGCCCGGACGGCAAGTACTGGGGAAATGGATTTCGGCCTGAGACGCAATCGAATATTGTTCGAGACAAGTGGATTTGTGTAGAGTTAATGCTGGTACACAACACGCCGGGAAAGCATGACGGCGAGCAGGCTTACTGGATCGATGGAGAACTTCGCGGTCATTGGCGTGGGTATAACTGGCGAACGAGTCCTGAGTTGTTTGCCAACGCGTTCACGCTTGAAAGCTATGTCACAGACCGCTGGACAAAGCAACCTGTTAATATCGTCTATTTTGATAACGTTGTGATCGCCAAAGAATACATCGGTCCAGTGTCCGAATCAAAATAAACGACACGCGCAGTGTGCTACTTCACCTGACCGTCTTGTGTCGGGAGCGGTTGAACGACGTTGAGCACGGGGAACTCAGAGCCGTTGCTGATTCGGTCGTCGAAGAAGTTCCATGTCACGAGTCCATCAGAAGATTCCGGTTCAAGCAGCCATGCGGCAAGTCGACCCAGAGGTTGTGCCGTGCGGACGACAATTGTGTTTGCGGGGAGTTCTCGAATCTCTCGAGTTTCGGCTGTTTCGAGCTTAACGAGATTGTGCTTCTGGAATGGACGAGGGCTCTGGGTCAGCGATTCGATTGTTCGAACAGAGACCTCTGTCCGAAGAGGTTTGTTGAGGACTTCCAGTTGCAATCCATGATTCTTCAGGTTCTGCACGACCTGTTCACTGGGGTTGGGAATTGCATAAGCAAACGGGAGCTGGACTTCCCTGGTTGGCTGATAGTCGCCCCAGTACTCGACCTCATAGTCTTTTGGTTCTTCAGAATCGGGAGCTCGACCAAGCACTGTAACGCTGTGATGGAAGGGTCTCATCACTGCGTTGAGTGCGAGAGTTTGAGCGGAGGGAGTCTCTCCGGATTTCATTGATCGAGACTCGATCGACATCAGGAGCTCTTTGATTCTCCCGGAATGAGCGATCGTGGATTCGAGGCACTGTCGGACAAATTCCTTTGAGACGGTGACGCGCGTCCTGTAGTCGGCGTAGCTGTACGATTCTGCGAGAATTCCAATTCGCCCTCGAAGTCCCAGATATTCGGTGCTATATCGTGGTTCAAAGCCGTAGGACTCCCATCGTTTGTGATCTTTCGAGAAATTGCCGTAGTAAAACGTGTCAAAGCCAGCTGTCGTCATGCGTGATGTGACATCCGGAATCATTTGCTGTCGGAGGAAGTCACGAAGTTCCGGCGGGCTGGCGGGGTTATGGGGGATGTCGTAAGTCAGCGGATATCGATGAATTGATCCGTTGGTCGTATGACAATCGATCAGTACTTCAGGGTTCCAGTGATTGATCAGCGAGACCAGAGCTCGAGACTCCGGTGACTCAAGCTTGATGAAGTCTCGATTCAGATCAAAGCCCTGTGCCGTTTCGCGTCGCCCCATTCCTCGAATTGGGCCGATCTGACCCGGGCGATTGTCTTCCGACATCTGGTCATTGCCATCAGCGTTGTAGTTGGGCACGATGATGACCACGAGTTCTTTCAGCCATGGGTGGTCTGTTGTCAGTGTGAGTTCTCGTGCGAGCATCAGCAACGCTTCTTTGCCATCGCACTCTCCGCTGTGAATATTGCCCAGCAGGAGCACTGTCAGGCGATCATCGTTTGGTCGGTCCGAGACGGGAGGATTCGCGCACAGAATCGCGGACATGGGCTGATCGAGCGATGTTCGGCCAAATTCGAAATGTTGAACATGATCTGCTCGCCCATCACATTCAATCAGAAATCGATGAACGTCGGCCGATGTGCATGTTGCTTCGTAGTTGCTGGCCTCAGCCACGGTGAGAAGTTCGTTAGGGATGAGGATTGTGTCCTGAGCGCAGAGATCAGATGAGACCTGTGCAAACAGATGCCCGGTCAATAACCAGATGCACAAGCAGGAAGGAAACGAATGAGAGAGAAAAGGCCGAATGGGAGACTTCATCGGTTCCTCGAAACAAGAGCTACAGGGACGATAATTCGGTATTGGCAGGATTGTAGTACTGAGGCACCGGAATGGCAGTCGTGGGTGGAGGTGCGTTCAATTCATCGGGTTGTATGCGAGCGTGGGAGACGCTAAGTTGCATTCAGAGATCGGTCGCGCGACGTTGGTTCGCGTCGATTTCCTGGTACTGTCAATTTTCTGCCGGAGTTCGCTTCTCATGTCAGATTTTCGTTTGTTCCTGAGTGGTCTCATGATTTTCGCGGTGATCACGGGCACCGGCAACGCTCAGGTCAGGGTTCAGGTAGAGCAGGTTCAGATCAAGGCGAAAACAGCAGTGACAAAACGCGTCATGACGGTTGAAGATTTGTTTCGATTCCAGCGAGTTTCGGACCCGCAGGTGAGTCCTGATGGCAGGCACGTTGTTTACGCGGTTTCGGAGATTACTGACTCAAAGGCGAACAAGTCCGTTTCACGACTTTGGATTGTTCCCTCTGATGGATCGGCGGCCCCCCGAATGCTGACCAATTCGGCCGCCAAAGACAATCACCCACGCTGGTCTCCGGATGGTCGCTGGATTTTGTTTGAATCGTCTCGATCGGGGAGTGGACAGCTCTGGGTGATCTCAACTGAAGGCGGGGAAGCTCAGCAACTGACTCGGATCAGCACTGATGCTTCATCTGGTACCTGGTCACCGGATGGAAAGCACATTGCATTTGTGTCGGCTGTTTACCCGGAGTTTTCAGAGAAGCCGTTTGCGGAGAGTGATGCTGCCAATAAGAAGAAGGCCGAAGAGATTGCAGCGTCACCCATCAAGGCTAAGGTGTTTACGAAGCTCTTTTATCGGCACTGGGACAGTTATGTTGAAGACAAGCGTCAGCATTTGTTTGTCATTGATGTCGCGCCGGCACCTCAGGGTGGATTGACGGCGAGTGAACCGAGAGACGTAACTCCCGGCGATCGCGATGCAAATCCGACCTCATCGACTTTCTCAGCCGGAGCCGACTTCAGCTTCTCACCAGACGGTACTCATCTGATCTTTACAGCAGTGCCCGCGGAAGCGGAAGCCTGGAGTACGAATCACGACCTGTGTCGTGTTCCCATCAGTGGCGGAACGACTGAATGGGAAGCGTTGACGGGATCAAACCTGGCTGCCGACGGCCTTCCGGTTGTTTCGCCGGATGGAAAGATGCTTGCATGGAGAAGTCAGAGGAAGCCTGGATATGAGGCTGATCGCTGGGAAGTGATGCTTGGAAAGATCTCCCCGGACGGCAAGCTACTTAGTATGCCGGTTTCACTGACCAGTGAGCTCGATCTGTCTTTTGATGAAATTGTCTGGCGTGGGACAGATCGCCTTTTGCTGTCAGCTGAATCCGAAGGCGGAAAGCCTGTTTATCAGCTTGCGGTTTCGAAGCCGAATGTCATTGAACAGGCGATGACGGTTGGAACCACATCATCAATGACTCTGTCGACTGACGGAAAAGTGCTGATCTGCGGTAATGCGAGGATGACGTACCCGACAGAGGTGTTTCGAATTACCCTGATGGACGAATTCACAAAGACACAGGCTCCTGGGCTGAACCTTTCGCACGCAAACGATGGGTTGCTTGCTGAACTGGATCTGCCACAACCTGAAAGTATCAAAGTTGAGGGTGCCGATGGCGATCCGATGCAAATGTGGATTTTGAAGCCACCCGGATTTGATGCAAATCAGAAGTGGGCACTGGGTTATCTTGTTCACGGTGGACCACAGGGTGCGTGGGCTGACAGCTGGAGTTTTCGCTGGAATCCTCAAATCTGGGCAGCTCAGGGTTACGTCGTTGCAGCGCCGAATCCTCGAGGCAGTACAGGATTTGGTCAGAAGTACACAGATCAGATCAGCGGTGACTGGGGTGGTCGTTGCTATGAAGACCTGATGGCGGGACTTGCACACATGGAGAAGCAGCCATGGGTCGATACCGATCGGATGTTCTCCGCCGGTGCATCATTCGGCGGCTATATGATGAACTGGTTCCAGGGCAAGACAACGAAGTTTAAAACACTTGTGACTCACTGCGGCGTGTATAACTTTGACAGTATGTACGCCACAACGGAAGAGCTGTGGTTCGATGAGTACGAACACGGTGGTCCTCCGTGGGGACCAAACCGTGAATCGTATGAAAAGCATTCTCCACATCGACTGGCGGCCAGCTTCAAAACGCCGATGCTGATCATCCATAACGACCTTGACTTCCGAGTTCCGGTCAGTGAAGGGCATCAGCTGTTTACCACACTGCAGCGTCTGGGTGTGCCCAGCAGGTTTATCAATTTTCCGGATGAAGGTCACTGGGTCACAAAGCCAGCGAACAGTCGGTTCTGGCACAACGAAATCTTTACGTGGCTGCGCGAGTACTGTCCTCCCGGGACACGTTAACAGTATTCGATGTGCGATTGCTCAGAATTGGATGGCAACCAGGTACAGCAGAGCAACGAGTGCGCTGGCGCCCATCAGTCGAATGGAAGTGGTGACGTGTCGATACTTCGAACCAGAGATGTGTGAATCGATGAGGAGACAGGCGGCCACTTCTTTACGAAGACCGCCATCTCCCATTCGTTCGACTTCGTCAATGAAGCGATCCGAGTCATTGAGCGAAAATTCAACGCAGATGGCAGCGGGGTGAAAGTGTGAGCTTTTCCCCAGCGCCGGATGTTTGCCTTTCTGGCGAAACGGAAGAATGCACCGAAAGGCAAAGATTCCTGAAAGAACGACAAGCAGCAGCCAGACCGCGAACAGGGCAGAGACCATAATCGTCCACCACTGTGTTGGGTGAATAGCAGGATCTTCGTCCAGGTAACTCTTCAGGGTCGGGATGACGAGACCAGCAACGGCACCACCAACTGTGAGTACAACCGCTGCTTTTGCATCGGCAAAGCGAATCCATTCTGCGATGACGTGGTAGCCTTCAATCAGGTTCGCGGTTTCCAGATTTGACGCGACAACGCTGCTGGCTGGCGAAGTTTCCGCCGGCGATGATGTCGTCAACGTGGCCGGTGTTCGGTCGGCTGGACGCGGCTGCTGTTGATTCGTCATAACGAGGATACTCTTCAAAAGGGGGTTTCCGGAATCGCTGTGCGGGAAAGAAGATAGTCAAACTGAACGAATTCGGCCAGACTGTGTCAAAGTTACTGGTGTGGTATCGAGTTGACCGTTTGGTCAATGTGGTGTCCAATTCGTGTACACCTGAAGCTCGACCCAATTTTTCGATTTTTAGACAGCTCACGAAATTACCTGCATGACTCAGCGGCAAATCCTTGTCACTTCAGCACTTCCTTACGCGAATGGCCATATTCATATCGGTCATTTGGTGGAGTACATCCAGACGGACATTTGGGTGAGATTTCAGAAGCTCCGAGGACACAAATGTCTGTTCGTGTGTGCCGACGACACGCATGGAACAGCCATTATGATCCGTGCGAGGGCGGAGGGTCGTCCGGAGGAGGCGGTCATCGCAGACATGAGGGAGGCCCATGTTCGTGACTTCGGGGCTTTCCAGATCGAATTTGATAACTACGGAAGCACGCACAGTCCGGAAAATCGGGCGCTTTGCCATACCATCTGGCGAGCGATTCGGGATGCAGGCCTCGTCCGGGAGAAAGACGTCCAGCAACTGTATGACCCGGTTGCCGGAACATTTCTGGCAGATCGATTTGTGCGTGGAACGTGTCCGAAGTGTGGCGCAGAAGATCAGCCCGGGGACAATTGCAGCAAATGCGGAGCAACGTATTCTCCGTCGGACCTGATCAATCCGAAGAGTACACTGTCTGGTGCGGTGCCCGAAATCCGAAGTGCGCCGCATCTGTTTATTGAGCTTGAGCAGCTCCACGGGTTTCTGGAAGAATGGAGTCAGAGTGGCAGGCACCTTCAGCCGGAAGTTGCAAATTACCTGAAGGGCCATTTTTTGGGTGAAACCCTGCGTGACTGGGATGTTTCACGGCCGGCTCCGTATTTTGGTTTTGAGATTCCGGACAGCCCCGGACATTATTGGTACGTCTGGTTCGACGCGCCTATTGGCTACATTGCGTCAACTCTGCAGTGGTGTGAGAAGAACGGCGAATCACTGGATCATTGGTGGAAGAACCCATCATCAGAGATTCATCATTTTATTGGTAAGGACATCACGTATTTTCATACGCTGTTCTGGCCTGGTATGCTGAAGACCGCTGGATTCAGTCTGCCTGCGAAGGTTCATATTCATGGATTTCTCACGGTTGGTGGCGAAAAGATGTCGAAGTCCAAAGGGACGTTCGTCATGGCCTCGGCGTTTCTTCGGCATCTGAATCCTGCTGCCCTTCGCTACTACTATGCAACAAAGCTGGGATCGGGTCTGGATGATATCGATCTGAACCTCAGTGAGTTTGTAACAAAGGTCAACAGTGACCTTGTCGGCAAGGTTGTGAATCTTGCGTCAAGATGCGCAAGATTCCTCGAAAACAGCAGGTTGTCCGAACAGTATCCGGATGACGGTGGGCTGTTTGCGTCGGCTGCAGGTCTTAGCGAGCAAATTGCTGCGTATTACGAAGAGGGCAACTATAACGCAGCGATGAGAGAGATCATGCTGCTGGCGGATAAAGCCAATCGTTATGTGGACGAAAAGCAGCCATGGGCTCTTCGCAAAGATCCGTCCAAAGGTGAAGAGCTTCGCGAGGTTTGTACCGTGACGCTTAACCTTTTCCGACAGCTGGTCGTCTACCTCGCACCGGTTCTTCCGGTACTGGCAGAACAAACTGGACAATTGCTTAACCGCCGAATCGCCCACTGGGATGAAGTTGGCACACCGCTGACAGGAACGACTGTCAGTCCGTTTCAGCACCTCATGCAAAGAATTGAAGAGAAGCAGGTTAATGCCATGATTGAAGAGAGTCGTCCGCAGTCGTCAGAAGCAACTCCTGAGCCGGTTCCGGCGACCCCTGCGGGACATCCGGCAGATCGCTGGAATGACAGCGGAGAAGCGTTGGCGAAAGAGCCACTGGCAGCGGAGTGTACGATTGACGATTTTGTGAAAGTCGACTTACGGGTAGCTCGAATTCTGGAAGCCAACCATGTTCAGGGAGCTGACAAGCTGCTTCAGCTGACACTGTCTTTGGGTGGTGGAGAAGTTCGCAACGTCTTTGCGGGAATCAAAGCAGCATATGCACCCGAAAGTCTTGTTGGACGGCTGGTGATCTGCGTTGCAAATCTGAAGCCTCGACAAATGAAGTTTGGGCTCAGTCAGGGGATGGTCTGTGCAAGCGGCAGTGGCGGCAGCGAAGTCTTCCTGCTTTCACCGGACAGCGGCAGCGTTCCGGGTCAGCGAGTACATTAGCTGGTTGATGAAGAAGAGATGGCAGAATGAAGCGTCTTCATCCTGTGGCGGCAATCTGAGTCTGAAATTTGAGTCATTTATCAGAGGCTCAGGAATGGTGTGGACTTGGCATTGAGTCAACAACAATCATGGCCGGGCCGAATGCTCTCGGCAGCGGTATTGATTGTATGCCTGGTGGTGATTCCTTCCGGAGTCAAAGGCAGCTTGTCTTTGGCTCAGGAACCCACCCGCAAGGCTTCCTCTGCGCCTCAGTCCGAACCCGCACCTGCGGCGAAGAAACCCGACGATGCGCTCATTGATGAGGCTCGGAATCACCTTCGTAACAATCTGCCGGCTGCAGCATCTCTGGCGAAACAGCGACTTGTTGCAGCGGAACCGCTGACTGCTGCTCAGAGGGCAGAACTGCTTTGGATCGCAGGCAGTGCGTTGTCTATCATGGGAGATCATGTAGAAGCGCTGCAGCTGCTTGAAGAAGGTGTTCAGCTGGCAGAAGCTCCTGAACTGATCAAGCTGCGACGAAGGCTGTTGCGTTATGTGGCGGCTTCGGCTGGTGAAGTTGGGAAGGCTGAACGAGGTGCTGCTGCCGCTCGGGAAGCTCTGTTGATCTCAAAGAAGTTGAATGATTCATCTGACTACGTTGGGCTGCTTCACAACGAGCTCGCTGGCAATGAAAGTCGGATGGGGAATTTTCAGGTGGCAATCGAGGAGTATCACAAGGCCCTTGAGATCGTCCGTGAGACCGGCAACGTTCGTCAGAGGTCGATGATTCTGACAAATCTTGCCAATGTGTTTTCTGATCTGAAACAACACAATGAAGCGATCACTTTGCTGACTGAGGCACGCCAGATTGCTCTCGACAACAAGCTCAATCCTGTACTTGCCGCGTCGGAAGTCGCTCTTGGCAACAGTCATCTGGCCATGAAGAACGTGGTGTATGCCCGGCGATTTTATGAGCTCGCCCGTGATCGCTGCGAGCAACCGGGACTGCAGAGTATGCTGGCTGCTGCGGAGGTGGGATTGGGCGATGCAGCCCTTCAACAAAATCAGGTTGAAGAAGCGAGAATCCGATTTGAGCGTGCGAATGAGATCTACACGCAGGTTCAGGATCCTTCGGGCGTCATAACGGTTCAGAATCGTCTCGTTGCATTACGACAAAAGGAAACGGAGGTTTCAGAGGTTCTGAAATCTCTGGAGGAGTCATTGAAGAAAGCCGAAGAGATCGGGGATGTTCCGCTGATGCTGGATACGAGCCGTCAGCTGGCGGCTGCATATCAGAATTCGGGAGACTTCAGGAATGCCAGCAGGATGCTGGAAAAGGCCATGGAGCTGCAGCAGGTCGCGTGGAGCCTTGGACATGCGGAGAAGCTGGCCGAGACGATGAAGCTCCTCGATATGGAGAAAATTGTCCGACTGCAGGACAACGCTCGAATTCAGCAGGAATCTATTGCTCGTCAGCGCCAGCGCAATCTGTTTCTGCTGATCGGCCTGCTGGCCTCAATTCTTATGCTGCTGGTGTTGGTGAAAACACTGTCCGACAGAAAGCGGGCGATTCATCGTCTGCGGAATGCCGAGGCAGAGATTCGTCAGCAGAAGCAGCTTCAAATCGCGATGGAACGTCGTCTTGCAGAGCAGCAGCGGACAGAGAGTCTGGGGATCATGGCGGCGGGTATCGCCCACGACTTCAACAATCTTTTGACCGCGATTTCCGGGTTTGCGGAAGTTGGTTCAGTCTGTGCTGAAGACGAACGCACAAGCGATCTTTTTCGTCAGATTACGACTGTCACATTTCAGGCGGCCGATCTCACAACACAGCTTCGACAGTTCATGGGGAAGCCGAATGAAGATCGGACAGGTCTCGACCTCAGGCAGGTTGTTGAATCGGCTCGAACTCTTCTGAATTCAGTTGCTCGTCCAAATGCAGTGATCGAGATTGCTGACGGTCATGAAACGCTGATTGCTGCAATCGATGATGCCCAGTTTCGGCAGACACTACTGAACCTTGTCACAAATGCTGTTGATTCAGTTCCGGATGAGAATGGGCGCCTGACGGTTAAGCTCGCCAGCTGCACGTTGTCTGCCGAGGAACTTGAGTCCATGAAAGGGTCTGATCTGGCATCCCCGGGAGAATTCTGTTGTCTGGAAGTCACCGACAACGGGCCAGGAATTCAGGAAGATGTACTCAAGCGGATTTTCGACCCATATTTTTCCACCAAGGCGGTTGGTCGTGGACTCGGACTTGCCTCTGTACTTGGGATAACTCGCAGTTGCCGGGGTGCCTTGAAAGTGCTTTCAAAGGCCGGAGAAGGAACAACCTTCAGCGTCTATATTCCCCGAGTGACTCCATCAGCAGTTGCTGCGGTCAGTCAGGCTGCATGCCCACCTGAACCATTGCGAAAGATGAACGAGATTCAAGGAGCGATGGTGCTTCTTGTTGATGATGAAGCATTGATCCGAAACTCGATCAGCGAAGTTCTGACGGCGGCAGGATATGAGGTCGTGACTGCATCCGATTCATATTCAGCAATGGCCTTAATTCCCAAAATTGCTGATCGTCTGAATGTTGCGATCGTGGATTATTCTATGCCGGGTGAAACAGGAGTTCGACTTGCAGAGCGTCTGAACGAGCGAATTCCAGGACTTCCGGTCATCATCTGCAGTGGCTATGCAGCCGAATCAATTCCGACGGGCGAGATCATTCGGAGGTTCCTCCAAAAGCCCTATGTTCCTTCAGAGTTGCTCGACGAAGTCCGCCGGTGCGTCAATACAGCGACTTTTGCCGAATAAAACCGAATCCTTCAGCCTCGATTCATGTTGACTTTGGAGAAGCTGATGTCCTCTGGAAAGCGTTTGCAGATCATCCAGCTGCTTGTAGTGATGGGGGTGTTCATTGCTTCGCCGTATCTACACGGGGGTGTGAATTTCGATGGCAAGTTGACACCTGATGAACACCTCATTGATGGAGTGGATAAGGTAGTCCGTGAACAGATTGAAAAGCAGGGACTGGTTGGTGTCGCGGTCGGATTAGTCAAAGATGGACAAGTGGTGTGTGTACGAGGATTCGGTCTTGCTGATCGTGAAGCTTCCGTGCCCGTCTCCGAAAAGACCAGGTTTCGCTGGGCATCGGTGTCAAAGACCGTTACGGCATTTGCCGCGATGTTGTTGGTACAGGAAGGAAAGCTGTCTCTCGATGATGATGTACGTAGATTTGTTCCCGAGTTTCCTGATCAGGGACACACGATCACTGTTCGTGACCTGATGTGTCACCAGAGCGGAATTGTTCATTACCGAAACGGCTCAGTGATTCGAACAGAACGAACGTACGAGTCCGCGAATCCATTTGAAAATGTCGTCAATGCACTGGACACGTTCCGCGAATCGCCCCTGATTCACCCGCCTCGCGAAAAGAAGTCTTATTCAACTCATGGATACATACTGCTGAGTGCAGTTGTTGAGCGAGCCGGAAATGAACGGTTTGCTGATCAGGTGCACAGAAAGATCTGTGAACCTCTGAGATTGAAAAGTCTTCAGCCCGACTATCAATGGATCGATCTTCCAGATCGTGCAAAGGGGTACCGCAGGGTTGGTCCAGCAGTGATTCCGTCATCAAACAGTGATGTGAGCTGGAAACTCGGAGGTGGGGGATACATCTCAGACATCCGCGACCTTGCTGAATGGGCATCGGCGCTTTGCCGAAGACAACTCCTCGACGACGAGCACTACCAGATCATGTGGACGCCTCAGAATCTGAAAGACGGGTCGTCCACAGACGCAGGACTGGGTTTCTTTGTAAAAGGCGACGGGAACGATCGGCTGATCAGCCATGATGGATCCCAGGAGAAATCGCGGACTCGACTCGTGATCAGCCCGAGCAGGAAATGCGGTGTCGTTGTGATGTGCAATTCGGAATACGCAAGTCCCGGCCCGATTGCGGCGGCTCTGATGAAGTTGCTGGAGTCTTCTGCGAGATGACGATGGCACCACCAGAAGAAGGGGCCGGATTCGAATCCAGGGACCCCGATTCAAATTGCCATTCCGTGGATTCCGGCAGCAGTGCCAAATTCTCAGGCGGCCATTACAGCGTCATTGGCGTCACGGGTCATATCGATCATGGAAAGACGTCGCTGGTTCGAGCACTGTCGGGCATTGACACGGATACTCACCCGGAAGAGAAGCGACGAGGAATCACGATAGACCTGGGATTCGCTTCTTTCAGAGAAGGAGATTGGCAGTTTGCTTTGATTGATGCGCCCGGTCATCAGAAGTACATCGGGAATCTTCTGGCGGGTGTCTCGACAGTGGATCTTGGATTGCTGGTTGTCGCCTGCGATCAGGGGGTCCAGGAACAGACTCTGGAACATGGCTTTATTCTGCGAATGCTGGGAGTCCAGCGGATCGTTGTGGCACTCTCCCGGTCGGATCTTGTCGATGAAGATCAGATCGCTGATAGGCAAGCCGAAGTGGAACTTTTCCTGGAAGAGCTGGGTTACCCTCGAATCTCTGTGGTTGCAGTGTCATCGGTAACGGGTGCCGGGTTGAATGCACTGCGGCTGGAATTGTGTTCTCTGGCCATACAGGTTTCAGCAAAGCGTCAGGGCAAGTTGTTTCGGATGCCAGTTGATCGGATTCTCAGCATGCCTGGGCGCGGATGTGTACTCGCGGGAACAGTCTGGACGGGAACGATTCAGGCTGGTGATTCTCTCGAACTTGCTGCATCGCGAAAGCTGGTACGTGTCCGGGACATTCAGGTGCATGGGGCGGGAGTACAGAGTTCATCCAGTGGTTACCGCACTGCTCTGAATGTCGTTGGCGATACAGGCGATAGTCTGCATCGCGGTGATGAACTGCTTACGCCGAATGTGTTCCCGCAGGTCCGATGCATTGTTGCAGAACTTACGACCCGTGCCGGTCATTCGGAGCTTCGATGCCCGATTCAGCTGCAGATTCATCTGGCAGCACAGTCCTGTGGAGCTCGAGTCCGCGGCGTGCCGTATCTAACTTCGAATCGGTCGGTTGTTGTGGTGGTAGAAACAGATCTGCCGGTTGTTGCCACATGGGAGCAGCGTTTTCTTCTCAGGCTCCCGTATCCGATCGGGACATTTGCAGGCGGCAGAACGCTTGCAGTTTTTGAGAACTCAAGGCAAAAGTCGCGTGAACTCTTGGCGCTTGGCAAGAGACTGCAGCAGTCAGGCATTCTCGAACGGCTCATCGCCTGGGTCGACTTTAGTGGAGTCCTCGCAGTTACTGCGGAATGGGCAGAGCTTCAATTAGGAATCTATGACGATGCAGAATTGAGGAATCTCGTTGATGAAAGCATCGCATCGGGAGCCTGTGTTTCAGCAGGCGACGGGAACGAGTTGCTTTCGAATACGGAAGTGGATCGGGTCGGCGAACGACTTCGCAGTCTTTTCCGTGTTCAGACAGCCGAAACTGTCGGCAGCTGGCGATTTGAAGATTCTGTTGTCAGTGAGCTGTCCGGAGAACACAGCGCGAAGATAATCCGCTGTGCACTGAACAGGCTGGTGGATGGTGGGCAGCTCATTCGTCTGAATCAAATGGTTGCTCCCGCCGCTGGCGCGGAGCAGATGTCTGCTAAACAAAGGATGAAACTGGAATCGATCCTCGCACTTTATGAAAACAGCCGAACACCGCCGACACTCAGCGAGGCATCGGCGGCTCTGCAGATTTCTGAAGATGCGGCTATGTCTCTGTGTCGGTTTGCGATTCAGTCCGGGATACTTGTGGACGTTGGTGGCGGATTCTACTTTTGGTCGACAGTGTATCGGGACCTGCGCCAGGAATTGCAGGCCACATTTTCTGTGAGACCGGAACTCACGGTCGCGGAAATCCGAGATGTCTGGTCGATCACTCGCAAACACGCAATTCCTTTGCTGGAGCACTTTGACCGGATTCGATTTACAGTTCGTCGCGAAAGTCTGCGACGGTTGGGGACAGTTCGGCCATGAATCAGGAGAGTCATATTTGCATCGTCGGGTGTTCCCGCGTAACCTGACCTGATTCGGCAGAAAGTACTTCAGCAGCTTTGTGACTCTATATTTGGTGTTCATTCGGGGATGAGTCGATGATTTTGCGCATCGCAGTGTATCTGTTGTGTGTTGTTGCAGTTGTGGCGGGCTTACCGGCAGAGGTGTCTGGTCAGGATTCGAAACCTGCGAATCCGCTGGAAGATGCTTTGGTAAAGGCCGGTGACAACCGAGTACAGCTCGAAGCCGCCCTGAAAGATTGCCCTGCAGAAGAAAAGCGGGGGATGGAATTCCTGATTGTCAACATGCCGGATGGCGATCTGACGACCCTTACCGCTGAGTTCCTTCTGGAGAATAGTCGTTATTCTCATGAAGCGATTCACAAGGCGGCATGGGGAAAGGACATTCCTGAAGATGTGTTCCTGGACAGTATTCTGCCGTACGCGAATATCAATGAACGAAGAGATCGATGGAGAAAAGATTTTTTTGATCGATTTCAGCCGCTGGTTGCTGACGCGAAAACCCCATCTGAAGCTGCCGCAATTTTGAACCAAAAGGTCTTCCCGATCCTGAATGTGAAGTATTCGACTCAGCGGAAGAAGGCAGACCAGAGCCCACTTGAATCTATGGAATCCGGACTTGCATCATGCACTGGATTGTCCGTTCTTCTGGTCGATGTCTGCCGTGCAGTTGGCGTTCCTGCTCGAATAGTGGGAACTCCTTTGTGGTCTGATCGCAGCGGCAATCACACTTGGGTCGAGATCTGGGACAATGGCTGGCATTTCACGGGAGCCTGTGAACCCACCGGCAATGCTCTGAATCAGGGTTGGTTTGTTGAGCGAGCGGCAACAGCTCAGCGAGATCATCGATTGCATGCAATCTATGCAGTGACTTTCCGAAAAAATGGGCATCCATTTCCGATGGTCTGGGCCAGGAATGTGGATGACGTGTTTGCAGTGAATGTGACAGATCGATATACGGCAAAGGCACCCAGCATTCCCGAGAATCACTCTGTTGTTCGGTTCCGTGCGATTCAGTTGTCTTCAGGACATAGAGTTACAACGGAGCTCACTGTTCGTGATGAAGCCGGACAGGAAGTTTTCTCTGGCAGTACGAACGACGAGCGGTTCGATTCCAACGATCACTTGACTGCCTATCTGCCGACAGGATCCAAATTGACAGCAACAGCGATTGCGGCTGGATCGAAGTCGGAAAGCACGTTCGTCGTCGAGGCTGGTCAGCAACTGATTTCGATGGAAGTGAAGTCTCCATAGAGAATCGTTCGACTCAGTAGATGCTGTGGGATCAGAATTCAGGATGGCGTGTACGTTATGATTCAAATTGATCTGTCCGGAAAAGTGGCACTCGTGACAGGGGGCGGACAGGGGCTCGGTAAAGCGACAGCCCTGCGGTTATTTGAGGCTGGAGCTGCAGTGGCCGTGAATTATCTTCCGGATTCGGAGGGGATCGGCCAACAACGAGCCGAAGAGACGGTTGCCGCAATGGGTGATCGAGGAATGGCGATTGCCGCGGACGTTCGTTCTCGTGAAGACATGCAGCGTGCAGGTAAGGCCATTCAGGATCGTTGGGGGCATCTTGATCTGCTGGTGAACAACGCTGCGATTCTGAGGGATCGGACGATGAAGAACCTCTCAGATACAGAGTGGGATGACGTGATCGACACCAACCTGTCCGCAGTGTTTCGCGTTTGTCAGACTTTGATGCCAATCATGCGGGATGGTGGTCGTATTGTGAACATGGCATCGATTTCGGGTGTAATCGGGTTCTACGGGCAGGCGAACTACGCGAGTGCCAAAGCGGGGATTATTGGATTGACCAAAGTCCTGAGCAGGGAACTCGCGTCACGCCGGATTCAGGTCAATGCAGTTGCGCCAGGCGTGATTCTCACGGACATGGGGAAGTCAATTCCGGATGAAGCACGACAGCAGATGCTGACGCAGATACCTCTGAAACGATTTGGAGAACCGGATGAGATTGCGAGCGTGATTTTGTTTCTTTGCAGCCCGCTATCATCTTATATCACAGGACAGACACTGCATGTGAACGGAGGCTGGTGGGCATGACCAGCCCTGTTTCGGAACGATTGTGTTCAGCCGATGAAGCAGTTCATCTGATCCGTGACGAGATGACAGTGGTCTGCGGTGGATTTGTGGGCGCAGGACATCCGGAGGCGCTGACTACCGCAGTCGAGAAAAGATTTCTTGCTGAAGGACGACCACGAGGGCTGACTCTGGTCTACGCCGCAGGTCAGGGGGACGGGAAGTCTCGGGGGCTGAATCATTTTGCACATGAAGGTCTGATCCGGCGTGTGATTGGGGGCCATTGGGGTTTGTGCCCGCGACTCGGGCAGATGGCTATGTCGGGGACGATTGAAGCTTACAATTTCCCGCAGGGCGTTATCTGTCAGCTCCTGCGGGATATTGCAGCGGGCAGGCCGGGTTGTCTGACACATGTCGGTCTGGGGACCTTTATCGATCCGGAGCTGGATGGTGGCCGCCTGAATGATCGTTCAAACGAGCGACTTGTGGAACGAGTTCATCTGCGAGGGAGAGACTGGTTACTGTATCACTCGTTTCCAGTGCACGTGGGCTTGATTCGTGCAACTGCGGCAGACCCCTTTGGCAACCTTGTCATGGATGACGAAGCGCTCATTGGCGATGTTCTGCCAATTGCGCAGGCTGCACACAATCACTCAGGAATCGTGATTGCCCAGGTGAAGAGACTTCTCGACCGTCCGGCAGCCCCTCAGAATGTTCGTGTTCCAGGTCGACTGGTTGATCGAGTGGTGGTTGCGGAAGAGCATGACCACTGGCAGACTTTTGGTGAATCCTTCAATCCGGCCTTCTGCACCGCGGCCGGAGGGCAGGGAGCGGAATTCGCAGCGACAGGACAGCAATGGCTGCCGGAGTTGGTTCGACGGCTGATTGCTTCGAGAGCATGTGATGAACTTCGTGCGGGCGCGATTGCGAATCTTGGCATTGGTCTGCCGGAAGGAATTGCAGTCGTTGCAGCTGAGCGAGGAATCCTGAATGCTGTGACTCTGACAGTTGAGAGTGGTCCATTGGGAGGGCAGCCGGCAGGGGGATTGAGCTTCGGAGCCGCCGCTCATCCCGAAGCCATCATCGATCAGCCTTCTCAGTTTGACTTCTATGATGGAGGTGGGCTGGACTTTGCTGCGCTTGGAGCAGCGCAGGTGGATGCTCGAGGCAACGTCAACGTTTCCCGATTTGGAACTCGCTTTGCCGGAGTTGGTGGCTTCGTCAATATCTCGCAGACAGCCCGAAAGCTGGTGTTTTGCGGGACATTCACGACAGACGGGCTCGACATACAGTTCGAATCCGGGCGTTTGAAGATTCGGCACGAAGGTCGCGTTCGGAAGTTCGTTGACAGCGTTGAACAGATTTCGTTTTCCGGATCACACGCAGCCGCTTCAGGACGTGAGATTATGTACGTTACAGAACGAGCCGTGTTTCGCCTGCGCCCGGAAGGACTGGAACTGACGGAGCTTGCACCCGGGGTTGATCTCGAAACCGATGTTCTGAATCATATGGACTTCAGACCGCTGATTCGGGACGTGAAGCCGATGGTCGTAAAGTGATGAGGGTAGTACAGGGTTTGCAAGAGGACCAGGTCGACTTCAGATGAAAACATCTTCCAGACGTGTCGTCATCGTTGGTGCAAAAAGAACTCCGATTGGCCGATTCGGAGGACGATTGAGTTCAAGGTCACCGGCTCAATTAGGTCTGTATGCTGCGAGGGCCGCATTGGGGCTGATTGAAGCATCTTCAGTTCAGGCCGTAATCATCGGTCAGGTTCTGTCCGCCGGGCATGGAATGAACATCGCACGGCAGATTTCCGTCAAGGTCGGCGTGCCACTCGAGGTTCCGGCCTTCACAATCAACATGATGTGTGGATCCGGTCTGCATGCTGCATCTCAGGCCGCGTTGGCCATTCGCTCAGGAGAAGCAGACGTTGTGCTGTGTGGCGGGGTTGAATCGATGTCTCAAAGTCCGTTGCTTGTGACGCGTCCTCGAAAAGGGCAGACAACAGACTTCAGCTCAGCGTCGGATTCGATGCAGTCGGAGGGACTTCTGGACGCTTTTAGTGGTCAACATATGGGTATTACAGCTGAGCGGCTTGCTTCAGAATATTCCATCGATCGAAAACTGCAGGATCAGTTTGCTGAACGCAGTCAGCACCTGTATGCAGCTGCGAATGCAGCCGGCATTTTTGACGAAGAGCGGATTCAACTGGATGATGTGTTTCAGGATGAACACCCGCGACCCGAAGTGACGGCTGCATCTCTGGGAACGCTGACTCCGATCTTTCGCGAAGATGGAACAGTGACAGCGGGGAACAGCTCCGGGATCAACGATGGAGCGGCGATGCTCGTTCTGTCTGATGCCGCAACGGCTCAGCGACGAGGATATCCCATTCTGGCCGAATGGGCTGCAGACAGTGCCATTGGGTGTGAACCCGAACGAATGGGACTGGGCCCTGTTCATGCGATTCAGAAGCTGCTTCAGAAAACGAACGTGGCCTGGTCCGAGATTGATCACGTTGAAGTGAATGAAGCGTTTGCCGCTCAGACGCTGGCCTGTGTTCGGGAACTGGAACGTCGAGGACTCCGGATGAGGCCGATTGGGGCTGGCGACCCGGATCGCTCTGTGCCAGCATCCGAAGCATTGCCGGTCCTTAACCCTCACGGAGGAGCAATTGCACTGGGACATCCGTTAGCCGCCAGCGGCGCTAGGCTTGTCTGTCATGCTGCATCACAGATTCGGCAACAGCGAGCGGCCCAGGTCATTGTATCTCTGTGCGTTGGCGGTGGGATGGGGGTCGGTGCACTTTTGCGAGAATTCAGAGAATAGCGTTCACTGGACTTCTTCATCTGGCTGCAGAACTCGTGTGGTTTCCGCATCGTAGACCACAGAATTCAGAGGTTCAGTTCGAATGTGAAGCTGAAAGATATCAGGACGTGAATAGTGGCCCGTCACATCCAGGTCCATTTTTCCTCGGAGGATTTGTCGGAGGTCACAGTCTGCAATTAAGGTTGTCTTGCGATCCCGGATGGGTTCGACCAGGAAGTCTCCGAGAGGGCCAACAATGCAGCTCCCGCCTCGAATCAGGGCAACGCTATTGTCGAGAGATTCATCGATTGGATAATCCGATGGGTAATCGGATCGCTCTGCATACTGGCACGCATTCAGAACGAAGCACCGGCCTTCCAGTGCGATATGCTGGATCGTTGAAGTCCAGACTGCCCGATCGTCGACCGTTGGTGTGCAATAGAGCTGGACATCCTGTGAATAAAGAGCCATGCGCAGGAGCGGCATGTAATTCTCCCAGCAGATGGCGGTTCCGATTCGACCAATTTCAGAGTTTGCGACAGACAAAGTCGAACCGTCGCCAGCTCCCCAGACGACACGTTCAAATGCCGTTGGCATCAATTTTCTGCGCCACGACAGGATTTCGCCTGAGGGACCAATTGTTGCTGCGGAACAGTAGAGGGTGCCTCCGGAGCGTTCAACCAGTCCGACTACGCAGTGTACTCCGCACTTGCGGACTGTGGCCTGCACACGCTGAATCGCAGCACCATCACGAGTTACAGCGGATTCAGCATACCGAGCAAACCAGTCGCGACCATCGCCGGAACGGCTGCCGATTCGAACTCCAAAGGTCATACCTTTTGGATAGCCGCCAAGAAATGCTTCAGGAAAAACAACAAGCGATGCGCCGCGTTCGGCGGCATCATGCAGGCGCTGGTCGGTCTTCTCAAGAGTGGCATTGAGATCGAATGCAACTGGCGCGTCCTGAACAACCGCAACACGGACAACTTCTGATTTGCTCACAGGCGTTTACTCCAGGACCAGCATCCGAACCCCGACGACACTCTGTGCATCGTAACATTCTCCCGCCCGATACCGACATCGATTTGATACCCACATAGAACCCGACATCGAAAACAAACAACATTCAACATTGCGATCTGATGGATGATTGCCATATGGGTGTCGTCGTACACAGGACATTCACAAGTCCCGAGACCATTGACAATCAATTTGATCAGGAACAGTCAAATCACAGTCGGCGGTACCATACTTCGAATTGCCTGCTTGCTGATGAGTATTGTCGCGATTTGTGAATCCGGTGATGAGAACGTATCGTGATTCAGTGAATGGAGGCAGACCAGAAAAGCCTGTCAGCCCAGGTGGAGGTTGCAAAGTTCGGGGAGGAATCGTACGTTGACGTCAGTTCGTACACCCTCAGGGAGAATGCGTGATGAGTTCACTGCCGAATCGACGACAGTTCTTTGGGGCAGCCCTTGCAGCTGCGGCGCCTATGGTGATTCCGGCCCACGCTCCGGGATTAGGAGGAACAGTGGCTCCTTCGGAGAAGATTACTCTGGGAGTCATCGGCATTGGACCTCGGTGCACCTATGACCTGCAGGCGATGCTCAAGCTGCCGGACGTGCAGTGTGTCGCAATTGCGGATGTGCAGGCCAGTCGTCGTGATGCAGGGAAGTTGCTTGTTGATCAATACTATGAAAACAAAGATTGCCGGCTCTACCGTGACTTTCGTGAACTGCTCGATCGACCCGATATTGATGCCGTCCTGATCGCCACAGGAGATCGCTGGCATGCGGCGGCCTCGATGCTGGCTGCTGAAGCGGGTAAGGATGTTTACAGCGAAAAGCCATGTGGGATTACGATCAATCTATGTAGACAGCTTGCTGAAACGATGAAATCCAGAGACCGGATATTTCAGGCAGGAACACAGCGGCGCAGCGTTCCCAATTTTCAGCAGGCGGCAGCGATTGCACATTCAGGGAAGCTTGGAAAACTTAAGACAATGTATGCGTCGGTCTACGTGCCCACGTTGGACAACAGCTGGCTTCCAGCTCAGCCTTCGCCGAATCGGGATGTTTGCGATTGGAATTTGTGGCTTGGGCCTGCGGCATGGCGACCGTATAACAGCGAGTACGTGGCCGGAAAGTGGCGAGGCTATTATGACTTTGATTCCGGAGCCCGGCTGCTGGACTGGGGAGCTCACACGGTGGACCTGTGTCAGTGGGCGAACCAGTCGGATGAAACGATGCCTGTCACATATGAACCATTTGCCAATGGCGTCAATTGTGAATATCAGAATGGCGTTCGACTGGTACTCGACTTTCTTCCGAATCCATTCGGAGACCGTGGTCCAAACTGGATTACTCGACTGGGGACTTGCCCCGTCCGGTTTGTCGGAGAAGACGGCTGGCTGGAGACCGGTGACAGCGGAGAGACGGAAGTCTCTTCGGACGCACTGAAACGAGATCTGCAGGATGCTGCCGCAAAAGTAAAGGGCCTCGACGTTTCAGACCATGCTCGAAACTTCTTTGATTGCGTGAAATCTCGCGAGCAGACCGTTTCAAATCCAGAGGTGATGCGAAACTCGCATGTCACCTGTCATGCCGCTGCGCTGTCCTGGATCCTTCAGCGAAAGCTGACAATTGATCCGCAGACAATGGAGTTCGTGGGTGACGATGAGGCAAATCAGCTTCGATCGCGTCCGGAACGAGATTGGCACTGATCGGGGAGCGAACGGTGAACGAGATACCTCCGAAAAGCAAAATACACCAAAGAATGAGTTCTCGCCTTCAGGCAGCGAAGGATGCTCATCGCAAGCGGCACTCAACGACCGGATTTGAATTTGCGATCGCAGATCGCATTGACTATCTCCCGACCAAATACTGGGACGCAGTGACCAAAGGGCAGTCATGGTTTTTGTCGAGTGAATATCTGAGAATCCTCGAACAGGCGATGCCGGAAGGACTCAGCGGAAGATATGCACTCCTGTTTGCCGATCGCCGTCCGGTAGCAGCAATCGCGGCTCAGGTATTGGAGATCAATGGGGCAAAGATTCTGGCGGAAACGACAGTTGATACTGCAGGTGAGCTCTCCGTTCCGAAGTCTGTTCGTGAGAAGCTGCGGGGAGTGGTCCGGAAAGCTGCATCCAATGTCAAGGGAAGGGCTGTTTCTCGCCTTCGCGGGCGGATCCTGGTTTGTGGAAACCTGTTGTCATGGGGCCAGCACGCGGTGGCGTTCGCTGATGGTTACTCTCGAGAAGCACTATGGGCAGGTGTTGCGGAGGCGCTGTATCGCATTCGCCGAGCTGAACGACTTGCCGGACAGACCGATCTGGTAATGATTAAGGATCTGACGGACGCTGAATCGGTGGGCGTGGCTGAACTGGACTCGTTCGATTACCGAACGGTTGAGACAGATCCCAACATGGTGCTCGAAGTGCCTCCACACTGGAAATCGTTTGATGATTATCTGAACGACCTTGCTTCAAAGTACCGGAGTGGAGCCCGAAAAATCATCCGAGACACTGAAGCCTGTGGAATCCGGCTGGAAGTCGTCACCGACCTGAAGCCATATTGCCGTCAGATTTACAGGCTGTATGAGAACGTCCATCACAAGGCGGCGATTCGACCGATTTCGCTGAGTCCGGACTATCTGCCTGCACTTGCAGCACATGCCTGCGATGTGTTTCGATGTACGATCGCGAAGCTTGGTGATGAGATTGTTGGTTTTATCACCAGCATCAGGGACGGAGACACATCTGTTGGTTACTACATCGGGTTTGACTATTCGGTCAATGAACGGGCGCCTCTCTATTTCAGACTGCTTCAGATTTGCATTGATGACGCAATCGCCTTTGGATGTCGTCGTATCTCATATGGACGTACAGCACTCGACCCGAAAGCAAGAATGGGCGCAAAACCTGAACCCATGCATATCCGCATTCGACATCGCCACCCGATTATCAACTGGCTGATCCGCGGTCTGCTGGAATCCATCCCTCACGACGAAGCCCCCATCAGAACCCCTTTCCGCCCCTGACCCCCCATTAAAGGTGCCACGGACCGTTTTGGTAGAATGGGTTGACTTTGGTTGTGCGTGTGTGTCGTTCCTGTATGCTCATTGATCAAATTCCAGATCGAGTCATACCTGGTTGGAGCAGTCGAGATGTCAAGGTTACCCCGAGCGGATGAGCAGGGAGCGATTTATCATGTGATGAATCGAGGGAACGCCTGTCAGCCTGTTTTCTACAAAGAGGCAGACTACGAAGCGTTTGAGAGAGTGATTGATGAAGGGCTCCAGAAGTTCTCAGTCCATTTGTTTGCATACCAATTGTTGCCGGATCGCTGGAACTTCGTCCTGTCTCCGCAGGAGGCCGGGTGTATGTCTGAGTTCATGGGCTGGATCACATTGACGCATACCCAGAGGCATCACGCGCATCGGAAAACAACAGGTTATGGACATGTGTATCAAGGACCATACAAGAGCTTTCCAGTCGAAGCGGAGCATTACTTTCATTTGATCTGTCGGTACGTGGAGCGAGAATCGGTCAATGCCGGGTTTGCAGAGCGTGCAGAGGACTATCGATGGAGCAGTCTGCACAACTGGCTTCAAGGTTCATCGCCGGTCAAGCTTGCAAAGTGGCCATTGAAGCGATTGCAGGGCTGGGTTGAGAAAGTGAATCAGTCACTGACGCAGGAGGAGTCGGTCCGACTGCAAAACAGCATCTCCCGAAATCTTCCATATGGAACCAATGAATGGACCATCGCGACGGTTGAAAGACTGGGAATGGAAAGCAGTGTTCGTCCGAGGGGCAGGCCGCGAAAATTTACCTAAATTACCAAAACGGTCCGTGACACCTTTTTCGGGAGAGGAACTGGATGGGGAGGGGGGTGGAGTGGTGGAGGGTGAGGTCGGCGAGGGCCTGGCCGATGACGGACGTGAATTTGAACCCATGTCCGGAGAAGCCGGCGGCAATAACGACGGGGGCGTCAGGAAGGCGGTCGATCAGAAAGTGCCCGTCGGGGCTCATTGAATACATGCATACGGATGCTCGGGCCACTGACGGAGTGACACCGCTCAGACAATTCGAAACATAATTCAGGACTCCGATTGAATCGTCTTCGCTGATCAAACGATTGATGTTGTCAGCATTGTCGGACAGTTCTCCGCCTGAGTGTTCGGCAACTTTCACCGTATTTCGATCGACACTGGGAAAGCCATAGAACGTACCGCCGGGCAATTCCATCAGATGAATGGTTGATTGTCGTTCATCGTTCCAGCGAGCATCAGAAATCGGCAGCCAGAAGAGCGTTTTTCGGCGGACCCTGATCAATTGAGAGTATTCGGGAAGCAACTGTACGCACCAAGCGCCTCCAGTGACGACGAGTGACGCAGCATGGTATTCATGTTTGGACGTTACGACGCGTACAGAGTCCGTTGCCAGATGGACTTCACAGACCTTCTCGTTGAACGCAAACTGAACACCAGCGGATCGAGCAAGTTTCAGGTGTGCTTCCACGCATCGTTCGGCGTGCAGATATCCGGCGTCTGCTTCAAACACAATATCGAGGTCATCGGGGACTCTGATCAAAGGGAATCGCCCTCTGCAGTCTGTCTGTGAGAGGTTTTCGATGGGCAGTTGATAGAGTCTCGCAGATTCGCGAGCACCAGCGATGACTTCACCGGAAGCAGGTCCTGCGAGCAGCAATCCGCAGCGATTGAAAAGTGATTGTTGAGATTCCTGTTCCAGCTGCAGCCAGAGATCGTAGGCACGGTGGAGGAGGGGAACGTAGTCGGGATGTTCAAAGTATGCTTTTCGGATGACTCGGGTTTCCCCATGTGAGCTGCCCTGGTCATGAGGTGGCGAGAACTGGTCGATTCCCAAAACACGTACTCCTCGTTGACCGAGGTGCCACGCGGCAGATGAACCAAAACCGCCACATCCAAGAACAATTACGTCGAACGAATTTCCCTGCACTCCCGATCTGACCACGATGTTTGCCTTTCAGGCGATTGAGCTGAATCCTGGAGACATTTAAAAACGCTGGCGTTCAATTTGAATTGTTCTATGCTGTTTGCATGAATCTCTCCAGCCACCCCGTCTTCGATATTCCTTTGCTTCTGAAATCCACGTTTCTAAACCATGTGGAATTTCACTCTGTTTTGTCGTCCACGAATCAGACGGCCGTTGAGTTGCTGGAGCCACTTCTTGAGAAGTCACCGTCCCTGGTTTTGACGGCCGAACAGACGGCGGGGCGTGGTCGAAAAGGGAATTCGTGGTGGTCATCCGGTGGAGCATTGACGTTTTCTGTGGTGATGAATGCTGCGAGTCTGGGACTGCCGGAGGATCGCAGGCCATTGATGTCCATAGTGACAGGGGTGGCGGTCAGGTCGGCTCTTGCTCAGTTTTGCGGCAATCAGACCGTATTGATGAAGTGGCCCAACGACGTCTATGTCGGGAATCGCAAGATTTGTGGTATTCTGGCAGAGCAGCACTTGGTTGGAAGTCGTTTCGGCAGCGAGGATTCTCGTCGTGACAACGCTGACATTCAGAAGACGGGCCTGATTCTGGGGATTGGCGTCAACGTCAATAATTCGCTTCAGGGAGCACCGGCTGAAGTGCGTCAGAGGGCCGTGTCGTTGTTTGACCTCGAACATCAGGTGTTCGATTTGAATCAAATCCTTGTGACGATTCTGATCAAGCTTCAGGAACTGATCGAGCAAGCCTCCAGTCAGCCTCGACGCTTTCTTGCGGATGCCAACTTCCATCATTTGCTGAACGGGAAGTCCGTGCTGGTACAGACGGGCGATTCGTTGATCGCGGGTAAGTGTGTTGGAATCGATGACACCGGGAACCTTGTTCTGCAGTCGGAAACTGAAATTCATCGCATCTGCAGCGGTATCGTTCAGCGGTGGAGTTAGGGTTCGGCAAAACGGTCCGAAACAGGCCCAGTAGTGGCATCAATTTGATGTCGTCTGTTGTCGAATTGACGGCACATGTAGATCTTGTACAAGGACGTTTGGCACGTAATCAAATTTTCATAAGGTGTTTTGCGTAAAACACTTATGGATCAATCGTGGCAGTTCTTCAGAGTTTGGAACGCGGGTCGCTCTACGTTGAAATGAAAACAATCTCAGACGGAGCTGAGTTCAACATACGAGAAAATTGTGACAATGCCCGGTCGAACATGCAGCAAGTGCGTATCAGGCCAACCACGGAGCAGAGAACTGGTCTGAATTCGGGGACAACGTCTTGCGATCGCTACAAGCGGCTGTTCGGCCGGGTTTGTATTCCCCCCAAACTCAGTGTTAGGAGCAGAGGACAATGACAAGACTACTCATGATGGTGGTTGCGGCTGGTGCAGTGATGATGGCAAGTGCATCGGAATCGAGAGCGGATCACCGACATTACTCGAATCGTGGCGGATATTCGATTTCGTTTAACTATGGATCGGGATACGGCAACGGGATGAGTTTTGGATATAGCCGAGGCGGGATTGGCAATCCATATGGAGGCGGCTTTGGCGGCGGGTACCCAGGCTACGGACGTACTCGTGTCCAGTATGTTCCTGTGTATCCGTCCTATGGATATGGCGGTTATGGTGGCGGTCGTGGTGGATGGGGACGTCCTCATGGCCACTGTCGATAGTTTGCCTGACGGCGGGCTGTCGGCGGAGACGGCTGACAAGTGGTAAAGACTGAGCCGCGAGTGATCCTCGCGGCTCAATTCGTTTCAGGAAGTTCAGTCAGCATTGACTCGTCACTGCAAATCAGCCGACGAAGCGTCGTTTGATGAGAGCCAGGGAATATTGCGGTCGATCACCGTTTCCTGGCAGATGGCGGCAAAGTCCGATGGCATAGCAGGATCGCCGGGTTCGACTCGATCGATTTTCAGATCGATAATGTCGGTTGCGATTTCACGGGAGAAGCGATCTGCTTCATCGAGTTCCTGATCTGTCCATTCGGCCATAGATGGGCCGACCTTTGAGAGATCTCCTGGCAGATGAATATAGCCGAGTTGAAGCTTTCCGGTGATACCGGCTTCACGAACGAGAGTTCTATAGAGAGGAAGTTGAAGATCGATCCACTGTTCTCCCTGTTTGTGGGATTTGTGAGGTTCCTGAGGACTGTCACTGGTCTTATAGTCGAGAACTCGAAACAGCTCGGAGTCCTTCCATTGGTCGATTCGGTCGATTCTTCCAACGAGCGCATATCTGCGTTTCTTAAGGTCACTCAGCCCATCGCAGCGGCCGTTGATTTCAATGCTGTGGATTCGCCAGCCTTCTGCTGAAGTTTCTGCCTGCCATTTTGAGAATTCGACGAGTCGGTCTTCTGCCATCTTTAACTGAACGGCGATTGTTGCTGACTGGAGATGTCCGAAATGTTTTGAGGCCTGAACCTCCAGTTCTTTGAGGAGATATGCCTCAATCTTTGAGGCAGAACTCGAGTCTCGATGTTTGGATTCTCCAAACGACTTCAGTACATCATGAATCAGATTTCCGAAGGCTGCCCCACTGAGTTCGCGAACCTGATTATCAACTGAACGGAGGCGGAGTTCTCGATTCAAAAAGTAGCGATAAGGGCAGTTGATATATTCGCGGAATGCCGTGACGGAGATTTCCACGGGAACTTTTCTGGGTCGGACAAGTTTAGGCTCAGGAACTGTGAATCCACTGAGTCGGCGGTGGCCTCGACGGTTCAGGCTGTCGAGTGACGCAGCAGTTTCGGAGGTATCAGTGTCGATCGAAAACTCTTTGGAAGAATTCGAGCCATAGAACCTTCGGACACGTTCGGCGAGTGACTTTGGTTCTGCGGAAAACCAGAGTCGGCTTGGTGTTTGTGGGTTCCCTTTGACGTCGGTTTTTCCGGCAATCAGGACAACCTTTTTTCGGCTGTGTCGGATGGCGGTCATGGCGCAGATATCTCTGGCAAGTTTCCGATCATTATCTGTAAGTCCGAGAGAAGAGCGGAAGCTGTTTGGGAGGAACACGTCGGAGGTTGATGACTCCGGGATATTTCCTTCATTAAAGCCTGTCAGGATCAGCACAGGCGCGTCGTCCATAGTCAGATCGGACCAATGGAGAATATCGATTGCTTCAGGATCATCATCAGGCGGAACACTCTTCGATGCGATCTGACTAAGCACCAGTTGAATGGCCTGTGCCGCAGAGCATCGTGGAATAACCGGATCGGGTACTCGTCGAAGCGATTCCATGAGATCGAGAATACTTGTTATGCAGTGCTGAAGGCCTCGGTCCGGCAAAGAGTCCGGCTGAATTGGGCGACCATGATAGAGAGCAGACAGTACTCGTATGCAGCCCGACACCCATTGGCTGAGCGGACGTTTTTTCCCGAGTTGACCCACGAGCGAGAATGAGGCGTCGGATTCACCATCGCCGAAGTTGAGCTGTTTTTGGCGGGCCGCTGCCGCTTTCGTTTTGTTCTTCGTCGGAGTCGTTTTTTCCGGAGCCATTTTTTCAGGAACGGCCAGGAGAGTTCCAGGCGGTAGCAGGAGTTCGAGCAACTGGTTCACGATGAATAGTACGTCAGTTACGGTCTTTTTGCGTGAGGGTTCACCGAGCATGATTCCGGGAGTCGTCTGCAGGTGATCTGACTGGTACAGGTCCAGTTCGGTGATCCAGTCCAGTCCGTTATAGTGAGGCGATATTCCGGCGAGTCGGATGGATATCCAGTCGACTGCATCGGGATGACGCACCAGATCAGCAAGTGAGTCGAAATCTCCGGGCAGCCCGTTGCGTGCAGAATTCAGATGCTGACAGATGGCATGAAGTAACTTCCATGGTCGAGAGCGACTGACGGGCATTCCGATCTGCCATCTGCTTTTCACGCTGCCATCTTCGAGAGCCTGCTGGAGTGTCGAGATAAAGTCTTCGTCAGCGATTCCGAGTGTTATATCATCGGCTCGGAACTGACCATTGAGTGCAGCGAGTTCATGCAGCACATGTCGAGCCTGATCTGTCGGGTTGTCTGCGATCCGAGTTTCTTCGAAGGGGATATTGAGAAGCTGGCTGGTCCAATGTTCGGGGATCATGCAGCCATATTCATCAAAGCGACTGGCTTCGGACAGTGGGGCATGGATCATCACGGTGACACGATCTGCGACCTGGACGATCATTTGCCGCACGATCTGATCAAGATCCATCGTACCAACAAGAATGATGTCCTCGTTTGTTCTGCATTCGGAATTCCGAACAGCGAACAATCGGGCGGCCTGTTTGTCCCAGAGATCGAGGGTATCCATATGATTCAGGTAAGATTTCTGAATCCGATTTAGCGCTTCCCAGCGGGCAGCTTCCGGAAGATTGCCAGCCTTGCTGAGTTTTTTGCTCAGGTCGTCAAAGTTCATCGATTCGGACGCTAGTTCATTGTGTTGACGTCGGAGGGTCTCGCAGAGAGCCATCCATGCAGGAACTGCTTCATCATCAGGGAGATGTGGCAGCGCATCTTTGAGAAATCGTGGCTGTATAGAAGTGAGAGCCTTGCGCCAGACGAGAAGTTGAGTGAGGTCGTCGGCAAGTTGTTTTTTTCGCGGATAGAGAACTTCGGGAAACTGCTGCTGAGTGCTGAATCGAGGTGGGATCAGTGAAGGCCACCTGGACTGAGCCTTCTGTACGAGGATCTCAAGCAGTCTTCGGGCGGCTCTTTGTCCATTGACCACCACACGTACATTCGACATATCCAGTTGATTGCCGTTTGCATAACGCCTGATGAGGCTGTCAGCCGCAGCGGGAAGCAGCGGGGCGTTCCAGTCAACGAATTCACGCACAACAGGCATTACCGGATTCTCCGGCATCAGGAGGAGACCGGCGGACTGCCGTCTTTTTGAGGATCACCTGATGCTGGCTGAATCTTAGCGAATCAGAGCAGTCGTTCGAAACGTGATCGACGATTACCAGGCGACATCGTTTCTGGCGTGAACTCGTTCTGAGATCTCGGCAACTCGAGGGCGATGGCTGGTCAGGGTTTCGAGAATCCACGGAATCGGGATGGATTCGAGTTCGCAGTAGACAGAAACATCTGACGTTTGCATCGGCTGTGTAGCGACGCATGGACCAAATTCTGCTTCCAAGCGGGATTTCCACGCTGCCGGGTCTGTGGCTTTGGGCAGAATCGCGAGAACTCGGCGGCTGCCCCCCACATTGCGGATCACGGGATGAGCATTCGCGGGAAACGATTGAGCGGCCGGCGTTGTGTTGTTTGCGGAGTCTGTCTGATCTTTGTCAAGAAGGAAGTTCATCGCATCAGCTGAGAGCGTCGCGATCGTCTGTTTGCCGGTTGACGGATTCTTCGTCAGTGTCGAGAGTTTGAAATGTCCATGTTGAGTAATCCACGATTCAAACGATTCGAGGGTTGCGTCCGGGATGACGACATCCGCGGGAATTTCGGTGCTGAGTCCGCTGACGAGATCTCGAAGCAGTTTTCGACAGTGTGCGAGTGTTTCTCGTTCATGTCGTTCGAGATGATCCTTCAGTGCCGTGAGATGTGCAATCACGCACTGCGCGACGGTCTGACAAAGCAGCAGCATGCAGTACTGTCGGGTGAAGGACCGAGCGACATTGAGATCTCTGATGTCGTGTTCAGAGTTGTCTTCGGAGCCGATTTCTCCGCAGATCCGGGAAAACGCTTCCTGGACATCTTCTTTTTGGTCCTGGCAGGCCACGAGTGCCTGCTCAACAGCCTGGCGACAGGTTGTGAGCGTAATAGTTGCGGAATACAGACGACCGTGATCGTCGAGATCAGCTGTGAGCTGGCGGCTCAGCAGAGACAGTGAATTCTGAAGTCTGGCGGCAAGTTCCTGCCTCACGGACTGAGCGATTCTTGCAACAGATTCAACAGAAGTTCCCTGAGCCGATGCGTCAGCACTGATTGTGTTTGTGAGGAGTTCCATCAGCAGATCAAGATCATTGAATTGATCGGCATTCTTTGTGATCCGATTCCATAGATCGGCAGAGTATTGTTCGATTCGTCGCCCGGTATCACCACGGAGCATAGCCGGAATGAGTTCAGCAGTGCGAACTTCGGAAATGTGCATAGAGTCCAGAAGTACTCGAAGCGATTCCTCGGACTTGACCGGGAGCTTTGCGTTGGCGGACTGCAGCATATCCAGCCAGCGTTTGACGGTCCGGAAAGTGAGCGAATCAGCCTTCTGGATTGCATCGGCCCAGAGTTCTCCCTGAATTGCGGCGTGTCCGAAGGTGCGGATGGATGTCTCCGCGGGAGCTTCATCATTATCTTTCTGCAGTTTTCTCCATGTTTCAAATTGTCGGCGAACTTCGGTTGCACACCACAGATGCAGATATTCAGCGACATCTTCAACTCGATGCGAATATGCTGAATTCGTCAGGTCATCTCCCAGATGAACAAACATTGTCGAATCAAACGGACCACAGGGTTGTCCGGGAACGGGCGCGGGAATTCCGGATGGCGTTGCGTTGCCGGGCAGCGAGTAATAAAGGAGTTCTTTGAGGAAGCTGGCGGCGTTTGCGTCGTGCGTATCTGAATGCTGTTGACCGACGCTGGTTGAATGGACCAGCATTGCTGAAACATTCATTCTGCGAAAGGAGGTGAATCCGGACAAGCCTCGAACTGTATACGCGATATCCATCAGGCATCCGCTTGAGGTACCACCAGAGACAGACCCAATCAGGCAGATGTCGAGGTTATCGTGAGAAACCGGGCCGCCGATGACGGTTGTGGACGCTGCGATGGACTCCGGGAGCCCGATACGGGTCAGTACCGACTTTATGGAGCTGCGAATTTTCGCCTGGTGGTCAATGTACGCGAGGCGTCCGAGAGGCCGCATACCTTCAACGTGTCCATTGCGGGGAATGTTGAAGAGCCAGCGGCGACTGATCCATGAGAGATGCTCTGAAGCGGACTTGCGATAATCGTGAGTAGATCTGAGCGGGATCGGGACGGTCGTGACGGGCAGGGTTGCAGATGCCCCGGAATCTGATCGAAGAACAGCGTTGAGTGGATCCTTGTCGGAGTCAATATAGACGAAGCCGAAAGATGGAACATCGCTGGTTCCAAACTGTTCAGCAAGTTTTGAACGCAGTGCTTCGGCGATTCGAATACCCAGTCCACCGACGGCAACGAACAGAGTCGGACGGTATTCAGCAGCGATCAGGAGATCGGGAGGTGACAGCGGAGCCGCGTTGCGCACGTGCGGGACACCCGCATGGAGTGCCTGGTTTGGGCTCAATACCTGTGTCAGTCCGGAGGATTCCGAGTGACCCTTCTGAGTTCGTTTCGGGGTGTTTGAATGGACTGGACGTCTGCGGGACAGTTCATCAATAAACTGTCGGCATCCGGGAAATCGCGACGATGGATTTTTTGAAAGTGCTCTGGAAACGACCCCTCGTTCTGTAGGACTCAGAGGCGTCAGGTCAGGAGTGCTTTTGAGGTGTTGTGCAGTAAGTTGCGCGGCGGTTCTGCCACTGAACGGCGAGGTGCCGGTGAGCAGGATCTGATAGACGATTGCCAGGCTGTATTGATCACTGGTGCGGGACGGATTGCCTTCAAACAGTTCGGGAGGCGAATAGAGAGGTGTAAATCCGCGAACGATGGAAGCGGCTGCAGTATTGCCAATGTGCTTTGCGAGCCCGAAGTCTCCGACTTTAACGTGGTTTCCCTGAATGAGCAGGTTTTCGGGCTTAATGTCGAGATGCTGAAGTCCATGATGTTGAGTCATGAAATCCAGGGCATCGGCAGCATCCCGAAGATATCCCAGCAGTTCATCGCGAGGAATGCCACGGGCTCCTGCCGCAACACACTGCTGAAAGCGTTTATCGAGGCTGCTGTCGGCAAGTTCGGTGACGACGATCAGCCGGTCCTCAATGATTTCGATACGTTCGATGCTCAGCAGGAACGGGTGGCGAAGTTCTCGCATGTGCTGCAGAGACTTGAGTTCGGTTTCCGCCTGGGGTCCGTTCATGGCGCCGAACAGGATTTTGACAGCTTTACGAAATCCACCGGGGCCGATAGCGCTCCAGACTTCGCCGTATCCTCCAAGCCCCACACGTTCTACCAACTGGTAGCCCGCCACATCCTTGATGTGGTTCATGATCGAGGGCTGCGGAGCAGACTCGCCGATCACTGAGGTTGTGATAACTTCTGACTTGCTCATACGTCGTCCTTTGTACGAACACGAGTAAAGAAACAGCCAGAGATGGCGTCAAAATACTGGGGCAGCATTTCGAAGGGGAAATCGTGATAGGTGCAGTAGTTGCGGACTTGCAGGAGCAGGTCGCGAGCATGACAGCGTCGGAGTGCTCTTCCTGATGGTCGATAATAAGTGGCCAGCAGGTATTCAACGGATTCCGGATCATAGACGCAGCCGAGTCTTTCGGCCGCGATCTGGAACAGTCGCTGAAATTCTCGCTCGTCCGGATCTTTCACTTCAATTCGATAGGGAATTCGTCGCAGAAATGCTTCATCGACGAGTGCTGCGGGATCGAGGTTTGTTGAAAAGATGATCATCTGCTCAAACGGAACCTGAATTTTCTTTCCGGTTGAAAGCGTCAGAAAGTCATGTCGGTTTTCGAGCGGGATGATCCACCGGTTAAGGAGATCTTCCGGAGAGATCCGCTGTCGACCGAAGTCGTCAATCAGCAGACATCCGCAGTTGCTCTTCATCTGAAGTGGCGCTTCGCTGAGATTGGTCACAGGATCGTGGCGAATCTCGAGGTTGCTCATTGTCAGTTCACCGCCGACGACCACAGTCGGGCGACGGACTCGCACCCAGCGACGATCGAAAGTGCTGCCTTCACCGGGCTGCTCTCCCTGCTGATGATATGCAGGATCGAACAGGGTGATAATTTCACGTCCATCCATGACTGCATAAGGCAGCCAGACTTCCTGGCCAAAACAGCTTGTGATTCGATGGGCCAGTGTTGATTTGCCGTTTCCGGGAGCTCCGTAGAGGAACATGCCGCTGCCGGAATTTACGGCGGGCCCGATCATATCGAAAAGGTCGTCGTTGACCGAAACATTATAAAAGGCGTCCTGCAGTTCTGTGCGGCGAATTGGTTCATCACCGATTGCCTGCGCTTCGACAGAAATGACATAGTCCATCAGCGGGACTGGAGCAGGGCCGGTATATGCACATTCACTGTGAAACGTTTGTGCCCGCTTGCGGCCTTCTTCTGTCAGGCCATAGACATAGTCGTTGAGACTTGCGCTTCCACAGTGGGTGACGAGTCTGCGAGCGCGGAGTCGCTCCATCAGAAGTTCCACTATACGGAACGAGATGCAGATTTCCGTCGCGAGTGATCGGCCCGTGAGATTGCCGGCCGAAAGCAGGATTCGGCAAAGTTGAGCTTCGAGGAACGGTTCTGAGAGCCCGAGTTCCTGAATGCTCTTAGGGTCCGATGGCCAGAAGTTGTCCCCTGCCAGCAGCGCGTTCAGCAATGCGGCATCGGTGCCCTGCGATTGACCTTGACGTGCCAGTTGCATGATAAATCACTTTGTCTTGTCGTCGGCGGTCCAGTGTGAAACGGGTTCGGCACGACCGAAGAGGTAACCCTGCGCGAGCTCAAAGCCGAGCTCATGGCAGATTGCTGCCTCTTCTGCTGTCTCAACACCTTCGGCAAGAGGTGCGACATTCAGATCGCGGACCAGCCTTAACAGAGACTGGATGGTGTTTTTCTGCTGAACTGATGCGAACGTCAGTCCATTGATAAATTTCAGGTCGAATTTCAGGACATCCGGCGGAACATCAAACAGTTCCTTCAGGCGAGCCTGTCCGGAGCCAAAGTCATCATAGGCCAGTTCCATGCCAAGATCGGCGACGGCGGCCTTAAGCTCACTCAAATATGCAATCGAAGCCACGGCAGCTTCATGAACCTCGATTACGATCTGTGCCTGAGGGTATTCGCGGCGAAGATTCGCGAGCGATTTAATCAGCTGGAAATCCTGAAGTTCCACCGGATGTGTATTGAGATAGAACTTCATATCGAGGCCCAGTGCTTCACCAACTCTCAGGCCTTCAGAACGACAAACGCTGCTGAGTTCCGCCTCAGATGTTCGCTGTGCAGCGACCTTGAACATCCGTTCCGGCGTTTCAAGGCCAACCAGGAAGCTCCGTGACAGCACTTCGAAGCCAATTCGTGAATGATCATCAAGCCGTACAATTGGCTGAAAGAACGGGCGAAGCCCGGGGCGTTTGAGGAGTTTATCGAACTGCAGCTGGGCAATTGCTTCTGCAGATACATCGGCAGTGACCGTGGCTGTTGAACCAAATTCAGCGGCCCGATGCAGTGTGAACATCACGCTGCCAATGTGAATAACATCGCCATTCTTGAGCCCAGTCAGATTCTGTATCCGACGACCGTTCAGAAGTGTTCCATTTGTGCTGTTTAAATCTCGAATAAACAGATCCTGATTTACAAGCACAAGTTCCGCGTGTCGACCTGAAACCGTTGGATCTGCGACCGTCAAATGACTTGAAGGATGTCGGCCAATCAGAAATGAAGGCGATGAAACGACTACACGCTTGAGGGAATCCGAATCACACGACTGTCGCATCAGTATCCATGCCTCAGGCATGTCTGTTGCTAAAGTCTCTGCGTTCGGTCCACCGGTTGCTGGTCGAAAGTTGGAATCAGCCACGGCCATTCCGCATCATCTCCGATTCGTCTTCTTCAGAACTCCTGGGGAGCTCAATTGCTCCACCATGACTCACATCAGAAACGTAGTCCAAAAACCACACAGTCCGGGGAACATCCGGCAACTTCTGTTGCTGCACACAGCCCGGTCGTATGGGTTGAGCCGTTTTTGCATGGATGAGTCAGCAGGTTCTGCGTGATGTGCCTGATTTCCTGATGCCACGGATTTCGCCGACAGGCATTCTTTTCCCCAATGGGGGAAAGACTCCAGGGTTACCGACACACTTAATCAACGAAAGCCGAGACCCGGTTTCGGCCGATAACGAATATGGATGTCTGACAAATCGAGTACTTCGCAGATGCGCTCGATGTTCTGTTCCGTCACCCTATGCTCCGAAGCAAAAGCTATGACAGACCACGAAGAATACGAAGAAATCAGCAGCGAAGAAGTAGACCGTGTTGTGGAAGCTCTGGACCACCTGATCGAGCTGGTGCAGAGCGAAAATATCAAACACTACCTGGAAGAAGCAGCTTCCAGCATTTACTACCTCGTCTACGAAGACGAATCCGAAGACAGTGGTGCAACACTTGATCATGCCGCATAAACACCGGCTGCATCGCCAATTCAACTGTGCATAAGTACAGTTTTCGATAATCTCAAAAGCCTGAGTGATTGAATTTAGTTCGATTACTCAGGCTTTTTCTGTTTTCGTAACTCTGCTGGTTGGAGGGACTTGAGGAGAATTTCCAATTTTGATGCTAAATTTGCCAGATTGGTGTCCGGAATCCGGGACCTGCTGCGATTGAAACAAGTGGAGGGTTTTGAAGGGTCTCAGAATCAAAGAAATCCTCCTTTGACTGTCGGCTCACGCGGCAACGTCAGAAGAATTTTGATTACTGTTGACTTCGCACCCTAAGGCAGACTTCAGCTTACAGTGTCAAATTCCTTCACGTTGCCGCGTTTTTATTTGTTGAAATCAAATGAGGAGGCCTGGAAGTCACCAAATTGAGGTGGCTGACCGACCTTTCTTTGCTGTTGACGGTCATCTCTCTATACTGCCCGCTCAACGGCGTTCTGTCTTTCGACGGAAGGCAAGTCGTTCGCCGTCGTTGAAACAGCGGGTAGAGACCAATTCCAGGCGATTCCCGGCTGACTTATTTTGACTTACAGGCAGCCTTCCGCGGACTTGAACACTCGTGCACAGAACTCATCACTGCGGTGAACTTCGACGATCCCATGTTGGTCAGGTTGTAACTCTCGGGGGCTGGGTCAACAGTTATCGGGACCATGGCGAGAATCTGGTTTTCATTGACCTCCGCGACCGCTACGGAAAAACTCAGATTGTCTTCAACACCGAAGACAGCAGTGAGATCGACAGCTTGGCGCGTCGGCTGCGGCGTGAGGACGTGGTCAAAGTGCGGGGCGAAGTTCGTTATCGCGGTGATGCGCTCGTCAATCCGAAGCTGGCGACGGGCGAGATCGAGGTTCGAGTACAGGGTCTGGAGATTCTGAGCAGGAGTAAGACGCCACCGTTTGAAGTCGAAGGCGGAGATTTGCCAAACGAAGAGCTTCGGCTGAAGTATCGGTTTGTGGATTTGCGGCGTCCTGAACTTCAGAAGAGCATCATACTTCGGCACCAGTTGACACAGGCAGTGCGGGAGTACTTCAATGCTCGTGACTTCCTTGAAATTGAAACACCGATGCTGGGTCGAAGCACTCCTGAAGGTGCTCGTGACTACTTAGTTCCGAGTCGAGTTCACCCTGGCAGTTTTTACGCGTTGCCGCAGTCTCCGCAGATCTACAAACAGATCCTGATGGTGGCCGGTTTTGATCGATACTACCAGATCGCCCGTTGTTTCCGGGATGAGGATTTGCGAGCGGACCGTCAGCCAGAATTTACTCAGATAGACGTCGAGATGGCGTTTGTTGAGCGAGACGACATTCTTAACATGATCGACGGGCTAGTAGCACATGTGATGAAATCGATCAGAAGTGTGGAAATTCCGTTGCCATTGCCGCGGTACACATATGCCGATGTGATGGAGCGTTTTGGCTCTGATAAACCGGACTTGCGGTTCGGGATGGAGCTGATTGATATCGGAGCGATTGCTGCTGCCAGTGAATTCAGTGTATTCCGAAATGTTATCGGTTCCGGCGGGCGTGTACGCGGGATCAATGTGAAGGGGGCAGCGGAGAAGTACAGTCGTCGGCTGCTGGACGTGGACCTCAAGAATTTCGTCGGCGAATTCGGGGCGAAAGGTCTGGCGTATATGAAGGTTGCTGGTGGAAAGCTGGAGTCCACGATTGCTAAGTTCTTTAGTGATGAGCAGCAGCAGCAGATCATTCAGAAAATGAGTGGTGAAGACGGAGACCTGTTGTTGTTTGTTGCCGACCAGCCGAAGGTCACTTCAGCCGCGCTGTCTGCTCTTCGAAATCGCCTGGCGAAAGAGCTGAAACTTTACGATCCATCCGACTTTCGGTGCCACTGGGTGATCGACTTCCCACTGGTGAACTGGAATCCTGAAGAGCAGCGATTTGATGCAGAACATCATCCGTTTTGTCAGCCGAATCCGGAAGATGTTTCGTACATGACGACGGACCCGGGTCGGGTGCGTGCAGATTCATATGACCTGGTTGTCAACGGATACGAAGCTGCGAGTGGCAGTGTGCGAATTCACGATTCGGCTGTTCAGCAGCAGGTGTTTGACCTGTTGAAGATCAACCCGGAGGAAGCCGAGCGTCGTTTCGGATTTCTGCTGGAAGCACTTCGATACGGAGCACCTCCGCACGGCGGGGTTGGGATGGGACTTGATCGCTGGGTGATGTTGTTGGCGGGTGACGACAACATTCGCGACGTCATCGCATTCCCGAAGACGCAGAAAGCCGCCGACCTTCTGACCGGAGCTCCGTCCGGTGTCGATGATCGCCAGCTTCGTGATCTTCACATTCAGGTGCAGCTACCGGAAGAGAAGTAGATTTTGAGCGAGATCTTCTTCCGTTGCGGAGGAAGATCTCTCTTGCTGCTCTTTGTTCACTGACCAGTTACCTGCGGCCGGAGCTTTACTGGCCGACGGATTCTGCGAACAGGAAGAAGTCCATCTTGGTCACTTCCAGTGGCCCAGGAACCGGTCGATTGCCACGAGGCAGGCTGAACGAGTAAGCGATGACAGCTCCGGAAGACAGTTCACCGATGTAGATGACACCGTTTGCCGGCTGATTCGTTCCGGTTGATCGCAGGTTCGCGGAAGCCGTCACGATTGCAAACTTGGGTTCGGGAGTTGCGGCAGCGGTTTGAAAATCAGCTGCCACATTTCTAAGGTAGTGGTGAGTGAACGTTCCGGTTGAGTTATTGAGAGCAGCACCTCGAAGGACGCCGGTCAGGTGATTCAGAACAAAGACGGCTTCTGCTTCGCCGGGTGCTGCGAGCGGGACGGTAACCATCGTGAACTTGTCATTTCCGTGAGCGACCGCTGCTTTAGCGGTCTCCCGTGGCCAGTACTGGAAAATGGCGGCACCCACAATTGTGCCTACAACAAACGTCAAGATCGACTTCCGGAAGTTTAGTTTCATCGCGGATTCTCCAAGAACCGGCCTGAGATGCGAACGTCTGCACAGTAGCGACGTATACACAGCCTATCATAAGCGGCAACTTTCTCCGGGACCAGACTTCACCAGTTGCGAATCAGTGTGTACCGGTCACAATGCGGCAGAAATCTCCCTGTTTATCCAGTCTGACCAGAAATTTACTCGGGACGCCCGAATCCGATGACGTCTTTTTCAGAAGCGCCGACATCCGTGAATTTGCTGACCAGTCCACGTTGTCATGCCTCAGAGCTGGGGCTGCCGATGCCTGATTCTCCGCATGCGGTGTCGGCCTGCCTGCCCACCTGGGCCGACAATATTGCCTATGAAGAAGGTGCGGCTGCGGTCGTGGACCGGCTTCAGGCTGCGTATCCTCGCTTTTGTCTCCATCCGTTTGTCCGCCAGTTGGTTGATTCTCTGACAGCCGGTACAGGGAGAGCCGGGTTGGTGTTTCCATCCGAACGAGTTGCGGAGCGGGCGATTGATTATGTGGCCCGGCGCGGTGGTGATTCCGCGAGATCCAGAATGCTGGGGGATGGCCGCTTAACATTGGTGACGGTTTCGCCGGATCACTATTCCATTCTGAAAGAGTACTGGCAACATGCGGGAGAAGTGGTGTCATCTCGAGCTGCGGAAGCCTGTCTGAGCGGTCGTCCGGTGACATTTACAGAGACTCCCGGTCGTCAGTCGATTCGTCGGCGAATTTCGAGGCTTCAGGGTGTCGCCGAGTCGGACGTTTTTTTGGGTGCTTCGGGGATGTCATCGATTGCGTCTGCGTGGCGGGCGGTGCGGGAAATCTTTCCGGAATCTCCGACAGTGCAGTTTGGTTTCCCGTATGTGGATACCCTGAAGATTCAGCAGCGATTTCATCCGACGGACTACACGTTTCTTCCGGCGGGGAATTCGGCTGAGCTTGATCGACTCGAATCACTTCTGAAATCTGCAAAGATCGCAGCCGTGTTTTGTGAAACTCCCACGAATCCTTTGTTGACATGTCCGGATCTTGTTCGGCTTCGCAGGCTGGCAGATCAGCACGGGTTCATTCTGATTGTCGATGACACTCTGGGAGCCTGTCTGAATCTGAACGTCCTGCCATATGCGGATATGGTGGTGACCAGCCTGACAAAGTACTTCAGTGGCCGAGGCGATGTTCTGGCGGGGAGCCTGGTGATCAATCCTTCCGGGCGTCACGCGGACCGACTGAGAAAAGTCATCGTTGATGACTTTGAGGAACTGTTGTGTGACATGGACGCAGAAGTATTGCTGGAGAATTCGAACGACCTTGAACAACGGGTGAAAATGACGAATTCCAGTGCTGAGCGACTGGCCTTGTTCCTTGCTGCACATCCCGCAGTGGAGCGAGTCTATCATCCTGCGGTCTGGCAGGAGCCCGAGTATCGTCAGATTCAGCGTGAGAATGGCGGAACCGGGGGCTTGATGTCGATCCTGCTGCGGAATTCGGCACAGACAACGCCCGGTGTATTTGATCGGTTGCGGGTCTGTAAGGGGCCAAATCTCGGGACCATCTTTACGTTGTGTTGCCCTTACACGATCCTTGCACACTACAACGAGCTGGACTTTGTGGAAAGTTGTGGGGTCTCTCGCTGGTTGTTGCGAGTCAGTATTGGTAACGAGCCGTTCGAAGAGCTGCGAAGTCGATTTGAGTCAGCGCTGGCTCCGGCTGGCCGTGACTGAATACCTTGAGGAGCGAGTTCTGCATGAACCCGGATCAGTGTGCTGAACAGCTGCGGCTGGAGCAGGAAAATCGGCGTGAGAGCGGAGCCAACTGGAAACGCTGGGGACCTTATCTCGCCGAGCGTCAATGGGGTACAGTTCGCGAAGATTACTCCCATGACGGGAAGCCATGGTGGTCGTTCCCTCACGACCATGCACGTGGTCGTGCCTATCGCTGGGGTGAAGATGGGCTGCTGGGAATTACCGATCGCCAGTGTCGGCTTTGTTTTGCAGTGGCAATGTGGAATGGTAAGGATCCGATTCTGAAGGAGCGATTGTTCGGAGTGAACGGGGATGAGGGGAACCATGGAGAAGACGTGAAGGAAGAGTACTATTATCTCGACTCCACTCCCACACACTCTTACATGAAAGCGTTGTACAAGTATCCTCAGACAGAGTATCCCTATGAGCGACTTGTGCATGATAATCAGCGGCGCAGCAGGAACGACACGGAGCTCGAGCTGGTTGATACAGGCATTTTTGATCGCAATCGCTACTTTGACGTGCTTGTGGAATATGCGAAGGAATCGCCGAACAACATTCTGATCAGGATCACGGTCGCGAATCGGGGACCGGCGCTTGCAACCATTCATCTGTTGCCCACGCTGTGGTTTCGCAATACCTGGACGTGGGGTTGTCAGCACGAAGGCTGCTGGCCGAAACCGCGAATGTCGCTTGGGGCGGATCAGCAGGTTCACATGGACCATTCGTCGCTGGGCAATTTTGTATTTGGAGCGGATGTCGGACCGGATGGAAAGCTACCGAACTGGCTGTTCACCGAGAATGAATCGAACCCGAGGTATCTCCACGATCAGACTTTGGCTGGTCGATATTTCAAGGACGCATTTCACGAGTACATTGTAGGTCGAAAGAAGGACGCGGTTAACCCAGGCAACACCGGCACAAAGGCTGCGGCTGCCTATAAGATTGTGCTCAAGGCCGGCGAGGAGTCGGTGCTGCGTCTGCGTTTATGGGCAAAGTCTGAACCCGCGAATGAAAGCTTCGGAAAGAGTTTTGATCAGTTGTTTGCGGACAGAATTCAGGAGGGCAATGAATTTTACGATCGCAAGATACCAACTGACCTGGATGACAACCGTCGCAATCTGATGCGCCAGGCCTACGGCGGGCTGATGTGGAACAAGCAATTCTACCACTATGCCGTATATGACTGGCTGAAAGGCGACAGCAACATGCCGCCGCTGCCAAAGTCGCGAAAATCAATTCGGAACGGTGACTGGCCTCATTTGTTCAATCGAGACATCGTATCGATGCCTGACAAGTGGGAATATCCGTGGTATGCGGCCTGGGACCTCGCATTTCATATGGTGCCATTCGCCGATCTGGATAACCACTTTGCTCGAGAGCAGCTGTTGTTGTTTCTTCGAGAGTGGTATATGCATCCGAACGGGCAGATTCCTGCCTACGAATGGAATTTCAGTGATGTCAATCCGCCGGTTCATGCATGGGCATGCTGGCGAGTCTACAAAAAGACGGGGCCCCCTGGTCAGCGGGATCGGATGTTTCTGGCAAGGACATTTCAGAAACTGCTGTTGAATTTTACATGGTGGGTGAACCGCAAAGACCTGCTGGGAAAACACATCTTTGCCGGCGGATTTCTGGGGCTGGATAACATTGGTGTCTTTGATCGTTCAAAGCCGCTGCCCACCGGTGGCCACCTGCACCAGGCTGACGGTACAGCCTGGATGGCATTCTTCTGTGCTCGAATGCTGACCATGGCGCTGGAGCTTGCCAGCGAGAACCCGGCATACTCGGATATGGCTTCAAAGTTCTTTGAACACTATATCGAGATCGCCGATGCGATGAATTCTCTTGGAGATACCGGGCTCTGGGACGAGCAGGATGGATTCTACTATGACCATCTCTACAACAACGGCCAGCATATTCCCCTGCGAGTTCGTTCAATGGTGGGAGTGATTCCGCTGTTTACTTCGGTATTGCTGGACGATGCAGTGATCGGGCGTCTGTCCGGGTTTCGCCGTCGAATGGAGTGGTTTGTTGAACATCGGCGCGACCAGATTCGCAATATCACGTTTATGGAGCGGGGATGTAACTGGGAAGACGGGACAAGCAAACAGTTGCTGCTGGCGATCCCAACTCGCGAACGCATGGAACGTTTGTTGAAGTATATTCTTGATGAGAACGAATTCCTGTCACCACATGGTGTGCGCTCTCTTTCAAGGATTCACGCCGACAAACCATTCGTGTTCCACTCGAACGGGCAGGAACATCGCGTTGCTTATGTTCCCGGAGATTCAGATTCGTGGATGTTTGGAGGAAACAGCAATTGGCGAGGCCCCGTCTGGTTTCCTCTGAACTATCTGTTGATTGAATCTCTTGAACGATACCATGAGTTCTACGGTGACTCATTTAAGGTGGAATGCCCCACTGGTTCCGGCGTCATGATGAACCTCGAAGAAGTCGCACAGGAGTTGATGCGTCGTCAGGTGTCTCTCTTTGTTCCGGATGCGAGCGGTGATCGTCCATGCCATGGAGGAGATAAGAGGTATCGAGACGATCCACACTGGAAGGATCTGATTCTGTTCTACGAGTATTTCCACGGCGAGAATGGTCGCGGGCTCGGTGCCAGCCATCAAACCGGGTGGACTGCTCTGGCCGCCAAGCTGATCAAGAAGATGAAGAAACGCGGTGCGGAAAAGTCTCCGCGGGACAATGATGCGGTTCCAGGGTAGTTGGCTGAGTCCCTGAACAGCCTCAGGCAACTTCCCGGACAAGATAGATCAGACTTCCCATCAGCACGGTTTCTCCGATTCGCTGAATCATCCCACGGACGGATTTTTGTGGAAGCGCGGTCAAAGCCACAGCGGTGCCGAAGACCACAAGACCCGCCGGGCGGAAATATGAATGGATGGTTTCGCCGCACGAGAACAAAGCGGCAGCACCACCAAGATATTCAATCGCGCCACCCAGGTTATGCATATCCTGGCGCATCGTCCCTCGAACGGGTGACCCCACATCGCACGGGAAGAATGCGGCGACGAGATAGCCCGTTCCAATAGCCGCTGCCAGACCGGCGACTGATCGGGAGTGGTCGCTGAGCATAAAACTCAGCCCCACGAGAACCGCTCCCACGGGAAGAAAAACAGCAAACGCAGCAAGAGATTGGTCAGGAGTTGAGACTTCACCCAGCTCACTGATCGTATGCACAAGGTGACTATAACCAGGCTTGCGATGAGCCAGAACAAGGATCGATACGGTGAGCCATAAAACCGTGGCAACAGTCAGGAACAGCAGCATCAGAAGCTCGGTTTAGCTGTTGAGCAAATCATGGTGCAACTTCGTAGGGTTGTTTGGGATTTGATCGGCGCGGTGGCTGAAGGTAGTGATAGCCGGTGTTGGGATTGGTCTTGTCGAATGCGAATGCGTCACGGTTTCTCAGGAAATGCTTCAGATAGGAAATCGGGATTGCAAATCCAAGTCCTTCACCAAACGTGAGCTTCATATTGATGACACCGACAACCTGCCCTTTCGAGTTGAAGAGCGGGCCTCCGCTGTTACCAGGATTAATCTGAGCTGTTGTCTGGATGTAGACAATTCCATCCATGTTTCGATTGCGAGTGCTGACAATTCCTTCGGAGACAGAACGTTCAAGCCCAAGGGGGCTGCCGATCGCAAAGACGGTATCGCCTTCACGGTGAGTATCGTCGTCAGCGATAAATACGGGGCGAAACGCCAGACCTTCCTGTGCAGGGATTTCGAGGAGTGCCAGATCGAAATACGGATTCAAAGCCAGGATCTTGACATCGCGAATTGCCTTCCGTTCGAAATCCCCGTTTTCGCTGCGATGAAAGATGGTCACCGCAACGCGGGTTTGTCCTTCGACGACATGGTAATTCGTTACACAGTATCCTCGATCATTGATGATGAATCCGGAGCCGAGCCCATCCGGAGTCTGCACGAGCACGACTCCTTCTCCGAATGTTGCGACAAGTTCCTTCACAGTTCGTTCGGGCAGCTCAGAGGACAGAAATACTCCGCTTTCACTCCGGCTCTTTTCTTCGACCGCTGGTTCCTGAGAAATACGTTCCTGGATCTGGTCGACGGGAATCCGGATTACGTCCACTCCGATGTCAACGAACAGCGTGTCTTTTTGAACCTTCAGGACTTCTCCCTCAACCCGCTGACCCGACTTCAGGACAATTGTATCAGCATGTGCGGGTGCTGCAGCAGCGGCAAGAAAAGTCAACAGGAGGATGTTCAGAAGTTGGTGGCAGGCAGACTTCACAGCAGAATTCCTTGAGCAGTCATTTTCGAATTCAGTCATTCTTGAATTCACCATGACAGGCATTGCAGTTGGTCGTAATTTTAGAGAGCGCGAGTTCATAGGCCGGGAAATCGTCTGCCTCCGCAGCATTCATGATTGCCTTCGCTCCATCAACAACGTTGTTCGCATAGCCGACGAATTTTTCGTCATCACCATACCCGTAACCCGGCATCGAAACAGTATGAGTCAGGGTCGCAAGTATCGATGCTTCATGCTTGACCATTTCTTTGTTGGTCTGGAACGATCCCTGACTGCCGGCTTCCGTTTTCATTCGTTTTTCCGCTTCTTCCATGCGAGCCATGACGAGACCCATTTCGGAAATCTCCGGAAATGAGTCCGCTGAATTGGGTTCCGAGAGTCCTGCTGGCCTGGACCGGTTGAGAGTGTCGGAGACTGCTTCAAACAGTGCGAGCAGTCGCTTCTGGTCTTTGGCACCTCGCTGAAGCGGTGCAGAGTTCATTTGTTTTGCAAGATCGCGAACGTAGATCGCATCTTCTTTCCATGTGACAGCATCGGGATGTTCCATGGCGACTCCGGCCATGACACCCAAAGATGCGGCCTTAGGCGGAAGCATGAGCATTGATGAGTTATAATTTCCTACCGACTGCAGGTTCTCGGTGAAGAAGTTTCGAATACTCTTGACTTCAGCATCAATCACAGCAACCGAAATCAGGTCTTTCCATTCACTTGAATCTCCGGCGCCCGAAGGTGTTGCAGATTCCGAATTCGGAGTACTGGTCTCGGCCGAAGTTGTCGATTCGGCTGGTGTTGTTGCTGCGGTGTCTGTTGAGCCGGTTCCAGCCGGATCCTTTGTGGTCTCTGCTGTTCCACTTCCGGAGGTTTCGGCGTTTGCTGCGGCATTCCCGATTGATGTACTGTCGCGTGCAACTTCGAGAGGTTTGTCAAAGAAAACGTCGTAGGGGACTTTCCCAAACCACTTTTGGCCCTTTTCGTCTTCGTAAATCTCGTCACGCCCTCTTGGTTTTTGCGACGACGGACTTCCGGACGCGCTGGCGACGCTTCCGGTAACAACGTTGGAGTTTGCGCCTGCAGGAGTTGTTGGTGACGTTTGTGCACCCCCGCCCCCTTCTCCGCCACAACCGGACAGCACAAACACTCCGCCCGCCAGCACAGCTGTACTCAATTGAATTAACTTCTGTGGCAGAACATCAATGTGATGTCGCATTTTTTGGTCTCTGCTTCAGGCAAAACTCCCGTGCGATCAATCGAAATCATAGCCAGTGGGCCTTAAACCGAAACAGTGAAAGGGAAAAATACTCTTCCCGAGCCGCACCGCCAAATGTAGCTTGGGCATTCCTGCCCGAGCACGTCCCTGCGCCGTTGCAGCACCCGAACCAGCGCGTGGACGGGCAAGAATGCCCATCCTACATTTGAGCACAGCCCTGTGCCGCAGCAGTCCTCGAACTAGAGCGGGACGGGCAAGAATGCCCATCCTACATTTTGGATGGTGGTGTCTTCTTTTGTGTGAAGCCAGGAGAAGTCGTCAAGTGGGGACCTCAAGGGGTGGAGTTGGCTCGTAACCGCGGAGTTTTCGCTTCAGAATGCCGATTCTGATTGAAGAGCCGTCGATTCGGACAGTTTTGTGCGTGGCTGGCCATTAGGTATTTGAGTAACAGGAAGCATTTGCTGCATGAGTCGTTCAACGTTTCTGGAGCAGGTTTCCCGACGAGTAACGGATTCGATTCGTCAGGCAGTTATTGGTCACCACAAGAAGAGTGGTGCCGTGTTGTTCAGTGACACGACACTTCGAGATGGCGAGCAGATGCCTGGAGCGACGCTCGAGCCTTTTGAGAAACTGCGTATTGCACGTGCTCTGCAGGATGCCGGAATTCATTCCCTCGATGCTGGCTTTCCGGCATCATCTGAGGCGGATGTTGAAGCGATCCGAATGATGATTGGTGTGATAACTCGACCGGTACTGACAGCGCTCTGCAGAACCGTGCGTTCGGACATTGATGCGGCAGACAGGGCGCTTGAAGGGAACCCGCCTCATAAGCGGGGAGTGAGTTTGTTTTGTGGGACGAGTCCGCTGCATCGAGAATACAAGCTCTGTAAATCAAAAACCGAAGTTTTGGGGATCATCGAGCAGACGGTTGGGTATGCGGCGGAGAAGTTTCGGATTGTTGCCTTCAGTCCTGAAGATGCGAGTCGGACAGAGGTGGACTTTTTGTGTGAGTGTTATCGGACGGCAATTCGGGCGGGAGCAACGACCATAGGATTTCCGGACACGGTTGGTTTTTTGACACCGGAGAAGTCTCGCACCTTTATGCGGGCGATTCGAGACGGTGTGCCGGAGCTTGAAAAGGCCTTGTTGGCGGTTCACTTTCACAACGACCTGGGACTGGCAGTTGCGAATACACTGGCCTGCATTGAAGAGGGCGCTAACGTTGTGCAGTGTACTGTCAACGGTATTGGCGAGCGGGCGGGGAATGCTTCGCTCGAAGAAGTTGTCATGGCACTGACACTGCACAAAGATCAATATGGTCGGCACCATCGGATTGACACAACGAAACTGGCACCATTGTGTCAGCTGGTCGCGGAACTGACAGGCGTGCAGATCCCGCTGATGAAGCCGATTGGAGGCAACAACATTTTTGCTACGGAAGCTGGTATTCACCAGGATGGCTTGCTGAAAAACCCGGATACATATCTGCCATTTCGCCCAGAGAAGGTCGGAGCAGGCGGTATATCGCTTGTGCTGGGCCGACACAGTGGTCGCAAAGCGGTTGCTCATCGCCTTTCGGAGTTGGGACTACCATGTTTTGACGAGGATGTGATCGCGGTAGTGGAGCTGATCAAGCGACAACCGAAGGGAGTTGTCATTGATGAAGCATCACTTCGGCGGCTTTCACAGCAGGCTTCAGAAGCGAGGAGGTCATCCGGTGCAAACCAGTACTCGGCGAAAATTTCTGGCCACGGCATCGGCCACGGCAATGACGGGGCCGTTGCTGGCGGGACAAACGCAGGGTGAACGGCCTCAGCAGGATGCTGCGGTTCAGGTCATCAATCCATCATCACGAGTTCCGCTTTCTTTTATCATTGACGACTCAACGTGTCTGGTCAATCTTGCGTATTACGCCATGCCACAGTTTTCTGCAGCATGGCCTGACAGAGTCGATTACCAAAAGTCATGGTGGACATGGCCCCGTGAAATTCCGGACGCTTTTGTGCGGAAGTTTGGAGAGTGGTGTGCAGAGCACGGCGTTCGGGGCAAGTACAGTGTTGTGCCTCAGCCGGCATGTGTCGGCTGGGTTGACCGAGAGATGCCAGGCTGGTCGTCTCGGCAACTGGACGAGAGCCTTGAGTTAATCCGGACGCTGTTGCTTCCGGCGTGGGATATTCATCCGGAGATGGCGACTCACACCCGTGTCATCGATACTCGAACTGGCCGTCCCTATCCTGAACGGGGGCCTCGGTGGATGGAAAACTGGAGCTGGACGGATGGCAAATCTGTTGATGAGCTCACGGATTATCTCAGCTATTCGCTCAGCATTCTGAAAAACGCCGGGCTTCCCTGTGAAGGAGTGACAACTCCGGGCGGATTCGCAGGCCGGGTTGTACCGGAACTCGCACAAGCAACATTGGCATCTGTTCGAGGTGTCTATGGCGCGGAGATTCCTCATTACTTCAAGTTTCTGTACACAGGTGAAGAAAGTGTTGTGCCTCGCGTTGAGTATGCAAAAGGGTTGAGAACGTCAGTACCTGAGTGCGTGGTTTCCGTAATTGGCTGCACAGGTGACTGGTTTGGCGGCTGGGACGGGACAGAGCCAGGGCATCCGGATCAATTCATCACAGAAGATCTTCAAGCTGGTCGAATGGTGGAGGTGATTGACCGAGGCGAGCCGGCGATCATGGTCTGTCACTGGCCGGGCATCTACTACAATGGCACCGAGCATGGATTTCAGGTTTTTAAAACGGTTGTGGAACGTGTTCATCGACGATACGACAACGTTGTGTGGATGAAGCTCAGCGAAATCGCGCGATACTGGGCTGCTAAAGAGTTGACCACAATCGAACGTCTTCCGAAGAGTAGCGGGGCAATGCTGCAGATTCGTTTTTCTGCTCCCTTTGCGTGCCCTCAGTTTACGATTCGTATCGACGGCGAGATCAAGTCGGCATGGATTGAGTCCACAGAAGGTGGTCGGATGGTTTTCGACGGAGTCAGCTCAAAATTAAAGCTGATTTCACATACCTACGCAGCTTCACGCACAGAATCGATTTGTTGTTTTGACCTTTCCAAAGGAGAGTCAGTTTTGATGGTGGGGTTTTCGTAGTGACGGGTTTGGGGCACCGTGGCGATAGGTTTGGGGCACCGTGGCAAGGAGTTGTGGGGTGTTGGATCGCGGAGCGATCCACGACAATGGAATGTCTGATTAGGATTTCGGTGTGGGAGGTTGTGGGCCCAGCCACGCGAGGAGAGCCGGAAGCAGGATCATGTCTCCGATGAGTGCGGTACCAATTGTGATTGCGCCCATCGATGCAAAGATGTGGTGGTCTCTGGAGTCGCTGAATGCGACTGTCGAAAATCCTGCGACCAGCACAGTTGTTGTCATTACCATAGCGATTCCGACATTGCCAAAGGCATGCTGAATAATTTCTGATCTGCTGGATCGCCGAGTTCGTTCTTCTTCAAAGCGGCTCAGGAAATGGATTGTGTCATCGACGACGATACCCAGGCAGACAGTAAACGAGCAGACGCTTACGAGTTCCAGCGATTCGCCGCGCCAGACAAGCCACGAACCTGCTACAGCGAGGGGGAGTGTATTTGGAAAGACAGAAATCAGGCCGATTCGAATGGAGCGATATGCGATACTCAAAACGACAAAAATAATGAACGCTGCCGTTCCCAGACTTGAGGCGAGATCGACAACAATTTGATAGAGATTTTCCCAGCGCCAGACGGCATCACCCGCCAGTTTCAGCTTGAAACCCGGATGCGATTCTTCCAGTTCAGTCAGTTTCTGGTGAACTCGCTCAAACACCGGACCAAAGGCAGCGATGCCAAGGTCCTGGACTCGGAACGTCACATTTGCGGCGCGATTCTCGGGAGTGTAGAAGGCTCGCTTCAGCTGCGGAGGAAGTAGGTCGAGCATCGCCATTCTTTCTTCAGCCCGTCCTTCTCCTGGCAGTGCATCGACAAGACTGCGAATAGAGAGCGGGCGTCCAAGCATCGATTCCGATCGAATCAGGTCGTCAACATCGGAGATGGTCTTCAGGATTTCTGGTGATTCTTTTGGAATTGTATGATCCCACGAGACTCGCACTTCAGCGAACTCAAGTCCTCCAAGTGCACGGTCCATTTGTGACAAAGCCTGATAGGCTTCACTGTGTTCCGGCAGGGAGTTCGAGCGTCGTTCATCGGGACGGAGTGTTAGCGAGATCCCGGTAAGAACGAGCGTGATCACGATGCCCGCGATGCTGATTCGGCGAGGGTATTTAAGAACCCATTCGACCAGTCGCCCGATCTTCGTCAGATTTTGGTGGATCAGACTTTTCTCATGGCCAAGGTGTATGTTACGACCAAGAAACGTCGAGCACACTGCTGGGATTATGGTGATCACGGAGATGAATGTCAGCAACACGCCGAGAACGCTGCACCAGCCAAAGTCCTGAACCCAGACATTGTGGGCAAGACCGAGCGATCCGAAACCGATTGCAGTCGTCAGAGATGTCAGCATACATGCGTATCCGACTTCGTGAAGCGCTGTTCTTGCCGCTTCTCGTTCTGAATTCCCTGCTGCTCGCAGCTTTCGGATCTGAACCATCAAATGGACACCATCAGTCAGTCCAACAAGACTCAGAAGTACCGGGAGAATCACGTCATTGAACGGATTGTCACGGAGGTTAAAGAACTTCATAATTCCAAGCGTCCAGAACACACCGGCAGATGGTGCAAGACCAACAATCAGAACTGCACGCAGACCTCGGAACAGGACGATCGCCATGACTCCGATCACACCGTAACCAATCAGCTGGTACTTCACCTGATTGGCTTCGTGTGCCTGGAGCGAAGTGATGACCGCGGGCGTTTGTCCGGTGACCTGAAACTTGAGCGGTACTTCCGGGAAGTCACTTGCTGCCTTTTCGGCTGCCTGCCTGAGTTCCGAAGTGCATTGTTCGTCAGTTCGAATGAAATCCCAGTCGAAGTTGACTAGCAGGATCATGGTTTCTCCGTCGTCGGAGATCAGCTGTCCTCCGACCAGCGGGTGTTTCATAGCCTTATCCCGGGCCGCTTTGAAGCGTTCAGGAGAAGCTTCGGATCGTGGAAACAATGGCTCCGGGAGTCCGAAAATATTCAGCAGCGGAATACGATCCATCCAGAGAATCGAGTCAATCGTCTCCATGGATTCCAGTTGTTCCACGACATGTCGCATGGCCTTCACACCCTCGGGCGTGAAGAACGACGTGGACTGAACGACAATCACGGCGTCGGACTCAGAGAGACTGACCGGATCGACGTCCGGGGCCAATTCCTGGGGACTACTGCTGCCAGTGTCGGAAGACTCCTGCTTTTGCTGTTCGGCGGAAACAAAAAGTTCCCGGACCCACTGTGGTCTGAGGTAGCCAACGAGTGAAATGGAAGTCAGCAGAATAATCACAAAAATTGTGACTCGTCGATGGTCGACCGTCCAGAGCATGATCCGGTCAAACGCGTCTTTCAGCATGAGCAATGGGTCCCTTTTGGTGATCCTTCATTCAGGAGAATCAATAGCCAGTTCGCTGCAGATGCGTTCAGCGTCTGAATCGACGTTCGGCGATAGCAGTGACCTCAGCCCGGTCCGCGTGTCCGTCACCGTTGTGATCGTATCGCCAGAATTCAGTTCGGATGGCAATGGGCGCTTCAGATCTCAGCAAAACCTGATCGCCGTTGGCGTCAAGTTGTTCAAAGAATTTGTTCACAAAATCCTCGATCTTCCGATCAATCTCGGCGGTTGATGCATCGGTCTTTTGCTCGGAAGGGATCGATTGCCTTTGCAGAGGTTCAGAAACTTCAAGAAAGACGACTGCCATTTCTTCCCAGGTTTGATCTCCCCAATTCACCCACTGAGTCGGATCGGGATTTGATGGATTCTGTGCAGAGTTATCGAACGTTGCTTTGAAGCGAATCTCATCGATGTGAGCGAGTTCCTGAGGCTGGCTGAGCACATAGGAGTGTTGCCAGTTGAAGTCATAGTTTGGCACATTCAGGATCGTCGACAACTCTCCACTTCGTTCCACATCCAGTTGAAACGACTTTCCTCGTACATGCATATGAGGAGCAAACGAAAGAAGTTTTCCCTGTCCTGGTTTCCATCGCACCTTCCCGGAAACCTCATGTCGGGCTGCATGTGGCGGGATTTCAAAATCCTGATCAATGCCGATCAGCGTGATGACCTCATCGGTCACATCTTCCGGCTTTCCATACAGAAGGCCAATTTTTGTGAGATCTTCCTGAGGAGAACCGTTGGTGGTGTAGTGCATCTGAAACACAATTTTTGAACCGGCGGGAACCTTTCTTGCGTGGCCCGCTGGAAGTGGAATCAGTCTCTGACCGGGGACATAAGCCGTGAGCCAGCCAACGCCGCGAAACTCAGAGCCATCCGGAGGGCGAATAAAGGCGATTGCGTGATGAACAACAGATCGATTCCCCGGAATGATCTGAGCGGCGGTGACCCACTGGTCTGTTTTGAATCCCGGGTCTGTCACAAAATACTGATACTCAACAGTGCCCTCCGCGGGAACCTTCCAGGGCTTGTCACGCATCGCGATGACCATGTCAGGTTCTCGTTCAAGTTGCCAGCCACTGGCCAGCTCGGGGATCACGGGTTTGAACGATTCGTCCCCTCGAGGACTTCCGGCTGCAACCCATTGTCTGAGGATCTCTTTGTCGGACTCGGGCATCACACGAGAGTTCGCCAGCTTTGTGTGTGAATCGTCGGCATGCCATGGGGGCATTCTGCCATTGTCAACGACCTCCACCATCATCGCAGCCCAGCCCTCAACATCCTCCCATGACTCCAGAGAGAATGGCCCGATTTCGCCCGTGCGATGGCATTCTACGCAGTGTCTGTCGAGTACCCCCGCAACGTGACTGGAATATGTAATTGCCTTTGCGGGATCAGCGACCGAGTTTTGTTTTCGGACTTTTCCAATCAGACAACCCTCGGCTTGTGTTTTCGGGACCGATACCTGTTTTCCCTGAAGAAGTTCTTCGATCGCTTCTTTCAGATCAGCTCGACCAATCGCTGTGCGCTGTATGCCAGGGCTGAACTGATCGTCGATCCTGCCGCTGTAAACCAGGCGAAGTTCGCGATCGAGTACAAAGACCTCGGGTGTTCGAATTGCTCCGAACAGGTCTGCGATCCGATTTCCTGAATCCTGAACGAGTGGAAACGAGAGTTCATGATCGCTGAGGAATTGCCGAATATCGTCCAAAGAGTCCTGACGATTACTGTTGATGCCAATGAACTGAACATCTCCGCTCTGATACTTGACTGCCATTTCGGAAAGACGTTCTGCGTAGAGCTTCACGAGAGGGCACTCAGTTCCGAGGAAGCAGACGACCGTCACAGCCGCAGAGTGTTCTTTCGAAACGATGACGGGTTTACCCTGAACGTCGACTGTCTGAATAGAAAAGTCTTTCTCAGTGTCGGAAGAATTTCCCTGTGCGATGGCATCTGGCATGCAGAAAACAAATGAAATGCAGACGGCAAGACATGAAACGATCAGACCAGTGAAATTGGACTTCCGGAGGTACATAAAGGCAGAGTTTCTTTGCGGCAGCCAGGGGGATTGACTTTGGGTGTTATTGATGTGTTCCGGCAGGACGGACTCCGGCACCACGTTGTTCTCCATCCCCGAGTTCCCGGCGAGCGGCTTCTGCCAGTTCAGAAAGCCGGGCCACGATTTCAGGGTGTTGGTCTGCGACATTCACGGATTCTGCCGGATCGGAGACCAAATCGAAAAGCGACATTGGGATTTTTTCGGTTACATAGCGAGCGGGGATACCAGCTTTTCCTCCCGGGGCACCGTTTAAAGTTCTGTAATCATGAGGGAAGTGCAGTTTCCATCGACCACTGCGAATGGCCTGAAGCTGTTTTCCCCAGTAGAAATAATAGGCATCCTGCGGTGATTTGGCATCTGGCTGTCCCGAGAGAAGAGGCCAGATATTTCGGCCATCAATCGAATGTTCCGGGAGTGTACTTCCGGTCAGATGGGCTATTGTGGGAAGAAGGTCGATGGTCATTGCCGGAATATCGCACGACGAGCCGGCAGGAATAGTTTCCGGCCACCATGCGATCATGGGGACGCGACAGCCGCCGTCAAACATGGTGCCTTTGCCTTCGCGCAGTGGATTGGCTGATCCCGCATGTTCTCCATAGCTGAGCCATGGGCCATTGTCAGAGGTAAAGATGACGAGTGTCTTTCGGTCAAGCTGAAGGTCTCGCAGAGTGCCAAGAATCTGTCCGACAGACCAGTCCACTTCCATCATGACATCGCCAAATGTTCCCTGGCCACTCTTCCCGACAAACTTGTCGGAGACGAACAACGGAACGTGAACCATTGCATGAGGGACATAGAGGAAGAATGGGTTTTGTTTGTTACGTCGAATGAAGTCCACAGCACGTTCAGTGTAGGCTGTTGTGAGTTGAGTCTGGTCGTGAGCCGTGACCTGACTGTTAATGACTCGGTTGCCTTCGATCAAAGGAAGATGGGGCCATCTCTTGAGACGTTCCTCCATTGGAAGCTTCAGGACTTCAGGATGATAGGGCCACATATCGTTGCTGTAGGGCAGCCCATAGTATTCATCGAAACCATGCTGCAGCGGGAGAAACTTTTCGTGGTGTCCGAGATGCCATTTACCATAGCACGCAGTTGCGTACCCCTTTTGACGGCAGACTTCTGCTATGGTGACTTCATTTTCATGAATCCCCTGATTTGAGCCGGGACCCAGTGCCCCGAGGATGCCAATCCGAATGTTGTAGCAACCCGTTAGCAGGGATGCTCGAGACGCCGAGCAGACGGCCTGTGACACATAAAAGTCAGTGAACTTTCGTCCCTCTGCGGCCATTCGATCAAGTTCCGGGGTCTTGTAGCCGGATGCTCCGAACGAACCGATGTCTGCATAGCCCATGTCATCCATGAAAATGACAACAACATTGGGCTGATTGGAATTGGGTTGATGGCTGATCGGTTGATGTGCAGCAGCAAGGACGTCCGGAGACAGCGAAATCAGCGTTGTGACGGCGAGTGCAGCAAAGGTGAATGAGCATGTACGAACGTTAATCACTTCATTGCTCCGGGATTGATTCTCCAAAAGTCAAACTCTCAGAGAGGCAGTTTAACCGCTGCAAAAATCTTCGAGTAACCAGTGTTCAACGAAATCGTCGTTGAAATCCTGAACAACTTTCAGAACAGAGAGGCATGCAGACTGGCCAGGAAGGCATGTTGTGCAAAAATCTGAAGGAAAAGGGTCTCGGAATCAATGAGACAGCCCCCAAAGCGGCTTTGGCGTCAGTGATTGAAGAACAGCCTTGGAGTATCAATGCAGCCCCCGGAGAATCAGGGCATCCGTATCAAGGGCGTGACACACCGTTTTCGAGCGGATGAGCGGCTGATTGTCGAAGCGATATCGCTGGACGTGCGGGAGGGCGAATTTGTTTCGATTGTTGGTCCATCTGGTTGCGGTAAATCGACGCTGCTTAGGATGGTTGCGGGTCTGTTGAAGCCTTCAGAGGGTGAGATTGTGGTCGGCTGTGGGTCGGAACGATCTCCAGCAGGTGCTCGGATCGGCTTTGTGTTTCAGCAGGCGGCACTTCTTCCATGGAGAACAGCCTGGCAGAATCTGGTGTTGCCTTTTGAACTGGGTCCGACTGACGTGCGGCAGGGTATTCCGTCGGAAAGTCAGATCTTTGAAGTCATACGTCGAGTTGGGCTTCGGCGGGAAGATGTTCATAAACGCCCACGTGAGCTTTCCGGTGGAATGCGGATGAGGCTTTCGCTGGCACGGGCGATCCTTCAGAACCCTGCGATTTTGTTACTGGATGAGCCATTGGCCGCGGTGGACGACATCCTGAGAGTACAGCTTCAGGAGGATCTTGCCGGACTGCATTTTGAAAGACGGCTCACTTCGATGCTGGTCACACATCACCTGCACGAGGCCATATTTCTGAGTGATCGCGTGATCGTGCTCTCGGGTTCACCGGGGCGTCAACTGGGAGAATTGCGGGTGGACGAACCGCATCCGCGACGTTCAGAATTTCGCCGATCAGAGGCCTTCTTTCGACTCACCAACGAATTGTCTTCGATCCTGCAGGATGGGGGTGCTGAGAGATGACATTCGTTCGGTTGTATCTTCGTCAGTGGGTCGCGCCGATCTTGTTTTTTGCAGGATTCCTTTTTCTGTGGGAGTCAATGATTCGGATCTTTGAGATCCCACGAGTCGTATTGCCTTCACCAGCGGCGATCGGGTCGGCTCTTATTCGGATGCGACATGAATTGGTCCTCGGGCTGATGAGAACATTGTCGGCATCGATGTCGGGTTTATTTGCAAGTACCACGATTGGCATTCTGACGGCATGTGTATTCTCGCAGTCTCGACTGATTCGAGTGACGCTCTACCCGTATGCGGTGCTGCTGCAGACGATCCCAATCGTTGCGATCGCACCAATCATCCTTGTGAGTCTTGGTCGAGGATTCTTCAGCATCGCGCTGATTGCCTGTTTGATCTGTCTGTTTCCAGTGATTACGAATACGACCACCGGTCTGATGCAGGTGGATCCTGAGTTGCTGGATTTGTTTCGTCTTTACCGGGCGACACGATGGCAGGTGTTGACTCGACTGCAGATTCCGACAGCGATGCCATACCTGATCAGTGGGATTCGAATTGCGGCCGGGGCTTCTATTGTCGGGGCAATCGTTGGCGAGTTTTTTGTGGGATCGAGTCAGCCGGGGCTGGGTGCGATTATCCAGCAGAAGGACACGTTCACGCTTCCTGATTTGTATGCCGCTGTGTTTGTGTCGGCACTTCTGGGGACATCAATGTTTGGGGTAATCAGTGTGTTGGGCGAGTTTGTGTTGAGACGATGGTTTGGGATGAGTCTGATTCAGCAGAAATAGTTGTTTGGGGAGAGTGGTACATTTTGAGAGCAATAAAAAAAGGTGGCCGAACAAGTTCGGCCACCTTATGAGCTTCTTATTTGGAAACTCGCTCAGGATCAGTAACGGCCGCCGCCGCCACCGTAACCGCCGCGGCCTCCACGACCGCCGCCACCACCACCACCTCCGCCGCCCCCTTCACGAGGACGAGCTTCGTTTACGACAATCTGACGGCCATCGAGATCAGAGCCGTTGAGGGCACGGATGGCTTCATCACCACCAGTTTCCATTTCAACGAATCCAAAACCCTTTGAACGGCCGGTGTCTCGGTCAGTAATGACCTTTGCCGAAGTCACAATGCCGTACTGGCCGAATGCCTGTTCGAGGCCTTCGGATGTGGTTGCCCACGCGAGGCTACCTACAAAAATATTCTTACTCATCACAAAACCCTGAGCCTTGCAGCTCCCCAAACACATTATCGCTGCCCCAACGGCAGCTGTTAGAACACACATCAGGGAATCCCGCGGCTAACGGGATTCCGCCCAAATCAGGCGGATGCTGCAGAGGAACTCAACGACACAGAGACCGAAACACAAAAGATCGGAACCGCAATCAGAGAACACTGTCGCTCACACCAACCTTCAAGTCGTCGACATATTCTGACAACAACTTGAATCAGACTTTAGAAATCTATTCACCAGAAACGAGAATAGCAATCCGGAACGGCCAGAACCTTGAAGTCTTCTGAATTCTTCTTTAGCCGTTTGGATTTTGTTCCGGAAGGACTTGACGCCCCCTGGAACCTTTGTTCAGCAGCCTGGTGGAGGAAATTTCAGCAAATTTCTGCTGATGCGGCCACTGAGCAGCAGCGGCGGGACTGTCGAGAGGTTGCGGGCTTTCGCGACGGAACTCAGTGGTTCGACTGTTCTGTCTGGCCATTGTCGGTGACGGCAACTTCAATTGGGCCGTCATTCCAGGGCATCTCAATGTACTGGCCGGAAGCCGCAACACTGACTATGGCAATGGAAGCCATCAGCATCGGGAGGCAGAGCATAACTGCGAAAGGTACAAAAATCAGTTTCTTTAGCCTGCCGCCGCTTCGACAACTCCGGACACAAATTGCACCAATCACAATTGCCACCCAAACCATTGCCAGCGAAAGCAGAACCACTTCCACACGATTCATCTGAACCGCATTCCGGACCTGCTGAACAGCGTCTTCCCGCACGTTGTCCGGAATTGAAATCAGTGCGTGAATTCGTTTCATGTTGAGTATACCGTCCGAGGTTTCGACGGGTTCATGCTCCTCGTAGGTTTCAGAGACGCACGCCTGAACGGCTTTGTCGTCGACCCGGATTGAGACCAGATAGGGCACAAACTCGGGGCGAAGATAGGTGCGATCAATCGCTGTCAGCTCTTTCTGAAGTGATGTGCGAATGATGTCTTTCAACTCAGCATCTCCGCTTTCCCCTTCCGGAAAGAATGCGGTCTTAACGACGAGCTGATTGGGAGGAGTTGTCTTCAGCCATGTTGGCGGTCCCTGCGTCGTGGATCCAGCAACTTGCGATGCGACAGACTCTGGAGATACATCCGCTGTTTGCGACTCCGGAGCTGACTGTGCTGACGGTGCGTCACTGGGTGCTGGCGATTCAGCCGCCGCCGCCGATTCAGCAACAGCCGCCGATTCAGCAACAGCCGGTGATTCAGCAACAGCCGGTGATTCAGCAACAGCCGGTGATTCAGCGGCTGCTGATTTCTCTTCAGCAACCACATCTGCAACGGAGACCGCGAGGTTGGTGAGCTTTTCTGCGACGACGAAAGGCGTTATGCCTGGAGCCGCAGTTTCGGAACCGGGCGCTGACAGCTGAATTAATGCAAAGGTATGTTTATGGCCATCCGGGAGCCTGTCGCGAAGAGCGTTCAGCAGCTCTGTGCGGCGTTCGCCAACGAGTTCAGCGAGGGCCGCGGGTGAGATTTTGAGAATGACAAAATCCTGATTCTCACCAGCGACTGTAGAAGCGGTATCCGTGGAAGTGGCAGTTGTGGAAGTTGTTTTCGATTGATCGGCGGCCGGCAATACGTCTGTGGGCGTTGCAGGCTTGCCAGTAATGGCCTCGTGAATTTCTCGTCGAGCTTCTTCAATGTCCGCCATGGCATCGCGAAGATCTGCGCGAACTTCACTCTTCGCATCAGCGATATCCTGTTGAGCGGTATTCAGGGCGTCGGAGAGAGCGTCGGAATGTTCAAGGTGATCGAGCGGTGAAGAGTCGAGGTGAATTGCAAGTGCAGGGCGTTCATGAACATCAATCCGTGTTCGATACAGCATCAGTGATACTCCGGCGATGATCCCGAAGACCATCAGATACGGAAACCGGCTGGAGCTGCGAGGACGCTGTACGGGAACGACGGCTTCTGAACGGCGTCCGACCACAGCGTTGCCGATCAGAGACAGCAGTTTGATGACACCAACTCCCAGACCGAGAAAGATCAGGGTCAGAAAGAAGACGCCAGCGAAAGAAATTGAGACCTGCACGGTATCGCTCCACCAGAACACATGCGAGAGAAAGTTCAGTCGTAGTGTTTCGTTTGTTTCCAGAGATTATTAATCAGGCATGTGTCATCGGCGCGGGTGGCGCGGCAACAACAGGATGTTTCACCTGAGCCAGAACGGGAGCGGCCTGAGACGATGCAGGTGCTGGCTCAAGGTAGCGATCTTCTTTAGGCGTCCAGCCTGCCGAGAGCTGAACAACCGCAGAGATCGCGAGTGCCCAGGTTGTTCCAAGGGATTCCGGAAAGCTGATGATGGCTGTGAGGATGGCTCCGAGTACGAAAGTGACCAGTGTTGAAGAGATACGGAACCGTGACTTGCGGAAACTGTCGATTTGCCACCACCAGCGTCGCGACAGGAACAACAGTCCAAAGAACAGCATAAAGCCGGCCATTGTTGGTGTTCCGTTTGCATCAGAGATTTGCAGCTTTCCAAGTTGAAGAACCATGTCCGGGTGTCCGCTCTGTGATCTCAGGAGTGAATTCTCAGAGAGCATCAGGAAGTTGCTGAGAAGCCATGCAGCACCACCCACGCCGATCCCGAGACCTCCCTGAGTGATTCTGCGAATGACGGTGTCGCCCGCATTTCCTTCCCAGAGCTTCGCCGGAATGATCAGCGACCAGGCGGCAATCAGGGTGACTGTTCCGAAGTAGACGACGGTCGCTGTTTCCGGCAGGATGCCAGTCGCAAAATGAATTGCGGTTGTTACAAGTGCTACGGCGAACATCGCCATGACGAGTGACGAAACGAGATCACTGGCCCGCTGTCCTCGGGGGATCTGCCTTGCTGTCGCAGGAGTATAACTTGGGGGGACGACAACAGCTGCAGGTCGAGGCGGCTGGTAAACAGCCTGAGGCCTTCCGTGAGGATTTGGCGAGACAGGATGAACTGCAGGTCGGGGAACTGCCGGGATGAAGTCCGAATCGGCCGGTGTTTCAATTCCAGTCCCTGGAGCCCCGAACAGCCTGCACCATGCCTTCCATGCGACAAACGCGAAGCCGCCAACAACAGCGCCTGCTCCGACTGAACGGATGGCGCCGAGTTCAAGAATCATGATGAAGGCGGTTCCGCCCAGGATCCATTTGATGGGGGTCGGAACGCGATCATTCCAGAACTGCGATAGTGGCTGCCACGAACCTTTGACTCCGGCAAGCGAACGTTCTCTTGCATCGCGTCCGCGTTCGAGTGATGCCTTCAGTGGGTGGGGTGCTGGCGCTGCACCACGAGGAGCAGGCGCAGCGGCTCGCGGTGCTGTTCGGACAGGTTCAGGTTTTCGCTGCGGTGCAGCATCAACTACTGCGCCAGTCATCCCGCCCGCAGCTTCGCGGAAGCGGCGTTCAAGCTCATCCACATCACCGATACGTTTCGTCGGGTCTTTTTCAAGAGCAGCTGCGATGACTGAACGCAGTTCTACCGGAAGAACGGTGAGATCAGGTTCTGCGGTGAGATGCTTCATCAGGATTTCGGCCGTTGTTTCCCCATCAAAGGGAACTCGACCTGTCAGCATCTCGTAAAGCATCACACCCATGGCATAAATGTCGACCTCGCGACCATATCGACCGCGGGCAACTTCCGGAGCCATGTAATAGACGGTTCCGACACTCTGAGTTTGAGCGCTGCGGCGACTTTCCGAAATGTATTTGGAAAGTCCCACGTCGCCGATTTTGACAACACCATCATCAGAAAAGACGTTTGCCGGTTTCAGGTCACGATGCACGATTCCTCGATCATGCAGAAAACTCAGGCCAGCCGCCATTCCGGACAGCCAGAAGAGCAGTTCCCTGATGGGCATGCCGGCCGGATGATCCTGCATTACATCATACAGTCCGCGTCCACCGACATACTCCATGACAATCCAGTGGTCCTTGTCGGAGTCCTGGCGGATGTCAAAGATAGTGACGAGGTTCGGGTGCTTAAGATTCAGGCACTGTGAAACGCCTCGGAGTTCCACATCGAGATTATTATTCAGCAGCTTAAGGGCAACTTCTTTGCCCGCATCGCTCAGCGCATAGTACACCTCGCCAAATCCACCCCGATGAATGGCACGCTTAATCGTGTAGCCATCCAGTGGTCTCGTTTCCGGTGCAAAGGTGAACTTCATGATCATCAATCCAATACAGTGACTTCAAACCGAATATACATGATGGCAGGAGGCCGCGATTCTGTCTGCCCTATTTCTTCAATCGCTCGATCCGAAATCGAAATTCTTCTCCGCTGACAATATCCCCGTCCTGAAGCTCGGCTGTCTCCCGAACTCGATTTTCATTCACCCGAAATGCCATCTTGGAACGACATCGGAGTTTTCCGTCCTGCCAGAACAGTACCATGAGTTCCGGCCATTCCGGACAGCAAATATGGTGGTCTCGCCGGGGCCCCAGTAAACAGTTGTCCGTCATCAGGATGATACCATTCACGGACTGGGCAGGGCGATGGGGGCTTTCAAAATCGAGGATTGCTGATCCGCTCAGGACATTTGGCACCCGAAATCCCAGTCGAACTCGCTCTCCGAGTCGAATTTCGTCACCAGTCTTCAGGAGTCCTCGTTCTCCAATTGTCTTTCCGGAAACAACGACCGGGGCGTGAGGCTGGATGAACCAATCTTCGGCCTGGCGAAGGATTGTGGCATGTCGCCGGGAGATATTTGCCATCAGGCAGACATCAGCGGATGGATGTTCGAGAGTCGGACCGCCAACAAGGAAGCTGTTACCAATGCACAGCTGCCACGCGCCGACGCCGTCTATCCACAACATATAGCGTTCGCACTGGCTGGTCCAGGTGGTCATCTCATTGCCTGTTTTTGTTTCTTGCAGAAGCTGAGCATCCGGAATGCAGGTTTCGCACAGCCATGAATTTAAGACTCTGCCCGACATGCTCGTCATACCTCATGATTCTCGTGAACCGTATCCACTATTCACAACCGGTTGCCAGGCTGATCCTGGACAGGACACCAAAAAAATGCTCCGAGCCCAAGCTAACTCGAGCCCGGAGCCACGTGTGTCCCGGTTGTCGCAGGCGTCCTCCCTGCGTTGTTCTGGTTTCAGCGGGTCTGTTGAACAGACCTCTCAGATTGATGAATCGGTGGAAGATTCAGCAACTGCATCGCCGGTTTCGATTCCGAAGTGAGAGTCAATCTCTCCGAGGATATTGCCGGTTTCAGCAGGCGTCTCTTCGTCTACTGGAATTCGTCCCAGGACCTGGCCTTCTGTCTCGAGGACAGACTGGCGTACGTCCAGAGAATGTTCGAGGTCGCGAATCATCTTCTCTACATGGGCCAGCTTCGAATCATCAAGCTCGATCGAGTTGATGGTTTCAGCAGCCTGAACCTGCTTCAGCTTGGCTTCAAGCTGAGCAACCTTGACGACCAGATCCTGCTTGCGTGAAAGCATAGTGTCCAGTCGCTTCTGGTTGGCTCGAAGAGTATCCTTCTGAGCCTGCAGAATCTGATGATCTCGCTTCACTGTTTCTTCCAGAGCTCTGTAAGAATCGAATCGTTGTGACAGATCCGATTCCACTTCACCGCGGGTATAGGACACAGCCTTGTAGGTGTACATGTCTTTGCCACTGTCGAGATCCGTTCGCAGTGCGAGGATCGCATCCTTCTGGCGATTCAGGTTCGTTTCTTTTTCCGCGATCTCTCGTTCCATGTCGCGGATGTCGACAGACTGTTCTGCGACAATTGTCAGATGCCGTCGAATCTCAGGCATCAGATTTGTGACTTCGCCACGAATTCGGCCAAGCTCGAATTCCGGTGCAATCTCGGATTTCACTGCCTGTCGAACATTTGAACCGAACGTTCGAAGGTAGCTCAGCGAGTCTGACCCAAAAATCATGCCTGCCGCAATTCCAGCGACCAGCGTTCCTGCAACAATCTTCTTCAACATCTCTCTATTCTCCTCACCGGGGGACCACACATGTGATTTTGCGAGTCCACTCCTCGCATCACGGGGACGTTGTTCGCGGCCTGTTTGGGAATCCTGGATGGTTTCTGTCGATTTTCTTCCGATTTTTTAAACCGACCTCCGCAAGTCCTCGTTTCAGTACTCCATAGTCCGATGTGACTGATCTGAAAGGATTTACGCTGTGAACACTCTCATGAAATCTGAAACAGAAAGCCCTAAAACCCTGGAGATTGTCGAAAAAACCAATTCCGGACGTCGGCCAATTCGAGTTCGCCGATTTCTTGTTGGCCTGCTGCTGTCCGTCACCGGAATCGCAGCCATTCTGATTGTCGCATCGAGCACATTACGACTTCATCAGCTGGGAAAGGAAATCGCCCTGCCCATCGTGGCATCTGGCATTCTGCTGGGAATTTTGCTGCTTGGTGGTGGTTTCGGTGTGATGGCTGCCGCTGCTGGCAGTGGTGATGAGTCTGAATTCGATCGACTGATGAATGCAGATGGGAATAAAACTGCCTGACAGGACATACGCTGTTTCCCGTCCTACAATCCTCGTTTCCAGGCATCCGATTTTGTGATCAGCCGGGTCAGGAACAGGACGGGAGACAGAATAATGAACGTAAATGATCGGCAGATGCCTGATGAGATTGAACGGTCGGTCGCTCGAGAAATCGTGAAGAGCGTTGATCGGCTTGTACTGGAGGCCATCGCAGCAACTCGACCAATCGAGGTTGACCCATGGCGTTCGAGGCTGTTCGAGCTCTTTGTAACAGCGGACGGCGCAGGTCTGGTTCGAGATGACCGTGAAACTCCGGTCGATTTCGATGAAGACGACCCCGATGAAACGGATCTTTCCTCAGACAGCTTATGTCGGTTGCTGGCCGGCCGATGGGGTCTTGATCTCGCAGCCCGCGAATCCGCAGCCACCCAGAAACGTCTCCCTCAGGATCAACTCGACCGCATGAGAGCTCTCTGGTCGGTGATGCGAATGTGGATGGAATGGTCCTACGCGTGGAAACGCTGGGCCGAATTCCACAGGGCGCCCGAAGGTGACGACAGAAGTTCTGGCGTAGTGGGTCTGCCGTAAATTGCCCAGCGCGGCTTCGCTTCGCTCAGCCGCAACCAAGTTCAGTCGAGGGAATCGAGCAGTTGCCTGAATTCGAATCGCAGGCAGGGTTGGCGTTTTTGACCACGAAAGACGCGAAAGGGGCGGACCGGGGGACTCGTCATCACGGCGGAGCGTGATGAGTACTTTTGTCTGTCTTTCGTGGTTACCAATCAGGCTGGCTACACGCAGGATGCAGTCGGAATCAGCGCACTGCAATCCCCGGTGCGCAAAATGCCAGCACCAAACAAACTACGCAACTCACCGTTTAAAAGTCTTTGCGGCTCGAAAAGAATTCAACTGTTAGTAGTACAACATGCGATCGGTCCTGTACTCTGTTCACTCGTCAGGAATTCTTTGTCTGAGGATTCCCGCTTCACAAAAACGCACAGGAGTTTCCAGATGGGACCATCCGCAGAAGTCACACGTCGAGATTTCTTCAAGACATCAACGGTTGCTGGAATTGCTGCTGCGGGAGTGATTCGGGAAACTCTTGCAGCGGAGGCTGTGATCCGATCCGCACCCGTCATTCGAGTTGGCTTGATTGGATGCGGGAGTGTTTCCGGTGTGTATCTTCCGCAGCTCGCAAAGAGCTCATACGCTAAAGTCGTAAGTGTTTGTGATCGAATCTTTGAACGCGCAGAACAGCGAGCAACTGAACACGGTGTGGCGAACAAGTATCGAGACATCGATTCAATGCTTGCCGGCGCTGAATTCGATTTGCTGATCAACACTACGGATATGCAGGAACATGAGGCCATTAATCGTAAGGCGGTCGCTGCAGGAAAGCACATCTGGAGCGAGAAGCCGATTGCGAATACTCTGGAGGCCGGCCAGCAGATTGTCGCCGATGCGAAGAAGAAAGAGTTGCGTATTTGGGGGGCACCAGTCGTTGTGTTGAGTCCGCAGTTTGAGTTCATGGCGAAAACCCTTGCCTCCGGGAAATTAGGTCGGATCGCCGCCGCTCATGCTCACTACGGTCATGAAGGCCCGGGCTGGTCCGCGTTCTTCTATCAGGAACGAGGCGGCAGTATGCCGGATCTGGGTGTGTACAACCTCACAAGTCTCACTGGTTTGCTGGGACCAGTTCGAGCAGTCACCGCTATGACCAGCATCGTGACACCGACACGCAACATTGACCGCGTTGGGGAAATTAAAGTCACTGAAGAAGACAATGCCATGGTTCTGATGGACCATGGAAACGGAGTGATTTCGCACATGCAGTGTGGCTTCAACTATTTCAACCCGCATGGTCATGGCGGTGCGGGTGAAAGTCGTCACACAATTGAGATTGTGGGATCACAGGGCTACATGGGGCTCGTGGGCTACGACTGGGAACCTCTTGGCGTCGACGTTGCCACAATGGATGAGCCCAAACTCCAGCGTTCTGCTACAGATGCTGACGGCTATGTCTGGCAGATGGGGGCGAACGTTGTCTGCGAATGTCTTGCGACAGGGAAAGAGCCTCAGTTTACGGCAGAGCACGCTCTTCATGTCGTTGAGATCATTACAGCGGCCCGTGAGTCTCAGCGTACAGGGCGACGTGTTGAGCTCAAATCCACTTTCAAATGGCCATTGTAAGGTGACTTGTCTGCAATCTCATCAGGGACGTCAGAGCAGATTCACAGCCACTTTATTATTAACCCAGCCACCTTATCATCAACGATGAACTCAGCTTCTCAATGGTGGGCTCAGTGAGCATCACTGGTTTCCGCCAGACCTGTCAGACGAGTCACCAATTCTGCGAGGAACGCTTCAGAGTCGGCGGATGTCATTACGGTGCCGTCGGTTCGAAGGTGAACCGTCATCTGTCCGCCATACTCCCCAATCGTGACTGCTGCTCGGGTGTTTGGTCGAACGGGAGCCACGCCCCAGATGTCTTCCACGACTACATCTCCAGCGACCCACTGGCCTGATTCCAGCGGAAACCGGCCGCTGAATCGGCGGCGGATATCACCAACGTTTGCTAATACAACGGTACAAAAGCAGGACTTCAGACCGAGCAGTAGTCGCAGAGCGCCGGGGAGTTTTCGGAGTACGCGAATGCACTTCAGGAAGACGATACCTTCGCGATTGTAAAGCACATCGCCTGTCTGTTCGTGGATGGATTTGGCGAGTGCTTCAGGATCGCTGCATTCGGAAACGCGACGTGTTATAAACGCATAGCTGACCAGATTTGTAGCCGGCATTCGGTCATGTTCAGCAGAACGCATACTGATTGGAACCGCCACTCGAATCCAGTCATTATTCCGAATCCCGCCGAATTTTTTGTTCCAGTCACGAATCAGCAGCATCATTTCGCGAATGCACAGGTCATTGACTGATACGCCTGCTCCGTTTGCGGTGGCGCGCAGGGCTCTGAACACGGATCGCGGAATGACTCGAGTTCGGATCGCAACCGGGGCATTCGTGTTACTGCCTGACCCCGAAGAACCTGCCTGATTGGATCTCGTTTGCGGCGGAGCCTGAATAGGGACTGGTTTTCGGAAGATCAGTCGGGCAGCTTTGGCGAGACTCTTCCTGAGAGATCGTTTTTGTCGCTCTGCTCCGGCAGCACCGCATTCAAAACGTTCGCGGAGACGAAGCTGCTTTGGATCGGGAAGCTGGAAGTCAGCTGATCGACCGCCGTCGGGAGTCGTCCGTCGACTGTAGAAAGCAAACACTTCGCCGATGAACTGAAGACCTCCAAGCCCATCGCAGCAGGCATGGTGGAGATAGAAGACAACCCGACTTTTCAATTCGGACTGTTGAACAAGTATTTGAATTCCGCATTCCCGCGTGAGGTCAATCGCTCGAATTGGAAGCAGTTCGTCAAATTCTTCAGCGGCTGCCGAATATTGACCGTGAGTCGATTGAATCGTTTGCCATTCGACAGGCCACGTCGTTTGCTGTGAAAGCACCCAGCAGGCACCCTTGCCAGGCAAAGTCCGTATGTGTGAACGGAAGAGCGGATTTGCAGAAATGGCAGCGTCGATAGACTGTTGGAAGTCGCTTCTTTGCAGAGTGCCTGCAACTGTGACGACCATCACAAACACCATCGGGTGTGATGGTCGGTCATCAACGTGCATGTAATATTCAAAATCAGAGAGTGGCAGCGGGAACACCGGGAGCGAATCAGTGCGCCCAGCCTGCATGTCTTGCTCAACCAATGTGCTGGACATGTTTTGCCACCCCGCTACGTGCTGCGACCCGTTGAGTGCTGCGACCGGTTTTGTAACTGCTGTGTTGACTGCCTGCTCACAGCAGAGTCACACACAGGCAATTTCGGCCGTTCCCCGTTGCCGACGATAGTCTAAGCTGACGGGAGATCCATCGGAACAGTTTTTCAGGAAACGGTTTCGAGTTTCATCCGGCTGTTAACGGTTTTGGGACGGCATTTTCGAGCTGTAGCAGTGTCATTTTGTTATGAAGGCCACCACCGTAACCAACCAGTTGACCGTTTGTACCGATGATGCGGTGGCAGGGGACAATAATGGAAATAGGGTTTTTGCCGTTTGCCATGCCGACTGCCCGGCTTGCTGTAGGTTGCCCGATCGCCTTTGCAATCTCACCATAACTGGCTGTGACTCCGTATGGAACTTTCAGCAGAGCCCGCCAGACCTTCTTCTGGAAATCCGTTCCATCGGCATCGAGGCGGACTGTGAAGGATGTGAGTTTCTTTTTGAAATATGCTTTGAGCTGGTCTGCAATTTCCCGAAAAGCCCGATCATTCTGCTGCCAGTCAGGCGCCGGTTGAATCGCTTCTGCGGAGTTGTCGCTGCTGCAGAAACGGAGGTGTTTCAGGCCATTTTCTGTGCCTGCGAGGAGGATCGGGCCAACCGGGGTGTCCGGGATGATAGTGAAGTTCAAAGTAATTCTCCGACCGAATTCCGCGGTACGTGTGATCGTCGACACGGGCCGCATTTCAAAAAGCTCACGTCATTGGAATCCGAGAGGCGAAGATCCTACAGTTCGCCACCATCTTTCACTTTTCTGATTTTGACAATACTTGCGAAGTTCTTCCAGCTATGAGCTCCGAAAACCAGGTTTCTTCAACCGACCGCACACCACTGTTGAACCAGCTGCGCTGGCAGAAGTTTCCGGTTCTGGATGACGGGTTTGTGTGCCTTGTCGATGTGATGGGGGACGACAGCAGCGTTGTTCAGGCAGCTCGCGTCAGTTATGGCGAAGGAACAAAGAAAGTCAGTGACGACAGAACTTTGATTCGATATTTACTCCGTCATCGCCATACTACTCCGTTCGAAATGGCGGAAATCAAGCTTTTGGTTCGCGTTCCGATGGACTGCTGGCGGCAGTGGGTTCGGCATCGTACAGCGAACATCAATGAATACAGTACCCGGTATTCGCTGGCGATTGATGCTGCTCAAACAACGCCACCAGGTGAATGGAGAACTCAGGCGGAATCCAACAGGCAGGGCAGTGGAGAGCCCTTGCCAGAGGAACTCGGTCAATCTCTGACTCAGCAGGAAACCGATCTCCAGAATCAGATGCGATCTGTTTATCAGCAGCGTATTGAGTCAGGAGTCGCGAGAGAACAGGCTCGCAAAGATCTTCCACTGGCAACATACACAGAGGCCTACTGGAAAATTGACCTGCACAACCTGCTGCATTTTCTGGCACTCCGCATGGATAGTCATGCTCAGCTCGAAATCCGGAATTACGCGACCACCATTGGAGAGAAGATTGTTCGGCCTTTGTTTCCTGTTGTCTGGGAAGCATTTCTTGACTACCGCATGCAGGCCATGTTCCTGACGCGTCTCGACAGTGAAGTCATTCAGCGTTTGACGTCAGCGGCCGCAAAACAGGGAACAGCGCCTCCGTACTCAGAAGACGCATTTCTGGCAGCTCAGGATCCATCCTGGGTCGCTCTGCAGAGATCCCGTGAACGCGATGAGTGCCGCAGCAAACTGCAGAAGCTGGGGCTGATGGCTTCTGCAGATTGATCGGAAACACAGCGACGAATCGAGACAGTAGTGAAGCACAACAGCGATGAAGCCAGGACTTAGTACAGGACATTCTGCTGAACTCATCTGGATCGTTGATCCGTCCATGACAATCACTCTGGGCGGTGATGCTCGGGCAACCGTCTTTTCAACGCCAAACATGATTTTGCTGATGGAGCGAGCCGCCCGCGAAGCGCTTCGGCCATATCTTGCTGATGGTGAAGAATCCGTCGGGACAGAAGTCAGTATTGAGCATCTTGGTCCTGCGGGACTCGGAGACACCGTACGCGGAACGGCTCGCGTAACAATGATCGATGGCCGGCGGGTGCATTTCGATGTGCAGGCCTGGTGTGGCAGTCGTGAAATTGGACGGGGTCGGCATTCTCGGGCAGTCGTTCCGGTGGATCGGTTGATTGAGAATCTTGGCAAGGTCAGCGGAGATGGAGGACAGGTCATGAATTTGATGCCACAGACCGGCCCACTCCCGCAGCTGCAGACGATTCGTGTTGAGATGACAGATCGAGTGGCGACGGTGACTCTGAACCGGCCGGATTCTCTGAATGCCGTCAATCTGCAGATGACGGCGGAATTCGAGCAGATCGTCGCATGGCTGGCTGGGCATCCGAAAGACGTTCGAGTCGTGCTGTTGACGGGAGCCGGGGAAGCGTTTTGTGCGGGCGATGATGTCAAGGAGTTGCCGCTGCTAACAACTGAACAGGCAAGGCAATTGAGCCTGCGACAGGCAAACATGTATCTGGCCCTTGAACGACTGCCGCAGCCGGTGATTTCGCTGGTCAATGGTGTTGCATTTGGCGGAGGTTGTGTTGCGGCATATTCGACTGATCTGCGACTTGCCGCATTTAATGCACGATTTGCAATGCCGGAAATCCGACTGGGCTGGCCGCCTGGTTATGGGATTGCCCAGCTGACCGCATTGGTTGGAAAATCACGTGCTCTGGAAATGTGTTTGATGGGTGAATCGGTTTCAGCTCAACAGGCGCTGGAGTGGGGGCTGGTGAATGAAGTTGTACCGGCAGGGATGTTAGTGCGTCGAGGTCGACAGATTGCGGATCGAATGCTGGCAATGCCGGCGGAAGCTTTGCGTCGCACCAAACAATTGATTCATCAGGATGAAGGAAGTCTCCCGAAAGTGACTCATCGAGCAGACACCGAAGCTTACCTTCGCTGTCTGGAGCTGCCGGATGCACAGGAGGGCATTTCAGCGTTCGTACAAAAGCGGGCGGCGCGGTTTACGGGGCAGTAGCGGTTTCTCGCGTTCACAATGAACGCGATGCAGATTTCTGTGGTGTGGGGTGCTGAGTTGGGGGTGGAGTTACTTGCCGGCGGCCGGGGGGGTATGATCGTCGAAGATCAGTGGTGTAGAAGATCCTGCCGGAGAGACTCGAAAACTAACGCGACCATCGAGTACCTTGCGAAGGAGTCCACCACAAACTTCGCCGCGCCAGCCGGACAGCATTCGAGTGTCTGCATCTTCGTCGTTGTTTCGAACTGCGCGGACCAGTTCGTTCAGGTCTCGATTGGTACCAACGAGACTTTGAGCGATTTCCAGTTCGGCACAGCGGTTTGCGAGGGCCAGGGACAGGAGTTTTGAGAGCACTTGTTCGTCGGCAGACGTTTCATCTCGCTGAGAACGAATTCGCTTTGGAAGCTGATCTTCGGGTATACGATTTGCTTCGTCGATGACGGCCAGCATGTCATCGATTCGTTTTCGGTATTCGGGTCGATTCAGATCGCGGGTTGCCAGTGCCTGCTGAACCGTTTTGGGACGGCGCTTTGCCAGATCGATCAGCAAGTCGTCTCGTAAGATTCTGCGTGCAGGGCGATTGCGGAAAGCGGCTTCTTCTTCACGCCACTGAGCAAGTTTCTGGGCTGCAGCGAGGTCACGTCGTGGAAGTCGATGAATTCCGGAGATGCGTTCCCATGGGGGCGTACGTTCATCATCCTGAATGTCGGTAATCATCCGATCGAATTCCGAAGTGGCCCAGCCGAGTCTGTTCTTTGATTCGAGCCATTTCTTTTGAGTCTGCCAGATCTGGAGCACATGAGAGACGTCTTCCAGAGCGTAGACGATCTGCTCCTGCGAAAGTGGACGACGCAGCCAGTCAGTTCGAGTCTGATTGCTGTCGACGCGGATACCCAGAACTCGTTCAACGATGGCGGAATAGGAGAGAGGGTAACTACGGCAGCGAAGCCCTTCTGCGATCTGAATGTCGATGAGTTGTCGGGGTGCAAGCCCGGACTGCTGAATACAGAACCGAATCTCTGCCTGGCCGCCATGAACAACGACCGTTGTCTGGTCGTCTGCCATGATCTCCCACCATGCAGAGAGGCTGGTGACCTGCAAAGGATCAACGGCAACGCATCGGTCGGGGGTGGCAAACTGCAGGAGTCCAAGTTCGGAACGATAGCCGGCATCAGAAACGAACTCAGTGTCAAACGCCACCACGCCGGTTTGGCGAATGTGTTGACAGAGTTCCAGGAAATCTTCCTGATAGGTGATGATGGGCGACCGCATGAATCCGTGAATGAATAAATTTCAGGCAGTGGAACTGACGGACCCGCATCGTATAACGATGCAGCGGTCTTCGAGAAGTCTGCTCCACGGATTCTGTCCCCGGAATTTCAGGAACATCCCCCTGTGGGGCAGGGGGATGGATGAGAGGGCGTGTAAGGATTAGTCCATCGAGAAATTCAGGTCCTGGCCGGGCTGAATATCAATAATTCGGGCCATCGAGCCTTCGAGAAACTCGACCGAAATCCCCTCCACCGTCTTTTCTGAGGAACCCTGAGTGACGTACCAGGTGTATTTTCCTGGTGTGAGTTTCCACTCAAACTTGCCTTCGTTCACTGGAACAACTGCAGGCAGTCCGATCTCTGTTGGTTGAAAATTGATTTTTACATCAGAGATTGGTTTACCGTTCAGCGTCAGCGTTCCCTTGAAATCGACTGGTTCGGGGTTTGGAGTCACGGAAACTCCACAACCGACCACCATCGCAAATATCATCACTAATGCTGCATATCGCATGAGAAACTCTTTCAAAAAAAACGAGCCGTCCTGCTGAATTGAATTCGACAGGCCAGCTCGAAATTTGTTTCATAAACTTAGGCTTGGCAGCCTGAGCCAAATGCCTATTCGATGTTGCCGATCACGCGACCGTCCTGAGAACCGGCCATCCACTTCAATGTCAGAGTATCCATATTCTCGCTGAGGAACTTCACAGAGCCGTCGCTCATGACAGCCTGGCAGCCGCCGGTGTGCCAACTGAATGGTTCATCGTTTGGACCACAGTTGTTGTTGACCCAGCGGCACTGTGGTGGACCACCCATTGGAGATTTGTAATTGTTGATGGACATCAGACGGGAAGCTGGGGAAAGGGCGTTGCTTGGACCTGACAGACCATTGGCTCCTGCATCCGGGTCTGCCCATGCATACATGCGTCGGCCACCCGATGCACCACCGGACCATGCCGGACCTTCACCGTTTGGAGACGGGCGAGAAGAGAGTGAGCCGAATACACCGGCAGAGGGATGTGCTCGGCCAGTGTCTTCAATGCACAAAATGGTGTTTGATGTACCATCTGTGATATGGCCGAAGCCCCAGCGAGTGTCACAGCTCAGAGCGCCCTGAACTGTCATAGCGACTCGACGTGCTGACGTGGTCGGACGTGTGCCGATGGGATCAACAGCGCCTGCTGAACCATCTTCGACGTCAGAAACGGCAATGAACATATAGTCCCAAACGCCATACCCATCAGGTGCACGGTTTGATGCATCGACCGGTGTGCTTGGGCAAATGAACGACGGGATGTTGTTCTTTGCTGCTGCAACGGTGTTTGGGAAATTTGCGTCATTGTAAATGGCGCCGAGAGAATTCGGGTTGAGGGCCGCAATGTTGTAACCGGCTGCTGCCATATCCACGTACTTCAGGTTGTGGTCCATCAGGTTGTAGATGTTGGCCTGCTCAATGTACGGCAGCAACAGCGTCGGTGTTGACTGACTCATGTAGGTTGTGCTTCCGCCACCGGTACTGTCGCACTGTCCTGGATGAGGCAGTTTTCGATAGGTGCTTTCGAAGTTGTGGACGGCAAGTCCAATTTGCTTCAGGTTGTTCTTGCACTGCGTGCGTCGAGCTGCTTCGCGAGCCTGTTGTACAGCTGGCAGCAGCAGGGCGATCAGGATTGCGATGATGGCGATGACCACCAGCAGCTCGATCAGGGTGAAGCCACTGCGACGAACGGGCAGTGCAGGCTTCAGGGAGACTTTTTTCATGGACAAACTTTCCTTCCACAAGAGCAAAAACTGTTACGAAGGCACTGTGACATTCGTCGGTCAGGACGAATTGACGAGCCACTCAACTCGGAAACTGGAAACGCCTGTTTCCACTCACTGCATGCTTCCGAGTGCGATAGTGCCGAGCATTGACCTCAGTCAATGCTGCGTTTCGTGAATGAAATGCATCACTTCAGCAGAATTATTCCAGACACTGTGAAGTTGCCGTGAAGCTGTTGTGAGGAATATGTGAAAACGAAAAATCTGAATCGAGCGCAGGGCTTAACGAAAGCGGGCTCACTGTGAGAATCGTATTCAGATCGTGTTAATGTCGCATGGCGCTGGCACTTTCGGAGAGGGAGGAATCTGTGATTCCTTCAACCTCCGCCGAATTTTGCGACCAGTTAAGTCGAGGACGGGAGCGGTCGAGCCGACATGTTAACCCAGGCCTGGAGACCTTTAGATCTCGACGGTCGACAAGTCCAGCAGTTCGGACTTTGGGTCGGTCTTCGGAACGGTCTGGGACGGCATCGTCGGCTGATATTCCTCGGTAATCGGTCCACTCGTCATGGCGTGGCGCAACGCAACAGCGACCAGAATGAAGGCGGCAACCTTCATGAGATTAACAATCTGCTCAGCCGACTGATGGATATTCGCCGGGTCCGGAGTAGTGGACGCTTCGAGATCGACGGAAAGTCGCTGTTTGTTGCGGACGATCGAAGACGACATTTTGCAATGACTTTCAGTTTACAGCTTCAGTGAGACTGGTTGCGGAATTGCCAGCAGACTTCCGGGCTGCGAACGGGTGGTCGGACAGTGGGACATGACGGTCGAGCCCCGTAATGATGAGGGTCTTGTTCTGATCTGAGAGGTACCGTATGAGGTCGTGAAGTTTCATTTGCACGCTGTGGTCGACGAATGCAGCCGACTCAAAGTTGATCACAACTTCATCAAAGTTGTGAGACTCTCGTATGATCAGGGTTCTCAATGAAAGCCAGTTGGTAAATACACACGCTCGCTGAACGTGAAGCACAATTCGTCCGGAGTTCTCGGCAGACTCAATGTCTACCTGCGACCGCATCAGGCCCCGGATCGGTGTGCCATGCCACAGATGGAAGCCAATTTCCAGAAAGATCCCGACTGCAATTCCGATCAATAAATCTGTGGCCAGTGTTGCCAGGATCGTTCCGATGAAGACAATCAGTTGCTCAACCCCGACTTTGTACGTGTGGACAAATTCCTTTGGCGAAGCAAGCCGAAATCCCGTATAGATGAGCATTGCTCCAAGGGCGGCCAGAGGAATTCTGTGGATGAGATTCGGGAAGAGCAGTACGAACGTCAGCAAAAATATGCCATGAGCAAAGTTCGACATCTTTGAACGGGCGCCGGCGTCAATGTTGGCCTTGCTGCGAACAATCTCCGAGATCATTGGAAGCCCACCCACAAACGACGACACCATATTTGCGAGGCCCACAGCAGCCAGGTCACGGTTGAAGTTCGTTTGACGGCGTTGAGGATCAAGCAGTTCAATCGCCTTCGCACTCAACAGCGATTCAAGGCTTCCTATTGCACTGAACAGGAACAGGAACTTAATGCCGGTCAGCGTCAGAAGTCCGCGAAAGTCGGGAAAAGCAAATGCTGACCATGGGTCTTTCAGCACTTCCGGCATAGAGACCAGAAACTTAGGACCAACCTCGTATTCATGCGTTCCGGAACTTCCAAACAGATGCTCTGGAAACAGGTATGTGTGCCGATGTTCGAGGTCAAAGGCAACCCCAAGGAAGATTGCAACCGCGATCACAACCAGTTGGACGGGTACGAGACGAACCCATCGAAATGGTAGTGCCGGGATTCCAAACAACAGCAGTAACGAAATCCCTCCGATACACGCAATTTCAGGGTTGAGCGTCTGAAACGCTGAAGGAAGGCCAGCAAGCAGAGAGAGGGGGCCGGCTCCTTTCTCCGGTGCCACTCCAATCAATTCATACATCTGCTTGGAAATGATGATGATCCCAATCGATGCCAGCATTCCGTGAATCGGTGTCAGTGGAAAGAAGTCGGCAAGCTTACCTCCACGAAACAGGCCAAGCAGCAGTTGCACGGCTCCCGCGGCAACACCAATACCTAATGCAAGCTTGTACCCAAGCATTGCTTTATCAGCATCTCCGAGTCCACTGCCGAATTCGGCACCGAGTTCCTGAACGGCACCGAGTACGATCACAATCAGGCCGGCCGCGGGGCCTTTGATCGTAAGTTGAGAATTACTGATGGCAGAGCACACAATTCCGCCGATAACAGCTGTCCAGATTCCAGCGATCGGGGGGAATCCACTGGCCCTTGCGATTGCAAGACACAATGGCATTGCGATCAGAAACACCATAAAACCGGCGAACCAGTCGCGACCCCGGGAAGTGCCCCCGGATGACGTTTCAAGAGTCGCTGACCCACCAGACTCGGAACTCTGCTGCATCTCTGTGCTCCAAAAGTTGCTCACAAACTGTGAACATGTCTTGAAGCAGCTAAGGCAAAGTACGTGCCAGTAACGGAGTCAGCCTCCAGATTGCCAACTGTGTCCTGAAATCTGCCGATTTTCTTTCGGTGGCAGTCCCGGGAGTGGTCGGATCTTCAGCGATTCATGCCAACTGAAATGGTCAGCTACGAATCAGGCTGGTCATCCTCTGACCAGACGCTGCGGCCGAAGTTGATGCCCAGCGATCGAATTTTTGATCTCAGGCTGCCTCGTGAGATACCGAGAATTCTCGCTGCCTGGACCTGATTGCCTTCTGTATGAGTCAGGACTTTCATCAGAAGTTCGCGTTCGACAATTTCAATGATTTCAGCGTGGAGGTTTTCTGTTCCACTGGAAATACGTGTCTGAATTTCTTCGCACAACAGTGGAGCGGGGCCCGAGGGACCATTCGATGAAGCGGATTGTTCCGGACGAAAATCACGAATGGCGTTAGGAAGAAACTCCGGCAGCAGCACTGCTGCCTGCATGTTGAGGATCGCCTGCTTGAGCACACTTTGCAGTTCTCGGACGTTTCCCGGCCAGTGCCACGCGACGAGCATTTCCATCGCAGCGGGTGCGATGCTCAGCACAGGTTTCCGAAGTTCGTTCGAGAATCGCTTTACAAAATATTGCACCAGAATTTGAATGTCGTTGCCGCGTTCTCTGAGAGGTGGAAGGAGCAGGCTGCAGACGTTCAGCCGAAAGTAGAGATCGCGTCGAAATCTGCCTGCTTCAACCAGAGCTTCGAGATCCGCATTGGTCGCAGCAATCAGCCTGACATTCGTTTGGATGGTTTCAGTGCCGCCAACTCTTTCAAACTGTTGTTCCTGAATGAGCCTCAGAATCTTTGCCTGGATGATCGGAGACATTTCCCCGACTTCGTCAAGGAAAATCGTGCCTCCATCGCACTGTTCAAACTTGCCGATTCGCTTTCGGTCAGCGCCTGAGAATGCACCTTTTTCGTGGCCAAACAACTCACTTTCAAGAAGCTGTTCCGGAATGGCAGCACAGTTGATGGCAAGAAACGGAGAGTTTGCCCGAGTGCTGTGCTGATAGATTGCCCGAGCAACCAGTTCTTTGCCGGTACCGGATTCACCAAGGATCAGCACAGTGACACTCTGGCCCGCAACACGCCCAATACCCTTATAAAGTTCCTGCATCGCCGGACAACGACCGATGAGTGGATCTCCCTTGCCTGAGTACTCCTCAACTTCGGGCATTGCCGCCGGAGTTCGCATCATTAGGCTGGATCGAATTGCGCGATCCAGGAGTTCTCGAAGAGCCGGGAGTTCCAGGGGCTTGAGCAGGTAGTCGAAGGCGCCTTGCTTGATGGCTTCGATTGCAAGGTCTGTTGTACCGTGCCCAGTGATGAAAATCACCGGAATTCTCGCATCCCGCTCATGCATCCGGCGGAAGACTTCAAACCCCCCGAAGTCAGGAAGATGCAAATCCAGAACAACGACGTCCGGCGTCTCTTCGTGAAAGAGCCTGAGTCCCTCGGCGGCTGTATGCGCGGAGCGAACGTCCAGATCTCCCGTGCGAAATGCTCGCTGGAATGCATGATGAATTGAAGGTTCGTCGTCGATGATCAGCAACGAAGGCATGATAGGCTTTCAGTGTTCCTGTTTGATCAGATTGTGTGAAAACAATTCAGCTGGATGGAATTGACAGTCGAAACTGAGCACCACCTTCAGGCCGGTTCTCCACCGTTAGACTACCCCCGTGGTCTTCCATGATTCTCCGGGAGATCACGAGACCCAGTCCGAGTCCTGTTTCCTTGTTTGTGGCAAATGGCTGAAACATTCTTGGCATCATATTCGGAGCAATTCCAGGGCCGCGGTCCGTCACGATAAGTTCTGCACCAGGAGACGTCCGGCGAAGTTCCAGTTGAATGCTGCCTCCGTGTGGCTGAGCATCGATACCGTTCAGCAGCAGATTCACGAGTACCTGTCGGATTTGTTCACGGTCCACCGTCAGCTCCAGCGGGTCATCCGAAGTGATAATATTGATTGTCACATGCTGTCGGGCAGCTTTTCCCCGGACGAGTCCGGTGGCGTCCTGTAGAAGTGAACGTAAATCTACAGAACTTCGCTGAAGCTGCGGAGGTCTTGTGAAGTCCAGAAACATCTTCAGCGAAGACTCCATGCGGCGAATCTCCGACTCAATCACCACAAGGTCTTCCCTCGGAATTCTGCCGCCAGCCTGTTCATCTTCCAGGCCAGCCTGGATCAGCATTTTGATTGAAGTGAGTGGGTTGCGGATTTCATGTGCTACACCTGCGGCAAGATGGCCAACAGCTGCCAGCTGCTCAGATCTAAGGACTTCAAGTTCCTTTTGTTTCAGGTCTTTCAGAACGCCTTCGATCCGTTCGGTGAGTTGATGCAAATCCGCCCGCAGCCCGGAAAACTGCCCCTCTTCGGTGACAATTACCGAGGTGTCTTCACCACCGAGCTTGCCGGTCACATCACGAATCTGCACCTGCAGCCGTCGAATTGACTGAGTCAGTCCTCGCGTCAGGCCGTAGCCGACAAAGATGCCGGCAACAGCACTCATCGCACCCATCCCCGCCATTCCCCAGGCCAGTTCTCCAAGGATACGTTCGTGGTTGTTTGTCGTTTCTTCAATCAGTCGGCCGTTGTAGAGGCGAAACTCTCTGCAGGGGGCAATCATCTCCGACTCAAGAAACCGGATCGATCGCTGCAGCTGTTGTTCATCCACATCCGGATTACCGGTCCGCAGAGTATTCCATGTTCGCTGATACGCGACAAAAGCCTGTTCAAGTCGCTGAGAAAGCTCCTTTTCCATGGGTTGATCAGCAACTTCAGCAAGTCTGAATAAGTGTTGTTCAAGGCGATTGTGAAGTGCAGAGACATCATCGACATGGTCTTTGAGCAGTACGGTGATGTCCACCAGGCATTCTTCGAGATCCACTGAAGCTCGGCGACTGTTGACGTTTTCCTTGAGGATGTCAGTAATCTCGGACTGTTGCTGAAACAGGAAGACTGCTGTAATGACACACAATGCTGTCAGACAGGAAATCACCATTACGAGTGGTAGTTGCAGTCGCATTTCTGTTCCGCTTCCGGAAGAATCATTCGGAGATCGTTCTTTGCGTGCCTGGTCGGTTTCGATATCCTGCGTTCCGTTCTGGAAAGAAAGGAACGATCTCGTCGTTTTGATTTCCATTTTTCTGTCGCATGCCTAACTGAGTATTCTGTTGATTCGCATCGCGTTTGTCATTCCGACTCTGGATCAGTCTGGCGCAGAACGTCAGCTGATGATGCTGGCAACTCGACTGCCGAAAGATCGCTTTCAGGCAAAAGTGTTTGCCCTGAATCGCGGCGGTTTTTACGCTGATGCAATTCAGGCTGCGGGAGTCGAAGTGGAAGTCCTGCAAAAACAGTTCCGATTTGATCCGCTGACGTATATTCGGCTCAAAGGACGACTGAGTCATTTTCGACCACAAATCGTCCAGTCGTGGTTGTTCGCCGCGAATTCCTATGTCCGATTTCCGGGCGTCTGTCCGGCAGGAACTCGAGTGATTATTTCGGAACGCTGCGTGGATTCGTGGAAAAGTCGCTGGCAGCTGATACTTGACCGCTGGTTGTCTCAGAGAATGCTGCTGATGACGGCAAACTCCCGGAGTGTTGCTGCATTTTACGAGAAGGCAGGCGTTCCCTCAGGACGAATTGCTGTTATCCCGAATGGAATTGACGTGCCTCAGGAAGCGGTTGATAAGTCCGCATTGAGGCAGGAATTTGGAATTCGCAGTGATGAACGTGTGCTTGGCTTTGTCGGCCGGCTTGCACCGCAAAAAAGACTGAAAGACCTCATCTGGGCGTTTCAGTTGCTGCATCAGGCCGTCGATAATACTCGACTGGTCATCATTGGCGACGGGCCCGAACGTCAGACTCTCGTTCAACTGGCTCAGCATTTTGGATGCTATGACAAAATTGTATTCACAGGGCACCGTTCAGATGCGTACAAACTCATGCAGGGGCTGGATGTGTTTTGTCTCGCCAGTGAGTTTGAAGGAATGTCAAACAGCCTGATGGAAGCTATGTCACTGGGGATTCCGGTTATTGCCAGCGGGATTGATGCCAACCGTGAGCTCGTTCAGCATGAACAGACAGGACTCATCTTCGCGACGGGAAGTTCACCGGAAATTGCCAAAAGTGCGAAGCGACTGTTTGAGAATCCGGAACTTGCAAAAAAGCTGGGTCAGGCAGGTCGCGAATGGATTCGTCAGCATCACAGTATTGATCGGATGGTACAGGCTCATGTTGCACTCTACGACCGTTTCCTTCTGAAAGATTCTTCATTGTGTGCGGGATAACAGGAGCCGTCTGGTGGCAGCCCGACAAAGCCATCACATCAGAGACCCTTCAGAGAATGACAGACAGCATTCGACATCGCGGGCCGGATGCGGATGGTCATTATTTTGGTGAATCGGGTGGTGGCAGTCAGAAACTGAGCGTAGCGCTGGGGCATCGCCGACTGAGCATTATCGATGTGGCTGGAAGCGCGCAGCCGCTGGGTAATGAAGATGGCAGTATTCAGATCATTTTTAACGGTGAGATCTACAATTATCGCGAGTTGAGACCGGATCTGATTCGTCGAGGCCATCAGTTTCGGACAGATGGCGACACCGAAGTGATCGTTCATCTTTACGAAGAGTATGGTCTTGAGTTCGTCCAGCATCTGCGAGGCATGTTTGCGATCGCGATCTGGGATTCCGGTCGACAGCGATTGATTCTTGTTCGGGATCGACTTGGTCAGAAGCCGGTTTTCTATCGGCTTGAAGAAGGGCGTCTGGCGTTTGCCAGTGAATTAAAGTCGCTGCTCCAGATTCCCGGTATGCCTCGAAATGTATCGCAACCGTCTGTACTCCGTTTTCTGACACTGCAGTATGTTCCTCATCCATACTCGATTCTCGAAGGATTTCAGCGACTTGCGCCCGCTACGATTGCAGTCCTCGAAAACGGACAACTGCAGTCCCGAATTTACTGGACTCCGCCGTATGATGATCCTCAGGAACATCGAGGTACTGTTGCGGACTGGCAGGAAGAACTGCGTGCAACGTTAACCGAAGCCGTCCGGCTGCGGCTTCGAAGCGATGTACCGCTGGGAGCATTTCTCTCGGGAGGCATAGACTCGACGATCATATCTGGTCTCATGCAGACACAGCTTGACCGACCGGTTCAGACATTCTCGATCGGATTCCCGATTGCAGCGTTTGATGAACGGGCGTTTGCCAGACAGGCCTCACAGCATCTGGGGACAGATCATCACGAAGCGGTCGTTCATCCGGATGCCATCAGCATTCTGCCGCAGCTGATCTGGCACTACGATGAACCTTTCGGAGACAGTTCAGCAATCCCAACCATGTACCTTTCAAGAATGACTCGGGAACATGTCACAGTCGCGCTGACTGGCGACGCCGGGGATGAACTGTTCTGCGGTTACGAACGATATCGCGCGGTTCGAATTGCCAGTCTGATGGATCGTGCTCCGCGGTGGCTCCGGTCCTTCTGGAACCAGCGACTCGTGTCGTTACTTCCGACATCCGTCAAACAGAAATCATTCCGTCGCAGATTAAAGCGATTGCTGGAAACGATCGGAGAAGAGCCTGAAAGACGATACCTCAACTGGATTACGATCTTTAATGCAGCAAAACTCCGCTGGCTTGTGACGGATGATCTCTGGCAGCAGACGAAGACGGAAGACCCCGCGGAGTGCATCTTTTCTGCATACCGCAGATTTCCGAAACGGGACTTTATTACTCGCACGATGGCCACCGACGTCTTCACCTATCTACCCTGCGATATCCTTACAAAGGTTGATATCGCCAGTATGTCTGTTGGGCTCGAGTGCCGCAGTCCAATGCTCGATCATAAGGTTGTTGAACTTGCGGCTCGAATGCCACTGCAGGTGAAGCAGACTATGAAGCAGAGCAAGAAAGTGCTGATTGAAACGTTTGCCGACCTGATCCCGGCGGAGATCCAGACCCGAAAAAAGATGGGCTTTGGAGTCCCGATCGATCACTGGTTCCGAGATCAGCTAAAGCCCCTTCTGCACGATGTACTTCTTTCGCCTCGCTGTCTGGAACGAGGCATTCTGAATCCTTCGTCGGTAAAGCAACTGGTTCAGGAACACACGAGTTCCCAGGTGGATCACGCGTATCGCCTGTGGAATCTGCTGTGTCTTGAACTCTGGCACCGTATGTACATCGATGCTCCGCCGCCGATCTCGGCCCCCTCAACTCTGCCTTAGTACGCTCCATTGCGGCAAGTGGGGCCGATGGGGGACAGCGGACAGCGGACAGCGGACGGCAGATGGCAGATGGCAGATGGCAGATGGCAGATGGCAGATGGCAGATGGCAGGCGGCAGGCGGCAGATGGCAGGCGGCAGATGGCAGGCGGCAGGCGGCAGGCGGCAGGCGGCGGACGGCGGATGGCAGATGGCAGGCGGCGGACGGCAGACGGAGTCTGCCTGCTACTTTGGCGAGCGGAGTTCCGACTACAGCAGTTCGTGAATGGGGGTTCCATCTGAGACAAGGACCGGACGACCATCGTTCATGTGGTAGTTGATCTGGTCAGCGTGATAGCCCAGTGCTGCAAATACGGTTGCGTGGATGTCAGCGGGCGTTACAGGGCGATTCTTTGGACTGGCCCCTGTGAAGTCAGATTCGCCAATGACCTGTCCTGGCCGGATTCCGCCGCCGGCAAGTACGACGGAATAACATTGCGGCCAGTGATCACGTCCGGCGTCTTTATTGATCATCGGAGTGCGTCCGAAATCGCCCATCCAGATGACAAGTGTCTCGTCGAGCAGCCGACGTTCGGCGAGATCATCCAGGAGTGCTGCAAAGGCCTGTTCCATCGGCGGTACAAGGCGATTCTTCAGCTGATTGAAGTTGTCCTTGTGTGTATCCCAGGTAATACTCGGACCGTTGACCGTCGTTACAAACCGCGTGCCTGCTTCCACAAGGCGGCGTGCCAGCAGATGAGATTGTCCCCAGCTGTGTCTTCCGTAGCGGTTTCGAGTCTCTTCAGGCTCCTGGTTCAGATCAAACGCCTGACTGGCTACTTTTGACTCAATCAGACTGAATGCCTTTTCTCTCTGGACTGTGATTTCACGAGCCAGCGGTGAGTGGATTCGAGTACCGCGTTCTTCGAGGTTCAGCAGCAGATCGCTTCTTTCGTGAAGCCGATCAATGCTGATGGCTGCATCTCGCTGCAGACCCGGAACCTGAAAGCCTTTGGCGTTGGGATCCGAGTTCAGCACGAAGGGATCAAAACGCGCTCCCAGGCAACCGCCAAACTGCCCAGGAGTCAGGTATTGAAAACTATCACAGTGCGGGAATGGCGTGATGACATAAGGCGGCACTGATGCTGTGTATCCGGCCTGTTGTGCCAGCCATCCCACCAGCGTTCCAAAACAGGGTATATCAGCTCGACTGGGGTTAATCAGTGTACTGTCGAGTCGGTATGGTTTCCCTACGATTGACCAGTGCATGCCGGAGTTGTGTCCGCCATGAGAATGATGAACGGTCCTGACAATCGCCAGACGGTCCATCCGTGTGGCCAACTGAGGAAGAAGTTCGGAAATCTGAATCCCTGGGACATTGGTTTCGACAGGGTTGAAGCTTCCTCGAACGCTGTCGGGGGCCAGAGGCTTCATGTCCCACAAGTCAGTGTGGCTGGGTGCGCCACAATTGAAGATCAGGATTACAGATTTCGCTTTTGCTGTTGCTGCCGGGCGAATCACTGGCTCACCCGGTCTGCCGGGCGAATCCGACGTTGCGGCCATCAGCTGGCCCCAGAACTGCTGAATCGAACCAGCACCAGCACCAAACCCGAGCTTCGCGAGGACGTCCCGGCGATTAAGACCGTGTACCGCAGAGCAGTCCGTCAGCATGGATTTCTCCCGACAGTGTTCAGTTCGAGTAGCCTGTCCGGTTCGTAGTCTACAGTTCTTCCTCAAAGAGTTCCAGAATTCTTCGGTATTCGTCATACCAGCTGGATGGTTGACGGAATCCATGTGGTTCTACGGGATACATGGCAACGTTCCACCGATCCTTCTTCAGTTCAATCAGCCGTTGCGTCAGCCGAACCGTGTCTTTGAAAAAGACATTGTCGTCAACCATCCCATGGCAGATGAGCAGGGGCTTCTGCAGTCCATCTGCAAAATAGATCGGTGAGCTGTTTTGATACGCTTCGGGGTCTGTTTCCGGCGTGTTCAGAATGTTGCTTGTGTAGCCGTGGTTGTAATGAGCCCAGTCAGTTACCGGGCGAAGGGCTGCCCCGCAGGCGAAAAGATCCGGTTTGCGGAAGAGTGCCATCAGTGTGAGAAAGCCGCCGTACGATCCTCCGTAGACCCCGACTCGACCCCGATCAACATTCTGATTTGCTGCCAGCCACTCCACACCGTCTTCGAGGTCTTCGAGTTCGGGAGTTCCCATCTGTCGATAAATCGCAGTTCGCCAGTCCCGGCCATAACCTGCGGATGCTCGGTAATCCATATCAAGCACCACAAATCCACGTTGTGTCAGCAGAGTATGAAACATGAACTCGCGAAAGTACTGGGACCATCCCTTATGAGCATTCTGGAGATATCCAGCGCCGTGAACGAAGAGGACTGCCGGCCGAGGCTCTTCGGATGGCTCGGCTGGCTGATAGAGCCTCGCATGAATTGTCAGCCCATGTCTCGATGGGATTTCTACAAACTCAGGGGTGGCCCATGGGATCTTCCGAAACGCAGGGGTTGTCGTTCGAGTCAGTTGTTTGGGTTCGGCATCTTCCTGCAGGGGAACCAGCCACAGTTCCGGAGGATGCAGTGCTGTTGAATGCAGAGCGATGGCGTGAGTTTCATCCGGTGAAACCTCGAAGTCATTCAGTCCTCCAAGAGACGTGTGCACACTGCGTTCGCCGCTTCGGACTTCAACAGACTGAAGTTCATACTCACCAGGATGCGATTCGTTCGCTGTAAAGTAAATCCTCGCATCGTTGTGGGAGATCGAGACGTTCGAAACTTCCCATGCACCTTCTGTCAGCTGTCGAATGGTGCCTTTCGAAGGATTTGCAAGGTAAAGATGTGAATAGCCGGACTCTTCGCTCAAAAAACAGGCACTGGATGTACGGCCGAGGAAGACTGCGAATCGATCCGACCCGTTGATCCACGCCTCATCGTAACGATGATGCAGAACTTTGATGGCTTCAGGCTTGCCAAACTGTGCCATCGAAACTGCAACAATCCATCGATCCTTGTTGTCGTGTGAGAAACACTGGAACAGCAGCCACTTTGAGTCTTTTGAAAAGTTCAGAGACGATACAGACACCGGCCTTGGCTTCTGCGGCTGTTCGACCTCCTTGCCGGGTTCAGATTCACTGGTTGAGGTGCCTTCCTTCACGGAGATTCTTGCCGTGGAGATTTCCGGCAGCTGATCAAACGGAATCGGAAATTCTTTACGTGTGCGAGTGTCAAACACGACAACATTTTCCGGCGACTCGTGTTCCGTACCAACAAGCTCGCGGACTTCGCGGTTTTCTACATACGCATCTTCGCGTACCCAGACGGGCATTCGATCGTTGCGGCCATCTGAAGCAGGTTTAGCTGCGGTAACAACAATTGCTGCATAACGTTCATTGGCAGAGATTTCGGTATCGACGATGCGACGATCTTTGCCGGCATAAAAGGCCTCCGGGACATCCGTTGTCAGGAGCTTCTCACGTTTCTTGTTTTCTTCGTCCGAAAGAGTTCGCTGCGTTCGCTGCTGACGCAGGTAGTCAAAGAGCTCCAGTTCACTTTCAGTGAGGAATCCCTTCAGTGGTTGATCGCCTTTGTCTTCCGGCTTCGGGGCATCCTCAGTCAGGATGCGGACTGGTTCTGTTTCCAGACCCGTCGTAAGGTCTCTGATCAGAAGAGATTGTTCTCGGCGAAACAGTATCCGATCTTCACCAGCAAGAAACACCGGTGAGGACTCAACAGCCGAAGTCCGTGTGAGTTGAGTTGTTTCGCCAGTCTCGTGGTTGAACAGGAACAGGTCGCCATGACGAGTTGTGACTTCCCGCGTGCGATCTGCAGTGAGATTGCCACGCGACGGAATGGCGGTCACAGCCTCTTTCGGAGAAACTCTGCGGGACTTCAGATCATCAAGTGAGATCCTGTACCAATCGCGGATTTCGTTGCCTTCTCGCTTTCGCTGGTAGAAGATGGTCCGGCTGTCACGGCTCCAGACAGGTGATTCCGGACTTCGAGCAATCCAGTCCGGGTCAGACATGATCTGTTCGAGCGACAACGCTTCCTGAGCTATTGCCGTTGCTGAGAATCCGGATCGGAAATCAGAGGACAGGGAAGACAGGGTCATCAGCCCGGCAAGGAGAGAGGTTCTGAGATTCATCGATTGCTTTCAGCCACTGAGATCCGGATTTGATTGGTACCGCAGAGTAGAAAAAATAAAGGCCGACAACCTTTCCACGCAAAGGTCGACGGCCTATCCTGAATCACCGTGTGATTCGGCCTGAAGTCTGGATTCCCCTGAAGATCAAAAGTCCAGATAGACAATACGACCTGGAATCAGCCGGACGAATCTCGTGGCATGTGGCTCCACATCATTGGAAGTGTGTCGAGCTTCTACACGGACGATTTGGCTAACGCCTGGTTCCAGAGGTCGGTCTGATTCAAACAGCCAGACGCCGCTCTTCATTCGAAAGCCACCCATCTTTTCAACGGACATAAACTTTGCAGCATTGTTGTCACGCACCGCCAGCATGCCGGTGCGAGGATGCTTGTCAACAGGGATTCGATGTGAAGTGCGAGTGTAGGTTTCGCCGATGGTGCCTGGCGGGATATAAAGTCGAGCATCATGAAAGCCATTGTAGATCGGTTGTGATCCCATAAATCCACCGGTCGACGGCAGACTCATCACCACAGCATGCGTTTCCATGCAGTCACAGGCGAAGTTCTCTGATGCTGACGAGGCGGCTGAGAACACGTTGAGTACGGTAAGGATCAGCACGAAGCGGGACAACATGAGATTTACCTCTGAATTCACGAAGTTCGGGGCAGACAGGTCGCCGCAAACTTATCACCTGCTGTCAGGAGGAACTCAGCAATTTTGGCCCACGGCGATCATTTCATGCCGAGCAACGTTTCGAACATACCTGTTCGGGAACGCTGGCAAGAAATTCCGACGGGGGTAACAGCCCTATGAGGCATCCGGTGCCGGTGCCGACGGTGAGTTTGGCGGTAACGCCGATGGCGTGTTTTGTGCCGGAGTCGCTGCTTCGGTGGTGGAAGCTGGAGTCACATCTTTTCGCTCACTGCAGCCGATACTGCTGCCTGACAGAGCTGCAACAAACAGAAGCACGGCAGTTTTCTCGGCTGTGCGGAAAAGCCTCGGCCGAATGTACCGATTCCAAACAGCTCGGATGGGGACCGAGAATGCAAAATAGCAGAAGATGACGGGGACCGTCATTTCTGCCACGACATAAACCAGCAGCAGAGTAAACACAATTTGAAGTAATTGAATTCGACTGCGGTGTCCTCGAATCAACTGATTGAAGACATGAGGATATCGAACTCGGGAGACCATCAGGATTGCGGTTGCCAGGGCAATGACGGGCAACAGAATGGAGAGCGCCGGGAGCATGTAATCGAGTACGGATTCATTCCACGCAACGCCACGGGACGATACCTGTCGACTGGTCCCTTCAACAACTGTTGATGTGGAATCAGTCAATGGGCCTGTGGGAGAAGAGCCGATGTTCTTCAGCCCCTGGAGACCAATCGGAAACGACGCGATGATGCCGGCAGCGGCGGGTGAGGGAAGTCCACTGAAGCAGTCGTGTGAATCGTCGTCATCGGTTTCCACATTAAATCGGGCAAGTCGCAGGATCGCACAGACCATAAACAGCACGGCAATTGCCCAGAGCAGCCTCGGCGAATACTCAAACGGTGGAGGCACATCCAGTGATGCCATCAGATGATGTTCCGGATGAGTGAGTTTCAGCATCATAAATGCCGGGGCCACACCAAAGCTGATGGCGTCACACAAGCTGTCGAGCTGTGCGCCAAAGTCGCTGGTTTGGTTCGCCAGTCGCGCTGCGCTGCCGTCGAGCATGTCGAACAGCATCGCCAGAAAGATCAACTGTGAAGCCAGGAACAGTTCGTTCCCGGAAAAGTTGTCGGGGCCGACCTTGGCCGTAATGGTAATCGCACCAAATCCGCAGACCGCATTTCCGAGCGTCAGCAGGGTGGGGATTACGGCGAAGACTTTTTGGCGGCGAGTCTTTCGTTGAGGATTACTGGCTGGACTGCTGCTCATTACGACTTTCCTTCGCAGCGATCTGCGGTCGAGACGCCCGGCTGCTCATTTCTGCGGACTGATTCCGAATCGTGGGTTTGCAGAAAACCTGCCGGTTGATACTCCAGCCCAATATTCCGTCGAACAATCGACGGGTCACATTTTTGCGATGAAGTCAACGACATTAGAACCAGATCTTCTCGAAAGAACGGTAATTTCACAATCCAAACCATCATCGTGGTCTTGCGGCTTCGTCTTTTCCAGCGTCTGGAATCAATCGAATGAAGTTTCCCGGAAAGTAGCGATTTTCAAGTCAATAAACCATTCGGAAGACTAGCGGGTGACCTCCGCAAGCTCCGAATTTCGCTCCGCCAGGATTCGGCCAATTGCATTGATTGAGTCCGGATTCAGCACGCGATCCCCGGCGGTCACAGTCTCTTCAATCTGTTTCGCGCTGCGAGCACCCACAATAGCAGATGTGACTTCGGGGCGACGAAGCGTCCATGCAATGGCCAGTTCCGCAACTGTCCAGCCCAGGGCGTCGGAAATCGCCTGCAGCGATGACACAAATCGAAGATTGATGTCCAGTTGCGGTGGATTGAAACGAGGGTCACGAGAACGATGGTCCTTTGCAGATAACGCCTGAACCCGATCACGTGAGAAACTGCCAGTCAGCAACCCCTTTCCCATTGGACTGTAGCAGAGGACTGAAACGTCGTTCGCCCCGCACCACGGCAGTATTTCCGACTCGATCTCAGGGGCAATCATACTGTACGGCGGCTGAAGCGAAACAATTGGGTGGATCGATTGCAGACGCTGCATCTGCTGCACCGAATGATTCGATACACCAATGTAGCGGACTTTGCCCTGTTGTTTGAGGTCTGTCAGCGTTTGCCACGCTTCCTCAATGTCCTCGTCCGGTTCTGGCCAGTGCAGTTGATAGAGATCAATACAGTCGACGCCAAGTCTCTTTAAGCTGCCTTCACACTCGGCGATTACACTGCCCCGTTTGAGCTTCTTTTCAATTTCCCCATTCCCAGCCGGCACACGCCCGCACTTTGTTGCAATCAGCGGCCGTTGAGCAACAGGAATCTGCCTGAGTGCTTTTCCAACCAGCTCTTCACTTCGCCCCTCTCCATAGATCGCGGCAGTGTCTATCCAGTTGATGCCCTTCTCGACAGCAGCCGTGATCGCACCAATCGCATCACTCTCGTCCTGATCTCCCCACCCAAATTTCCAGTCACCCCCGCCAATTGCCCACGTACCCAAACCAACAACGCTGAGGGACAACCCAGTATTCGAAAACGGGCGGAACAACATAGCCAATGAATTCCCTGAAGAAGATCACCGAACATCAGATCACAGATCAACAGAAACGAAGTGTACCACCCCATCACCCCCACATTCGACCCCACCAGCTTCATCACCACAATGGACATATATATGTGTTCACTCATTAAAGGGGTCAGGACTCGTTTTAATGAGTCCTGACCCCTTTAATGAGGATGAATGAGATGAGTAGGGTGTTTGGGGTGGCCTTGAGAAGGTGCAGAATCGGGCAGAGTCAGCTGTGTTGTGGATGGAGTTGATCGGTAAAAACTGGTGTTCCAGAAATTGGGTAACATTTGCTAAAGTTTGACTCGGACACGTTGGATGCCGCGCTTGGTTCGGATGGGCGGAGGGGGCATCACTGGAGGATCAGGAGTCGCGAACTGACAACAGGTAACTGGTCAGTTTCTACAGGGAAAGGAACCCGCAATGCTGTACAGCAAATGGAAGGAAGCGTGCCGTTCACTAGGAGTGGCCATTCTGACAGTCGCATTCAGTGCATCGTTATTTGCACAGCCTGCGACGCGAGTTGGGCGGACGGATTCAGATATTGATAATTTGAACCGGATGTTGATGGACGGCGACCTTCAGAGCCGGGATCCGTCAATTCGCAGCAATTCGCTTTTGGACATCAATCCCAACATAGATTATTCGAAGGTCAACCAGCAGGTTCTGACAAACCTTGTGAAAGAGGCTGTGGACGAGTCGACTCGCTTGTATCAGTCTTTGGATGCTGATTATCGTCGCAATCCGACGTCACCGCTTCGTCCGCTGCTGAGTCAGCTTCTGCAGTTGAGAGCTCAGGCTTCCCGTCTGAACCAGGCGCTGATTGACCGGGTGCCGTTGCAGCAGATTGTGGTTGACTTTCGTAAGCTGGATAGTGAATGGCGGCTCTTGTCGCACCGATTGGCTCAGACGCCTCAGGTCGGCACTGCAAGTCGTGACAGCGTGGATCGCATTGATCGTATTGACCGGGAAATTGGCAAGCTGTTTCAGGTTGAACCAACTCTGGACCGGAAGAGTCTGCTTCAGCAACTCGCCTCAATGGAGAGTGCGTTCCGGGTTCTGGTGGACGAGCTGCGGTTTGATACAACGGGCGGCAGCAAAGTCATGCAGATGGAATCAGATGCTCGCAAGATTCAGTCTCAGGTGATTCGTATCGAAGATGCAATTTATGCTCAGGCCCGTTACGACCAGATCGTCAACGAATACGGTAAGTTCTCCCGGATGTGGGTCGTGTTGCTGGATCAGCTTCGGACGATGGACAATCGTCAGATTGAGCGACAGGTTCGATATATTGCGGACAGCAATAATTCGGTCCAGGATCTGCTGTGGATGGAGACATCAGCCGATCGCACACAGTTGAAGCAGGTGACATCGGTACTGATGCGGGATGTCAACGAATTCTATACTCGCACAAATCTATCATTGTTGCTGTCCTTCAAGGATCGCACATCTGTTCTGACGGTTGCCGATGATTTCTTTGGCACGGTCCAGAACTTCAAGGACTTGCTGGATCGAAATGAATCGGATGCTCAGCTGGTTGAAGCATATCAGTCGGTGGAGGAGTACGGAAATCGGTTTCAGCAGACATTCAGCCGCATGAACAGTTCGGTTGCCCGCATTGTTCTGGGGCGAATTGAAGATGGGATCGCTTCGCTGCGAGGTGAGCTGAATATTTCGGGAACTGTCACCGACATTGATACACGAGATCTGCTGACCTATGCGGCGTCACTCGAGAATCTGGCAGAACAGCTGGACTTTGATGTCCGTCACTGGCTGAACTCAGATCGCCAGAGTTTCCGCAACGAAGCTCTGCAGGCATCCAGTGCATTCGTTCAGCGATCGCGTCGAATTCACCAGGTACTTCAGGGGCGGCCAACGCGTCAGGAACTGATTCGGGAAACGCAGTCGCTCTACGAAGATTTCCGCAAGATCTACGGTTACCTCGGATATTGCCGCACCAGTGATCGAGCCAACCTGGCCCAGATGGCTGGTGAAATTCGACAGACGATTGTCGACATCAGTGCTCCCCTGCAGTTCTGAAGATCGTAGTCCCCCGGCGGCAAGAGTCGTCGTTGTTCAGGCTTGCCAGACAACCTTCTCTTCGGAGAAGGTTGTTTCATTTCCACTCTGTTCAAAATCTTGATTCAGGGTTCAAAATCTTGATTCAGGCTTCGGCCACGACTCTGGTCTTATGTTCCCATGCTTTGAGATAGTGTTGATAGGCTGGATGTCCGGAGGCCTGTTCTTCGAGCATCTGGCGAGTGATGGCGAGAAGTCGCCGTTCATCGTCCAGCGTCAGTCTGCCCGTCAGAACTCGACTTCGAAGGAAGACAAAGTACGTATCGAGCACATCACATCGGCAGTAGTCATTAATCAGTTCGGTTTGGCCATCATAAAACAGGTCCTGAACCTGTGACCCATCAATGAGCGACTTGCCGGGTTTGTCGATCAGATTGGCCAGCAGATTCAGTCCGCCACTGATACGGACAGCGCTGTAGTTTGAGAAGAAGTCCTGCAGGTCAAGATGAGCGTCGATGTTATAGCGATTTCGTGCCTGCTCATAGGATCGTGATTCAACATTGAACCACGCTGGCACGCTGATGCCATATCGAAATGCGCCAAATTCCATGACGGGAAGGTCATAGCCTCGGCCGTTAAAGGTGACCAGAGTAGGGCGGCCATAGTGCTGCCATCCCTGCCAGAAGCGTCTCACAATTTCGTGAGGCCGAAACTCGGGGGGATCGAGAACCGCCAGGTCAATCATCCTGAAGTCGGCTGCTACCTTAGCCACTGCGACTGAGATCGGCACAACAAATGTTGGCGGAAGAACGTCGCGCCCTGTCTCCTCAAGCAGTTCTTTGCGGTATCGATCAGTAGCTTCACGTCCGCTGAGGGGTTCATCCGGATAGCGGACTCGCTGAATCAGCTCACCATCACCGACGGTTTCCACGTCAAAGATCAGATACTTGACTTCACTCACGATGAAACTCCCTGCGGACAGAAGTCGGTCTGGCAAACACGCATCGTGACGAGAAAGAAGTCATCAGGCAAATCAGCTTCACACAAAAATTGTGCCGGTATCTAAGGGCTGGCCTCTATATCCATCAGCAAGGCGGAATTCTAAAGTCACTCAACTTGATCCTGGTCAACTGGAAGTTGTGATTTGAACCGCGAAACGGGAGTCCCATGGCAAAATCGCGAAAGAAGCCATCAAAATCGTCAGTGGATGGCGATGGCGTTGAGTCTCGTGGAAAAAGGCAGGCAAAGGCTGACGGCACAGAATGCTTCCTGACAACCAATCAGGGGCTTCCTGTATCCGACAATCAGAACTCCCTCCACACATCGCAAAACGGCCCCGTACTCCTGGAGGATTTTATACTCAGGGAGAAGATTACTCACTTTGATCATGAGCGAATTCCGGAACGCATTGTTCATGCGCGTGGAACAGGAGCGCATGGTTACTTTGAACTGACAGAATCACTGGCTGATTACACGACGGCTCGCGTCCTGACGGAAGTCGGAATGCGGACTCCTGTATTCGCGCGATTTTCAACCGTTGCCGGTGGTGCAGGCTCCGCCGATACTCCGCGTGATGTTCGCGGTTTTGCGGTCAAGTTCTATACATCTGAAGGAAACTGAGATCTCGTCGGAAACAACGTCCCAGTGTTCTTTATTCAGGATGCCATCAAGTTTCCGGACCTTGTCCATGCTCTGAAAATGGAGCCAGATCGGGGATTTCCACAGGCCGCAAGTGCTCATGATACGTTCTGGGACTTTATCTCCCTGATGCCGGAATCCATGCATATGGTGATGTGGGCCATGAGTGACAGAACTCTTCCACGATCTCTTCGCATGATGGATGGTTTTGGCGTGCATTCGTTTCGCATGGTGAATGCCAGCGGCGAATCCACGTTCGTGAAGTTTCACTGGCGTGCGGCACTTGGCGTTCAGTCAATGGTCTGGGATGAAGCGGTCAGGACAGCCGGAGCCGATCCCGATTTTCACAGAAGGGACCTCTGGGATGCGATTCAGTCCGGTGATTTCCCTGAGTGGGAACTTTCTGTGCAGCTGTTTACTGAAGAGGAGGCTCAGGAGTTTCCGTTCGACCACCTCGACCCAACCAAACTGATTCCGGAAGAGCTCGTTCCTCTGCTGCCAATTGGTCGGATGGTACTGGATCGAATGCCGGATAATTTCTTCGCTGAGACCGAGCAGGTTGCATTCTGTCCTGCCAATATTGTGCCTGGTATCGACTTCAGCAATGACCCATTGCTGCAGGGGCGGCTGTTCTCTTATCAGGATACACAGCTGCTTCGTCTGGGGTCCCCCAACTTTCATCAGTTGCCGATCAATCTGGCTCGTTGTCCAGTCAACAACAATCAGCGAGATGGACGCATGCAGATGCAGGTACCAACGGGTCGGGTGAATTACGAGCCAAACAGTCTTGGCGGTCGCAGTCCAAAAGAAATGGCAGCAGGGTTTCGGACCTTTCCTGAGGCACAGCCGTACTCTTCGTCGAACAGCAAGGGGCGAATTCGGTCGGAGAGCTTTGCAGATCATTTCAGTCAGGCGACGATGTTCTATCGCAGTCAGTCAGCGACAGAGCAGTCACACATTGTCTCTGCATTGATCTTTGAGCTCTCAAAGGTGGAAACGCCGGAGATTCGCTGCCGGGTCGTGGGATGCCTGCATCAAATCGACGAAGATCTGGCCGTGAGAGTGTCCAACGGTCTTGGCTTAACGGGAGTTCCTCAGACTCTGGAATCACCGGCAGGCATTATTGAGTATCCGACATTCTGTTCGCTTCAGCTGATCAATGAACGGCAGAGGACTCTGCGGGGACGGTGTGTTGGGATCATGATCAGCGATGGATCGGATGCTTTACTACTCGATACGGTTCGTTCAGAGATTCAGCATGCCGGAGCGAGTACTCGAATTGTGGCGCCTCGCATCGGGGAAACAAAACTGAGCAACGGCGTGCAGATTGTGACTGACGGACAACTCGCCGGTCATCCGTCAGTATTCTTCGACGCCATTGTTGTTTTGCTCACCGTCGAGGCTGCCACTTTTCTTACTCGGGATGCCTCAGCGACGAGCTTTGTGCGAGACGCTTACACGCACCTCAAGGCGATCGCGGTTGACATCGGTGGTCAAATTCTGATGGATGCAGCTGGTTGTGAAGTCGACGAATCCGTGGTCAAACTCTGTGAAGCGGACGCCGATTCCATCCGACAGTTCCTGTCTGCTGCGGAAACACGCCTATGGTCAAGAGAGCCAGCGATCCGCAGCATGCCCTAAGTATTGAGGCAATTCCCCGTTTTGTTTTTGAAGAGGAGTTAAATTCGATGGCAGCGTCAGATACCGTAACCGAATTGCATGAACTTTTTGTTGGTCAGCTGCGAGATATTCTATGGGCTGAAAAGCAATTGCTGAAGGCAATTCCGAAGAAGGTCAAGCTTGCTAAGTCTGCGGCTTTGAAAACCGCATTCGGAGCTCATCTTGCTGAAACCGAGGAACAGGTTGCAAGACTTATACGCATCTTTGAAGACCTCGGTCTGGCTCCTCGAGCAAAGAAATGCGATGCAATGGAGGGGCTTCTGACCGAAGGCGATGAGCTTGCTGAAGAGTATTCGGATTCCGCTGCACTGGACGCCGCGCTGATCTGTGCTGCTCAGAAGATCGAACACTACGAGATAGCAACGTACGGAACATTGCGGGCCTTTGCATCTCAGCTGGGACTTCATGATTCTGAAAAGCTGATTGCTCTGACCCTGAAAGAGGAAACGGGTGCAGATCAGAAGTTAAGTCAAATCGCCATGAAGACCGTCAATGTCAATGCGAATTCTGAAGACCAGTGATCTATGTTTGGTTACTAATTTAAGCAAGCCGGCAGTTGCAGCACCTTCGATGCGTTTGCGTCGCAGATGCTGAACTATCCGGCGCTGTGTGGCGGTTCAATTTCGCCCAATGCAATCGCGTCGACGACGGCCTGAATTGTGTTGACAGCATTCAGTTTCAGTTTTGAATTGCGAACATGCTGTTCAACAGTTCGTTCGGAGATGTTCAGCAGGATTGCCGTTTCGGCCTGTGACTTTCCGGCAGCAATCCATTGGAGTACCTCTTTTTCCCGGGTGGTGAGCAGCGATCGCTGTATTGAGCGAGAGGTCCGGTTTTTGAAGGCTTCGCTGAGACTTTGTTCAAGGTCCTTCGAAGAGAACGGCTTTTCCAGCACCACCCAGTTCAGGGGTAAACTTTGGTGGACCTGTTCGAGTAGTCCGGACCCGGTCATTACAATGACCTGAAGGTCCGGGATGAGTTCTGTCATGCGACGCGCCAGGCTCATTCCGTCCAGCCCGTTTCGCAACGGGAGATCAGTAATGAGAATCCGGACGCCATGCTCTGCAATCACCTGAAGAGCGGAGTCTGCATCGGGAGCAGTGAGTACTCGATGTCCGAATCGTTCAAGCAGCAGTCGAGTCGACGATCGCACCGACTCATCACTATCCACGATCAGGATCGATGTCTGAGGGTCGTTTCTGACGGCAGCGACTGTCACAGACGTCTGAGGTATAAATCGTGGTACTCTGAGTCGAACTGTGGTGCCTGCTCCGGGAGTACTCTGAATTCGCAGATGTCCACCGCTTTGCGAAACGAATCCGTGAACCATGCTGAGACCGAGTCCATATCGGTCAGAAGAACTGGCTGTTGTAAAGAATGGCTCAATGGCTCTTTCAAGGACATCAGCCGTCATTCCTACCCCATGATCTTTGACAGAGATTTCAACCCAGTCGCCGAGAAATCCGGCTTCATCGGCAATCAGTTGGTGTCCGTCAACATTTGACGTGGCCAGCTGTACGGTACCGCCGGAGGGCATGGCGTTCCCGGCATTTTCGCAGAGGTGACTGATTGCGGCGATGAGATGATCGGGGTCGAGGCAGACGTCCCAGAGGTTTGCTGCGAGATTCATTTCGAGGTGAACAAGTGGGCCGCACTGCAGTTGTAGGGCCATGAATGCAGCATTGAGGGCATCATTTACTCGGATCGTCCGGGATCTCAGAAACTGTCCCCTCGCAAAGTGTTTGACCTGACAGAGGATTTTTGCAGCCCGCTGAGCAGCCCGCTGAGCTTCAATCAGGAATGGGCTGTGGACAGGCCGTTTTCCGGATACTGCGGCATTGCTGTCCATTTCAAGTTCTACATTTGCGCTGATTACCGTCAGAGAGTTGTTGATAATATTCATCATTCCGGCAGCAACATCTTCAAGTGCCACCAGCCTTAACAGTTCGGAGTGTCTCTCTCTCGTAATGTCCGTCGTGACAGCTGCTATGATGAGTTGTGAGTTGCGTGATGTGCGTGTCAGGTGGCTGCGTACCCAGATTTCCCGACCATCGGCCCTCAACATGCGATATTCGCAGACACCCTGAGTTCCTGTTGAAAGGGCTGCGCAATTGACTTCAAACCGCTTGCGATCGCTGGGCAGAATGCACTGTTGCCATCCTCCGGATCGTCCGAGAAAGTAAATGTCGCGATATCCCAGCAGATCGATTGTCGGATGGGAGATTGACAGCATCGTCTGCGTTTCCCAATCCATTTCCCAGAGTACTCCGGAAACAGCGTTGGTAAGCCGTTTGTATTGCTGAGAATCGAGTTCGATATCTTCTGACAGTTGGACGATGTCACCGACGTCATCAAACACGATGGCCGTAGAGCTGTGTTCAGTGGCTGAAGATTCCTGCAGCCGCACCATCGTGACTCTAAAGAGCCGCTCTGACCAGCTTTGCATACATTCAGCCCGTTGAGCACCGGCCGATCGCTTCGAACGAAGTGTTCTGAGGATGTCATTTGAGGGCAGGACTCCGCTCAGTTCCATCATGTACAACAGCGACGGCTCAATTCCGGTCAGTTCCAGAAAGGACTCATTTGCATACAGGACTCTTTCGTGCTGATTCACAATCACGACAGCCGAGGTGAGGCCGGACATCAGTTGTTCGGCATAGCCATGAGTCTGCAGAAGCGTGGCTGCTCGGGCTTCCATATAAGCATCGACAATAAATGTCATGTCAAAGTAGATTCTTCGGAACAGAGCCTTCAGTGGTTGCTGAAGGCTCCCGGGGCTCGCTCGAAGGTTCTTCAGGATTCCGCTGACCTGCCTGCCAAGTCCGACAAGATACCACTGCAGCTTCAGCCCTATCGACTCGTGGATCACTCCGATCCTCATTCGAGATGCCGCATATCGACTGTCATGTTCGCCGAGAAGAAACTCTTTCCAGTAGGCACTGACCTGGCTGATAAGTCTGTCGATCTGATTTTCGGGAACGATGTCGGCGAGTTCGGGGCTGGATCGAACATACTGGTAAAACTCACTCAGTATGGATGGCAAAGCGGACTCGATTTGCGGCTGGATTGTAGTTAGATGCAGGTGCGTCTTTTCATCGATCCCGATGAAATCCCGTCGAGATGTCGTATCCGATTCGCTGATCCGGATTCGAGTGATTCCATATCCAGTGTTGATTGATAACGATGGCTTGTGCGTGACGCTGCGTGCCAGACTATTAACACTCGTTTCTGCGGCGATCGTGCTGAACCGCGTTCCAACGCTCTCGGAATCTGCGACATGTCCATACGCATCAAGCACCAGTGATGCGTCGAAGAAGATAGATTTGTGCAGGGAGTCCAGAAGATCCAGAATTGTTTTTTCCGGCAGGTTGCATTCATAGAAAGCATCAACGTACTCGCAAAAGAAGTGCGCATAGGTGGCAAGGTACCATTGCGGTGTGACACGAATTCGATGATGAATCATTCCGATTCCGAGTCGCTGCAAAACGTATTCACGACCTATATCCTGCTGGAACAATTGCAGGATATACTGATGCTGGAGCGCAACAAGACGTTCGATTCGTGATTCCTGCTTAAGCATTTCTGCCAGTTGCGGAGTTTCTCGAAATTTTGCATACAGCTTTCTTACGAAACCACCTGCTCGTTCGGCGACTGTTTCCCAGATTTCCCTGAGACGCTGTCTGTCGGTGGAAGTAAGTGCGAGAGCAGCCAGTCGCTCCTCCGTGATGAGATTGGTGATTCCGAGAGATTCCGCCAGTGTCTCAGCGTCCGGAAGCACTTTGCCAAATGTTTCGAATTGGTTCATCGAATAGTTTCCCGTTGCGTTTCCGCGTACCAGGTACTTAAGCGAACGAACAGTAATGAGATGGCCTTTATGGCGATACCATGACGGTAATTGTATATCGGCGAAATCGTTCAGCGATGAAGGCGATCGAACTGTTTTCGATCGTTTTCATGCATGAGTTTTGCAGAGTGAATTTGCGGAAACCCCGTATCCGGCCGGCCAGCCGATGTCCGCCAGTGTGGTTGAGTGAAGCGGCTATCCCGTAGCTAATACGACAGATTACAGTCCGAATTGTCGAATCCGGTCCCGAACCTTTCCTCGAGTAATCCCCAGTATCTCGGCGGCATGCGTCTGGTTCCATTCGGTGTGTTGCAAAACGTGTGCCAACAACATTCGCTCCATTTGCTCAAGCGACTCTGCATACAGGTCCTTAGAGTTCTCCTGTATTCGCTGATCGATAAAGTTTCTGAGATTGCCGTTCAAGACTCCGGGCACTATTTTTGAAGGATCCTGAAGGTGTCGTGATGGGTCACTGCACGCAAGTTCATCCGGGAGTGCCGAAGGGATGATTATAGGGCCGACGGAGTTCATCACGGCGTGTCGAACAGTATTCTGCAGCTGACGGACGTTGCCTGGCCAGTCGTATTGCTGAAGAATTCTTAGAGCGTCAGCCGAGAACCCTTCAAAGCCTGTGCGGCGCATTTCAAGCAGGCATGTCCGAAGGAAGTACTGTAATAACAGAGGTATGTCTTCGATACGATCGCGGAGTGGTGGGATTCGAATCAGCAGTCCGTTCAGTCGGTACAGGAGCTCCTCTCGGAATTCTCCGTTTTGTACCTTTTCTGGCAGATTGAGATTGGTTGCGGCAATGATTCGCACGTTTGTTGAAATTGTCGTATTTCCGCCGATGCGATGAAATTCCTGCTTTTGCAACAGTCGCAGGACTTTGGCCTGCACAATCAGAGACATGTCACCAATCTCATCCAGAAAAATCGAACCTCCGTCGCAGGCTTCGAACTTTCCGATTCGCATCCGATCGGCACCGGTGAACGCCCCCCTTTCGTGGCCAAACAATTCACTCTCGAGCAGCGTATCAGAGAGTGCAGCGCAGTTGACTGCCATAAACTGTTGCCGACTGCGTGGGCTGCTCTGGTGTATGGCTCGGGCCACAAGCTCCTTCCCGGTTCCGCTCTCCCCGATTATCAGAACCGGGACGCTCCACGTGGCCACGCGTCCTATCCTCTTGAAGACTTCCAGCATTGCGTGGCTCCGGCCAAGAAATGCATCGGGGGTGTTGGGCACGGAATCGTCAATGGTTAATACTGCAGGCGTCTCCATGATTCTGCGAGCGGCAACGGCCTTTGTCACGGTGTGAATCAACAGGTTGAGATCGAAGGGCTTAACGAGGTAGTCATAGCCCCCAAGCTGGCTTGCTCGAATGGCAGTATTTGTGTCGAGGCGGTTTGTAATGAAGATCACAGGGATTCGATGATCCAGGTCCCGGATCCTTGTAAGAATCTCAAAGCCTGAAGAGGTGTGAATCTGAGTATCGAGCAGGACGCAATCAATATCACCCGCCTGAAGTCGCAAAATACCGTCTGTTTCGTTCTCGGCGATACAAACCCTGTAGCGAGCAGTTTCGAGTCCGCGACTGACGAAATCATGAAATCGCGGGTCATTGTCAATCAGCAAAATCTAAGAAAAGGCATTGCTTTTCAGGCCGTCGGTCTGATTGCCGCCGTTCATGGTATTTGCCAAAGTGCCGATAGCCTTTTGTATGCAGTTTGACGAGTGAGTCCGACACAGTGCGATCGATATTAATGGTGAGAGTTGTCTTCATGATTAATATTGCTGTTACTGTGTATCGGATGCGAGTCGCGAACTGCAGATTTGATCTGACGTTTGCGGGATATCCCGCAATTCGAGGTTTGCCACAACTCCGGGCGGACTCAAATGCCCCCAGGGAAAGTCGTGGCGCAGGCGTCGTAAAGGCCTACCAGGGCTTGAGCTTCCATCCAAGTACGAAACCAACGACCAGGCATCCAATCGCGCAAACCTCCGGTTTCTCTTTCGCGTATTGGACAAACTGCTTCTGGAGTTCAGCGAGAGGCTGCGTTCCGTCAGGATTTCGTTGATCTGAAGACGTTGAAGCGAGTGGCTGAGTTCGGGTACGTGATGACATCCCGCGAAGTCCTTGTAGTAAAGAGTTCACAAAAATTAGTCTCGGTGCAGGACACCCCGCACCCATTCAAGGTTTTTCGTCAATTCCATCTGGCTACGCCGAAGCGAAGCCGATGCAGTAATCAGTTGACGAACTGCATGCCAGAGCATGCCAAGTCCTGTCACACTGACGAACACTCCGACCAGCAGCCATGAATATTCAATTGCAAGTCCAGAGATTCTGTGCAGTACTCCTGCAAGACCAAGCATCAATACTGGAAGAGCCCCTAACAGGAGGCAAAGGGCAACTAGTATCAGAAATGCGCTGCGTTTGACACCGCCTCCAAAATCGCGAAGATCAACGGTCAACAGCTGTAACTGAAGATCGCCCATTCTGAGCAGGTCTCGTATGAAGCGAGCGAGGGAATCTGGAAAGGACGAAGGCGACATGTGTTCAACCGAATTCAGGCAGGCAGTACGGTCTCGACCGAGGCCGAAAACAGCGGAAATGAAATTCGAGCAAATCATGAATCAGTCGACCCGATCGGATTGTCGCTGTTGATCGAAGTATGAACTCCGAGCTGGCGACTTTGTAAAGTCATGGACAATCTCATTCAGCTTTTTGAATGCGAAGTCTTTTAGATATCTGGCGACTGTGCTCCTGACGACCGGCATCAGTGTTGACCTGATGTTTACGGATGAAGTCGATTGCGACAGAGCAATAGGTTTCTCCCGCTTCGCCGGTGTCAAAAATACTCCGGCTGCAACTCCGATCGCGAGAATGCCAAGCGGATAGCGCCGGACATAAGTTCGCCAGTTCAGCATTTCCTGAGTAGAAACAGCAAGGCGATCAGCACGAACATCCAGTGTTGATCTCAGTAAATCCATTTGCCGGCGAATGGAATCGGCGTCTTCACTGACGATCGTTTTTTTCACGTTCCCCAAGCCCCGCACAATTTTCCGGTGAAATGAGTGAGTCCGGCCAGAAACCTCAACTATCGGGATGGACGGAGCAGAAGCCCGATGATGGCTCCTCCAACAAGCCCCGCGGCAAAAGCCACTCCGACTGAAACACCAGGCTGGTTTCTGACAAGTTCCTGAGCATCGTCGTATGTTTCACTGACTCGTTCGGAAATTCGGCCGTATTGTTCACGAGCTGCTGACCCAATCCTTGCGGCTGCTTCTGCTGCCTTTGATGTGAGTTGTCGTCCGTCTTCGAGAGCATCTGAAACGGTGGACTCGGCACCTTTTAGGACTCCGTTCAGAAACTTCTCCACATCCTGACGAGCGGCTCCCGTTTTCTTCTGAATGACACCAATCAATTGATCAGAGTTTCCCTGCATCTGAAGGAATTCATTGTCAGTGAATTCGCCCCAGCGTTCCCGGATTAGCCCTTTCAGTTGATTCCAATTCCCTTTGATTTCTGACGCAGAAACCATCTGAATTCTCCCGTCCTGAATATGTAGATGTTGAATTGAATTCGATTCAGCGAGTCCTTCCCGCAAATTCATGTTCTGCGAATTGCGTGCCTGTTGTCTCCTTTGCTCAGTTGAGCCGCATTTTTCAGTGATTGGATACCTGAGGTTTATCTGCGAGTTCAGCGTTCAGGTGTTGATGGTGGCTGCTGATCTTCCGACAGTGGTCGCTTATCGACCGGCAGATGCTCTTCATCAGGCTGTGCAGCGGCCAATCGGGACTCGCTGGTTTACTGATGTTCGGGAATACAGACAGAATTGCGGGGAGTCCGGGATTTGAGATCAATTGGCATAGAGCCTGCTGAGAATTGTTGTACCACATTGAATGATGTTTGGTGTGTGGATGATGGTGTAGCCAATTCCCGAACTAATGCTGAGATGCCCGCCTCATGTCCAACAGTCAGCAACTCTCGTTCGACTATTTGCGATCGATCTACATTTTGCTTTTCACCTGTGTGGTGTTTGCCGTGCTGTTTTTTGCGAGAGAAGTACTGATTCCCATTATGCTCTCAGTCCTCATCGCTTTTGTTGTTTCACCATTGATGTTTCGTCTGGAACGCATGGGCATGAATCGAATGTGGGCGATGCTTTGTACTTCAGGACTGGTGTTTCTGTTCCTGGGAGGTTTGACCTGGATTTCTGCCAATCAACTGTGGGTGCTTGTTGGAGAAATTCCTGCTTACAAGCAGAATCTGATGACGCGAGTTGCTGCCCTGCGGCCGTCCGGACAGGGGAAATTATCACAGGCGCTCGCAACGATTGATCAGGTAGAGAATTCTCTGGAGAGTGGACCTTCACCGACAGATTTGCCCGTTGAAACTCGGTCAGGGGCGAGTTCTTTGTCGGAAGCCGGAGGTAAGCCGTCTCCGGTGCCGATTGATGTCCGAGTGGTCGAGACGGCTCAATCCGCGGTGGAGCAGCTTGGGGTCTGGGTCAATCCGCTGCTGGGGCCGATCGGAACGGCTGGGCTTGTTGTTGTATTGGTGATGTTCATTCTGCTGGACATTGAAGATCTGCATGATCGATTTGTTCGACTCACGGGGGATGCGGCCCTTCCACGCAGCAACATCGCGATTGATGACGCTATCGCTCGAGTCAGCGGCTATATTCAGATGACATTTCTGATCAATGCGATTTACGGTGTCACGATTTCGATTGGTCTTGCCCTGATTGGAATTCCGAACGCCGTACTCTGGGGTGTGCTTGGAACCGTTCTCCGATTTGTTCCCTATCTTGGGCCGATGCTGATTTTTCTGATGCCGCTCGCCTTGTCGTTGGCGGCGACTTCAACCTGGCTGGCTCCGGGATTAACACTCCTCTTATTTGTCGTGCTCGAACTGGTCCTGAACAATATCATAGAGCCATGGTTGTATGGTCGAAGTACCGGCGTGTCGTCTATGGGGATCATTCTTGCATCGATCTTCTGGGCGTGGGTCTGGGGACCAGTCGGTTTGATTCTTGCAACACCACTTACAGTCATTCTGGTTGTAATTGGAAGACACTTTCCTCAGCTTCAGTTTATGACGACTTTGTTCGCAGAGAAGGACGCGTTTCTTCCGCATGATGAACTGTTTCAGCGACTTCTGATTGATGACTCAGCTGAAGCAGAGAACATTTCAACTCGGTTTGGCGCTGGACGAACGCTTCAGGAAGTCTGCGATGAGCTTTATCTTCCGGTTTTGACACTTGTCGAAAACCATCGAAAGATGAAGCGAGTGACAGACAACTCTGCTGAGTCGATGTGTCGCGCTGTTGTTCAGCTTGCAAAGACATGCGAGACGTCAGACTTCCAGATCAATTCATCGACGCCGGTTGTGCGGAACGAACAACCTGTCGTGCTCGTTCCAGAGAGACACACCGAGGATCTTGCTGCATCCGAGTTGATTCAGCATGTGTTGCAGTACCGGGGGTATGAGTGCCAGATCACAGGGGCCGGGATTCTGACAGGAGAACTGTCGGAAATGCTTGTATCCAGCAGGACAGAAATTGTAGTCCTCTCGTCGATCGGCGGTGGTCGTTCGGCTTTGTTTATGAGTATCGCCAGGAGGTTGTCTCGCGCTGGCCACACTGTCGCCCTGATCTGTGGACTGTGGAATTGCATCGAGATCCGTGAGAAGGAGAGCGAATTCTTTCGTTCGGCAGGAATCACCAAAACTGTGTCAAACGCAAAACAGCTGCTGATGGAACTGGAAGTGATCCATCAGCAGCTGAAAGCGGAGCATCGGAGACCGGTAGTTTCGGCAACCTGATCAGCGGCGGTGAATGCCACTGATCCAGAGTTCTGCCGATTCAGATCAGAGTTGCTCCAGTCGACCGAAGAAGCCGGCATCTGCGAACATCTCGTCAACGAGTTGAGTATCCTCCGGCATGTCGGACGCCATTACCACGTGATTGTCTGATGTGGTTTGGAAGCCGTTCTTCAGCAGATCAGGCTTTCGTTCTGATCGAGTTCGGGAAACAGAAGATGCCGCAGACTGCCGATCCTTCGAAGTACTGGTCAGCGACGGGTCGCCCATCGTTGGCGATGCTTTAAGACTATCAGAATGCAGGCGATTTCCCGTTGATCCCGGCATCGGGATTTGCATGCCCGGGTCGATGGTTCCCTGGCTGACTTGAGCCGGAGCTTCCTCCGTGTGTTCGCCAGCGGCCAGAGGATCCGCGATTCCCTGTGGGTTTGTATTGCCTGGTGCAAGGACAAACGTAGTGCCCGGTTCCTGGCTGCCTGAGAGTCGTGTTGTGCCGGCATCATACTGGTAGATGCGATCTGTGCTGGCATCCACGACCCAAAGATGGTTCACATTGTTTGGGTCCAGCGTAATTCCGGTTGGACTTGGATTTGAAGTCGAGACGGACCAGCTGCCTTCCAGTGTCCCGGTAGTTGTGTATCTGAAGATCCGGTCAGAAGCGAGAGTATCATTAACGACCCAGATGTGTGCTCCGTCACTAACGAGGTCTGTCGAATCCAGGTTCCCTGAGTTGAGTGCAAAGCTTGACGTTGCGGCTGCTCTTCCACTGCGACGAGTTGCTCCACCAGCGAAGTAGAAGACTCGGTCCTGACTCGGGTCCACAACCCAAAGGTCATTTCCCCAGACAGTGATACCTTCCGGCTTGCGAATGTTCGTCAGTGTCCACTGACCCAGCAGTCCGCCGTCTTTGTTGTACACAAAGACAGCTCCACTGCCGTCAACAACCCATTGCGTTGTGCCCGTGGGGTTTGACGCGATGCCTCGTGGCTTGCTGTCGGATTTGTTGAGTGCGGTGCTTCCGATGGAAGAGCCGGATGCTGAGTAACGATACGTTGAGCGGCTGTCGAGGTCGGCTACGAAGAACTTTGCTCCGGGGACAACAGCATTGACGCTGATACTTACAGTTCCCGTTGCAGTCAGTCCTCCGACGTCCGTTGCCTGATAGCTGAAGCTGTCTGTTCCGGTGAATCCGGCGGTTGGTGTGTACAGGAACGAACCATCTGTATTTAGGGTCAATGATCCATTCGTCGGTGCCGTCAGTATGACTGCTGAAAGCACATCACCGTCAGCGTCAGTGTCGTTCAGCAGAACGCCACGAGCAGGAACCGACAGCGGAACATTCTGGTCTGTTGAGTAATTGTCAGCCGTTGCTGTGGGGCGGTCGTTGACGGGCGTCACCGAAAGTGACACGGTTACCGTTGCAGAGGACAGTACGCCGTCACTGGCTCGGTATGTGAACGAGTCAGGGCCAGAGTAGTTCAGAGCCGGCACATAGGTGAATGTGCCGTTGCTGTTCAGAGTGAGAGTTCCATGTGCCGGACTGGTGACTCGAATAGCAGTCAGAGGAGTCCCGTCGGCATCGGAGTCATTTCCGAGAAGTCCAGGAAGTCCGACGGTGAGTGTCGTGTCTTCCAGCGTAGAATAGCTGTCAGGAGCAGCAACTGGAGCATCATTGACTGCTCCGACATTGATCGTGACAATCGTGTCTCCTGATTCAGTTGTTCCGTCGGTTGCCCGATAAACAAAGCTGTCGGTTCCGTTATAGTTGGCGTCGGGGATGTAGATGAATGAACCGTCTGCGTTGAGAGTCAGCGTGCCGTGAGCCGGGTCAGTGACTTTGACGACGGTCAGCGGATTCCCATCGGCGTCAGAGTCATTTGTAAGGACTCCGCCTGCACCGACCGTGAGCGTTACATCTTCGGTTGCTGCCCAGGTGTCATTCATTGATATCGGAGCATCGTTGACGGCCGTCACTTCAAGAGTGACAACCGCAATATTGGAGTCCGCTCGTCCATCGTTCACACGGTAAGAGAAGCTGTCGACGCCGAAGTAGTCAGCGGAAGGCGTATAGGTGATTGAGCCATCAGGTTGAATTGTCAATGATCCGTGTGAAGGGTCGGTTACACGAATGATCGTCAATGCGTTGCCATCAGCATCTGAGTCATTGGCGAGGATTCCCGGAGCATCAAGTACCAGAACTGTGTCTTCAGCAACTGCGTACAGATCATTGCCGGCAACCGGGGCATGATTGACGGGCAGAACTTCAATCGTGACCTGAGCTTCGGCAGAGCGAAGAGAGCCATCTTCTGCGACATAAGTGAAGCTGTCTGGTCCGCTGTAGCCCGGAACAGGAGTGTAGATGAATGAGCCGTCGGTATTCAGAGTGACAGTTCCGTGGAGAGGAGGAGTCACGAGAACGGCTGACAGTGCATCGCCTTCAACATCAGTGTCGTTGGCGAGCAGGCCGGATGCCGGAACGGTCAATACCTCTGATTCTGAGACTGACCATGCATCGTTTGTCGTGACGGGAGCATCATTTTCCGGAGTTACGGAAATCACAAAGGTCTGTGGTTCGCTTGAGTCAACTCCTTCCGGGCCGGTTCCGCCGTTGTCACGTGCGATAATCGTGACGGTAGCTGTGCCATTTGCGTTGGCCGCAGGCGTAAATGTCAGAGTTCCGCCTGTCGAAACAGATGGCTGCACGCTGAAGAGAGCTGGGTTGTCGGTTGTGACGAGGAAGCTCACGGTCTGTCGAGATTCGGTGGCAGTTCCAGGACTGATACCGTTGGCCCAATTGTCCACTGTCTGCGGACCAGCATCTTCGGCGATTATCTGGCTGGGCCCGGCGACAAAGGCAGGTGCTGTGTTGGTGACGTAGTTCCCGAAGTGAGATGAGTGATGAATCTCACCGTCTTCCAGATCATCGTAGCTGTAGCCTTCCCCGGCAACCGGGGTACCCAGAACGACGGGGATAGAGCCGAGCACGACATCCGTACCTTCTCGGACAAACTGAAGGTCAAATCGATGTGGGCGGCCATCGCCGGTGAATTCGATATCAAACGTGGCGGTCTGACCGCCGGTTACTCCGGCAATTGTGCCCGTGTGATTCACGATGCGAACTCTCGGGTCAGAGGCTCGGACAGTGATATCCATAGAGACATTTGTGACAGCGTTGCGGATCGCATTCACGATACCGTCGGCAACGGTTCCTGCGAATCCGGAGGCAATCTGGAAGTAAAACGGATCACCGGGGGCAATCGGATCTGCCGTTCCATTCAGAATTGTATCGGTTGATCGATTGACGGCTCCTGTCAGCTGGGCGAGCGATTCAAGGCCAAGTCGAGGATCAAGCGAAGCCTGATCATTGGTTCCAAGGCCAATAACGAGTGCTCCCAGAGCATTGAGTCCGGTTACTGTTTCCTGGATGCCTGCACCGGAAGAAAACGGCGTCGTGGATCGGGATGCCTGTGTCAGAGCTGAGATTGGCAGGGTAACGCCACCAGCTCCCTGGATCACCGTTTCGCCTTTTGGCTGATATGCAAAGCCAGTGTCCGTTGCAGTCAGAATGATGGGGAGAGCACCGGATCGAAAGCCCGCACCGCCAATGTTACCCGAAGGTGCAAGCACCTGATTTGCCGGATCAGCAGTGAAAGAAGCAAAATCCGGAACGTCACCGCTGGCACCGGGATTCAGCTGAGTCGATGCAAGGCCGGCAGCCCCACTGTCGCTGACCGTGCCATTGTTGTTTCCGTCGAATCCTCGTCCAGTGACGAGCTGGTAGAGTGCCTCAATGTCGGTTTCCGGGGTGTCGCCACCATAGCCTGGAGCCATTCGATCCAGAGCGGCCTGAATGGAGCCCGAGAACCCGGTTGTTGATGCACTGACGATTGGCTGATTCAGCGTGAATGGGCGACCGTTTGCGAATTCAAGTGCGAATCCTCCGTATTCTTCAAGTCGGCCAACTCCGAATCCGAGGTCAATTCCTGGCAAAGATGCCTGAAGCGTACTGATGATCGAAGGGAATGCGGATCGAACAATCGGGCTGTTCCCGGCAAAGCTGCCGGTGTCATCAAACAGCAGGAAGACGTCAACCATGTTGGTGAGACTGCCGCCATCTCCTGGCAGAGTCAGAGAAATTGTCTGAGTCAATGTCTGGCCGTCTGCCAGCACGGTTGTAATCGCCGAAGGTGTGACATTGCCAATCGAGGGATTGCTTGTGCCAGCTGGCCAGAGTGTGCCGCCTCCGTTGACCGGATATGTATGCGGGCCGACAGTTCCACTGTGTTCGCGGACAATGTATGCGCCCGGAGTCAGGCCGGTAAATGCGTACGAGCCATCGTCACCGGTCACTGTTCGTGGTTCTGTGTCGTCGAGGACATCATTTCGATTCATGTCGACGTAAACGGACACGCCCGGACGAGCGTATTCACTGTCGTCCCATGTACCGTCAGAATCGGTATCGTCAAAGACAACTCCATGAATCTCATTGGCACGGTACGTATTTCCAAAGTTGACGCCGCTTTGGTTGCCCGGTCCGACGGAGACGATAATCTCTCTCGCTGTTTCCGGTGTAGCGTCCAGTTCCGCCGGGACAGATTCGCGAACACGATAGGTTCCGCGAGCGAGGCGGCTGAAGGTATATGTACCGGCCTCATTCACGCCAGGTGTGTAATAACGGTCAGCAAGTGTCACCGTTGTGGGTTCAGTAGACTCCTGCAGACCGTTGTTGTTCAGGTCGAGGTAGACAGTAATGCCGTCAAGACCTCGTTCGCCACTATCAAGCAGACCATTGTGGTTCGCATCAAAGTAGGCTGTTCCGGAAATCGAGTATTCAGCGATTTCATGATTTCCAAAATTGAGTCCGGTTCGCTCTTCTCCATTCAGCAGAAAGACCGACGCGATACCACCTGGTCGATTGGTTGCCGTGAATCCTTCCTGAACAACTTCGCGAACTGTATTGGTGCCGTAAGGAACCCCTGAAATCGTGTAGTTGCCTGCGGCGTCAGTGGTCGCGGTCGGCTCACCAGCATCCAGAAGACCATTGCGGTTTGTGTCTGCATAGACCTGCCACCCGGCCATTCCGACTTCGGTTAATTCCTGAGCACCATTGGAATTCTGATCGTTCCATATTAACCCGCTGACAGAGCCAGCGACGGGAACGAGATTCAGGAAGTCTGCGCGATGAACACCGCCGATGATCACATTCACGAGGGACGAGGTTGTCTTACCTTCCGAGGTTGACCATCCGCCCTGAAGAATTTCCGTGACTTTCCATGTGCCAACAGGTACTCGAGTGAACACATAACTGCCATCTGTCGCTGTTTGTGTCGATGGCTCATCAGCATCCAGTGATCCGTTGTTGTTCACGTCCAGATACACAGACCAGTCGGGCATTCCGGCCTCGCCGATGCCCTGAAGTCGGTCCCCATTGCTGTCATTCCAGACCGTGCCGGTGATCGTCCCGATCTTCTCCCGAACCCCGAATTGAACGGCCGATTTGTTTTCACCATTCAGCAGCCGAAACGAGGAGGCTCCACTGACTGGATTTGTTCCGACCCATGTTGAAGGGATCGATGTTCTGACAGTTGTCGTGCCATAAGGAACATTCAGAAACGTGTACGAGCCATCTTCGGCGGTCACCGTTGACCGTTCCTCGGCATCAAGTGATCCGTTATTGTTCGAGTCCAGATAGACCTGCCAACCGGAGGCGCCAGTCTCTGAGGCTGATCGAAGACCACTCCCATCGCTGTCATTCCAGACCATCCCGCTGATTGATCCATCGACGGGAATCAAATTCGGATATGGGAGCGCGTATGTGACACCGCGGACAACACTGATGGTTCGCGCGGCCGTGCGATCCTCAGCCATGATCCAGCCGGCAGGAAGTTCTTCTGTGACGCGATGCACACCCGTATGGATGTTGGCAAACGAAAATCGGCCGTTCGAATCTGTGATTCGAACAGGCTCTGATGCGTCTGCAACACCATTTGAGTTCACATCGACAAATACTGTTCGACCGGCAAGTGGAAGTTCAGTCGCACCCTGAAGACCGTCGCCGTTCTGGTCATTCCAGACAGTCCCCGTGATTGTTCCAACCTGCGGCAGGAGGTTTCCGAAATCGGCTCGAACAGTTGACTCGGTCGTAACCGTAACGGTTTTGTGATCAAGTGCCCCTTCCAGAGGAAACATGCCACCATTCGTTGGAAGCAGACCACCCACCGGGATCTCGTAAATGGTTGCCGGACCGGTTGGCAAACCGGCAAGGATGTAATCCCCGTCCGTGTCCGTAGTTGTCGTGGGTTCGCCGTCGGTGAGAACGCCGTCACCATTGGTGTCCACAAAGACGGTCCAGCCTTCGAGACCGTCTTCAGCGGCCTCCTGAATGCCGTTTTCGTTGGTGTCCTCGAAAACAGACCCGGCGATCTGGCCTGTGAAGACCGGTGCGGTGACGTTCGGGAACTTGACGCGTGTTTCTTTGCCATCGCGAACATTCACCGTTTGATGGTCCGAAAAGCCGGGCGTTGGTGACCAGCCGGATTCGGGTATCTCATAGATCGACTGATTTCCGGCCGCGACACCGAGAAATGCGTACCTTCCTTTGGTGTCGGTTACAGTCGATACTTCACCGGTATTGAGCTTTGCATCGCCGTTGGTGTCTATGAAGACCGTCCAGCCAGCGAGTCCGTTTTCTTCCGGATCATCGGCGCCGTTTGCGTTTGCATCATGAAAAACAACGCCTGTAACATCTCCGGTCAACAGTTGACGACTCTCAAGGTGCTCAAGTGCAGGCTGAGGCGCGGCAGATGTTTTTTCCGGACTGCGCTTGCGGCGACGCTGGGAAGGAATCTGCTGAGCCTGAGAAATGAGCCACTGTTGCCATCGGGATTTCATAATGTGCCGCCTCAAACGCTGTGTTGGAAAAGACCTGGCATCTGAGAGACCGATTCCCGTGGGATCAGAAGACGCCATGCGTTGAGAGGAGCGAAGGTAAAAGCGATTCACCGCCACGCTTTTTCGGATAAAGTCCGTTTTTCGAAAATTGCCTTGTTTCTTTGCAAACATCGGGACCGAAGTCAGAGTCCCGACTCTCAATTCGACATCGATGCAAAATTGCGTTCCGGACTCGGTGGATTTGGGGACTTGCGTTTTGATCGGGAACCCGCCGCCGAAGGCTCCTGCAGCCTGCGTGGACGGTGAGTGGCAAGGAAGTTTCCGAGAATGTCGGCGGTGCCGTCGAAAACTTCTTCCTGACGAGCCGGGACCTGATGCCGGAAATTGATCCAGTCGAGATTTCCGCGGATCAGTTGTTCAGTGAGCCATGGGATTCCACGCGTATGTTGTCCATGATGATCCATTTCTTCAGGACATTCGAGGTAGAAGCCAGCGTCTGTTTTCAGCTCTGTTGAGTCATACGCGGAATACGTGTGAAATGACCATGCGATATGGCTGATGGGAGTGACGTCCGGAAGGGGGTAACCGCCAAGTGGTGAAGGGGGATTGAAGACAAGAAATCTTCCTTCGGAGCCCAACTGTTGGGCAATCCGGGCGTTAATACAGTTTCCAAAGCTCTCGCCAATCAGGGTTGTTTTGGAGATATTCAAACCGAGGGCTCTAAGTAGCTGAGCAAAGTGATCGGCAACCGGATTGATTTTTACAGCGACTTTTGTTGGTGCCGGCATTCCAAAGAAGTCCGTTTCCCATGCTTCGCCAGACCAGTCGAGAATCAGGACATTTGCATTCGGGATGTTGTCTGCAAGACCTTGTGCAAGAGTGTGGAAGCGGTCATCCGGCAAGGTACCTCCAAATCCGTGCGTGATCAGGTATGAGTGATTTTGAGTATCGAACTTGTCGTTGCGATTTGTCAAAATCCTCACTGAAGGCTGGATCGTTGGTTCGGATGAATTTTCTGACAGATTGCCTGACGCGAGTGGTGTCCATTTTGAAGACGTAACTGATGCATTGAGGCATGACGTATGCGAAACTTGAAAGGCAAGGCAGAACATGGTGACGATCGCAGGTTTGAACACAGGGAAACTCCTTGATTACTGATCCCATTTGACACAGACGAGTGTGTTTGGAGCTTCCTGAGGGGGCTGTGAGCGAGTTGCTTTCGAGCGCTGAAATCCAGCAAAAAACGGTGCACAGGACGAGTTTCTGAAATCTCATTAGAAACTCGATTTTTTGCGAAACATTCTGTCGGAAACGACGCCGTCCACGAAGTTCTTTTGTGGCAACCATGGATTCATCCGGGGCATGTTTCGCAGGAGGTTTTGGATGTCCAGTTCGGATGGCTTTGGACAGTCGAAGTCCGGGTTGCGGTTGATGTTGTCAATGGAGACATACCATGAACTCAGAACAAGAGCAGAATCCGGGGGACTCGCTCGATCAGCAGGTGAATGCTGCAATTGCGGCGTACTATGCTGAGACCGAACGGCTTGGCACTGAGCCGGATCGAGCCGAGTTTCTGGCGCGTTATCCCCATGTGGCGGGAGAGTTGGCGGAATTCTTCGAAAACCTGGAACTGATCGGTGAATTGAGAGATCGTCAGCGATGCAGCAACGAGTTGAACTCGACCAATTTGACAGACAATTCCGCCGAGGAATCATCTTCGCTGGTAAACCGCAGGAGTTACGAATCGTGTCAGGATGAGGAGCAGCTGTGGTCAGGCGGGGTTCGCTATTTTGGCGAGTATGAAATTCTGGAGGTGTTGGGGCGAGGTGGCATGGGGGTCGTCTACAAAGCTCGAGAGACCAGGCTTGGACGCATCGTTGCTCTGAAGATGATCCGATCCGGCAACATGGCAACGCCGAACGACGTCAGGCGATTCAAGAAAGAGACTCGGTCTGCCAGTCGACTCGTTCATCCCGGAATCGTGTCCGTTCATCAGGTGGGAGTGTATCGGGGACAGCACTACTACACGATGGATTATGTTGAGGCTGGGAGTCTGTCTGAACTTTGCCGATCCGGACCAACGCCACCGTCACAGGCTGCTGAATACGTCCTGCAAATCGCTTTGGCGATGGAATATGCTCATCGAGAGAACGTTGTCCATCGTGATTTGAAGCCGGCGAATATTCTGCTGACAGCAAACGGCAGGGTTCGAATTACAGACTTCGGGCTGGCTCGACAACTCGGAGCTCACGATGAGTCAGGTCATCAGACTCTGACGGAAACCGGTCAGATTTTAGGAACTGCCGGATATATGTCTCCCGAACAGGCAAGTGGAAGGAACAGGCATGTCGGAGCACTTTCAGACATTTATTCGATGGGCGCAATTCTGTACGCGTTGCTGACAGGACGAGCGCCGTTTGTTGGAGAATCTGCTGCACACACGATTCTGCAGGTCCTGCGGGACGATCCGGTTTCTCCAAGGGTGTTCAACTCAAGGATACCAAGGGATCTCGAAACGATTTGCCTGAAGTGTCTTCAACGAGAGCCTCGTCGCCGGTATGGCACGGCCGAGCAGCTTGCCTGTGATCTTCAGCGGTTCATTGAAGGAAAACCGATTCAGGGGAGAAAGTCGGGACGGATTGAACGAACGTATCGCTGGTGCATGCGGAATCGAGCTCTGTCGGGCCTGCTGGCTTTGGGAATTCTTGTGCTGTTGCTGATGCCGCTTGTCTATTGGTTTCAGGTGTCCACGGCCGTAACTGCCATTCAGAATGCCCGAGGTACTGCACTTCCGGCATTGATCAGTGAAACTCGACAACGTTACCCGGACTCGCTTCTTAGATGGATGTTATTGTCCCACTTCCATGGTGAACCAGACCATGATGAGCGTTTGGTGCTTGCGATGGCATTATCTCATCTCAGCGAACCACAGACTCAGTATCTGATTGAGCAGCTCATGACTGTTTCTGCGGGTGATTTCGAAAACTATGTTGAGGCGCTCGAGACAGATCGTGAACGAGCCGTGAAAGTGATCAGTTCGCGAATCGATGAATGCCGTGCATTGAGTGAGTGGGAAAAGTTGGCGAGCTTTGCTGTCCTGGCACTCCGACTGGGAGACGAATCGCTTTCTGCCGAGATCGTTCGTTGTGGAATGAGCCAGGACCCAACTCCCAGAACAGCATGGATCCACGCAATTGGCCGCTGGGAAGGTGAAACAACAGCCCTGCTGGAGTGTATTCGCAGAACCTCCAACGAAGAGATTCGATCGGCCGTCTTTCAGGGAATGTCGACTCTGCCGGAAGATCAGGTTCGATCACAAGAGAAGGCGGAATGGCTCGATCTGGCACGATCCGCCATCACCGATCCGAATGCTCTCGTTGCCAGTAGTGCCAGAGTCCTGATCAGTAAATGGAATGTGGCTTTACCTGAGCAGGCCGTTTTACCTGCGGAACCGAAAGGAAACTGGTACCGAAATGTTCGAGGTCAGACCTTCTGTCTGGCGCCGGCGGGTCAACTTCACAGGAAGCCTGCTGCAGCTGCATCGGAGGTGCCTGGTGGCTCGTCACGCGATGTCATACAGATTTCGATTCCGTTCTGGATTTGTGATTCGGAAGTCAGTGTCGGGCTGTTTCGTGAATTCGTGGAGGATCCTCAGTATCCATCGACGGAAAAACCGCCGCATCAGGTACATCATTCCGTGCAGCACAGCCCAACTGATTTGCATCCAGTTCAGTACGTAACCTGGTACGATGCAATTTTGTTCTGCAACTGGCTCAGCATTAAAGATGGGTTCACCCCGGCATATCACAGAACGGGAGCGGTTGAGGTTCTGGCAAATCAGGAGATTGATGTTTGGCAACGAGATGAATCGGCCTCAGGATATCGACTGCCGACAATATCGGAATGGGAATATGCCTGCCTCGCAGGTGCCGAATCGACCTATTGTCACGGAGAAAATGAAGAATTGCTTTCCGGCTTTGCGGTCATCCATTCCGATCAAAGCGAGCCCTGTGGAAGTCGACTCCCAAATCACTGGGGCATTTTTGATATGCACGGTAATGTCTTCGAGTGGTGTGATGATCAGTTTCAGTTTCGTACAGTTCGGGGAGGCGCATTTTCCACGGGGCCAAAGTACTGCATTGCAACTTCAGGCCCCAATTACTCAGCATTGGCCAGAATGCCCAATATCGGATTTCGGGTTGTTCGCCCTGCGACAGTGACTGGACGTCAGGTTCCCTCCCAAAGCCCAGGCGTCATTAACCTGGGCGTCATCAAGTTGACTGGCCGAAGACTCTTTGAGTCCACTTCAGGACTCACCTGTCTGCAGTACTCGGAAGATAGTACGAAACTTGTGTTTGGGGGTTTTGATCGTGAAGCTGTGCTGCTTGATTTGCAGACTCTACAGGTCGTTCGTTCATTCCGAGGGCACGAGGGTACGATTTGGACGTTGTCTCTGGCACCCGACGGCCGGACATTTGTTACGGGCAGTGAAGACAAGACGATTCGGCTTTGGGATACAACCACCGGCGACGAACTCGACAAATTCACGGGCGGTGGGATCTTTTCCAATGTGCATTACACGCCGGATGGGTCACATGTGTACGCTACCTGTTGGGATGGAAAACTCCGCATCTGGAATCTTCTGGGCAAGAAATTAACGGACTTGAGGGAGTACGACCTCGGTGAGGCTGCTCTTGATGCGACATTTCTCCCAGACGGGCGACGTTATTACGTCGGAACGATTCACGGAAATGTGTTCGAGTTCAGTGATTCGTCGGAGAAGCAGATGCATAAGTTCAGGACACACTCAGGCTGGATTCACAGTCTTGTGTCTCTGGGGGCAGGTGGGCGAATCGTTTCGGCGAGCCACGATCATACTCTTCGTTTGAGAAACTATCTGACTGGCCGACTGGAACGGACCTACAGAGGGCACAGTGGGGTTGTCAATGAAGTGCGAATGGTACCTGGAGGCGCTGCATTTGTTTCCTGCAGCCGAGATCGCACGATTCGTCAGTGGGATACGTCTTCCGGGAATGAACTCGCACGTGGTGTCAGTACAGGCGAGCTTCGAGCGATCTCGATGAGGCCGGATGGAAAGGCATGTGTAACGGCTGGATTTGACGGTGCGATTCGTGAATGGGAACTGATCGTGACAACAGATGAGGACAACGACACCACCGCTGTCGGATCGGATACCCACGGTGACCTCGGAGAGTCCGGGTTATGGATGGACCGGGATGAGTTTCAGGATGAGTTTGATCGCCAGGCAAAAGAGGGCATGGTACCTGACGAAGTGGATATTGACGTTTCACAGGATGGCAGTCGTGTCGTCTACTCGGCGACCTGGAAGCCGCGAGGATCAGTAGAGTTTGCTACGAGACACGGGATTTCTGACGAGCAGCTCCACGATGAGGAAATACGCCTGTCCGCGATGGGGTTCCAGCGGCAGAGGATCAAGACAACTCGATGGCAGGGGGCCAATCTTCACATCGTAGTCTGGGCAAAGTAAACGAAGGTGGGGAATTTCCACAAAGTCTTTAGGTGTTTTTGCGAATCCTCAGTTGGATTTCTCGCGACTCTCAGAAAAACACACTTCGGGCTTGCTGAAGAGCCCTGCTTAAGGGGAGAATTCTGAGGAAAGCAGGGGAGCTGCCTGTGAATTCGTGAGTTGCGAATTCAGCGTATCTTTTAGGCGAATTATCCGGGATCGCAGCATGGCCGGTGAAGAATCCCTCGATGCAGAAACGCAGGACGAACTTTGGACACAGGCTGTCCGGATTTGTCGTGAATTTGAGGCGGACTGGCGTCGTGGAGGGCGTCCTGACTTTGGTGAGTTCCTGACACGTATACATGTTGGTCAGAGATCCGTTCTGTTTGCGGAGCTGGTGGATATTGATATCAGGTATCGCACAGCGGCAGGGGAGGTTGCGTCGATAGCCGAGTATCGTGCTCGGTATCCGGAAGTAGTAACAACGGCCGATACGATCCGCGCGGAAGAGACTCAGGAGAAGAAGCTCTTCCTTGGCAGGTTGCGACAGATCGGCAACTTTCGGTTGGTCGAAATGGTTGGCTCCGGCGAGTTTGGTGTGGTCTGGAAAGCAAAGGACCTTAAGCTGGAGCGTGAAGTCGCTATCAAGCTTCCGACTGATCGAAGCCTTACTCGGGAGTACGAAGCGGAGTTCTTTCACGAAGCAAAGTCTGCTGCGAGGCTAAGTCACCAGGGGATTGTGCCAGTCTTCGAATATGGGATTCATCACGGCTTTGCGTTTATCGTAACGGAGTTCGTGCATGGTGTGACTCTCAAGGAGTGGATTCGTCAGAAGACGATTACCCCTCGCGATGCGGCTGAGCTTTGCGAAAAGATCGCAGACGCGTTGCAGCATGCTCACGAGAATGGGGTTATCCATCGAGATCTGAAGCCAGGAAACATCTTGATCGAAAAGACCGGGCGTCCTCGCATTACAGACTTCGGGCTTGCAAAGCGTCTTGGAACAATGACAACTGTTGCAGGGTCCGGAGTTGTTGTTGGAACATACGCTTATATGAGTCCGGAGCAGGCCACAGGAGAATCTCTTGAGATCGATGCTCGTTCCGACGTCTATTCACTGGGGGTATTGCTCTACGAATTGCTCGCGAAAAAACTACCCTTCTCCAACGATCTCCGAATTGTCGTTTCTCAAATTCTTAATCAGAAACCCCAGCCTCTTACAGAACTCTCCCTCGGTATCCCGGAATCCCTGGCAGGCATCTGTGAGAAGTGCCTGGAGAAGAAGCCTGAGGACAGGTATCAGTCAGCGTCTGAATTGAGGGACGACCTGCTTCGTTATCTTTCCGATCAGCCCACGCTGATTAAGGGGCCCAGACAAGCGAATTCAGATTCAGGCACTCAGCGGCGCAGGTTGCTGCGGCTTGTAGCAATTGGATTGATGCTGATTTCCACTGTTCCGATCAGTTCTTATATGATGTACCGCATTGCTGAAGGCCCACCCGCCGAAGCGGCGAATTCTGAGGTTGATCGGACGTTCGAAGTCATCGTTCCGACGAGTCCTGCTGGTTCAGTGTATTCCGTTGTTATGATAGATCCCGTGACAGGCGAACCGCGTTATGACCAAAGTTCTCTGAGGGTGTTGAATTCTCATTTACCAGTCAGCCTGCTTCCAGGGCTTTACCAGGTGAATGTCTCGTATAATGAAGCTGATGGTATCCGGAGGCATTCCGTCTATCGTACTGTGCCTGGGAAGAGTATGGCGTCAGGTGGCGTGAGTTGGAGAGATTCTCCGGTGAGTGCGTCAGGCACGGTTCATTGGCCAGTTATTGATTTGCCGCCAGTTGATGTTGCGAATGATATGGTCTATGTGAAGGGCACTGACTCCTTTACTGTGAACGGACCGCAAGGATCGAGGACTTACGAAGTTAGTCCATTTTATGTGTCGTCACGTTTGTTCACGTTCGGCGACTTCCAGAATCTCAGGCCAGGGGAAGATGGCTGGGACAAGTCAATGCCTGCAACGAAGCAACCGCCCGAACTCCCTATGCCATGTCGATGCGATGCCGCTCTGCATTGGGCGGAAGAGTCCGGAGGTCGGCTGCTGACAGAACTCGAATTTGCATGGCTGGCGCACCTGGCAATGAATGCTCACCAAAATCAGATGTCTCCCTCAGATGTGTTCGAAATTCCCGTTGATCAGATGCTGCCAGGTCAGCAACATCGCCGAATTGAGGGCATTCTCAATGGGTCTCGTGAATGGACCAGTACCTGGGTGCACTCTCCGATGATCACCTCAGAGCGGAGAATTGTTACGCCGGAAAACATTCCGGCAGATCAGTTTCGAGTCATTCGAGGAGTTGACGTCGAGCAATTGCCGGATGCAAAATTCAAATACAATCAGGTTTTCGAAGCAGGCAATATCAACAAGCATTATCCCAATGTTGGGTTTCGGATTGCCAGATCAGCCATGTAGTCCGCAACGGCCGTGAAATCAATGACAACTCGTGCTTCAATCTGCGTGATTTGTCTGGGTGGAGATAAAGCGACCTGCGAGCTCATCGACACTGTTCTTGCAGAGCTTCAGGTTGGGCTTAGTGCTTACCAACAACGCTCTCTCAAGCCGATGATTCAGTGCTGTTATATTCATGGAGACTCAGGAAGGGATGCACGTTGTTTTGAGATTTCAGAACACCAGCCCTCGTTTAGATGGCATTCGGAGACTCGAGCATCTCTCAGCGAGTCTGTGTCACCTGAGTCAAACAGTACTGCTTTGCGGGGGGACCCAGGCGAGCAGGTCAGGTCGTTCTGTGAATTTCTAAAGGGCGTCCTGCCCTCCAGTGGTCCTGTTCACTTCATTGTTGTTGGGCATGGTGTTCCTGCGATTGGAGTCAGTTCAGTCCTTCATCCAGTTGCAGCGAATCACACACTGCATGATGTTGCTCGGAGTCAGGATCATCTGCTGATGTATGACGATCTCGGGCATTCCATGAGTCTTGTGCCGCGGTTGAACTCACTGACCCTGCACATGTGCTATGGCAGTTCCATTGAGGCGATCTGTTCATTGTCTGCCGCACCTGTTCAATTTGCATTTCAGGGCGAGATGAGGACTGCGTGTCTGAAAGACTGGCTTGGAGCGATCGCTGGTCCGCACTTTGATCCGGTTGAGGCGGCGGAGGCAGCATTCAAGGCGATTTCCGATTGCCCGCATCAGGAGCCCATCAGTCGAGCGAGTGCGCATTACACGAATTCGGACTCGTTGCTTTCGTGTCTGAATCGTCTTGGGGCAGAACTGCTTTGCATTCTTGATGTCGCCGAAAGTGGCGTGGAACTGCTGGCTCGGATTCGGCTCAGAAGTGCTGTCGCATGTTCCGTGGATGTGCAGAGATTCTGCCATCTGATCGCTGCTGAGACGGCGTTTGCTGATGAATGTCGAGCAGCGGCGGCGGAACTGTCAGCTGCAGTTGATGACCTACAGTTCGCTCAGTTGCCATGGCATCATGACGAGTTGCTCGGGATCAATCTCTATTTTCCACAACCCGGAGCTGAAGTTCGAATCGTTGAGCAACTGCCGGCAAAAATTCAGGAGCAGGCACCAGACTGGTGCCTGCTCCTTAGGAAATGGCAAAGCTACTGACAGAATCAGCGATTATTCGACCGGAGCGACCATTCGAATGAACGCGTAGTCAACATCTTTAGGGTTGGTGCTGTTGCTGATGCGGATTTGCATCAGTCCCGGGACCGGGTTCGAGACGATTTGTTCTTCATTCCGAATCGTGGTTGTAGCATTCTTTGTATCTGTACCTCTGATTACCGAGAACTTTGGTTTGTCGGCACCGGGATCTGCGACCTGCAGACCGATATGGCTGTAAGTCTTCTTTGTGTCCGAAACAACTCGCCAGACAATCGCAAAATGTGTTTTCTCTTCTGTTTCGGTCTTTACGACAAACTGAACCAGGACTGGCTTCGTGTAGAGTGAAGGAAACGGCTGTTTAATGGAGACCTTTGCTCCGGCATATCCACCGGGTACAGGAGACAATTCTTCAATCTTGCGAAGGAAGCTCTCTGTTGTATTCAGTTCAAGGGCAGACAACGGGAGCCCATTTTCAGTCTTGTAATAGAGATTGACTTCCGGAGGTTGAAGGCTGCTGAGCGTCAGGCAGTTAAAGCAGCTGTCTGGGTCGTTGCAGGTTTCGCCCGAAATCGGGTCTCCGATGAAGCCGGTCGGGTATTTGAAAATACAACCCATTGAGCTGGTTTCGCAGACGACAGCGTAGTTCATCCAGCCGCCGGGAACCGGATACATTGGGACCACTCGACAGAGGCAGTTGGTGGCCTCGCTGTTGCAGACAAAGAGTGTAAACGCCAGCACGAACGTGAAAACGCTGAGTGGTTTCATGATGGAAACTCCACGAGACATCATCGCGAAAAAGGATTGATCATAGGATGGCCAGGTCCGGGATTATTGGGGAGGGATGTTACTGAGTCCAGCCCCGCAGAGATGTTTCGGGGAATTCCATAGGGATTTTGGATGCGTGAGTGTGCGGGGGGTTTCGGTGACCTGGGGGACTTGCTGGATGCTCAGCCAGAGTGTTACTGCAGTGCTTGAAGCAGGTGCTGAATTTCATCATTGAGGTCGTTTTCGTCGTTGAGTGTGTGGCTGACCTCCTGAATCAGAAGTTCCCGATATCTCTTCCGCATCCGATGAACCGCGACCTTTACTGCGGACTCGGTCATGCGGAGCGATTCGGCGATTGATGCAAGAGACTGGTTGTCATCGCCGAGCAGGTATTCACGACACATCTCAAAGAGTTCTGATCGGTTTCGAGCCGCCATTTCCTGTTTGAGCAAATGCAGAACGCGAGCAAGAAGAGTCATGGCCCAGCGTCGCTCGTAAGTCTGTTCGGGCGTTATGGTATCCACTGGATGTAGCGATAGATAAGATTCCGACTGCAGGGTATCGAGAGACAGGATAGAGTGTGAGCCTCCTCGTTTGATGGCTTTTTCGCGGTCAGACTGATTGCAGAGAAATCGCTGAAACGCTGTCAGCAGGAATGTTCGAAATCGGCCACGACTCTGATCTGCAGACTTCAGGTAGTGCTTTTCGAGCATGACTGCAAAGAAGGCCTGAGTCATGTCCGCGGCATTGTCCGGCGAATAGCCCTTTCGCCTTGCATATTCATAAAGTGGCGACCAATACGCACGACATAAGACTTCCAGCGCAGCGACCGCATCAGCCTGCTCAGACGCGCCGGCTGCGACGATGACACTCCAATGAGTCGTGGAGAACTGACGTGGACCAGACTGCATGGCCGATTGCGCCCCCGAACCGGTAATGTTCCTCAGACAGCCCGACACTATACACTTCAGATCGTCTGACATGAAACAACAGTTGTCCGGTTACCAGACTCTGCCGCCCTGGGGACTAGTCGTCGGTAAACAAATCGTCCCTGAGTTTCCTGCCGAAGGCCCGTGAGACAAGTGAAAGATCAGTCAGATTGACGAATCCGTTCCCATTCGCATCTGATTCCGGATCTGATGTGCGGTTTGCCAGCAGAACCTGAGATTTGTCCGATGCATCGACCCTTCCGTCCCCGTTTACGTCTCCAAGAAGTCGATGAAAACTCATTTTTGGTGAATCTGCTTCAAACAGCCCATCCTGATTATGGTCATACACAATTTGGTAGTAGCCATCGCCGACATTTAGATTTCGGCTTCCTCCAATCCCCTGCAGACCGAAGTCTAATTGAATCCGACTGCCATTAATCGTGTGAGCAGGGAGTGACATCATGCCAACGCTGTTTCCATTCAGATCAAATCGATGCAACTGAAGTTGGTTGTTATTGAGCATATCGAGGAGCCCGTTTGGCTGATCAAAGATCAGGTCGACGTAACGCACATAGGATCGCTGATTCAAACCTCGTTCCACGTCGATGCCAGTCAATTTAATCCTGTCCAGCCCTGGGTCCACGAGTTCTACGTCCGAGAATTCGATTCTGTCCGAGTTTGGAAAGACCACAGCACCGGTTTCCGATGCAGAATACTGTGTCAGAATTTGGTCAAAGGCGGAGAACGGAGACTGCGTGCTGTTTTTCAGCTGCAAAACATCGATATCTGTGCCAGAGGGCTGTTCATCGCCCAAAAGCCGGAGTCCTGTCGGTATGACACTCTCTGCCGACAGGTTAATCACAAGATGATTGGAACCGAGGCTGCCAGCGATGGTGAGGTCAGCAGCAAGGTATTGTGTGAAGAAAACATTATGCTGGAAGCCATCTGCGAAGTTGTCGGCAATGTGAATCGTATTGCCTGCTGTTGCCAGTTGAAGTCCGGCCTGAACACCTTCGGTAGCAGGTGTGATAAAAATCTGTCCTGTCTGCCAGGAAACAAGTCCGATTGTTCCAGTCAGCTCTGATGGCAAATCAAGGGCATGGAAGATCAGGTCTTCGATAATAAACGGGTCAGACACGGGTGTCTGATCAAGTTCGAACTGCAGATGACTGCCTGTGAACAGATGCGACAGATCGAGACGTTCTGCGGCTTCATAGTGAATCAGCTGACCGGCTCCGCGAACGTCGAGTATGTTGTCAGCATGTTCGTCGAAAATCAGCAGTGCACCAGACTCAACAAAGATGGCCGATTGTGAGAAGATGTCTGATTCTTCGACACGTACGCCTCCCAGACTAGCATCACCGAGTCGCAGAGTTGCACCGCTGCGAACCAGGATTGTTGGGAAATCCCCGGTACCACTGTCTGCTCCGGCGGAGGTCTGAGAGAGTACTCCATTGGCGACAATGACGTGACCGCTGTTGACGGTGAGCGCGGGAGACCCGGGGCCGACTGTCGATGTACCGAGGTCAATGCTCAGTATGACGTTTTCCGGTACCGATGCCATCAGGCCATCATAGACTTCTCCGTTGAGATCCTGCTGAAGACTGAGTTCGACATCGATAGTGTCTGAGCCTGAAGAGTCCGGATTTACAAGGCTGAGCGCATCAAGGAAATTTGCGGCATCTGCATTCGATGCCTCTTCAAGAGCCAGTGAATTCGCGTTGACCATTGCGGCAATTGTCTGAAACGCGGTCTCTATGTAACTGGCAGTCAGCGACTCACCTTTCGCAAGGAGCATTTCCCCCGTTACGCGAAATTGATTGCCCGTCATCAGATGAGTGACAACAGCATCCGAAGAGAAGTCGGTTGGCCCATTTTCAGGCCACAATTCACTCTGGAGTTGTCCGATCGCAGAATCGGCGCCCTCGGCATACAAAACTCCACCGGTGACAAACACATTGTCCACTCGCGCGTGCAGGGAATAGGATTCTGCTATTGCATCGAACGTCTCTAAATCGGGATCAGGGCGATTGACGATCATGGGATAACGAAGGAATGTTCCACCCGCCAGTTGGCTGCCAAACATCGCATCCGATAACTGTATGTTCGGACCGTTGAGTATTAGACCAGCTGCACCGAGACCATGCCGAGGCTGTGGGATGTTCGGATCCGTACTTCCCGGGCCGAAGAAACTGCTGGAAACGGGCGTGAATTCATACGATGTCGTGCCACGATTCCAAAGATTCTCGAGGTATTCCCATCCCGTATGTACATCAACCGTCCCGTTGCCATCCGGAGAGTTTTCAACCACAACGGCCGCAAATCCGTTGGCGCGAAACTGTGATCCGAGGATGAGTTTAGATTGTTGAGGTCCGCTGGACGTTCGTGATGCAATGAGTCCGGCTCCATGATTGTCCCATCCTTCGATCGGAGAACCAGCTTCAGCTGAGAACGGGTTGTCAATATTCAATCCCGTGTGGACAATGTCGGTGCCGATGACTGTCGCCTGTGCAACATCCGTTAGTCGCAGGCCTGCATAGTTCGGAAGGGTTGCATTTCCAAGTCGTCCAGCTCGACGGATTGTCATATCCTGGAGAACAACTTCAGCTGCCCCAGACACAATGATTCCGTCTCCTGCTGCGTCAATGATGTTGATGCCGTTGATTCGAAGGAATTGATCATCCGTGGACGTTCCCCGGTTCCATGAGATGGCCGCCTGACTCGCGTCTGAAACCTGATCCATGAGCAGGTTTACATGATAGCCTGAAAATCCCGACACGGGATCCCAGCTGGGCTGAGCCTTCAAATGAAGGCTCTTGCCTTCAATATGGACGGCAGTTCGGTAGTCGCCAGGAGCAAACAGCAGAGTTCCGCCGTCAGGGAGTTTCGAGATGATCTCCTGCAGCCTTGCTTCATCCATTGATGGGTCGATCAGACCAAACGTATCTTCGTTGTTGCAATAGATTTCGACATCGCGCAATGTGACATTGACCTGATACTGGTCAGATGCGGAATAATGCCACTCACCTACACCGTTGTTGTCTGTAAACGTGAACGACAGCTCAGGCGAATGCCAACCCTGCATTGTGTCGATCCCAGGGCCGCCGTCGAAAATGTCTGTGCCGCCACCGACACGGAAGTAGTCATCTCCCTCGCCTCCGGTGAACGTGATTCCCGCCATGGCCGGGTTCTGAAATGCATCGCGGTACCAGTCGATGCCGAAGCTTTCAATTCGATCATTTCCACTCGTGCCCGCAATGCTCAGCGAATTCAGGAATCCCTGAGTAGCACCATAGATGGAAGCACCTGAAAGAGCAGGTCCGTCATTAAATTTCTGGTTCAGCTGCAGCATCTGAAAATCAGTGCCGACGTACCACCCAGTCAGCTCATACGCGGTGCCTTCAGAATTGCCATCCGGCAACTGAACGAAGACGTCCCGGGTTGAGATCTCAATCAGTCCTGGCAGAAGAACCCCATCATGGAGTGCAGTTTCAATATACCACTTGCCGGGTTCAAGACTTCCGTTGGACGCTGCCCCCTGCATGAAGACAGTGTCAATGTTTCCAGGTCTGTCAGCCGGTTGCCCCAAATCCCAGTTCATGAACGAAACGTCTGCACCGGAATCCCAGGTGAAAGTGCCATCCATCGCTATGTCATTGAGCCCGATCCAGAACGCTCCGTCAGAGATGGCTGAAGTGACAAAAGCATTCTCCTCCGGGCTGTCGATTGTCGCGAGGTGACTGCCCAGCAGTTGTGCGGACTGCTCCACCTGCTGCCATGTTGGTGTGGTGGAATCAGAATTCAGGACGACCAGATAATCATGCCCCTCATGATGAAATGCCTGAAGAACACTGGCTGCCAGTACGCAACGCGTTTCAAGTGAGTCAGCGAAGAGACACGTCTTCAGTTGTGAATCGTTCGATCGCTTACGACGCAGCTTCGCACGACCCAGCCATGCACGACCCAGCCATGCACAACGCAAAAAGGCCTTTAGATGGAGCATAGATGATCAACCTTTGGCAATCGGGGAATCGCAGAGGGGAGCCTGGGTCAATTTTGAATGTCGTTTTTCAGGCGGAAGCTCGGCGGCGACGACATCGATGCAGGCCGAACACCATGGCGCTCCCGAAGATGATCGCACTGCCGGGCTCGGGTACAGCGGCCGGAGCGGCTTCGACTGTGAGCGTTAAGGGAATCGATCTGTATGGCAGAGAGTCCGGAAATTCGAGGAGATCTTCCATCCCGGAAAACTCAGAGAAGTCGAGATCTATGGTGTATGTGCCAGCTGCTAAGGCCAAAAGATCCAGCCGATAGAGAATTGCCTCCTGACCGACCGTTGGTATGAGAACTGGGTTCGGCAAACCCGGAAACCCGCCGCCGGATCCATCATCGCTGAAGTCACTGCCGGTGTAGACCGTCCCGCCGGAAAGTACTTCACCGACTGGGAGGCCTGTATTCTGATTCAGACTGCTGCCATAAAAGATGTAGTTCGTGTGATTGAGCTGTGATTCTGATTGAGTCGCCGAGAAGACCAGGCCGCCAGTTGGGCCAGACACCGAGGACAGTACTACATCCGCAAAGAAGCCATCGAGGTAAAGGTCTGTTGCAGATTCATTTGCAATCAGTACATCAATCTGAGCGCTGGTGCCTGCGACCAGTGTCGATGGAGTTGTATTCGAGAATGAGATGACCAGTCCGGCAGATGCAGTGCCGGCTGATGCCGTCAATATAAGAGAACAAAAGAGGAAGGACAGTTGATGGAGTTTCATTTGTGGATACCTGATTAATCGTTTTCGAAAAAAATGCTCTCGGTCGTAGGTTATCTTTCTGGACACTCGAGCGTCGCGAGACGTTCGATCAGCGGTTCGCTGCGTCTCAGAGCAGTGATGACTGACTAGTCATCAGTGAACAGGTCGTCCTTGATCTTCCTTCCAAAGGCTCTGGAAATCAGCGAGATATCCGTCAGATTGACGAGTCCATCGCCGTTGGCATCGGACTCCGGCTCAGCGGTACGATTTGCCAACAGCGCCTGAGACTTGTCAGCAGCATCGACTTTGCCATCACCAGTCACATCTCCAAGCAGGCGATGAAAACTACGTACCTGAGAATCGAGTACAAGTTGGTAGTAACCATCTCCGACGTTGGAGTTGCGGTTTCCGCCGATTCCCTGAAATCCAAAGTCAAACTGAACTGTGTTTCCAGAGATGCTGTATGTCGGCAGGGGCACGGATTGAGGATTCAGTCCGTTAAGATCGAATCGATACAGCTGCAGGTGATTTTCACTGAGCAGAGTTGTGATTTCTTCGGGGCGATCAAAGATCGCATCAAGATATCGTACGAACGATCTTTGGTTCTGCCCTGCCTGAACATCAATACCAACGAGTTCAGTGACGTCCTGGACCATTACCGTAAATGATTTTTCGATCGAGAAACCGTTTGATCCTGTCGATCTGACTCGGACAACGAGTGAATTCTGAACCTCAAAGTCGAAGACCCCCAGTGTTCTCAACTCATTGCCATTAACAATCGTAAACCGGTGATTATCGTCACTGCCAGGTCCTTCGATCAGTTCAAATGTATGACTGACTTCAGTGTTGTCTTCGATCGTGGATAAGATGCCGATCAGAGTGTTGACAGGCTGATTCTCGAGTATTGTTGAATGGTCGAGAATTATGTCAGAAGGACCGCCTGGAGTGTACAGAGCGACTACGATGTCGTTGCCGTCACCACCGACGTAAGTGATTTGAAGATCGACTCCCGAAACATTAAAGACCGCTCCTTCCGGTAGTCCGTTAAAGGTGCCCGTCACGGGGAGTTCACTCTGGTTGTCCAGAATCCTGAATTGTGAACCGTCCACGGGCAAAAATTCGGAGATCTGCAGGTTGAACTCGACATCGCTGATGTCGACTGATTCTGTGGCAATTATCTGGTCATAGCCGGTTCCCGGACTTTCGCCCATGATCTCGATGAGAATGCGACCTCCCGGACTCGATGTCAGGTGCTGCATCCCAAACTGTCCAGGGCTATTACCCGCGGTGAGCAGGCCGGCGTTCGAAATGTGGACTGTCCCGGCAGAAATCTCAGGTGTAGGCGCAATTGACGTTGCGATCCCGTCACCGCTGATATGGAGAGTCGAATTTGTAAGGTTCGCCCCGGGGGCAAGGACGACAGTACCGTTTGTGACAATGACCTGTCCTGTGGTCAGATTGTCCCCGTTGAAGGTGAAATAGCCCGTCTCATATTTGTAGATATCCTGGTGGCCCCCCAGTCCGGATGCTTCGCCTGTCGTCACAAACACCTGTCCGGATGTGCTGACAACAGAGCCCCCCGTTGAGACGACAGCCCCGCCAAAGATACCAAGTCCACCGACCAGTTCATGGTGACTTGTCAGGTCAAGTGAACTGCCGGTGTGGACATTCAATCCGCTCGAATCATCAATACTGTCCCCTGACATCAGCTGAAAGATACCGCCGTTGAAATGGATCTGTGCCAGATCAGCATCGAGCTGCTGAATCAGTGTCGTGCCGGGTGTTGACAGGTATTGATTGAAGGAAGAAGTCGTTGAGAGACTCCCGCTGTTCTCGACTGATATTGTGAGGGGAAGTCCGGATTCACCAAGTTCGCCATTGGTCGAAATCAGGTTCACGCCGGTCGAGGCGGTTGTCAGGAGCATTGCAGGCCCATAGATGCTCGACTGGGCGCCTATCTGAATGCTGCCGGCCTCCAATGTGCCTTCTGCCGACAGAATCACAGCTCCGGCGGAGGTGATAGAGACATCGTCGTTGAGTACAAAAGGACTTTCAAGGATGATGTCTCCTGTGGTTGTGGAGATCTGGACCACATCCGGATCCGGTCCTGTCACAAGGCTTCCAACGGAGAGATGCGACGTTGACAAGACAAACACATCTCCCGCAGGCCCGCCAGGTCCTTCCGTTTCGATGAACAGTTTTCCGGCGACGTCAACGCTGACTGGAGTCTCCTGACTACCGATCGCCTCGCTCTGAGAATGTAAAGTGAGGTCCCCATCAGTTGTTTGAAATGCCCCCTGAATTCCGTTGTTAGATAAAATATTCATCGACGCAGCAGACAGCAGATCAGAGCCCATGAGTGAATTCGATAAATTCAGCTCCAGGTTGTCATCGAGGATGGTAAGGCTGCTGATGAACGCCGTTTCCCCGTCCAGAACAACTCGCTGAACGTCCTCAAATGTGTCGATCAGTATCAGAGGCACTGTCTCCAGTTGGGGAATGCCGAAATCAAAGCTTTCATTCAGGATCCTTGCGAAGACACTGCCATTGCTGCCGGAGGCGTGTGTTTCGAATCTGATGGAATCAGCTGCAAAGACCCGGATCTTGTGATCTTCGGTTCCGATTGTTCCTTGTGACGAGAGCAAATGGAGACTCGAGTCCGAGGATACGATTCCCGAACCCAGAATTTTCTGCGCGATCAGCGTGAGCGAGCTGTCAGAATGGAAGTCGGCATTGATATTTATCACTGGAACGCTATCATCATCCCCAATGATGAACTCAGTGAACCCCGGTCTGAAGAGGTCCATCCATTCTGTGCCGATCACTACGTCTGCGGTTTCAGGATTCGAATCCGCAGCTCCGAGACTGATCCCTTCGTTCGTGAATGCTCGCAGGTGGACTGTCCCTGAGCCGGCGAGGATATTCGGAACAACTTCCGGTCCTGATCCGATCCATGGGCGGCTGTAGAATCCGTCCGAAACCAGTGACAAGCTTCCGTCACCGAACTGAATTCCCAGATTTGGCACAGCTTCGAGAAACTCAATCTGTCCTCCGACAGAGGATGAAAGGAACGACACCTGATCGCCGGAGAGGCCGCTGAAGTCGTCACCAAAGAACGGGAAGAGCTGGACGATCAGCAGGCCCGAGGTGGATTCAATCCGGACCACATTTGAGTGATCGGGATCTGTAAGCACGTGCTGAACTCGCAGGACCCCCGAACTGGAGATATGGACGTCACCGTTCGCGGGCATCGACCAGAAGTCATTGACATAGAGCTTGCCGTATCCGGCATTATCAAAACCGGCGCCTGTGGACGGCATTGCAGTACCGGTGAATACGCTGAGCATTCCGCCAGCGTCATCAGAAGAGATTCCGGAACCTGCGTAAAAGTGGATATTTCCGGAACTGGTGAATAGATTCTGTTCCTCAACAGGTGATGTCAGAGCATTGCCAGTTGCCACTGCATCTGTAGCAGCCATCTCAATCCGACCAAAGACCGATTCGACTCTTGCTGAACCGCTGTGTGCCGAACCGCCACTCAAGTGGTGAACGTTTCCAGTTCGAACGCGACCATTTTCGCTGCCGATTACTGCTCCGGTGCTGTAGGCCGAACCAGAGGGATCCCCGCCCGCCCTCAGGAGAATTTCTCCGGAACTCAGGATTCCATAAAACGGGTCTTCGGTCGCGGAAACGACATCTCCCGTTGCTACCTCAGCATTGAGCGAAATGCTTCCCAGTGACAGCATCTGAATTGAAGGTGTTACAGAACGCCCACCCGGTCCATCGGCGTCAGCGGTACTCACTTTCGCATTGACCGAAATTTGCTCCGCAACAATGCTCATACCGACAATGTGAGTTTCAACGCCGTCCCAGACGTTCTCTTCACCGCCAACGATGGTAAACGGTTGGTCAAACTGCAGATGACCAGCGGACTCAATCGATACTGGCCCTTCCACGATGACCGGCACATCGAAATCAACGCGTTGCACATCCGCGGCCGTTTCTTCGTAGGAATGATGCCCAAGGTGACTGACATTCATGTTGAGGCGTCCGCTGAATCGAGCAGTGTCGCCGGTAAAATGAACGGAACCCCTGTCCCCACTCAGGGACAGATAAAAATCAAACGGGAACGGCTGATCTTCACCCGCTCCGACAATAGTGACTGCCGAATTGGCTCCAGAGACTGAAATGGACGGCGATGTTGACGGTGTTGGCACTGAGAACTTTGTGATATCAACAGTCAGCGTCTGAAGCCCATTTCCCCGGAATCCAGCAACCGGGTCGTCTATACCCACCCATGCATCTTCATTTTCTGTCCCCAAAGTAAATTGTACATGAGTCTCATCAAGGAACGAGACGTTTAGGGTTTCGTTGTCAAAAGTCGTATTGAGCGCCAGATGACCGCCGCTGGCGCTGAAGGATGCCGGCACAATTCGACGTTCAAGAGGGTCGCTGACCTGTGTCGCCAAACGAAATCGATCTCTACGTACAGACCGTCGCAGATTGCGAGAACGCACACCTGATCCGCTGGCGTTCGAGGCTCTTCGAAGTCCGTTGAGTGACATCTTTAAATTGCGAACGAGAGTCACACAGCGATCGAATGCGGATTCTTTCCTGGACACAGAGAGCACCTTTCTTCAGATCTTCAGAGACAGCGCAGCAGCGAACCGTCCGGCTATTCTGCGGTTGGGACGTCTATTCTCCGGTTTTTTCCGGGGACAGGCTCTTTGAGGCTTTCAGCGAATGAGGAGCCGCAGTCACGCATATTTTTCCCCAGGCCGGCACAATTTTTCTGGATTCTCAATCTCTTTCCGTTGCTGGTCTGAGTCCTGGCTTGCTGGTCCCCCGCGCTCCGCCTCTGATCGGACCACTTCATTCAGCGATCCGCAGGGATATACTGCCGGGAACGTGGTCGAGAGAATTGGCGGAACAGGGTGATTGATTATGATAAATTCCGGGGACCGATCATCGGTCGATAAGAGTTTGTTGACGTGCGTTCTGGTCTCAGAACTGAGGCTGATTCCGGAAATCACGCTGCTGAAGGTTGTTGATCAGTGGAAACTTGGTCAGCAGCGGCAAACCATACAGGACTGTTTGATTGAACCGGGGGGGTTGACGGTTCAGCAGATCGCTATGCTGGACTCGATTGCAGATACTCAGATTCAATTGTGTCACGGAGATTGCTCGCGAGTTCTGGAATCCATCACTGCGAACCAGCGAATCAGTGAAACTCTGCGGCGAAAGATCTTTGGTTCGGGTGATCAGGAGCACGTTAATTCTTCGGGTGGGGCAGATGATTCGTCTGCCACGTTGGCGAAGTCTTCAGCCGAGGCTGTTGCTGAGAGTGGGCGAGAGTCGGGGCTGCGTTACGTTTCAACAGAGTTACATGCCGAGGGTGGACTCGGGGCCGTGTTTCGTGCCAAAGATACGGAACTCAACCGCGAAGTCGCCCTCAAGGAGATTCGCCCCGAGTTTGCGGATGACGCTGCAAGCAGAACTCGGTTCGTTCTGGAAGCGGAGATTACGGGAGGACTGGAACACCCGGGAATCGTTCCTGTCTATGGTTTTGGTTATTACGACGATGGACGTCCGTTTTATGCCATGCGACTGATTCAGGGTGTCAGTTTGAAGGAGGCTGTTAACAGATTTCACGACGGCAGCTCTGGTCGAAAAGAAGGTCTCGCAGCCGAACGTAGTCAGGTGGCGAGTTCCAGGTACGCGCGGCTGGAATTTCGTCAGCTTCTTGGTCGGTTCGTCGATGTTTGCCAGGCAGTCAGTTATGCGCATGCTCGGGGTGTACTGCATCGGGATTTGAAACCAGCCAATATTATGCTGGGCGACTACGGCGAGACTTTGGTGGTCGACTGGGGATTGGCAAGAGTTCAGGGAGCAGAGAGCAATTCCGAACAAGAGCCCGTTTTGGCTCGTCGTTCGCTTCCGGAGACTCTGCTGCATCAGACACTCGAAGGAGATGCGATTGGAACGCCCGCGTATATGTCGCCGGAGCAGGCGGTCGGAAGTCTTGACCAAATTGGACCTGCCAGTGATGTGTATAGTCTTGGAGCAACTCTGTATCACCTGCTCACCGGGTCAGCGCCGATTCAGGCGACGAGCAGACAGGAAGCACTGAAGGCTGTTCAGGCAGGCAGTTTCAGGCGACCACGGCAGGTCGAATCGACGATTCCTGGCTCACTCGAAGCCGTTTGTCTGAAGGCGATGTCGCTGCATCCGTCGGATCGATACTCATCGCCGCTTCAGCTTGCCGAAGAGATCGATCGATATCTGGCGGATGAGCCTGTGATCGCGTTTACTGAACCGACTGCAGTTCGCGTGCGTCGGTGGGTGAGGCGCCATCAGACTTTGGCGGCAACTACGGCCGCGGTAATCTTCGTGGCAGCCATTGGTCTCGGAGTGTTTTCCGCAATCCTCGGTGGCGTGAATCGAAACCTCACTGAGGCTCGATCTGTGGCGGAACAGAATGAGCAAACAGCTCGAGAACAAAGTCAGGTTGCCCTTTCCACTCTGACGTTCGTCATTGCAGATACTCAGGAAGCACTCAGAAACCTGCCCGGTGGCGGTCCGGTACGCAGAAAGCTGCTGACAGCATCTCTTCAAAAACTGGAATCTGTGTCAACGAAATTTCTGGAGCAATCCAGCGTCGATCAGACCACGGCCCGCGCTCTGACCGAGATGGGTGACATTGTGCTGACGTTTGGAACTGAAGTTCCGGAGAGTGGATCTGCAAGTCGCGATGAAGATCAGTCTGCGGTGCTTCTGGCAGAATCCTATTATCGTCGTGCTCTGGAGATTGCGGTTGAGCTGGCAAAAGCAGATCCAAAGGATCTTCAAAATCAGCGTGCCCTTTCCCTGTCACATGCATCACTGGGCAAAGTTCTGATGATACTCGGAAAGACGGATGATGGACTTCAGCATCTGGAAACAGAGCTGAGCATTGATCGGGCCATTTTGAGGGATCATCCAGACGACTCCCAATGTCTGCGGGATCTTGCAGTGTCTCTGGTTAATGTGGGTGATGTGTATCTTCGAGTTGGTCGCACATCCGATGCAGAGAACCTTTTTGAAGAGTCCATGAGTCTTCGCGAGCGTCTGGCTGCACTCCGTCCGGACGATCTTGACGCTCAACGGGATCTGGATGTTTGTATGGAGCGTCTTGGAAGTGTTGCCCTCAAACAGGGGAAGCACGACGAAGCCAAAGTACATTTCGAGAAACTTCTCTCCCACACCACGGAGCTTTCAAAGGCACACCCGGACGATTCTGTGCTGGATCGAGACCTTGCCATTTGTTATCGACGACTCGGTTCGTTTTTACTGGAGAACGGGCAAACGCTTGAAGCTCAGGGATATTTTGAAAAGGGGCTGGAGATTGCTGAACGGTTGTCTGGAGGAGATCCCGAAGATTTGAGCAAACGCCGGGATGTAGCGGTGGCCTGTAACAAACTCGGTGATGTACTGTCGAATCGAGGTCTCATCGATGAAGCGGCTTCACGCTTCCGGCGGTCTCTTGAAATTGGCCGTGAACTGGCAGAGATTGACAGGAACGACATGGATCGTCGACGCGATGTCGCGATTGCTCTTGGAAAGCTGGGAGACGCGGCTCAACAGCTCAGAAACCTCTCTGAGGCCGAAGCTTGTTATGCGGAAGCTCTGCAGATTACGGAATCACTTGCGAGTCTCGAAGACAACGACGTTCGCGGACAGCGCGATCTGTCGGTCTCATGGAACGATCTGGGAGATCTGCAGCTGGAGCGAGAAAATGCAGAGGCCGCCATGGTGAGCTTCAAAAAGGCAATGACGATCCGCCGCAGACTCGCCAATGCCGACAGCAAAGACGCCGGGCTTCAACGCGACCTTTCAGTCTCCTGCGATCGGGTAGGGCTGGCTCTGCTTGCTCTGGATCGAAACGAGGAGGCTCTGAGTCAATTTGAAGAGGGACTCACAATTCGAAAAGCACTGTCGAATCTGAGTACACGTGGAGCTGAGAGACAACGCGACCTGTCTGTTTCATTCGATAATATCGGAGACACTCTGGTAAAGCTCAATCGGTTGGAAGAAGCTCTCAGGAACTATGAAGAATCACTGAAGCTGCGAACTGTGCTTGCCGGCCAGGATGAAGCTGACTCCAGAAAACAGCGAGACGTGATGGTGAGCCATTCCAATATTGGGCGGGTATGGATGAATCTACAGGAGTATCAAAAAGCTGCGGAGTCGTACGAAGCAGGCGCACGAGTCATGCAGAAACTGGTCGATAACGGTATTAAGAACGAATCTGTTCATCAGGAATTGCGCAGGGTTGAAAGGCGAGCAGCTGCGGCGCGCGAAGCCATTATTGCTATGGGAGACTGGCAGGAACTGAATTCTCAGCCACTCGAAAAACTGCCAAAACTGATGGAAACCAGAGGATTGCTCTGTTGCCGGTCGTCTCGATTCAGCGACGCCTCACAGGCAGCTTTCAGGCTTAGAGAACTGAGTAACGCCGACAAGGGGAATCTCTACAATGCTGCCTGCGTTTTCAGCCTGTGTGCCGGGGCTCTTGATTTCCCAGGAAGCGGCGAGCTTACCGAGGAGTCGCGTGCTCAAAAGCAAGTCCTGATCAACGAAGCGATCAATACACTTCGCATGGCCATCGACAAAGGGTGGGACGATTTTGATCAGTTGCGAACGGACTCAGATCTTGCTCCACTGCGAGAGTTCGAAGGCTTTCAGAAGCTGCTGCAATAGTGCATAACTGTGCCTGTGATCTGCACAATCCAACGACAGACAAGAGGTTCTCGCGGTGCCTAAAATTCTCGTGTTGTACCATTCAAATTCGGGTAATACTCAGCTGATGGCCGAACTGGTTGCTGAGGGCGCAAGGCAGCTTGACGGGGCCGACGTTCGTCTGCGAGAAATCTCCACGGCTGACCATACCGACCTCGAATGGTGTGATGGTATTGCGATGGGCTCACCAACCAACTATGGAACCGTAAGCTGGCAAATGAAGCAATGGTGGGATCAGCAGCCCATCGAAAACTGGGGTCGGCGTGACGGAAAAATTGGATGCGTCTTTTCATCTGCAGGTGCGTGGGGCGGCGGTCAGGAGTGGACCTGCATGGCGTTGATGTCGATCCTGATCAATTATGGGTTTCTCGTGTTCGGACTGACTGACTACACGGGTGTTAAGTTCTCAGCGCACTACGGTGCCGTATGTGCCGGTCCTCCATCTGACGAACGCGCGGCGGAAGCCTGTCGTCGACTGGGGCTGCGACTTGCGGAATGGACAGCCTGCATGATTGATGGCCAAAAGGAAGCTCATCCCCTCAGGCAATCCTACGAACGGTTCAGGGAACTGGGGAAGTAGACACCATCTCCTGCCTCTTATTCAGGCAGAGTGACATGAGTTCCAGGATGAATGTTCTCTGAAAAAGAGGCCGATACGAATTGACATGTCGGAATCTGTCGATATAAATGAATTGAGTGGGTGATGTGCGTTTCGGCAATGGCAGTGTCTCGCGATGGGAGTAGGGCTTGGTACAATTGGCACTGCGTCAGCGTTGCTGATTGGTGCGACATGTCCGATTTGTGTAGTGATGGCACCGGCACTGATTGGGATGGGGCTGTTGAAGGGCTATGCGGCGAAAAAGAAACTAAGAGTCGCGTCGCCGGAATCGGATGGGTAGCAGGTTTCTTGTCCGGCCTCGCGGAGTAGAGCGGAACATCTAACAGAAGTTCAGGAGTTCGTGGATAATGATTCGGAATCTGGTCGCTGTGTGTTGCGTGTCTGTGGTATTCAGTGGAGTTCTGACTGCTCAGGACAAGAGCGTAAAACCGGGTGTCAATGACTCCTTTCGAGATCCGGACCCGAAGCAGTTCACGGAGCGATTTGAGATCGAAAGCCGCGAGGTGTTTGCAAAGCGGCAGGAGATCCTGAAGGCCATTGAATTGAAGCCCACAGATGTTGTGGCAGACGTCGGAGCGGGTACGGGCTTGTTTACTCGGCTGTTCGCTGCAAATCTGGGACCGGAAGGGCGAGTCATCGCCGTCGATATTGCTCAGAAGTTTCTTGACCACATCGAGGTCACAAGCCGTGAGCGAGGGATTCGCAATGTCGAAACACTGCTCTGCAAAGATGACTCGACGGAGTTGCCGGAAAATTCCGTCGACGTAGCCTTTATCTGCGACACCTATCATCACTTTGAATTCCCGGTGAAAACAATGACATCACTTCGCAGGGCTCTGAAGCCAGGTGGGCGTGTTGTGGTTGTGGACTTTAAGCGTATTGAAGGTGAGAGTTCGGACTGGACGCTGAACCATGTGCGAGCTGGCCAGGACGTCTTTGAGGCGGAGATCATCAGTTCCGGTTTCCGGAAGGTCAACGAAGTCAAGGATGTGCTCAGTGAAAACTACATGGTTGTCTTTGAGCCGACATCTTCAGAAGGCAGCGTGAGTCTGCAGTACCCTGTAATCTCAGGATATGGTGGCGTGGTTGCTGTGAGCGATGCTGTTGAACTTCCGCGAGCCGGGATGAAACTCGTGCTGGACGTGACAGCTGATACAAAATCTCCGGATGAGGTGAATAAGGGTCTTGAACGTGCAGCTCGTGTCGTCAACCTGTTCGGGCTCCACGAAATCAAGTCGCCGGATGTTCAGATTTCTGTGGTGCTGCATGGCGAGGCGACGAAGTCTGTTTTGACGGACGCAGCGTGGAAGACGCGATTTCAGACGGAAGGAAATCCGAATCTTCCGCTGATTGAGGTGCTCCGAGGGGCTGGTGTTGAGGTTTTCGTCTGCGGACAGGCTTTGAACTACAAGAAGATCGATCGAAGTGAAGTGGCGGATTCTGTGCCAGTTGCCTCTGCGGCGATCACTGTGCTGGTCGATCGACAGTCAAAAGGTTTTTCGTATATCCCCGTGCCGTAGACTTGTTTCTAAGTCGCTCACCTGATCAGCGAGTTCTTGCTGGATTGAGTGCCCGAAACAGGTGCTGGATTTCGTCGTCGACATCCTGGCTGGATGCAACGGTCTTCTGAATCTCATCTTTCAGCAATTCCCGGTATCGCGATCTCAAACGGCTGACGGCCATGCGAGCTGCGGGCTCAGACAGATTTAGTTCTGAGCAGATGGACGCATAACCTCCAGCTGGTCCTTCGCCGGTCAGAAAGACCTTGAGTGTTTCGAATTGTGTGATCCTGTCGGCATCAGCATGTTCTGACTTCAGCCGTTGCATCGTCTGACTCAGCAGCGTGACAGCCCAGTCTCGCTCAAAAGCCTGTTCGGCGCTGAGGCTGCTGTCGTCCATTGGTTCATGGCCTGACGACGAAAAGTCAAGAGGAAAGGTCTGAACTGCACCACCACGTTTCAGAGCATTCCGCTCACGAAACTCATTCGCAAGGTGCCATTCGAAAGCCTGAATGAGAAACGTGCGAAATCGCCCGCGTGCAGGGTCTGCCAGTCTGAGCGAGCTTCCTTTCAGTAGCCTGGCAAAGAATGACTGCGTCAGATCCTGTGCGAGATGGACATCCGCGACTTTGCGTCGGACATAGGCATGGAGCGGAGGCCAGTAGATTGAGCAGAGAGCTTCGAGCGATGAACGGTTCGATGCGTGCTGGGAATTCCCGGCGGCAAGTACGGCACTCCATGGTGTGGAATCAAACAACCCGCTTTGAACCAGGTGCTGATTGTTTTCAGACATACATTGTTTCCGGCATTGTGCAACACAATTGAGACAGGAAACAGCTTATATCTGAAGTTCGATCGATGCAATCTCAGCCGATCTGCCACGACTCAGAGGGAAGGCTTCTAATCCGATTGTTTGTTGAGCAGCAGCCGAATGAGGGGTTCAGTGGTGTGCCATCGGTCAGGAAACTGAGTGGAAAGCCAGATATGGCGAGCGAGTCCGAGGAGCGTCCATGCGTTCAGTCGGTCTTCGGTTGTATCCGGATTCGCTTCGAGAAAGCAATCCTGAAATACAAGGGCTGCATGGCGACAGTATTCGGCGGCATCCGTTCTGCGCAGGCCATATTCCATAAGGTGAGCAATATAGTTTCCGGCATCCAGTTCCGGAGACCCCATCGCAGCCAGATCGAGATCGAGCATTGAAATCTGGCGGGCATCATACAAGACCTGATCAAAATAGAAATCGCGATGGATGAGCACTCCCTTAGCTGTCCTCAGCGTTCCCGCCAGCGCTGAACAGTTTTCCAGAATTTTCAAGGTCGCTGCTTCCCATTCAGGATTCAGCCGTCGAAATTCGCTCAACCGCTGATTGAGAACGGAGAGTTCATCATCAACAGTGTGCTCCCGTTCAACGACAACGCCACTGCTGTGAAACTCCCTCAGTGCCTGGGCGACACGACTATGGACGACGAGAGGCGTCCTCTGATCCGGTGTTACCTGAGTCGCATCGATTCGTTCCTGTATCCACATCTGCAGAGCCGGGACAATTCCCAGAGTCCGAGGAATCCTCAAATGTCGACTGTTCTGAAGTGGGGATCGATTCAGTGCGTTGTGTAACTCTGGTGTACGTCGATCAAGTCCTTTGAAGCGTACCTTTCCAAGAACACCTGCCGGAAGACCTGTCTCGGTCGATTGTTTTTGTTGTTGAGCCCGGGTTCCTTCTGTGAAACAGAGCTCCAGCAGCTGCCGTCGTCCGGGCTTGTGTCGCAGACTCACAGCATTTGACAGGTGTTTGTCTTTAAGGATCGGATCCAGCTGAGTGGCCGCATGCTTCAGGGCTGCTCGAACTTCTTCGACGAGCTGGAACGCATCGACTTTCAACGGGCCCGGCTGTTGATCTGATTGCAGATACTGTGCGGCATGCATCATTTTGCCGGATGGTTCGGACTCCAGCAGGCACTTCTCTGCAAGCTCGAGCAGTGTACTGAACTTCTCTGGCCAGTTTTCGAGTGCTTGTCGGAACGTGTGAGGTATTGTCTTCATTAGTCCGACGGCGAGGAAGCATTGATACTGCTGTTCGTCCCAGTCCTGTTCCTGTCGGCAGCCACGGAGGAATCCTTCAACAGCGACGTCGACAGCGTTCTGTGGAACCTGCCTGCGTACAGCATTCCAATGGAGTTTTGCGACGAAGTTGCCAATGTCAATGTATGGACACCCCGTTGACAGTTCATCAAAATCGATGAAGTGCACCGATGAATTGTTTACAATGACCTGCCTCGCATAAAAGTCGCCGTGAATCAGCGCGATCCTGCAATCGGTCGGTAGGCGACTTTGAATTCGAGCTGCTATACTCTTCACAACCTGAGCAAGGGCCGGATAAAGAAACTCAAGGTCGTTTGACAGCGAATCAATGTCGGCAGAGATATCTGACATGGAGATTCGCGGGAGACACCTGTCTGTTTTCAGGCTGGTTGAATGAAGCAGTGAAAGTTGGCGACCGGTTTCGTGAAATATTTCAGGCAAAAGAGAATTTGATTGTGACTGAAGCAGGTCAATCAGGTTGTCGCCCGGAACCCAGTCCGTCGTGATCGCTCTGTATCGCGGGCAAAGGTGCGACCTGGAAACCCGGTCAGGCAGCAGTTGCCGGAGAACTTCTGTTCTTTCAGCCGCAGAAGAATAGGTAGCGGAAGAATGGAGTTTGACTGTGTGCATCGCCTTTCCGGGAGTCGCGACTCGAATTACGAATCGGCGGGAGGGCTTATATGCCAGCCGATGCAGCTCATAGTGGCTTTCAGGGGCAGAGTTCTCCTCGCAGGCACTCGGAAGGACGCGTGTGAGAAATCGCCGCTGTGAACTACTGTCGAAGAGCTTTGAGAGACTTCTGAGCTGCCGATCAAACGGGAACCGCTCGATGCGGATGAAGCTGTCGTCGATCGCCAGACAATTAGTTTCCTGGGAGGGTACTGGCGGCTTCCGCTTCCAGTTGCCCCAGCTCTCCTGCTGCATGGCAGTGGCCACAAACGTTTCTGAACTGTCACCGCGTCTGGCATCGAACAGAGCAACGCACCGTCGATGAGGTTTGTAACGCAGGTAGTTCAGCTGTACGTCGGTGACGTCAGCGCCGTTCGTCAGCTGTTCGAAAAGATGTTGAAGAGTTTCCGGCTTGAGAATAGACCCGAGTCCTGGCAACTGATCGTCCCTGCGAATGAGGTCAAGATTCGCTGCCTTCACCGAGTTATTTTCGGAGCTGTTGCACTGCGAAATCAACGACATGAAGTTTCCAGTGCAGACGATTGGAGTTCATGGGGCAGAGAATATTCAGCTGCGCGACAAAGGGATCGGTATACGTCGCAACGTTCCAGCAGCTCGGAGTGTGTTCCATGTCTAATCGTACCGTCGGCTGAAATGCACAGAACTGCATCGCATTCAGCGGCAAGAGACATGTCGTGTGTAATCAAAAGTGTTGTTCGCCTGTTCGAAACAAGACGAAGTGCTGCAATGACCTTACAGCGGTTTTCAGGATCGAGGCTTGAAGTTGGTTCGTCAAGCAGAAGGATGGGTGATTGTCTGAGGGCAGCTCTTGCAATTGCCAGCCGCTGACGCTGTCCCTGAGACAAATTGACTCCTCGTTCTCCAAGGGGAGTGTCATAGCCTTCCGGCAGTTGCCGGATGAACTCATCGGCCATCGCAACGCTGGCGGCCCGAATAACGTCCTCATCCGTCGCCTGATCGACGGCCATGGAGATGTTGTCACGCACGGACGAGGCGAAGACTGCATTGTCCTGGAGCACCACGCTGATCTGGCGGCGCAGTGATCGGAGAGTCCATTGCTGGATCTCTTCCCCGTCGATCAGAATTCGCCCGCTCTGTGGGTCATAGAGTCGCAGCAGCAGGCTCAGGAGCGTGGACTTACCGGAGCCGGATGGGCCAACCACTGCCAGTTGCTGGCCGGCCGGGATTTCGAAAGAAAGGCCCTGAAAGATTTTTTTGCCAGGTTCATAGCCAAACGTGACCTTTTCAAAGGTCAGGCGACCCTGCAGCTGTGGTGCGGGTAGAGCGTTCGAATCCTCCACAACGTCGGGTTGATGTTCCAGCAGTTCCATGACTCGATCGCTGGCTGCCATTGCTTTCGAAAGACGACCAGTGTACTTGGCAAAATCCTGAAGCGGCTTGAATCCTCGCTTCAGATAGGCGAGGTAGACAACGAGCTCGCCGGGAGTCAGTGACCTGTTGATGACGGCATCGGCGCCCTTCCAGAGTACAATGGCAGTTGCAGCGGAAATCATCACATCAACAGTTCGTTCGAGGCTTGCCGTCAGTCGGCTCGTTTTGACGCCCTCTTTATTGCTCTTCGTGTTGTGAGTCGTGAAGGCGTCAGAGAATCCATCACCGATGTCCATTGCCTGCACGGATTTTACTGCAGACAGAGCTTCTGCAGCGGTCGCTGCGAGTGCTCCATCCTGTGATCGCTGTCTTTTTGCTGACAGATGAATCTTTCGACTCCCGCGGACGGTGACGAGCCAGAAAGCGGGAAAGATACAGAGCACGATCATCCCCAGTCGCCAGTTCATATACAACATGACGCCGACCATGCCAATCAGAAGCAGGATGCTGGACAACAGTGGCAGAGCAGCTGAAACGGTCACGTCTTTCATCATATTCAGATCGCCAACGAGTCGGATTGTTAAGTCGCCGCCGCGCGAACGCTGATGAAACCCGAGTGAAAGGCTCTGAAGATGTTCGTACACCTGCCCACGAAGTCGGGTGACGATGCCGTTTCCAACAATTGAAAATGTGACAGTGCGGTAATAGTCGGCTACAGCCCGCAAAACCGAAAAGCACACGAGCGCAAGCACACACAAGATCAATGTTGTATCGGCCGATGCTCCGAAGACTGTCGTTTGTTGTGTCAGAGCCTGAGGCGCCAGAGATTTGACATCCGGACGAATATCAGCAATCACGTGGTCAAGCACGTACTGAAGTGGCCACGGTTCGACGATTCGTATGGCAACGCTGAAGAACAGGCATGAAATGGCGGTCGCCACCCGCGCCCATTGCGACCTGATTCCAGGCAGCAAAAGCTGAAGGAGTCGCTGTGAGCGAGTTGGTGTCGACTTGGATGAGCTTTGCATGATGCTATCGGTTTCAGAATCACCTGGGCAGGTGTTTGTACATGGATTCAGGTGGTTTCGCAGACGGCTGGTTCAAGGATTCGTTCGAGCGTCTGTTGCCAGGAATGGTGATGAACAACGGTTGCTCGGGCTGCGGCTCCAAGTAGCTTTCGCAATTGCCTGTCTTCTGCAAGTCGGGTCAGAGCCTGCCTGAGCTCGCTGACATTTCCTGCTTCATACAGCAGCCCATTCTCCCCGTTTTGAATCAGCTCGTTCAGCTGGCCCGTCGCACTCGCAGCAACCGGGAGTCCACAGGCCATGTACTCGTAGACCTTGAGCGGCGAGAAGTAAAAGCCGTCATTTTTCAGGTAAGGTGCTACTGCTATATCCAGTGACGTGAGATGAGTGGGCATTTCCTCTGCCGGAACAGCTCCGTGGAAGTGAATGCGATGGGCGATTGACGAATCCAGAAGTGAAGACTCAAGCGTGTCACGCATTGGTCCATCACCGATAATCTTCAATTGAGTGTCCGGAAAGACATCAGCCATCATTTGAAACGCTTCGATCAGCGACTCTACTCCGTGCCATGGTTTCAGGGATCCTACAAATCCGATCGTCAGACATGAATGGCTTTGCTTTCCGGAACGATCATGAACATGACCGGAGGGACGAAAACGATCAACGTCAACCCCATTGTTTACAACCTGAACAGTTGTCAGATGTCGGCCTGTCTGATCAGGAAAAAACGTCCTCACATATTCAGCCACTTCCGCCGACACAGCAACGATTCGTCCCGCATGGCGAAAGGCGTTGACCGCGCATTGTTCGGCGCCGGAACGGTTGTGAAGTTCTCGATGAAGTTGTTGTTCATCGATCAGCGGGGCATTGACTTCCAGAACAGAGTGTACACCGAAATCCGCAGCGTGCTTTTGAGTGTCGTCGCTCCAAAGTGAGTAACGTTCATAAATCAGGTCGAATTGCGAGAACACAATGTGTTGTGCAATCGTGCGGGCAAGGCTGTGCTGTGCAGACTCCCGATTCGCAGTGGTGAGATGCTTTGCGAGCGGGAACTCGTGAACAATGCAGTTGCTGAGATCTGCTGGCGGCCTGCCACCGAGGCGTGCCGCAAAGATTTCAACACTGTCCCCTCGACGGAGGAATGCTCGCACAATTTCCTGTACATGAATCGAACAGCCTTTGCTTCCAAAGACCGGCACACCAGCGTCGGCACAGACATAAGCAACATGCATCGTTGTAAAACCTCCTGACAGATGTCACTCAATCAGTGAGTTCTGCTTGTTACGGGTTCGGAAATTGACCAGGACTCGCTGAGTGTATTGCGAGGCAGGTTTTTCTGTTGAGAACTGAGGTTTGATGTACTGAAATAGTGACGCTGCTGGCTGGAGATTCGCTGGACGTCGAATTCCTGTTCAATCAGACTTCTTGCGGCGGTTGCGAGATACACCCGCAGATCACTGCGATACAGCAGTTGCTGAATGGCGTCGGCCAGTTCAGCAGGAGATTTTTGTCGGACCATCAATCCAGTTTCCCGATTTCTGATCACTTCCGGAATCCCCGTGACATCAGTGGAAACACAGGGAGTTCCAAGGGCCATGGATTCGAGAAGCACTGTTGGCAGGCCGTCGCGATTACCGTCTTCGCCCTGAATACATGGAGCCGCCATAACAGCAGACGTTCGAATCAGCTCCTTGACTTCTCGCTGTGGGCAGGGGCCCAGCATCCTGATGTGGTCGGATAAGCGTTGTACTGCGATCTGTGATGCAAGAGATGTTTCAAGTTCTCCGCCCCCGACGAGCATGCATTCGAAACTGACACCCTGGTCACGGAGTAGTCCACATGCGCTGATCAGGTCATTGAAACCCTTTTTTTCCACAAACCTCCCGACGGCAACGATGCGGGGAGGTCGCTGCAGAGGTGAATGAAACGGGAAGTCACTCAGATTCAGCCCGTTGTAAAGTCGTACAATCCGACTGGTGCTCTCCGGGAACATCTGCTGCAGATAATTCAGGTTGAAATCGGAAACGGTAAGTGTCCAGGCTGAGTCGTGGATCTTTCGTCCAAGGTCTTCCGGGGAGACGCTTTCGTGAAAGATATCCTTGGCATGAGCAGTCATCGAATACGGAATTCCGGTTAGCTTCGACGCGATTCTGGCGACAGATGCGGAGCTGGTTGCAAAATGGGCATGTAGATGAGTGATTCCCTTTCGGACAGCCTGAACTGCCAGCTGAACACCGCAAAAGACATCCAGTGCGGGTTCGTTCGCGGCTTCCTCCAAACGCTGGATCGTACCCGGCAGAACCTGATTGCAGTTAACGATCGCCTCCCAGAGTTCGTTTGACTGGACTCGCCCGCATGACAGGTATGTGAGAGGACTTCTGACCCGAGAAATCAAATCCTGAAAGTGTGTATCTGCGGGTGGTCGGAGAGAGAAAATCTCGAGGGACTGTCCAGCTGTCTCATGCGCAAGGATCTCATTCACCACAAAGGTCTCAGAGAAACGCGGATATCGTTTGACCACATAACCAATTTTCGAAGACTCATTCAACATTGTAATTTCTCACCTCCACCTCGTAGGATGGGCATTCCTGCCCGTCACCAACTCTGTACGACGGGCATTCCTGCCCGTCTACACTCCTTCGCCGCACTTCCCATTCATCTGCACAACAGATTCAAGCCGACCGCAGATCTTCAGAAGACCGTCGAGGTTAATCTGGCTCTTGTCGGGTGCCGGGACATGATCATTCTCCAGCCATGCTCGGATCACACCAGGTTTGAGGTCTGAAGGCGAGACAACAGAGGTCCAGCCCAGCGACTGAAGTCGTTCAGCGCGAATCCACTGTTCCTGACGAGGTTCGATTCGGGGTACAATCAGTGCCGGTTTGCCGAACGAGAGAATAGCGGTGACTGTATTGTAGCCTCCCATTGCTACAACTCTGGTTGCCTGAGAAAGCCAGTCATCGGTTTCAACCAGCTGGTCAATCACATGAATTTCAGGATGGCATTCGGCAAGACTGTTTAGTCGTTTTCGTTCCACTGGCGGCATGCACGGACCCGTGATAACGACGCCTTTCCAGCCTTCCGGGACCCCATCCTGAATAAATGCGGATGCAAGCGTGTAGCCGTCCTGTCCGCCACCTACGACACATAGAGCCAGTGGCTGTTTGTTGTCGGCGTCCACAGAGTGGTCGGTCTGGTGTTTGCGATTCGCACGAGCAGTCTGGTCGAGGTATCCGGTGTAGTGCGTCTTGTCCGCAACCTCAGATGAAAATCCATACTCCGCGATACTGTCGTAGACTAACGGATCGCCATAGATCCAGACTTCGTCAAAGTACCGGGCAATAGCATCATCGCTGGCCGAGGCCTTCCATTCTCGTTGTACCGTCTGTGGGTCATCCAGGACGTCACGCAATCCGAGCACACAGTGTGCGTCTGAATTTTGACGCAGAGCACTGAGTGCTGCATCAAGTTCATTGCCGATTCCTCGCGGGACCTTATCGACGACAAAGACATCCGGCTGAAAGCACTCGATCGTTGCTGCGATGATCCGGGATCGAAAAGCAAGAATTCGTTCGAGAGACCAGTCAAAACTGCGAGACTTATATTGCCCGCAAGTGTCTTTATGGAGAGCTGGCAGCGTAACACAGTCCATGCTGGCCTGTTGCGAGAACCAGGCGGTCTCAGAAGCGCCAGAGATGATCAACGCTTCTGCTGAGACGGACGATCTTGTCATCGCGGATGCGATCAGGAGGTTGCGTCTCAGGTGCCCCATGCCCATTGTGTCATGAGAATAGAAGGCAACTCTGGGACGTTGTCTTTCCTGTGTTGTGATCACCGTTGCGGAGCTTCGTCTGACGTGACTCGCACGTAGTTTTGACATTGGTAACTCAGTCCTGCATGTCTTCAAGAGCATCTGTGGCTGCCTTCCGAACGTCTTCGCTGGGGTCTTTCAACAGTTTTTCTACTGCCTTCATTGATGGCTCGTGTTCCTCACCGATCTCACTCAGAGTCTTCACCAGATATTTGCGAACTTCCGAGTCTTCATCGGTCAGTGCAGCGACGACAGCATCGCGAGCCGGTTCAGCGGCTGCACCGATCTTGTATAAGGATTTGGCGCAGTAGTAGCGCACTTCCCGATCAGGGTCCTTTAGGCCTTCTGTGAGAGAAGGGATTGCAGCAGCGGCAAGCTCACCCATTTTTGACAGTGCTTTCGCAGATCGATAGCGGACTCGGGGATCCGAATCTCCCATCGAAACCGCCAGTTCGTCTACGGCTGCATGGGCGTTGGGCCCAAGTTCTTCAAGTTGCTTTGCAGCTTTGTATCTTACCTGAGCATCGGAGTCCTGAAGCTGTTCAGACAGCTTCGAGACCGGGTCAGCCTGGAAGTAAAAGGCGCCTGTTCCAATCGCGGCACAGACTGCGGCAGTGGCGGCAAGTACAAGTGTTCGATGTTGCTGAAAGATAGAGTCTGACATACCTGTATTCCCGAGTGATCGATAACTAAAACGCTGCCATCAGAATTCTGATACGACCTGACCGTCGTTGATGTTCCCAATGTTCTCGAACACGCGACTGTCCACGGAATAGCTGATCGGGCGAGTCGAACCATCAGCGAGTACGCTGATGAAAACTCCGGGATGTGATGATCCAAATCGATCGTCACCGTCTCCAAGCCCATTGAAATCCGGTAGCGGAGTCTTTTGAGTGCTTCGCATCGTGTCCGAGTTCCAGCCGGCCGTGTAGCCTTCGTTGTCGTCTTCCTGCTCGGAGCCAAGGAATGCTCGGTTCAGACGCTTCTCCCCGATCATGAGCGTGTTTGAAGTTCCATCAGTTATGTCGCGAAATCTGCGAGGCACGAATCGGCGAACTACCCCCGAGCCATCTCGGTTAGATGCGGCATAGTCACACAGAGCCCGCTTGATCGTGGATCCGGTGACTGGAGGTACGTAGTTGTCGGATGTTGTGATTGTTTGCGGACTTCGACGCGAAGGGCAGAAGAAAACGGAGTTCGTCTGCCCAACGGCAACTTCCGTACCCGCTTGCCAGGTGTTTGCAGCTTCGATGAACGGAAGAATCTGGAACCCCCACCCAGCTCGCTGATCAGCGCCGACTTCAGGATGCCCATCTCGATAGCTGGGGGGAGTATTCCAATTCCATCCGCCTGCGGGGAAATAGTCGTATTGGTCATGATGATTGTGAAATGCCAATCCCAATTGCTTCAGCTGGTTGGCACATTGTGTTCGACGAGCGGACTCCCGGGCCTGCTGGACTGCCGGCATCAGCAAACTGACGAGCACTGAGATAATTGCGATCACGACCAGCAATTCGATCAGAGTGAATCCGGCTCTGCGAGACGTATTGATTTTGTTTGCAGTTGCGATACCTGAACCGTTGATCATTTTGCGTAATGCCTGCCTGGCAAATGGGGGTCTCATAGAGTGCTCCGTCTTGTGCGGCACTTCCGGCAACGGCAAACACGACTTGTCTGCCTCACAGTTCGAGAAGCACAATTTGGGGCTCTCATCCGCCAAAGAAATTCATCAAACTTTCATATTCATGAGGTTTGCTCAGAATCCCTGATGACGTTCAGCAAAAAATCTGCGTGATATTCGGGAACCGGCTCCGCCCCTGCGTTAGACGAACTCGAGAATTCGGTCGAAACGGAGACAGTCATGAGTGAGCTCAGTGCAGACCCGCGGGAAAATCCTGTTCCGGCAATCCGGGGCGAAGACGTTCAGGGCACAGACACAAATGGTCTGGCCGGTTTTTCGTTTTCCCTGCTGGGGTTGTTTGGATGGCTTGGGACCTTTCTCTTTATTCATGTCCTCGAATTTGCCAAGACCGGCGAAGAAGATCTGTTTGGGGTATTCGTCGTTTACCTCAAACAAGTGGCTGTTGGCCTGTTTGGGGTTGGTGCGAGTGGTGTCTTTTCATTTGCTGGTTCTGTGATCAGCCTGGTTGGGCTCGGTGAAAAGAAATCTCAGGCAGCGGTCCCGGGCTTAGTCATGGGGCTGATTGGTATCTTGTGCGGATTTGGGCTGGTGATGTGGCGAGTTCATGCCTGGATGTCGTGATGCTCTTTCTGGTTGCTCAACAGTCTGATTGCACTATCCTGCGTGCAGAAACGTATGTTTTAGAACGCGGAGGCAGTCATGCAGCGACGGCGACTTGGTGGTAGCGCGATTACGGTCACTTCAATCTGCATGGGTACAATGACCTTTGGTACCCAGTGTGATGAAAAGCAGTCTTTTGCCATTATGGATCGCGCCTACGATGCCGGCATTGACTTCTTCGACACGGCGGAATTGTACCCGGTGCCTCCCTCGAAGCAGTTGTTTGGAGTTACTGAAGAGATTGTTGGACGATGGATGAAGACGAAGCCACGCGAAACCGTCATCCTCGCAACCAAAGTCACCGGTCCGGCTCATGGCTGGTTTGTACCTCCGGTTCGTAACGGAAGGACTGCGCTCGATCGAATTCAAGTGACTCGTGCGGTCGAAGACAGTTTGAAGCGATTGAAGACAGACTATATCGATCTGTATCAGACACACTGGCCCGATCATGGGGCTCGCTACGAGGACGTGCTTGGGGTTCTGACAGAACTTGTGCGGCAGGGAAAGATTCGAACGATTGGGTGCAGCAATGAAACCTGTTGGGGTGTGATGAAGAGTCTCTCGGCGGCAGAAAAGCACGGTCTCTGCCGTTATGACACAATCCAAAATAACTTCAGTCTGATCAATCGCAGGTGCGAAAGTGAACTTGCACAGGTGTGTCGACGAGAGAATGTATCGCTCTTACCGTTTTCTCCGCTCGGTGGAGGTGTTCTGACGGGCAAGTACGTAAACAGCTATCCGCCCAAAGCCAGATTCACAGAATACCGAAATGCCGGCGAGCGTCAGCAGAAAATGGCCGAGCGGTTTCTGAACGACAGGACTCGTGAGACCGTTGCCAGATTAAAAGCCATCGCGGATGAACTGGGGATCACGCTGACGGCGCTGTCGGTCGCATGGAGTAAACAGCACGACTTCGTGGCATCGACCATTATTGGTGCAACCAGCGTGGAGCAGCTCAATGAGAGTCTTGCTGGTTCAGATGTGGTGCTGGATGCGGAGACTCTCCAGCGAATCAATGAAATCGATGCTGATATTCCGAATCCGATGAAGGAAGACGGACTCCGCCGACTTTGAAACCAAACTGGGACCTGCAGCGTTGCGTGGATCTGTAAATGGCTTCCAAACCGCGGATGAACTCGGATGTGAATGAGGAATGGCAAGAGAATGAGGGCAGGAGAATCCGTGCTTCTGAGTTGATGGGACTGGATGCAGCGGGCGCGGTCACATCGCCGTCGCTTTATGCCTCCCATAAGTTTAACGGCAAGCCGCAGGCGACTGAGTCCACCCCCGCCGACACCGAGTGCGACTGAGTCCACCGACCGACACCACCGATCGTGGCGTCAGTCACTCAATTTCACGAAGAGCCAGAATTCACCTTGGATGGTTCGCGACCTGCGAAAGCGGGTGTGATCGGACTGGAATGCCCTGCCTGTGCCGGAGGTTGTTGAGTTAGTGCTGGTGAAACAGGTCGTAGAGCTTTCCGGAAAGATACCTGGCGGAGAAGCCGAGTATGCATCCGCCAGTGAGATACCCGGGCGCAGATCCTTGGGCGACGGGCACAGCCGGTAGATCACCGCAGATGACTTTTAAGGCGAACTCAAGCTTCAGTGCGACTTCGGATTCCGAAATTGCTCGACAAGATCATCACGAAGGCGAGACTGAACGGTTGATCTGTGTTTTTGCAGGCGTCGAGCAGCGTCAGAGAGGTGCTCGGAGCGTGCGAATACCAGAGAACAGTAGTGGTCAAGAAGTTCGTCATAGGAAAGGTCCGTTGCACGGATTCGTCGTATGAAAGTATCGAGTGCTGGATTGCGAGAATCGAGAAGTGAGTATGCTGATGAGGTTGTCGCCGCAGAGTCACAAGCGGGCCGCGTCGGAATTCGGGTTGGATGATAGTGTCCCCTGACCATCACATTCCGAACGCACTGTTCCAGTTCGCGAAAGTTACCGGGCCAGTCGTACGCAAGGCCAAGTTCCGGAGAAGACTCAATCCAATCGATGGTCAGGTTGCTGAGCCAGTCAATCTGTTCAGGCCACGCGTGTGGTCCGAGGCACTTTGTCGCAATGATCCGGATGAGCTTTGGAAGATCGTTCGGAGAATCCTCCAGTTGCTCGCAGAGTGACGGTGTTCGAACGAGATCAGAGCAGAGTCGATAGAACAGGTCCTGTCGAAATCTTCCAGCGGCGATTTCGGTTCCCAGATCTCGATTCGTGGCAGCGATGACCTTTCCGGAGAACCGGCGAACTTCTGTTTCGCCCACACGAACGAACTCTCGGTTCTGGAGGACTCGAAGGAGTTTGACCTGAATCGAGGGCACCAGTTCACCAACTTCATCTAAAAAGACAGTGTGTCGATGGCCACACTTTTCGAGCCATCCCTGTCGGTTATGTGTTGCTCCAGTGAAAGAACCCGCGGCATGGCCAAACAGATCTGATTCGATCAGATCAATCGGCATTGCTGACAGATTGATCGGGTGAAATGCACCAGCCAGAAGTTCTTTAAATTTCAGTTTAGCTGAATCGAATGCAATATATCTCGAGAGCCCGATGGCCATCGCAACAAGATCCTTGCCAGTGCCCGATGGGCCGACGATCAGTGTTGTGACGTCCTGCATACGATCGTAGAGCACTGTCCCGTAGAGTTGCAGTTCGTGTGGGAAGATGGAGTGCCAGATTTCAGCGCGAAGTCGGCGGATTGGGCGTGAATCGCCCTGAATGAGCTGTCTGATCACTTCGAAACTGCGACACAGTTGAAAGTAGACAGCGAACATATGTGCTGGCTGCTGCAGAAACGGACTGAAAGTGATTGGTAGCCGATACCAGCGTTCCGCATCACGTTTGAATTCGCGAAACGAGTCAACCTTTCCACTTCCATCGCCGACCTCCGTCAGTGGTCTGCGATTTTCGAAATGGTGATAATAGAGTGCCCCCATGATCAGCGATTCAAGGATGCGATGTTCCTCGTAGTTTTGAGGGACAGTTCCTTTCTGAATTCGCTGTTCAATCACATCGAGTAGAGCGTCGAGACTTTGGGTCAGCCGGATGATTCGATGGCGATCTGATTCGATTGCTCTCTGCCGTTTTGTGGACAACCCAAGGGCGGAGGCCAGCAACTCCAGTTGATCGAGAAGATCGCTTGATCGTTGCTGTTCGAAGGGATTGAGGAACAGGTGCCGCGCAAACGCTTCGGCAAACTGAAACTCGGCTTCATTGAAGAAAGTCATCACTTTAGCGCCGCTCTTTGAGATACTTATGTCGGAATATGTCACTTCGTGTCATATTCTGTCACTCGTCGAGCAGCATTGTCTAATAGATTTGTTCGTAAACTGTTTGCTGAATGAGACTTTTGATCAAAGGGAGAAATTCGGCATCGCATGTGCGTAGTTCGAGATCAAACAATCAACAAGCACTGGAGATATCGATGTCTGAGTTACTGAACATCTACCGTGAACGCAGTGGTGATCCGGCATTCTGGGGCGAGCCGGTCAACGCAATGACGAATTCCTCGTTTCTGATCGCCGCTGTTTTTGCGATGCAATTGGCCATTCAGCGACAGGCTCTGACAACAACGACCGTCACGCTGATTTCCCTGGCAGCGATGATTGGTGTCGGGAGTTTCTTGTTTCACACTGCGGTGAGTCCATTGACGATGTGGCTCGACGTAATCCCGATTGCGATACTGCAGACTCTATTCCTCTGGCTGGCCTGCCGTGAGATGCTGAGTCTTGGAGAATTGCGGTCGGCAGCTGTGGTCACTGCTGTTCTTTTACTTTCGTTTGCGCTAATGCCCGTTCATCGTCTGTTGAATGGTTCGTTATTCTATGCTCCGTCTCTTGTCGCCTTCCTCTGGCTTGGCTATTCGTTGTCCCAGCGTTCAATCTCTGAGCCCTGGCTTGTGCTCAGTGCCGCCGTGTGCTTTTACCTGGCTGTGACGGCGAGAACATTCGACTGGATTGTTCCGTGGGCAGTGGGAAGCCACTACTTGTGGCATATGCTGAATGGCGTTGTTGTTTACCTTGCACTTCGATCATGGATTCTGCATGTTTCACAGCTGCGACTGAGCGAGGGATAGTGGCCGGACAAAGCTGGTTCCTCTGGACGCGCAGCTTCGGAGACGTTTATTAGGAGCATAGTCTCGAAGTCAAAACTGAGTGTGAATGCAGACAGTCATTTTGGCAACAGGAGGATTTCAGAAGTACGTCAGACATTAGAATTTCTTTGGCGGGTCTGACAGACAACATCCGCTTCCTTCCATGAAGCAAAGTGTTTTTTAGAACGATTTGTAATGATAGGGAGTGAACGGTATGCGTTACATGAGGAAGTCTGCATTGTCGGTTGCTGTTTTGACCACAGTCCTGGGGATGTATGCTGCTGAGCCATGCAAGAGCGGCTCGACCGGAAAGCAGCAACGGGATGACCTGCGTTATGGATGTTGTAGTTGAATCTCGGAATCAGACGGGGGTTCTGATTGGTACGGAGACCTATCACAAAGCAAAACGGTGTAAAAACGATTGCGATTGACTGGTTTGCTGACGTCACCGTGTTCAATTCGGTTGATTTTCGTACTGCTGTGGTTCTGTCGAACGGCGACAAAGACGGTCAGTCAGCTGGTGAACACACTCTTTACACATCAAGCGGCAGTACAACCACATCATATTCGCTGTCGTGTGTCGAGAACTAAATTCAGCATTCAGGCAAGTTGACCTTCACCGCGGCGTACGTCTCCAGCTTCGAGTCGTAGCCGCGGAATTGAATGGACTCGAAGACTGAAGTGGACCCAATGTCTGCGAAAGGCGGCCGAAGCTAATCCTGTTTCGGTCGCCTGCGGATTCTCTTCACTGCGACTGTTGCAGCGAGGCCCAGGAATATGCTGATACTCCCGGGTTCCGGTACGGGGGAGGCTGAAATCGTGAAATTGTCATATCGATAAGTGAAATCACTTCGCTGGAAATCAGCATTGTCCGGGCGTGCGTATGCGACGAGTGCACCTCGCAGCAAGACATCAGACGTGTTACTGCTGTTGTAACTGAATTGTCCGAGAAGTCCTCCATTGACAAAGAATCGAGTGATATTGTTCTGGAAGTCTACTTCCATCGCCAGATTGTGCCATTTCGACATATCGACCGTGTCGCTCGTAAACAATGGGCCGCCACTAATGCCGTCATAAGCGTAGACGCGTCCGTCTGACGAAAGTTCGATTTCACCGACAGCTGCGATATCGGAACGAGCTGCGAGGCTTGCCGCAGCGAAGTCGCCGGATGTAAATCTACTCCCATCAAGTCGAACGTCGGCCGATAGGCGCACAATTGGATACCCGTTCGCTGCAGCATTGAAAGAGACAGGTCTGCGATACGACCCTACGGCATCATAGGGGGTGGTTATACCTCCGGACGAAACGAGGTGTGAGCCGAGTACGCTGAGCGAACGACTGCCAGTTGACGCCTCGTCGTTCACAATCTTCGCAGCACCAGGGTTCAGGAAAGGCGGAATGGCGTTCGACCATCCATCCTGTCCCAATAGTCCTGAACCAACGTCCATTGATTCGAAGCCTGTCGAGTAAATGACTGCACCTGCTCTTGCTTGCGCTGGAACAAGCAGACAGACCCAGAGAATACAGAGCCTGCAGACTGACTTAACCATGGTGTCCCCGTCTTATGGAAAGTTGTTCGCTGTTCAGTTTAGGCGACATGCGCCGAAGGCCACTGATTGTTGAGGCCTTTGATACAACGCGATACCAGTGGAGCACTATTGTCAGGTTGTTACAGGGATTCTGCAGATTATTTCGAAGTGTCCGAAGTCTTTTCCGTCAGCAGGCCGATTTCGAACAACACGATCTCACGACTGAATCTGACACAACCTCAAACACGAAAGTGCAGCCGAAGTCGTTTCCCATCGTGCTTCGCTGGACGCATAGTCCTTGTGATGTGACAGCTGCTGCTGTAACCTGACGACAGGAAGAGTGTTTAGGCCGAGTGGCTAACCATTGCGACAACCGGAACACCGTTAGGCCGGCAAGTTCAATTCAGACGTAACCGGCTGGCGGGTTGTGCTGGTCACTGCATCCATTTTGCAAGTCTCTGATCTTCGAAGAGGAAGTGTTCACGGATTCAAACCCATCTGGTCACAAGGATTCCAGCGATGTCTTTTACGCGCTGTTCAGTTGTGCTTTTCCTGTCTCTGTTGATGATTCTGTTGCCGGTACGCCTGGGTTCAGCCTGCAGTCGAGCTGTCTACTTTGGGCTGGAAGAGCAGACTGTTACCGGCAGAAGTATGGACTGGATGGAAGAGATGCAGTCCAATCTGTGGACCTTCCCCAGAGGAATTGAAAACGACGGAGGTATGGGCGCGAAGGGCTTGAAGTGGACCAGCAAGTATGGCAGCGTGATAACCTCTGTCTATGAGGCTGGTACCGCTGATGGGATGAACGAAGCCGGCCTTGTTGCCAATTTGTTGTTTCTTGTTGAAAGTGAGTATCCCTCCGGTGAAAACGACGACCGTCCGCAGATGTCGATTTCCGCATGGACACAATACATGCTTGACAGCTTCGGAACCGTGGATGAGGCTGTTCGTGAAATGCGGAAGGAGGCGTTCAGGCCGGTGGGCGTCGTGGCTCCGAATGGCGTCGAAGGGAAAATACACCTCTCAGTTTCTGATGCTACCGGAGACTCTGCGATCTTCGAATACATCGGGGGCAAACTGATCATTCACCATGGACGGCAGTTTCAGGTGATGACCAACTCGCCGATCTATGATCGGCAACTGGCACTGAATGAGTACTGGAAGCAACTTGGTGGAACAGTGATGTTGCCCGGAACGAATCGAGCCGCCGACCGGTTTGCTCGTGCCAGCTTTTATATCAACGCAGCACAGCAGTCGGCAGTTCCTCGCGAAGCCGTCGCGGCTGTGTTCAGTGTGATGCGAAACGTCAGTGTGCCTAGAGGGATCAGCACTCCAGGGCAGCCAAATATTTCATCGACCATCTGGCGTACGGTGGCAGATCAGAGGAATCGGGTGTACTACTTTGAAGACACCGCCAGCCCGGGACTTGTCTGGGTTGACCTCAAGGTCATTGATTTCCAGCCGGGTTCAGGAATTCGAAAGCTCACGCTGCATGGAAATCCTGACCTGACAGGTAACCAAACTTCGAACTTCAAGGCTGCTGCTCCATTTCACTTTCTGGCACCAGAATGAAATCGATGTCAGTCAGACGATCAAATTGGAGAGAGAAGAGCAGGCCATCAGGTTAGAGACGACTCGGCAAGTCAGCCTCGGTTAGCTTCTCTGTCGTCAGCCAGCTTGCCCCTGAGCAGGTTCGCATCAATCACTCCCTCTCTACCGGCACAGGACAGCATTTGACATGGGCGACTCGCAAAGGCCTTCGATAAGTCACCACAAAACTCATCATGTTCGAACGGAGTACAATCGGCTGGCCGCAACGTATGATCAGCGATGGAGTCATTACGTGGAATCCACGATTACTGCCACGCTCGACGGGCTTGAGCTTGTTGGTGATGAGAGAGTCCTGGACATCCCCATCGGTACAGGTGAATTGGCGCTAAGGCTGCTGCAGCGATGGCAGCAGTTGAAGATTGCAGGTGTCGATCTCAGCCCTCGCATGCTGGATCAGGCCGCTGCAAAATTCCGGAGTTCAGAGACTTCCCGATCGCATTGGGGCGGAAGTCACTCTGGTGTCGTTGGAAGCAACCATCATCCTTCAAATCCCAACCATTCTCTCAGTGGCAACCCTCAAAGCGATTTGACGGTCCCGGATTTATACGAAGGCTGTGTAACCAGTCTTCCATTTGCTGATCACGAATTTGACTGCATCTTCTGCGTGAACAGTTTTCACTACTTTCCGGACCCGGAGAAGTCACTGATGGAGCTTCGCAGAGTACTCCGCGACGGAGGGAAGCTGATCCTGGTGGACTGGTGTGATGACTACTGGATGTGCAGAATGTGCAGTTTATGGCTGAGACTGGTCGATCCTGCGTTCCATCAGACGTATTCACAACGCCACTGCGAAGCTCTCCTTCGAGAAGCCGGATTTCGGATTGACCATGCCAGGAGATTTCGGGTTGGGCGAATCTGGGGCCTGATGCGAATCGAAGCCCGTGCTGCAGGCAATCTGTAGAACGGGCCCTTTGAGATACTCCGAATTGAGTGAATTCAAGATCAGGTTCGACGTCGTTTCAGCAGCAGCATTCCAACGCCCATGAGCATGATGATTCCGGTGGATGGTTCCGGAACTGCTACTGGCGGTGCAGCTGACGCGATCCGGATGTCCCCGCCACTAATCGATGAAATTATCTGCGGCACATCGCCGTCGCCGGTGGACTTTGGAAACAAAACAGAAAATGGTGCTGCTGTCAATTTAAAGAATTCGTCACCCGTCGGTGTTCCTGTTGCTTGAATCTCAAGACGAAACAAGAGTCTTTGGACGCCGGAAAGCGTTACGCCCGTTGACGAAGTATCAAACAGTTCGTCGTCACCATTAAACGTCGTGTTCGTAATTTCGTCAACGATGCCTCCAGGTAATCCCAGCGTCTTTTTCCGGCTGTTATTTGCAAACAGATAATTGGGATCCGAAAGCTGGTGATTACCATTGTGTAGTTCGCCACTACCATCCAAATAGGTCTTGAACGTGACAAAACTGGTATTCGTTCCCATCGGCACGATGGAGAACTCGGCGATCGCTTGTACCACGTCAATAGAAGTAATCGAGTCTGATTCCGCCCAGGACACATTTACATCAACAAACTTAGACGGTCCACCGCTGGTGAGAGTGACATTGTCAATTGTCATGACAACGCCTGCCTGAGCGATTTGAGACGCATTGGTCAGCAGGATGAGCGCAAGGATGCCGCAGAGGTAAATCGGTCGAATCGTCATGGTGTGTTCTTCTTCAGGAGATGTATCGAATTCAAACGATCGGTTTCCTCGGCTCAGAGAAAACGTCAGGCGGACTGTAGATGACGCGTTTGAGTTCTGCAAAACATCGGCCAGCCGAACAGTGATGAAACGCAGATCTTCCTGGGACTGAGGAAGCATGGTGTATTGGGGTGACCATCACTAAGTCCCGCGTACGGTACAGTCGATAGCGGATCCATGATGTTGGATCTCTTCTTGATTGGGTCTCTGATGTTTGTCGTGGGGGAGGGATTCCCCGCGATGATGGGTGGCCGCGACGTGCAATTCCGGGCCGGATTCAGAGGTTCGCTAATTGATCAACTGCGAGTCTTGCAGATTCGGTTCACCACGTACGTGAATGACTGCCTCTCCTTCGTGAATTGTGATGATCCGATCCATTTCCACTTCATGAAAGACCTGTGAAGTCACAGTGCCAGGCCATTGGATTTTGAGGGAGGCAATCTGTGAGCACTGTCCCAGACCGATTTCGCAGCGGAGCGGATTGGCTCCGAAGCTCCCGCCACTTCCCACCCATTTGTGAATCGTTCTTTGCTGACCGTTCTCGAGGGTTTCCACAGTGACCTTTGCACCGACAGCGGAACGATTCGTTTGTTTGCCGATCAGTGTGACTGTAAGCCAGTGCTGGTTGAAGCCGGGATTTCGATAGACTGCATTGACAGCCGGATCTCCTGGAAACGCGCCGCCCATAACTGCAAAAACATCCTGATCACCGTCTTCGTCGAAGTCGGCAAAAGAAATGGCGTGCCCCTTTTGAAGGTGACCAAATCCGCCTGACGTCGTTACGTCTGAGAACTGCTGTCCCTGCTGATTCAGATACATGAGGTTGGGCATCAGTCCCTGATACTGTGGTGCTCCGGTGCCAAGATAGAAATCCGGGTAACCGTCGTTGTTCAGGTCGCCGAAATTAGCGCCCATGGGAGGCAGTTCATTTGTCAGTCCCTTCTCAACGGCAACTTCCTGAAAGTTTCCCTGACCATCACCCAGATACAAACAACTGAATTGCTTCTTTGAAGGGACTCCAAAATACTGAACTCCAAGCCCATGGAGTTCAAAGGTGTAACCGCAAACCATGATGTCGAGGTGACCATCCTGATTGAAGTCCCATGCCCAGACCGGGAAACTGTCAAGTGGCTCAGTGACCTTCTTTTCGACAGCTCGATCGGTGAAAGTGCCATCCCGGTTGTTCATGTAGAGTCTGTTGGGGCCATAGAGATTTGAAACGTAAAGGTCCGCAAATCCATCACTGTTAAAATCGGCAGCGATTACTCCTTTGGCGAATCGATCGTTGGTTACACCGGCACGAACAGCAATGTCTTTAAACGTCCGACCGTCTTCGATGTTTTCAAACAGGCTTGAAGGCATATCTTCATTACCGATGTAGACATCAAGGTCTCCATCGTTATCAAAGTCAAACCAAGCGGCTGTTTGGGTCGGTTTCGCTTCGCTCGCGATACCGCAGTCGTAGCTCACATCGGTGAATCGACCAGTGCCATCATTCTGCAGGAGTGAATTCGGAATACACCCGCGTTCGGCGCACCATGCTCCTCGCAGAACGAGAACATCGACATCTCCGTCGTTATCGTAGTCAGCCTGAACGAGGTTGAGTCCACCAAAGATGCCGCTCAGGTTTGCCTGTATCGTGTTGTTGCGAAAACGTCCATTGTCATTTCGCATAAACTGAAGCTCGTCGCCATCGCCCCATGAAGACGTCAGGACATCCAGGTCACCATCTCCGTCGAAGTCTTCTACGATGATTCCACCGGCAAGAGACAGTGTATTCAGGCCGATTTCTCCGGCAATATTCTGAAATCGTGGAATCGACTCCCGAGACTCGAAAGCCTCCGGAGAGACTCGAAACTGTTCAGGCACATCATGCGGATATCGCCCCAGTGTCATCGCTGCCACATTGAGAAGCCAGCGAGACGTGTAGTCGTCCGGATTGAGTTCCAGAGCTTTAAGCAGCCACGTAAATGCCTCTTCCGAGCCCTTACGATTCTGATGGATACCGGCTCCGGAAATCGGAGCAAGACAACTCTCGCCATTGCTGCAGTTGACGCAGTTTTCGTTTTCCCCGACCCTCAGCCATACCAGACCAAGTTCAGCATAAAGCTGCTGCAGAATCTCCTTCGGAGCTGCAGCTCCTGCCTGATCGCAGATGGTAAGTGCTTTGTCCAGGTGTTTCAGAGCGCGGCGAGTATCACCGTGCCAGAGTCTTCGTTCAGCAACATGCATCAGGCTCATGAATTGTTCGCGGCCTGAAGACAGCCCAAGTTCAAGTGTGCGTTCTTCTGATTCAACTGTGTCGGGTCCAAAGAACACCTGTTCGTAGTTGCGTCTGGATTTGACCCTTGCCAATGCGTCAATCATCTTGTCATGGCTGTTGAGTGGAGCCGCGATTTCAGTAGTCGGTCCCTGTCTGACCACTTCTTTGGGGACGGGTCTTTCATCTGCATTACGTGTATTCATAAAGTCTCTTGCAGTGGGATACGCAAATACTCCCGCAAGAACCACGATAGCACCACTGATCAACAACAGCCGTGTCATTCGCTCACCTTCATTTATTTTGCTCATTAACAATGCCCGGGGATTTGATCCACAGACAAGGTCTTCGTCGCAAAACAGAAGGTGTTCAAAACGGTGTCGCGCAAAATACTGGGGACTGCCGGGATTCTCTGCAATCAGTCGAGTCCGCCGAGAACCATCGTTCCTGAGGAAAATAACTTAACTGTCTGAAGAGACTTGAGGCATTGAAACACGCGTCATGCTGCCTCACAGAACGTTGTGCGTTACTCTGTGACCGGTTGAGTCTGGTTGGCTGGTGCAGTTTTTTTGAGAGTATGAACGCGTCGAATCTGGAGTGGTGCCGTTTCGCTAAGAACAACGGAACCGCCTGTCGTGCAACTGGCGAGACGGGAACCATCGGGGCTAAATGAAAGGTAGTAAATGGTATCGTCATTTGGCTGGAATCGAAGCAATGGAGCGCCTCGATCAACATCGATCATGACAATGGCATCCGTACCCGCTGCAAGGCGTTTGCAGTCTGGTGAAAACGAGAGTCTGGAAACGGGACTATCTCCGACGTCCACCGAATGCAGAAGTTGAAAGTCACTGCTGTCCCATATGATGACCTCTCCAGGACGTCCGGTAGCAATTCGTCGTCCGTCGTTTGAGAAGATAACAGTTGATGCACGCTGGGAGGTGTCACCCAGGGTTCCGACGAGTTCCTGTGTGGATACATTCCAAATCTGAGCCGGCGATCCTTCGGAGCTCACCGCAACCGATTTTCCATCGGGTGAGAAGGCAAGGTCAACGAGGCCACCGCCAGCCCCTTCGCAGGTCCCGATCAGCATGTTCTGATTAACATCCCAAATCTGCATGTGTTTTCCGACGGCGAGTGCTGCTCGAGTTCCGTCAGGGGAAATTGCGCAATGGGTAACGCCGTTGCCGGCATCCAGAGTTGCCAGCAAACTCAGGTCAGCGGTGTTCCAGAGTTTGGCTGACTTGTCCCAGGAGCATGTCAGGAGCCGCTGCCCATCTCTGCTGAGAGATAGTGTATTGCAGCTGGCGGAATGAGAAGCCCAGTCGTGAGTAATGTCGCCGGACTGCGTATCCACGACACGAACGTGCCCGTCAAAACATGCGATGTACAGGCGAGTTCCGTCCGGGGAGAATATAGTTGAATAAGATCCCTTTTGCTCAATCTGAACTGCAAGGCGGCCTCCGAAATCGGCAGACAAATCCCAGATTCTCAACTGCTTGTCACTCCCTGCGCTGATCAGCTTTCCTGAGTCTTCAGTCAGATCTGCTGCAGCAATACTGCCGGTGTGGCCATGCAGGACCTGAAGTTCTTTTCCGGACGCTGAATCCCAAATGCGATTTGTTCCATCAACACTGGAGGTGATAAGTCGACTGTTGTCTGAGGTGAACTGAACAGCATTGACGAAGCCGTTGTGACCGATCATGGTGGCCTGAAGCTGGCCATCGTCCAGTCGCCAGACTCGTGCAGATCGATCTTTAGAGCCAGCTGCCGCATATTTGCCGTCGTGACTGATGGCGACTGAAATTACCGAATTGTAGACGCCGTCGTCGGGGATAGTGATTGTCATTTGTTCGTTAGCATCAGCATCGAGAACATGAACGAGCCCTCCCCAGGAACCCACCACGATCTTCGTGCCATCGTCGGACCACTGCATGGAGTCCAGTGGTTTCACTCCGACATTTTTCTTTGCAATGACTTCACCCGAGTTTGCATTCCAGATCCAGACGACGCCTTTTACAGAACGCTGTCCCTGATCGATGGTCATGGCCCAGGTACATGTTGCAACTCGTTCGCCCGACGGGGAAAAACAGGTTTCAGCGACACCAGGATTGTCGAGTTGAATACGTGACAGCTCTTTGCCGGTTGCAACATCCCAGACACGAGCCGTGACATCGCGAGCGACGGTAGCCAACCGGGTTCCATCCGGAGAAAATGACACTGAGTAGACAGCCTCCTTATGATCACCGATGGAGTCAGTTTGTCTGAACGACGGGAACTCGAAGAGTCGGACTTTGCCGTCAGTCGCAGCAACTGCAATCTGATTGCCTTTGGGAGACAGATCGATCGAGGTCACCTGCATGTCTGCGAGCGGAAAGCGAGCGGTTGATTCGTCGCACTGCGAGTAAAGGTAGTGCCATTCCCAGCCGCGAAGACTGATCGGAGCGCGTTCAAGCCAGAGCTTTGCATCTGACAGCTCATGCAGCCGCAGCGACTTCTCGCCTGTCAAAAGGCAGGATTGATAAAGCAGTTCATTTAACTCACTTGTGCTGACCGTCTCCTGTCCCGCCACATTCAAGCGCGAGGCTGCGGTGATCAGGAACGCCAGCAGTACGGTCGCCATGAACCGTATGAAACGAACGGATTGGCAGATACGGAACATCGCTCGTTCTGATGGTCTGGCAGTATCGCAGTTCATAAGTGGGTCTTCTTCTGTAAGTCACGTGTGTTGCAGAAAATGATTTACACATGGTGGATGCACAGTTTTGAGGGGCGTCCTCATCAGGAGCCCGAGCCACAGAGTGTATGAAATAACCAGAAACACGACCAACCGAGCGATGCACTGGTCCTTTCAGTCGCCTCGGGACGTTCGGTCACCGATTGCTGCAAATGAAGCGAGGCCGGGAGGCAATTTCGATCGATTTCTGTTGTCGGCCATGGAACCCCGCGATCTGGATCCGGTTTCAGTGCGGGTCTCACGATTCTGCTTCGACGGCTGTCGTTAGATCTGACCGGGCTTCTCCCAAAATACAAGGAAACAGTGACGTTTGTCAGACGGGCGTTATCGAAGTCACTGGAAGTGGTGGAGGACAATCTGAAGCGTCTCCAGCATTCGGACAGAACTGGGCGCCACATAGGCTGGATGTCGCTCGATACGCGGATTCCGTGAGGGACGATCCAGGTGCTCTGCGGACAAACGTTGGTGATATCGCCTGGATCGAGCGGTAGACTTTCGTTGGCTCGCTGTACGGGAGAATCCGCTCGCTGCTCGTGTCATGGTAAATTGAATATGGCTGCAGATTGATCCGGAAGCACGTCTACGACATCTCCCAGGACAATGGTCGATCGGATCAACTCTGAAGCGCAACAGTGCTTTGCTGCAAGCTCGATCATGACAGGATCCCATTCCACAATGGTCAGTGCCGCTGTTGGGTAACAGGAATGAATTGCGAGAATTGCACTGCCCGTGCCAAGACCGAGCATCAGAATTCGGTCGACCTTCTGGCTCCCAGGCAATCTGAGGAGCGCCTGATGCCACATTCGCCACAGGTAGCGTCCGGACTGTGTGTAACCATCGACAAGGACTTCAACGGAGCCGAACCACTTTCGAACTTCGATCGTGCCATTTCGTTCCGACTGCATGGTGGGAGATTGAAAAATCCGGTGCATGGGGAACTCAGTGAAAGTGGCTGAACGGGCCGTCAGGTCAATTACCCTTTTTGATCGCTTTGCTGAAAAAGCGAGATCGTCAAATCAAGTTCCTGTTCGGCTCGCGTGATCTGCAGTTGCAGGGCATCAACTTCTGTCCGCGACTTGAAGTCGGAGTTTTGCCTCAGCAGGGCGATGGACTTTTTGAGTTTTTGAATTCGTTCGCGCAGCACAACGATCTGTTTTTTTGACTTCCTGGGCATATGTTTCTCGCCGGCAAGTAAGAGTTCGCAGCGGGCGAACTTTGGGGTTTTGGCAAAGCCAGCGTGGAAAAAGATCGTGTACAGCCCTGCATCGCGTCAATGAATATTAGAATAATCGAATATACTTGTCAACGAAGTCCGCGGGAGAGTCAAATGAGTGTTCAGGACTCAATGCGGCAGTTCAAAGCGGGCGTGTTTCAGGCGCTCTCGCATCCCACCCGCATTTTTATCATTGAGACGATTGGTCGCAGAGAGATGACAGTTGGGCAATTGTCGGAGTCACCGGGGAGAATTGCCATGGAGGAAAACCCGGATGATGGTTTGCCGGAAGTGCATTTGCGACGAGACAGGGTAAATCCGGACGTATGTTTTCGAAGGCTGTGAAAAGATTGCGAAAAAGTGAGGCCTGTTGTTTTCGGGCGGGAAGGCATTGAGATGTCAACAGATTCGCCGACCGCACTAATCGTCGATGATGATTCGATTGCGCGAGAAATGCTCCGGGTCGCTCTGCAGAAAGCGGGGTTTGTCTGCGAATCCGCTGCCGACGGGAAACATGCCCTCGAATTGATTTCACATCAGTTGTTCGATCTGGTTGTCACAGATCTGTGTTTGCCCAACACGAACGGGCACAGCATTGTCAGGCAGTTGCTTGCCAGTGAATCACCGCCTCTGATTGTGGTTCATACAGCATTGACCGATCCGAGGATCACTACTGAGTTAATGTGTCTTGGCGTCGACGACATCCTGTACAAGCCATCCTGCTACGCGACGTTTGCTGCGAAGATGAAAGTCGTGATTTCGAGAAGACGTCAGTCTCGGTTGAATGCGAACGTGCACTTTGTAACGTTTCGTGACGGAATTCCGATTGAGTATGTCGACAGTTCTGCGGCAGTTGAGACATTCGTTGCTTCGCAGGTTGAAACGAATACAAACCATGAGATCGAGGTCATTGTCGATACCAGTGAGGAGCTCAGAGCGGAATTGATGAAGCTGGCCCGAAGTCCCACCTACAATCGTCTGGGGCGAGAGATTACATCGGCGGCCGATGCGATATCGATGCTGGGACGTCGACGTGTGAGTGATCTCGCACTGCAGGTGCTCGAGAGATCACAGCTGGATGCAATGACTCATTAGCTCGCGTTCGCAAAATGCGTTCGCCCTGGGGATCCTTCGAAAGAAGCGATGCTGATGGATCAAAAACTGTTGTTTTCGACTTCATCGTGGAAGTGCATAGCCATCTGCACATGTCTGGCTCTATAATGTGCTGAAGCAAAGCATCCGATGTCTGTTGATGTGGATGCACAGATGTTTTCTGAAGTCAAACTGATCTGTCTCGTTATTCTTTTTTCTGTTTTGAACAACAGTTCTGTTTTTGAACAGCAGAGTTCCTTCCCGGATCCTGTCTGCGCGGTTAAAGAGGGCACCCTTCCTGACGGGCCTTCGTGCAGTGGATCGCATTGGTGAACCGTAGCAGCAACCTGCATATTGGCCGATCGCAGGCCGATAGTTCCGGATTGTTGTATGTGACCCATGTTTGACCCCGGATTGCTGCGTGCAAAATTCCGGTACGCCATTTCCATACTCGGAGAAAGCTGGTGAGTTATGGACGAGTCTGATGATCTGCAGGCCGATACACAGTTGCCTCGGATAGCGATGATTTCAACACATGGTTATGTCTCAGCGGAACCACCTCTTGGAGCGGCGGACACGGGGGGACAGGTTGTTTATGTGCTTGAGCTTTCAAAGAAGCTGGCTCGGCTTGGCTATGAAGTTGACATCTGGACTCGACAGTTTGAAGACCAGCCAACATTGGAGTATGTGAGTGACCATGTTCGGATTATTCGAATGCCGTGTGGAGGCCGGAGGTTCATTCCGAAGGAGTACTTGTGCAACTTCATTCCGGAATGGGCTGCGAACGCGAAGCGTTTTGTGCATTTACATGGACTTGAATACCAGTTCATCAACAGCCACTATTGGGATGCCGGCATCGCGGGCCATATATTGAGCGAAGAGTACAATGTGCCGCACATTCATACGCCTCATTCGCTGGGAATCTGGAAGATGCGGCAGATGGAATCCGATTATCCAGGCGACGCTCATAATTTCGAGAAGCAGTACAACTTCACAGAGCGAATACAGCGTGAACGTGAACTGTATGCAGGTGCAAACATGGTGTTGGCTACGACACCGTTGCAGCTGGATTTGCTGAAGGATGAATACGATCTCACAGATGAGAGCTGCCGGATGATTCCGCCGGGGTACGATGATAATCGTTTCTTCCCCGTTGGCGAGGGAAGTCGGAACGCGATCCGGAGCCGCCTCGGATTTTCGGGCAAAGTGATTCTTGCACTCGGACGGCTGGCACGCAATAAAGGTTATGATCTCCTGATCGAGGGATTTTCGGTACTTGCAGAACGAGAACCTGATGCGGTCCTTCATCTCGCTGTCGGAGGTTCAAGCCTGAATGCCTCTGAAGCATCCGTGCTGAAGGAGCTACAGTGCCTCGCAGCTAAGCTTGATCTCAGCGATCGAGTTCAGTTCGGGGGTTTTATACCGGATGATCTGCTGGCAGACTACTATCGTGCGGCCGATCTGTTTGTGTTGTCGAGTCGATATGAACCATTTGGAATGACGGCCATAGAGGCCATGGCTTCCGGAACTCCAACGGTAGTGACAATCCATGGTGGCCTGTATCGAGCTCTGACTTTTGGTCGGCATGCTCTGTTTGCCGATCCACTGGACAGGGAAGATCTCGGAATTTCCATGCTGAAGGTTCTGCAGTTTCCAAAACTGCGTGACCGAATGGCTCGGATGGGTGCTCACAAAGCCCGAAGCCTGTTTACGTGGACCGGAATTGCTCAGCAACTAATCGCTGTTGCAGAGAACCGGCAGATGACGTCGCCAGTGAGCGCGGAGCTGGACTGGGACGAGCCGTGGGTTGATGCCGACTGAGATTTCGTGCGTTGATCTGTTTTGCAGTCCTCAGAATCAAATTTTCAGACGGCAGTTGAGTATCGCAGGAATACACATGGCACTTGATCAGGCACCTGTATTGTCTCCGGTAAACATGTTCTGTTCTGACCTCGACGGAACACTGATTGGCAATCCCGAAGCGACTCGTCGCTTTAAACAGGCATGGGAAAATCTATCAGCAAGATCGAGGCCGCTGTTAGTTTATGCCAGTGGTCGTTTGGTTCAGGATGTCATCGACCTGCTTTCAATTCAGCCCCTGCCATGGCCCGACTACATTATTGGCGGAGTTGGTACTCAGCTGTACGATGGACGACACAAACGAATATTGAAAGGCTATACGCAGCGATTTCATTCGCACTGGGATCTCTCAACAATAGAAGCCATTGTGGAGGAGTGTGCCGGCATCGTTCGCCAGCCCGTTGAATTTCTGAACCGCTTCAAATCGAGCTGGTACCTTCATGATGCTGCTCCGGAGACAATCGCGGCGCTGGAAAGGCGGCTTGCTGCATCAGGACAACAGGTTTGTGTTATGTACTCCAGCAATCGCGACCTGGACGTGCTGCCGGCTGGGTCGGGCAAGGGGGGAGCAATTGAATGGCTGTGCGGCACTCTTGGGCTGTCGACTTCAGGTGTTGTCGTTGCAGGGGACACCGGAAATGATGCCAGCATGTTTCTGCTTCCCAGGGTTCGTGGAATTGTCGTGGAGAATGCACAACCGGAACTCATCGAAGCTGTTGTAAAGGTGTCGACATTCAATGCGACAAAAGTTGTTGCAGACGGTGTCCTTGAGGGTTTGACGCACTATGGTGTGATTCCTTCTGCTCCGCGACCAGGCGAATCTGCATTGACAGCCGATCAGATGGACCCGGGACTGCGGATCATGTTTACCGAGTCGGCACTCGGTTCGCTGACATCCCATGAACGATCCGTTATTGCGACCGGATACCGTGAAGCTGTGGTTGCAATCCGGAAGAACATCACGCCATCGGGGTTTTCGGCATGTTCACTGGCAGACAATGATGTGACTGGCACAGACGCGAATTATCGAAGCGTTTGGGCTCGGGATGGGTCGATCACGATCGTTGGCACGATGGAGTTGAACGATCCCGACATTCGTGCAGCTCAAAAGGCGACTTTAAGAACCCTGTTCGATCACCTGGCACCAAACGGTCAGATGCCTGCCAACGTGAGAATCGACGATGGAGTTCCGGACTACAGTGGAGTTGGCGGGATTTGCTCCATCGACAGCGCACTGTGGGCCATCGTCGCCTTTCATGCGTGGGTTAGAAAGACCAATGACCTTGAATTCCTCAGGGAGTACTCGGATCGCCTCCAAAAGGTCATGAACTGGCTGGGAGCACTCGACAGCAATAATGACCTGCTGCTGGAAATTCCGGAGGCCGGAGACTGGACCGATTTGTTTGGTCGAAGTTATCACATCCTGTATGACGAAATCCTCTGGTATCGAGCCAACGTTGCGTATGGTCGGCTTCTGGAACTGCAGGAAGATTTCGATAATGCGGCAGAGTGTCTTCGTCGTTCGCAGGCAATTCGCAGCAAGATTCTGGCGACATTCTGGCCATCAACCAGTACCCCGGCGGGAGCCGCAGAAAAGTTTCATTTTGCCCAACAGCAGGCTGCTGTTGGGGATGCCAGTTACCTTCTGGCAGAAGTGACACCTTTCAGTTTCAACTGGCGCTGTGATGTGCTCAGCAATGTACAGGCATTCCTTTCGAACGTTCTTGACGCGGATCGTGCGAGAATCGCATTCAAGTTCATGTGGGGCGTGGGGGTCAACGAGCCATATCCGGTGGCCAACCTCTATCCTCCGGTTCAGGCTGGTGATCCCGACTGGAGGCCGTACTATATTGTCAATCTGCTGAATCTCCCTGGTCACTATCACAACGGTGGAATCTGGCCGTTCATCGGTGGTATGTGGGTACGATTCATTCATCGACTTGGCTTGTATGAAGTTGCCTGTCGTGAACTCCTGAAGCTTGCGCAGCTCAATCGGCTCGGGAAGAATCAGGAATGGGAGTTCAATGAGTGGGTTCACAGCCGGACGGGAAGACCGATGGGAAAATGCTTCCAGGCATGGTCTGCGTCATCTTTCATTCATGCGTGTCAGGATCTGCAGCTGAATGCAGATCAGCTCAACGCTGAATGATTCCCGGCACTCGCAAAAACCAGAAAACTCATCTCTCACGATTTGGAAGACTTGATTGTGATTCCTCACCAGGTTATCCAGTATTTGGCAAAACTTTCCCGAGGCTCCCTCGCATTCAGACGTTCCAGCCAGACTTACATCAGGTTGCCGCCTCACGATATTACCGATCCATGTGATTTTGGTGAGATTCTGATGAGCAATTCTCCACTTTGCGACCCAGTGAACAGCGAGCATCGCGCTGGCCCGCGGAATTCGCCCACAGCTGCACAAAAATGTTTTTCAGCTGCATTCCGGGGTGCCTTGTATTGAAATCAGCATCGTTCGGTGGCACTCGTGTAGAGAACCCAGGCAAGGGTATTTGCTGTGTTTGTTCTCGAATCCGCGAGTGGCCGCGTTTTTTCTGAGACAAGTTCGATTCGGTTTGCGCCATTGATTTCAGCGCTCGTCCCTACAGAACAACTTCCACCCACAATTTCTGCGAACGACACTATTTTCACGTGGAGACACGATCTGATGAATATCTCACTGCGCAACTGGCTTAAGCAGCTCTTTAATTCCCCGGCAGTGAGTCGACGGGCGGGTGCCGCAGGGAAGGGTAGGGACAGAGACCGAACTCAGGCCGGGTTGGTTCAGTTTGCAGCTGTACCGCAGGCCCTGGAAGAACGGTTTGTTCTGTCTGCTTTGGCAATTGGCGAAGTTGTCACCAGTGAAATCGGAAATCCTGGCGACAGAGACGAGTACACATTTAGTCTCGGAAGCGATTCGAAACTCTGGTTTGATGGTCTGAATGCGGCTTCCGGGATCGACTGGTCATTGAAGGGCCCAGCGGGTCAGGAAATTGTCAATCAGGCGTTCCACGATGACTGGTCCAGCAGTTCTTTCCTGAATCTGGTTCCCGGTAATTACACATTGACGGTCGATGGAGCTGGAGACTCTGTTGGAAGTTACTCGTTCCGTTTGCTGGACGTCTCATCCGGGACTACGCTGTCCGACGGAGTCTCTCAGAGTCATACTCTGAATCCGGGAAGTGAAGCGGATATCTACAAATTCAGCGTAACGCGTGGCGATCGTTTTGATATTGAGGTAACAACTGGAGACACCAGCAGCGCCTACTTCCGAGTGTTTGATCCGATTGGACGTCCGGTGTCGGAAGCTTCAGGCTGGATCGGAAGCACTGTGTCGGACCAATGGTTGCTGATGGATGGAGACTATACTCTGGTGCTCGCAGGCGGTCTGAACGACAGCGGCAACACGGTGAATTACGACGTAAAGGTGACGAAAGTCGGATTTACAGCTCCGCCGAATCTCTCGACTGGCGCTACCGCGCTCACGCTTGGCAGCGTTCGCACAGGTACCATTGCCGGAACCGAGACGGACAAATATCGCTTTACGACGACGGCTCCGACTTTGATGTACTTTGATGAGTTGTACACATCACCCGGGAACTTCTACTGGACGCTGGAAGGTCCGACGGGGATTGAAGTCGACAGTCGGTGGTTTGGGAGTGACCCCCATTGGTATGGAGTTGGCAACAACCTGTTGAACCTTCCAGTGATCGGCACATATCAGATTCGCATTTTTGCCGATCCGGGTGTGACCGGGACATACTCCTTCCGGATGCTGGACCTCGCAGCAGCCGTCGATGTGACGCCAGGAGAAGTCAAGACAGGAACGCTTACAAATAATATCAATGATGGGGGCACGACAGTTAAAGTTGCCAGTCGAGCGGACTACTTTAAATTCACCGCTGCTGCTGGCGATCGAATCTTCATGGATACGCAGTCAAGCAACCCTCAAAATGCGTATTGGGCTCTGATTGATCCGCTTGGGCGGCCCGTGGTTTCTTACAATCTGTATAGTGATCTGGAAACTGAAGTGCTCACGCTGTCAGGCACCTATACGGTGATCGTGGCAGGGAATTACACTGATACGGACTCTGTCAGCTACGCGTTCAGAATTCAGCCTGCATCGACCAGCACGGAGCCACTGAACGTAGGTCCTGTTGTCACAGGTGAGATCACTGAAACAGGAGACATCGACGAATATACGTTTTCTCTGGAGAATGATTCGCAACTGTGGTTCGATGGTTTGAGCAACACATCCGGAATCAACTGGTCTTTGCGAGGACCATCGGGCTCCATCGTCGCGAATCGAGAAATCAGTGATGACGGAAACTACTGGTGGGGCTGGTCAGCGACTGCTATGTCGCTCGTCGAGGGAGACTATGTTCTTACCGTTGATGGAACAGGTGGATCAACGGGAGGATATTCATTTCGTCTTCTGGATTTTGCCACTGCGATCGAAGTTACGCCTGGGGACATTGTTTCCGGGACGCTTGATCCTGCCAATAGTACAACCCTGTACAAGATTGATGTCGTTGCAGGGGATCGCCTCTATTTTGATGATCTGACGAGTGGCGGAAATGCCGCATGGCATCTGATCGACCCGCTTGGAAGAACGGTAGCGACAAGCTGGCTTTCCTCAGATATGGAATTCGGGACTCTAACACTGCCTGGCACATATACATTGGCCATCGTCGGTTCGTTTGATGATACGGGGACGACCGGGTACTCGTTCCGGGTGCAGCCGTCAGTGACGAGCACATCAGCACTGTCGATTGGAGCCGTGGTGTCGGGTGCAATCACGAACGCAGGTGACGTAGATCAGTTTACGTTTACTCTGGCGGGCGATTCGCAGTTGTGGTTTGATGGGCTGAGCACTTCATCCGGTCTGAGCTGGTCTCTGTCAGGCCCTACCGGAGCGGTTGTCTCGAGTCAAGGCATTGAAAATGACGGTGGGTATTGGTGGGGCTGGACGAACAACGCGATGTCGCTGGTTGCCGGAGCCTATACTCTGACGGTGGATGCGGCGTTGGATTCCACAGGAGAATATTCATTCCGTCTGCTGGATTTGAATGCTGCGGTCGAGGTGACTCCGGGTGATATTGTCACGGGCACTCTCGATCCTGCGAATAGTACGAGCCTGTATCAGTTTGATGCAGTTGCAGGCGACCGATTTTTCTTTGACAGTCTTGTGAGCAGCGGAAATGCGGCATGGCATGTAATTGACCCGCTTGGCAGGCAATTTGCTGTGAATTGGTTGTCTGGAGACCTGGAGCCGGGCCTCTTGACACTGCCCGGTACCTACCGAGTCGCTGTTGTGGGTGACTTTGGTGATACGGGGACGATCGATTATTCGTTCAGGATTCAGCCGTCAGCAATAACGTCCGAACCGCTGACTGTCGGCTCAATTGTCTCCGGTGAGATTACCAATGCTGGTGATGTCGATCGGTACACGTTTACTCTGCTGAGTGACTCCCAACTCTGGTTTGATGGCCTCGAAGACTTCTCCGGTGCCTTCTGGTCGCTGACCGGTCCGTCGGGTCACGTGGTCACCAGCACGTACTTTGATGATCCGTGGGCTAACAATTCGAATTTGAATTTGATTCAGGGCGACTACGTTCTGACGCTGGATGGGTCAGGTGATTCCATTGGTAACTACTCGTTTCGCTTACTGGACGTCGCAGCAGGAACAGTGCTTTCCAGCGGGGTGTCTCAGAGTCATACGCTGAGTCCGGCAAGTGAAGCGGACATTTACAAATTCAGTGTTACGCGTGGAGATCGCTTTGACATTGAAGTGACCACCGGGGATTCCAGTAACGCTTATTTTCGCGTTTACGACCCGCTGGGTCGATTGGTATCAGGGGCCGAAGGCTGGATTGGCAGTACTGTACCGAACCAGTGGTTGCTCATGAACGGTAATTATTCGCTTGTGGTGAGTGGCAGCCTGAGCGAAACTGACATAGTCAACTACGACGTGAAAGTGACCAAGGTTGGAACGACGTCACCTCCCAATCTCGGCACCGGGACTACTGCACTCACGCTTGGTGCAGTTCGGACGAGCACGATTTCGGCCGACGGAGAAATCGACAAGTACCGCTTCACCACGACTGCGCCGGCTCTGATGTACTTTGACGCGTTGTACAACTCTCCCTCCGGCAATTTCTATTGGACTCTGGAAGGGCCGACGGGCATCGAAGCAGACAGTCGCAGCTTCGCAAGTGATTCGCACGCGTATGGGTTCGGGTATAGTTTGCTGGACCTGCCAGTCGTTGGCACTTATCAGATTCGTATCTTCGCAGATGCGGGCGTGACAGGGACTTACTCATTTCGAATGCTGGATCTCGCAGACGCAGTCGATATTACTCCGGGAGTCGTCAAGTCCGGGACGCTGACAAATACGATCAACGATAACGGCAACAGCGTCGTGGTGGCAAGTCGAGCAGACTACTTCAAATTCACTGCTGCCGCTGGTGATCGGTTCTTCATGGATACGCAATCCAGCAATCCTCAGGCCGCGTACTGGGCTTTGATTGATCCACTTGGGCAAACTGTTGTTGCCTACTATCTCTCCGCTGATCAGGAAACCGAGGTTCTTACGCTGCCGGGTGTCTATACTGTGATCGTAGCGGGGAACTTCCGTGATCCCGATTCCGTCAGCTATGCGTTCAATATCCAGCCCGCGTTGACAAGTACTGAGCCTCTGACCGTTGGTTCAGTGATCACGGGTGAGATCACTGAGACGGGAGACACCGATCTTTATACGTTTACGCTTGGCAGCGATTCGAAACTCACGTTTGATGGTTTGAGCGGTCTTTCAGGCATTCGTTGGTCGTTGAACGGTCCTTCCGGAGCTGTCGTCACTGACCAGGACTTTTACAACGACGGCGGCTATTGGGGGGGATGGCAAAACAGCACCCTGTCCCTGGTTGCTGGAGACTACACACTGACAGTCGATGGCTCAGGTGACTCAACAGGTGGCTATTCATTCCGACTGCTGGATTTGAGCACAGCAACTGAGATCACTCCGGGGACGATGGTGACCGGAACGCTCGATCCAGCCAACAGTAAGAATATGTACAAGTTCGATGTTGTTGCCGGAGATCGACTCTACCTGAACAGTCTCACCGACAGCGGAAATGCTGGCTGGTATCTGATCGACCCACTTGGGCGCAATGTGACATCCTATTGGCTTACCGGTGATCAGGAGCCAGCACAGCTGACGCTTCCTGGTACGTACACGCTGGTGATCAGCGGTTGGTATGAAGACACCGGTACCTTTGAGTATGCCTTCAATGTGCAGCCTGCAGTGACAACTTCGGAACCGCTGACAGTCGGTGCAGTTGTTTCAGGTGCGATTACGAACGCCGGGGATACCAACGAGCATACGTTTAATCTGGCGACTGACTCACAACTTTGGTTCGATGGATTGAGCACATCTTCAGGGATCAGTTGGTCACTTAAGGGCCCTTCCGGGACGGTTGTTGACAGTCGAGGTATTAATGACGACGGTGGCGTATGGTGGTCGGGCACCAACCTGGCACTAAACCTGGTCAAGGGCGAGTATACTCTGACTGTGGATGGATCGGGCGATTCAACCGGAGGATACTCTTTCCGTTTGATAGACCTCAGCACCGCCGCATCGATCACTCCGGGAACAGTCGTGAGTGGAACATTAGATCCCGCCAACAGCACAAAACTGTACAACTTTGAAGTACTTGCAGGAGAACGGTTCTACCTGGATAACCTGGTGGGGGGAGGAAACAGCGCCTGGCAGTTGATTGATCCTCTCGGAAGAACAGTAACGGTATATTGGCTTTCAGGAGATCAGGAGCCGGCGCCTCTGACACTTCCGGGCACATATACGCTGGCAATCATCGGCGCGTTTGACGATACCGGCACCACGGACTACTCATTTAATGTTCAGCCTGCAGAAGTCGACGGCGTCGACACGGTACTCTCAAACTCCATAATCTCTGAAAGTTCTGCGGCGAACTCCGTTGTCGGGGAGTTCGTTACGTCTGGATTGCCCGGGTCAGCTTCCATCAGTTACACCTTCACATCCGGAAGTGGTGACGAAGATAACACTCGGTTCTCCATTTCAAACTCCGAGTTGCGAATCATTCAACCGCTTGACTACGAGTTTCGATCGATCTATTCCATCCGCGTCCATGTCACTGACGGCGGGACGATCTCATTTGATCGAGTGTTCTCCGTGATCGTAACGGATGTCAACGAATCTCCAACATCTTTGAATCTGTCGAACAGCAGTCTGGCAGAGAATTCCGGTGTGAATGCCGTGATCGGGACCCTGACGGGTTCGGACCCTGATGCCGGTGATACTCTGACGTATTCGCTTCCGAATGGTGTGGACGACAACGCTTTGTTCAATCTGAGTGGTTCAACGCTTCGAGCGAATGATTCGTTCGACTTCGAAGCTGGCGGCAGTTACACCATCACGGCTGTGGTTCAGGATGAAGCAGGATTGACGTATGACCGTCAGTTCACGATCACGATTACGAATGTGAATGAGTCTCCCACATCTTTGAATCTGTCGAACAGCAGTCTGGCCGAGAATTCCGGTGTGAATGCCGTGATCGGGACGCTGACAGGTTCGGATCCAGATGCCGGTGATACTCTGACGTATTCGCTTC
>JAEUIH010000040.1 GCA_016795105.1 Planctomyces sp.
CTTCTGAGCCATCGCTGGGTCCCTTTCTAAAGCTCAGAATAAGAGATTATACTGTCCCTGGAACCTGCAGCACCCCAAAGGGTTAGGTCTTTGGCAGAAGGATGGGAGCAGGAGAATCGTTGAGCACTGCATTGTTCTGCCGTCATTCTCTTGCGATACGAGAACACTCAAGAGCTGTGCTTGTGGTTTTGAATTCGAATCACAGGCAGGGGCGGCGTTATGACCACGGAATACGCGGAAGAATCGAAGAAGTACACAGTTGTGTTTTTCCGTGTCCTCCGTGTATTCCGTGGTTACCCATCGCGTTGGCAGCGGCTCGGGATTTCGTGGTTGCCCGTGGTGCTGGGTGGTTACTTGCGGGCTGCGATTGTTGTCATGGCGGATTGGACCATCTTGCGGGCTTCGATTGCTCGCAGGATTGCATTCCGGAAGGAACCGGCGTCGCCTACGGCGTCGAGTCTCAAAACTGTCTGGCCGTTCGCACCCTTTAGTTTGATGTCGGATGCTCGGTAAAACTTCTGCCCCGGCCTCTGTTCCAGTTCAACATCTTCGATCTGGCTGAAGTCAACAGTACTGATCCGGCGGTTGCCCAAAGATGCCCAAACCTGTACCGAACGGTTCGTAAGGACATAACGCTGTCCTGTCGCCTTGGTCACAAGGTACAACAATGCGGCAAGCGGTGCAGTTGGCAGTGCAAATAGTACAGCGGAAATGGTGGGGCCGCAGACTCGAATCGGTATGCAGTCGTAGAGCTGTCCCAGCAGCCGACCAATCGCTGTTGCGGAAATGGACGGATAGACCGTCATGATTTTCGCTTCTGCGCTTGCGCTGACGCCAGCAATGGCCTGCACGGTCATGGTCGTTGGATCCAAACTGAATGTATTGAAGTTGCTCAAAACGTGTGGAACGAAAATTAGCAGGCATTTCCAGTGAATTCCACCAACCCGAGTCCCATTCCCCCAACGGAGAACAAACGCCCCGGTTTTCCCTTTGCTTTGACCGACTTTCTTCCTGCTTTGACCGGCTTTCATTTTGTCTTGGACAGCTTTCCGCCTGTTTTGAGTCGACATCTTGTAACGCTCGGAATTCGATCTCAACGACCGTGTCTATCCAGCTTCTCTGTTTTCTCTGAATCTGTTTTCTCTAAATCTGTTTTCCCTGAATCTGGTTTCCCTGAATCAAGGCCGCACTGCTCTGTGCCATACTGGCTCCACGCCGGGACAAAGCCGCATGAGATATTAAGTACTGTATGTATGTGCACTTACTGTCGCGACAGTTACGGGGGTGTCGATTGTTCCCGACAACACCGTCAGAGCTCAAATGAACCGTCAGACCGGGGGGCTCAACCGGTAATCGGTGCCAGAAATCGGCAGAAAACGAACGAAGTGGGGGCGATGTGCTGCGTTTGACCGGGGAACGTTGTCTCTGAGTACGTTGAAACCCCGGGGGGCGAGATTCGTCTTGAGTCGAAATGCCGTTTTGTGCAATGCTACCCGGGCCTCTCTCAAATTTTCCTATTCCTATCCCCACCGTGACACTCTGCTCATGCCGATCATCCGAACGACAATTTCGCACCAGCGGCGTGTATCACGCTGGATTTCTGCGATTGCCGTGATGGTAATGACAACCCTGTGCGGGATTGGAATTACCCCGGCTGCTGCTCAGTTTGATGACTTTGAGCCCGGTTCAGGCGGTTTGGAAATTCCGTCGCGAGAATCCGACTTCTTTGGGGGGGATGAGTCTGCAGAGAAGTCTGTTGTTGACATCCGCGTCGAAGGCAACGAAACAATTCCCGAAGCTGTGATACTCCAGAAGATTCAGTCGCAGCCAAATCGACCATTGACGCAGCGTCTGGTCCGAGAAGATAAGCGATCACTTTCTGCGACTCGCTGGTTCTTCAGTGTCCAGGAACGATTTGAAGAAACGCCTCAGGGCACTGTCCTGATTTTCACTGTCGTCGAACGTCCGATTGTTCGCGAGGTCCAGTTTATTGGCAACAAGGGCGTCAAGAAGAAATATCTGGAAGCATGGACCGGTCTGAAAGCGGGCAGTCCGTTTGATCACTATGCCAACCGCGAAGCTGTGACTCGACTCGAACGTGAATACAAAGAGAAGGGTTACTTCTTTATCAAAGTAACGCTTGAAAAGGGCGGAAGTCCCGGAGAGCGTGAAGTTGTGTTTCGTATCGTGGAAGGTCCCAAGGTTCGAGTTCAACATCGAACTTTTGAAGGCAATAAGTTCTGGGGTGACGGCGACCTGAGAAAGAATCTGGCGTCAAAAGAAGCTCTCCTGGGTTTCTTTGGCGGACTCTATCGTCCCGAAACACTTCCCATGGACGTGGATGCCTTAAAACAGTTCTACCGGGCTGTAGGGTTCTTTGACGTCAAAGTGGATGTCAAACCACGATTCTCGCCGGACAAGGCTTCGGTCGATCTGCACTTCATTATTGAAGAAGGTGTGCAGTACAAGGTTCGTGAAATTCGTTTTGTTGGTAATGAAGTCATTCCGACAAAGCGGCTTCAATCGGAATCTAAACTTCTGGCCGGTCAGTACTACAACTTTCATCCTCTGTCGAAAGACGTCAAGAGGATGTTGTCCTACTACGGCGAAATGGGGCACTTTTTTGCGAGCGTTAATCCGGTTCCTCACTTCACAGAACAGCGTGGCATTGTTGATCTGGTGTTTGAGATCGATGAAGACCGGCCGCGATATGTGAGGAACATCAATGTCGCATATGACGGCGATTTTCCTCACACGAAGCACACTGTCATTCTCGACCGCATGCTGGTCGCGCCAGGTCATCTTGCAAATCCCGATCTGATCCGCCGCAGTAAGTCGAGAATCTCGGGAAGCGGACTGTTCGAACCGGGAGTCATCTTCGAACCGGTGCCTGTTGATCCGGAGCAGGAAAGCTTCGCTTCCACAGCAGCTTACATGAATCAGGCTCGTGGTCAGGATCCGGGATCGTCCGGTGGCTACGATGACTGGACCGAACGCTTCGCCGTGATGACTCGACGATCCGGCTACTACACGGCCATCGGAGTCTACCCATGGCTTGAAAATTCCGAAGGGGATAAATCTTCTGCGGATGTGGAGCAACCGGCCACAGAACAAACAAGTTCGCACGAGTCCTCAAGTCAAGCTCCGGGCAGGGTTGAACTCAAAGGTCAGCCGCCGCAGGAACAAAGCGAACATCGTCCTCAGCATCTGATGGAAAAGCTGAGCTACACATCGAGCGTCGTATCAGACGGAGATTCCTCTGGCAGTAATTCCGGAGTCGGCAATTCTTCAGAGGTCAGCAATTCCTCAGAGTACGTTACTCAGGGTATTGCTTATCAGCAGACACCGATCGCCGGGGGTGATTCCACATCCGACGCGACGTTCCTGAAGCCGCTGTTTGGGCATTCGGGGGCGTTGGTCGGAGATGCAAAGCCAGCAGCAGATTCTTCGTTGCCGGTCGCTCAGCAATTCAGGGCTCAGGAATTGAACGGTCCCGGTGAACAGATCGCCCGCAGTGAATTGAGCAGCAGTGAGTTCACCGGTTTCCGAACAGTGACGCCGGTTCAATTCTTTGATGACCTGCCGATTGCGTACGTTACGCCGTCTATGGAAGACCCGGATGCCCCTGTGATCCGTGCTCAGAGTCCTGATCGTCCGTTCGACCCTTCAGCTCCTCGTCCTTCCGACCCGGTGCTTGAAGGAAGTCCATATCGAAATCAGTTTCAGGCGATTCCTCCGGGCTGGGTTGACCTGAATGTGAGAGCAACCGAAGGTCGTACCGGGCGATTGATGTTTGGGGCCGGGATTAACAGTGATGCCGGACTTGTCGGCTCTTTCGTCTGGGACGAAACCAACTTCGACCTGTTTAATCCTCCGACAACCTTTGCTGACATCATTGAAGGGCGAGCATGGCGCGGTGGTGGTCAGCGATTCCGTGCAGAAGCGGCGCCTGGCGATATCGTCAGTCGGTATGCTCTGAGCTGGACCGATCCCTATTTTCTTTACTCCGATTACAGCCTGACTCTCAGCGGTTTCTACTTCAACCGGTTCTATCCGGACTGGAAAGAAGATCGACTGGGCGGTCGAATCGGAGTGGGTCGACAATTGACAACCGAGTGGTCAGTGAACGCTGCTTTGCGTCTGGAAGAAGTCGAACTGAGCAATCCAACTGTTCCAACGCCGGCGGTTCTTCAGGATGCGATTGGTCAGCATTTTCTGTCCACAATTCGAGGTTCCGCGACGCACGATACTCGCGACATGGCCATCATGCCGGGTGAAGGCCACTATTTCGATGTTGCCTACGAACAGGCGTTTGGTGACTTCAGCTATCCACGTGTGGAAGCTGAAGGTCGTCAGTACTTTACTCTGTTCAATCGCCCGGACGGGTCCGGTCGTCAGGTGTTGACGCTGGCGGGAAATATCGGATGGAGTGGTGATGATACTCCGATCTTTGAACGCTACTACGCGGGTGGTTTCCAGTCGTTCCGCGGCTTCTCTTACCGCGGCGTAACTCCTCGACAGGGCGGTGTCGCCGTCGGGGGTACATGGCAAATGCTGGGGTCTGTAGAATATCGAGTCCCTGTCACTGCGGATGATATGATCAATGTGGTGGCGTTTACGGATTTCGGTACGGTCGAAGAAGAAATTTCTCTCGACAACTTCCGAGCAACGGCCGGCTTCGGTCTGCGAGTGGTCGTCCCAGCGATGGGCCCAGTGCCTCTGGCCTTTGACTTCGCATTCCCGATCATGTCTCAGGAATTCGACGACGAACGCATCTTCAGCTTCTACGTCGGTATTAATCGCTAAAGTAGCAGGCACTCTCCGAGTGCCGTCCGCTGCGATTTGTGCGTTAAAGTAGCAGGCACATTCCATGTGCCGTCCGCCGTGCCCAGGTTGCGTTTTCTTTTTTGCGATGTTTAATTTGCGCTCGGTAGGGGTGTTGCGGACGGCAGACGGAGTCTGCCTGCTACAGTAGCAGGCACTCTCCGAGTGCCGTCCGCAGTGTTCGGCGTGCGTTTTCTTTTTTTGCGATGTGCAATTTGCGCTCGGGTAGGGGTGTTGCGGACGGCAGACGGAGTCTGCCTGCTACAGATGCGAACAGTATCCTGTTGCTGGATTTTCTGATAATCTCAATCGAAAATTCGGATTTCGATTGGTTTTAACAGTTCAAAATCACCGTTTTTGTGCAGGTCTGGTCAGCGAATGATCATCGAAGGGCTCGTTACAAGCCTGGATTTCAGCGGGCGTCTGAATGTTGCTCCCATGGGACCAATCGTGGAGGGCGACTTTGAGTCTATTGTTCTGCGCCCGTTTCAGCCTTCGACCACATTTGACAATCTTAGCCAGCAGCGGTGTGGCGTTTTTCATGTTGTTGATGAAATTGATGTGATCGCTCGGGCTGCGATTGGTTGTCTCGACGTTGAGCCTGAAACTGTTCCGGCGGAAACGGTTGCCGGTCGAGTACTCGTGCGATGCTGCCGGTGGTTTGAGTTTCAGGTGACTGCGATTGACACAACTCAGCAGCGATCGGTTATGAATTGCCGGATTGTTCATCGCGGAGAACGTCGACCGTACCTGGGCATGAATCGAGCTCGGAATGCGGTGATCGAAGCCGCTATTCTGGCGACTCGCATTCATCTCATTCCGGGCGAAGAAATCCAGCAATCATTCAGATCGCTGCGATCTGCGGTTGAGAAAACGGGAAATGAAGCAGAGTTTCGCGCCTTTCAGATACTCGCTGAATATGTCGCTCAGGGCGGGAGTCAAAAGGCATGATGCAGGTTGACGTCATTACCGGTTCACGACTCCACTTCGGACTGATCTGTGGTACACCGGAATCCGGCTGGGTTTATGGTGGCATCGGTATGATGCTCCGGACTCCCGGATGGGCGTTGCGACTCACTCACAACGGTGACTCCCGCAGCTCAGATGCGGCCACACAGGATGAAATTGTGGGACATCAGGGATCGGAACCCGATGCTGCTTTAGTCGTACGCATCCGAGAACTGTTAAGTCAGCTTTCAACGTCAATGCCTCGGTCATGGAACCTTCGATTAGAGCTTCTCCGCGAGATTCCTCGACATGTTGGATTCGGGTCAGGGACTCAGCTTGCACTCGCCGTCTCTGTCGGACTTCAAACGCTCTGCGGGCCTGATGTTCAGGGTAATCCGGAAGCATTTGCTTCGCGCCTGAAACGTGCTCAGCGATCGAGCATTGGAACAATCGGGTTTGAGCGAGGTGGGTTTTTGATTGACTTTGGAAAGAGTCAAACAACACCTTCAACAGAATCAGCCGATCGATTTCAGCGGATTCGAATTCCGGAGGTTTGGCGGTTCTTAACGATCCGTCCTCTCGATCGGAGTGGGCTCTGCGGAGAATCCGAACGGCAGTATTTTGACCGTGCAGCGACGATGCCGGGCCAGCTTGTGGCAAATATGGACCAGATTATCCGCCGCGGTATTCAGCCAGCCCTGGAACAGCAAAACTTCGACCTGTTTGCTCGTTCGCTCAGCGAGTACGGCAACCTTGCCGGAACGTTTTACTCCAGCGAGCAGGGCGGAATATTCTCGGATCCTTCGATTGCAGAGCTCGCGGAGTTCCTGGCGAGAAATTCGATTGTCGGAACTGCTCAGTCTTCGTGGGGTCCAGCTGTCTGCGTTCCTGCGCAGAATGCGGAATCGGCCGAGCAGTTGCGTGAGACCATCACCAACTATGCGACCAGCCATCATTATCACTGGCTGGTCGAAGTACACAGACCCCAGAACTACGGCGCTACGATCCGGATCCAGACCCCGGAAAGTCGGCAATTCTTCTGATCACCCATGGCAGGGCTGGCGTTTTTGACCACGGAAGAATCGCAGGCAGGGTGGGCTTTTTAACCACGGAAGACACGGAATACACTGAAGGATCGCAGGGGTTAAGGGGGTCGGCTTTGGCAGCAGAATGGGGGCAGGAGGATGGTGGAGCACTGCATTGTTGTGCCGTCATTCTCTCGCGATACGAGAACACTCAGGAGCTGTGCTTGTGGTTTTTAATTAGAATCGCAGGCAGGGTAGGTGTTTTAACCACGGAAAACACGGAAAACACGGAAGGATCGCAGGGGTAAAAGGGTTCGGTCTTTGGCAGCAGAATGGGGGCAGGAGAATGGTGGAGCACTGCATTGTTGTGCCGTCATTCTCATGCCATACGAGAACACTCAGGAGCTGTGTTTGTGGTTTTGAATCGAATCGCAGGCAGGGTTGGCGTTTTGACCACGGAATACGCGGAAGAGACGGAGGAGACGGAAGAATCGCAGAAGTGCCCGATTGTGGTTTTTCGTGTGGTTGGTGTCTTTCGTGGTTACCAATCACGCTGGTTACACGCTGGATGAAGTCGGAATCAACGTACTGCGATCTTCGCTGCACAAAACGCGAGCACCAAACAGCTTACGCAACTCGCCGTTTAAAATCTTTGCGGCTCGAAAAGAATTCAACTGTTAGTAGTACGAAAGAGTCGCAGGGGTAGTTGATTGTGTTTTTCCGTGTCTTTCGTGTATTCCGTGGTTACCAATCGCGCTGTGTGCGGGCGTTGCGAGAGGCTCGACATTACGGCGAAGCGTGTTGTTCAGGATCAGGCAAGTCCGGAGAGTTTTCTGGCGACCCAGAAAATGGACAACAGACCGATGAGCAGCATTGCCCATGCTGGATGACTCCAGATACGAACTCTGCGAATTTCAATCTTCGGTTCCGGCATCTTCGCGATTTCGCTGACGAGTGTTGCAACATCTGAAGACGCCACCAGACGACCTCGACTGATTGCCGAAACTTCCCGCAGGACATCAAACCTCGCAGGCTCTCCGATACGTTCTCTTTCCAGTCCCTGCACAGAGATCTCCGTCTGATGACTGGCCTTCGTCTCTTCGCATGTGGTTGTCAGTCGATAGAGACCTCCCTCTTCAGGGATGAATTCACCAGTGAATAATCCCCACGATTCTTCGTCTGCCGGTGTGAGTTGAACCGAGCTTGTGTTTCCACCGGGTTCTTCAATTCGCACAATCACATTGCCTTCCCGCAGAGGCTCACCGGTGGGACTCATCACGTTGACATTCAGCGTCAGACTGTTGCCGGCTTCGGGGCGATCGGGTGAATAAAACAGTCGAATTGATTCACCGGACGACATGTTCCGCTGATAAGCCATCCAGCGGACAACCTGTCCCCAGAACCGATAGTGATAGAGGTCCTCAACACCTTTTCGCCAGCGCCATGCGGCATCGGTTCCCATGTAGAGAATTTTCCCGGTGCCGGAAGATCGAGTGGCAATCAGGGGGACTCGCCCGAAACGCGTTGTCGCCGAATCGTGTGCGACCAAAACTTCCGTTCCGGTGCGAGCTCGCAGACTGGCCGCATACCATTGAAACCCCGGAAGATTTCGCCATGTCCGATCATTGTCTTCATCATCGGACTCCAGACGTGTCAGCAGACTTCTGCGTCCCGTATCTGTCAGCGAATACCGGGCTGCCTGAGGAGACCCGATTCCACCGGGACGAGCCGGATCAGGAACCACAGGATAGAGTTCACCCAGTTCTGTATCGAGCAAAGTCAACTGACGACCTCGAAACCCCGGCAGGAATACCAGACCGCCCGCGTGGCTGCGAACAAGCTGGCGAAGTCGTTCACAATGTTCAATGGTCAACTGACGGTTGCCGAGGCCAACGTCTCCCAGAAACACAACGTCATATTCGAACAACTGCCGCTCGTCAGGGAAGTCCTCGAGATAACCTCGACCGCCACCCACCGAACTTAAGTCCGGATGATACAACAGACAATTCACATCGACACCGGGATCGCGTTCAAGCGCATTTCGGAGATATCGATATTCCCATCGAGGATACGATTCAATGATCAGCACTTTGAGAGTTTCGTTGCGGATCGTGATGGGGAACGTCATCTGATTATTGTCGGAAATCGCTTCGCCGTCCTGAACCGGCACATCCACAGTCAGCTGAAAGTCACCGGTCACGTCTGGCTTCCATTCCAGAGTATCCTGCAGGTGCCCCATCGCCGGGAGGCGGACGGACTTCTGTACCGGGTCCATACCTTCACCTCGAAGGCCTACAACAAGTTCTTTATCACGAGGAAGCCAGTTGGCGATTCGAAACGGAATTCGAACAGACTTCCCGACTACGCCAAACGTAGGGGCATCGGCAGATTCCAGAACCACATCCGGAAGTCGCTGCTCGCTGCCAATTCCAACAGTAAACACCGGAATCTGCTTCATCCGCATACTTGTCGCAGCAACATCCGGTGATGTGCCGACGTTCCAGTCTCCATCAGAAATCAACACGACGGCCCGCAGATTTGAGTGCACTCGGAGACTCTCTTCAATGGCATGACTCAAATCCGTTCCTCGGTCAGCCTGAGTCAACGTTGAAGAGAATGGTTCAAACACCACATCCAGCTTTCCGTCAAGCTCTTTCCACTGAGGAGAGTCTGTGATTTTCTGCGCAATGTGTTCCCTCGTGACCGGCGACGTATCCTGAGAGGTCAGTTCGGCGGTATCTGTGCTGTTCGTCACAACATCCTGAGTCCGCATGCTTTGCGACTTGTCGACGAGCACTGAGACGGTTGGTCGCTCTTCAGGAATATACTGTTGAGGAACTTCCGGCTGATTCAGGGTAATTACGGCCATGAGGATGATGACAAACCTGAGCAGCTCCAGCATCCCATATCGGACCGCATACCCACTGCGTGCCCAGCTGATCAAACAGCAGGCGGCGGCGATCGCTGTCACGATCGACGACAAAAGCAGCGTGGTCGTTGTCCACTGAAACGTCATAGTGATGTGGCCTGATTCGGTTTCGCCAGAGAAGGGCTGCGGTCCGGCAGACAAAGAACAGCTTCGGCAAGCAACGCGAAGATCATCAGGCCCAGAAACAGCCGCCAGATCTCACTGGCGAGTGAACTTTGTTGACCTGACTGATCCTGAATTCGAACAAAATCCAGTGTTCCGAACATCTGTTCAAGTTGTTCATCAGCAACGACCTGCGAATCATCTTCTGTCAGAGGTCGGTTGAGCGAAATTTGACGAGCACCTGACTGAAACACACCAGGCAGAAGGCTCCGTCGAGACGGTACAATTTCAAGGGACTCAGGATCAAGAGCCGTCCACTGCTGCATCAGATCATCCGGGACAGTTCCACAGTTTCGCCCCGATGCCCCGCCCAGAATCGCTGCACCCTGTGCAATGGCTCTCTGAATCATGACATAGAAGACAACGCCCTGATTGAGCATCGTCGAATATTCAGGTTCCGGACGTGTACCCAGAAAATAGTATGCTCCATCTCCCAATGACATCCGAGTCAGCAGCGGGATACCGCCGTCCAGTTGAGCAAGAACAGATACGATCCGATCAGCCGCACCCGCACCCGATTCGGTGCTGGTACCCGCACTTGGCGGCTGAGTGCCAGGCTCGCCGCCGGGTTGGTTTTGGTTCGTCGCATTGATCGTCAATGGACAATACTGACGTACCTGCAGGCGGCTGACGGGCAGGGGAGATCCGCTGCGAGTATTGGCCAGTAAATCTGAGTCTGTCCTCCACTGACCGACTGAGAAGTGACTGTTCTCGTCGGCAGATTTCCATTCGTTCCAGCGAAATCCGTCAAATTCACCGGCCGTCAGCCCGGCCACGGGGACAAACAGCAGGCCACGACCTGACTGCACGTATGACTTCAACTGAGCCGCGGTTGCATCATCGGGCATTGCCGCCATCCAGACGATGAAAGCGGTGCTGTCCCACAGGATTTGAGACGCCTGAGCGGGAGCAAGAACAATCGCCTCCGAATTTTGATTCTTTTGCTGAGATGTGGCAGCTGCGATTCGAAATGGTTCAGCGGCGACCGGATCATCGGCCACAATCACAGTTCGATGAACATCGGGTTCTGCATAGACAAAGGTAAATGCGTTGTCGGCCGGATTTCCATCCTGAGGCAGTTCAACGCGTCCCCATCCCTTTGTCGCATCGCGATCTACAGAAATGATATGTCCGTTTCTTTGAAGCGTGTCGCCGGAGATCTCAAGTTCAGTCGTTGTGCGAGCTCCGTTGATCACAAACGTGAGTGGGACTCGAAACGGCTGCGAGAGATCACCGGTACGAGTCAGCTTCAGGTCCATGACCAGTTCAGCGGAATCGGCCGTCGCCCGACGGTGAACATTTCTGAGACTGACTGCAACATTGTGTTTTGGCAAATCTGTATAAGTCAACAGATTAAATCGTACACCCTGGCGACTGGCAAACGCCGAGCGAAGTGCTTCCCAGCGGCCTCCGGATGCGTCCCAGCTGCTGGCCTGAAGATCAGAACAGACCCAGACATCGGTTCGTCCCGTTTCGTTTTCGGACACATAGTCGGCAGCGGCCTGCAGCAGCGAAGGAATGTCCGAAGCCGTTGCAGAATCCTGAACCAAAGGTGATTCCAGCAAATCGGACGCGGAGTCAAGCTTTGTTGGTTTCTTTGTCACGCTGTCAATCAGCACGAGATGCGTTGAAGAAGCGGACTCCTGCAAAAGCTGTGACAACTTTTCAATCGCAGTTCTGCGTCTGGAACGTCCAGTGCCCTGATCCGTATGTTCCATACTGACGGACCGATCCAGCACTATAATTGTTGTATCCGGAACGCCTCCAGCCGTGAGTGCGAGCCAACCTCCGGACAATGGACGACTGACTGCAAAGATCAGCCCGGCGATCGTCAGCATTCTGGCGATGAGAATCAGAATGTATCTGAGCCTCGCCATTCCAGTGGCCATCTTTCGTGCCTGAATCAGGAACATCGTGGCCGCCCAGTGAATCGTTCGATGTCTGTTCTGATTGATCAGGTGGATCAGAATTGGCAGACCAATCAAAGGAATTGCCAGCAGTAACAGTGGCTGAAGAAACGTCATCGTTCAGCGTTTCCTTGCCAGCAGAAACTGAGCCAGAACATCTGCATAATTTTGTTCGAGCCCGACACGACGATAATCCACTGCGGAATCTCGAGTCATCGTTTTGATGTTTTCGAGGTACGTCTGAACGGCTTTCCGGTATTCTTTAGCGATCGATATCGGATCGATCAACATTGGCGGAAGACCTTCAAGGTCCACAAACCGCACAGGTCGATCAAAATCAAAATCGATCTCGTTCTTTTCCATCAGGTGAAACACAACGACGTCATGTCGGCGAAACCGAAGATGTTGAAATCCGCTTCGGAGAAGTTCTGGATCCATCATCAGATCCGAAATAATGACAACGAGAGCCCGTTGAGGAATCTTTTCAGCGGCAATGTGCAGAGCATCCGGCAGACCGGTTGTGCCTTCTGCCCGCATGGCACCCATTTCATCAAGAACATGTCGAAGATTTGTGCTGCTGCGACGCGGTGGAATCTCGCGTTTAAAGGACTCACCCGCACAAAACAGCCCTACAGCATCGCCCTGACTGGCCGCCAGCCATGCAAGTGTTCCCGCAAGGCGTCGAGCATAATCCAGTTTTGAATCCGGACCTGTCTTTTGTCCACTCGGGCAATATGCCATAGAACCGCTGACGTCGACGATCAGGCACAGCCTCAGATTGGTGTCAGCCTCATATTCGCGAATATAGAATCGATCCGTTCGTCCCCAGGTTCGCCAGTCCAGTCGACGAGTATCATCGCCGGGGACATATTTGCGATATTCAGAAAACTCCAGACTGGAACCGCGGGTCGGGCTGCGATGGCGACCGGAGACATTTCCAATCATCGGAAGTCGCGCATCAAGCGGGATCGCCGACAGTCGGGCTACGACTTCTGGATCAATGAAATCACGCATACGCCGCCTTATCGCAATCCGCTGGAATTCAGTTCATCAACCAGTCGCTTCACGATGTCATGACTGCGAATCCCTTCGGACTCAGCGTTGAATGTCGTCAATACGCGATGAGTCAGGACCGGTCGAGCCACAGCCAGAATATCTTCCAGCCTCACCATATAACTTCCGGTCAACGCAGCACGTGACTTCGCACCCAGGATCAAATACTGAACGGCGCGAGGCCCTGCTCCCCATGCGACGAGAGGCTTCAGCCATTTTGGAGCATCATCGGAGTTGGGGCGAGTCATTCGAACAAGGTCCACGGCAAACTCATAGATGTGCTGTGGCACAGGAATCCGGCGAACCAGACTCTGGAAGTTCTGAACTGCGGTGGCATCCATTAGATGTCTGAGGTGAGGAAGTGGAGCCCCGGTTGTGGTACGAGCAATTTCAATTTCTTCGAGCCTCGAAGGATAATCCACGTTAATCAGAAACATAAACCGGTCGAGCTGAGCTTCAGGGAGCGGATAGGTTCCTTCCTGTTCGACAGGGTTCTGAGTCGCAAGAACAAAAAATGGAGGTTCGAGAACATAAGGGCGGCCGACGACCGTGACTCGATGTTCCTGCATGGCTTCCAGCATTGCTGCCTGAGTCTTGGCAGGAGCTCGGTTGATTTCATCGGCCAGCACGATGTTGGCGAACACGGGCCCCTTGACGAATTCAAACTCCCGTCGACCATCATGCGTTTCCTGAAGAATATCGGTGCCGGTGATATCCATCGGCATCAGGTCCGGTGTGAACTGAATGCGGCTGAAGCGAAGTGACATTGTCTCAGCGAGTCGACTGATGAGCAGTGTCTTGGCCAGCCCGGGAACTCCCATCAGCAGCGCATGTCCGCGAGCAAACAAACAGATCGCCAGTTGCTCGATCACCGTATCCTGTCCAACAATGACGCGGGCCAGTTCTGCTTTGAGACGAGCATACGCATCGCGCAACTGATCAATTGCCTGAACATCATTGGCCTGAAGGTCTTTGGCCGATTGATCTTTAGCAGGGAGATCAGATGTCGCGTCCGGTGTAGAAGGCATAAAAAATCCGGTAGTTCAGATCAGGGATCAGGGTTGGCACTGGAGGGAGGGACAACGCAGGATCGGGGATTGTCGGCAGGTTGGCGACAAAAGTAAACCACTCAGAATGCCGTTGAAAGCAGAAATCGCAACCATTCGGACTTCGGGCGGGAATCAGTGGTTTTGCGAGTGTTCCCGCTCGACCAGACCTGTATACTCGTCGCCCCCGCCACTGATCGCCGGTCCTCAGGGAATTTCGTTCATGAGTTCACAGCCAAATTCCATAGTCCACGCCGATGGGCTGCCCGCCACAACACGTGAAAAGCTCACCGCATTCCGTTCTCAGGTCCGGCGGATCAAGATTGCGGAAGGACTGCTGGCCGGTATCTTTGGTCTGATCGTGTCATGGCTGGTCGTTTTCGTCTTTGATCGGATTATCGACACCCCATGGCTGCTCAGACTCGCGATCCTCATTGTCGGCTCTGTTGGACTTGCCATTCTGTTTCCGTGGAAATGCCATCACTGGATCTGGGGGACTCGGTCGTTTGAACAGGTTGCCATGCTTCTTCGCCGCAAGTATCCGGCCTTTGGTGATCAGTTGTTGGGCGTCGTTGAACTGGCTCGTCAGCAAAGCCAGGGGACGAGTTCCGCTTTGGTTCAGGCAGCGATCTCATATGTGGATTCTCTTGTCGCTCGCAACAGTTTTCATGACGCTGTGCCAACACCTCGACATCGTCGCTGGGCAATAGCAGCCGGTATCCCGGGACTGCTGGCAGTGCTCGTTCTGCTGCTGGTGCCTTCCGCGGGTCGAAACGCGCTCGCGAGATGGCTGATGCCATGGAAGCCAGTCGAGCGTTTCACATTCACGCAACTGCAGGATGTTCCCGCGGAGCTTATTGTTCCTCGAGGCGAAGCATATCCTCTGCAGACGAAACTTGCCCCGACATCGGAATGGAATCCAGAAACAGCAACACTCAATATCGGCCAGCGCGTGCCCCTCGAAACTCAGAGAGAATCAGACGCCTATGCGTTTGAAATACCAGCTCAGTCTGACGCCGTGGATGCTCGACTGTCAGCAGGCGACTTTCGTTCGGTGGTCCGAGTGATTCCAAAGCAGCGGCCTGAGCTAACATCTCTTGAAGCAAACGTTCAGCTGCCCGCATATCTACAGGCTCAGGCACCTCGCAGGATCGACGCTCGCAGTGGTGTATTGACGGTGGTGAAAGGTTCAGCCGCAGAATTTACAGCCGGAGTCAGTCGTGAGTTGTCTGCAGCGATTGTTGATGGACAGTCAGTCCCCGTCAACGGAACCACAATGCAGGTTGCGAGCCGTCAATTTCGTGATCCAGCAGTTCTCAATCTGTCATGGACCGACAGTCTTGGTCTTGAACCTTCGCGACCATTCCAGCTCAAAGTCAATGTAGTTGATGATGTGTCTCCAACTGTGTCCTGCCTTCAGCAGGATCCGACTTTGGTTGTGATGACAACCGATGTGATCTCATTTGACATCTCTGCCGACGATGACTTTGGACTCCGACAGGTGGGACTCGAGTGGAAGGGAATTCCGGATCCACTGACGAACCCAAATCCTCAGGACGGAGAGAAACTGGTTGCCGGAGGTATCGCTGAACAGGGGAGACTGAAGGTCGTTGGTACGTTCTGCGCTGACAGCGACAAGATGCAGCCGCAGGGGATTCAACTTCGGGCGTGGGCGGAGGACTTCAATCCTGATGGTCAACGCAGTTACTCACCATCGATTCAACTGTTTGTGATGACCCCCGCTGATCATGCGGTTTGGATTTCTGAACAGCTTCGCCGCTGGGCAAGCCGCGCAGATGATATTTACGAAGAAGAATTAAGGCTGCACGAAACGAACCGTCAGATTCGAGGATTAACGGCCGAGGAACGAGCGACTCCCGAAATGCAGGCGTCGATCGGACAGCAGGTTGAAGGTGAGCAGGCGAATGCGGCCCGACTTTCCGCCATTACCATGCAGGGTAAAGGCCTGATCGACCAGGCAATGCGTAATCAGGAGATGCAGGCCGACCATGTTGAGCTTTGGGCGCAGTCGCTGCATCAACTGGAGGCTATTTCCGGAAACAGAATGCCAACTGTTGCCAGCCTTCTGAAGACAGGCGCTCAGCAGGCTCTGAAGGCCGCAAATTCTGCGCCTGCAAAGGCCGAAGATGCGGCACCGGCAGACGCGAAGACAGGCCCCGAGGTTGGAAACAATCGAAACCCGACTGCGGGAGAAGCTGGAGGAGATGAGCAGAAGAAGCCCGAAGAAGCCGCACCCGCAATTCCGAAGCTGACCGATGTCGAGTCCGGGTTCCTGAAAAACGAAGATCCGGAATCGGAAGACAAAGACAAAGAAGGCAAAGGCAAGTCGGAAGACAAAGAGCCAAAGAGCTCAGGTGGCGGTGGCCTGTCGCTTCCCAGTACTCAGCTGATGGGCGGCCCTAAGAATCCCAAAACGGAATCCGGGGAAGAAGAACTGCCGGAGAAAGACGCCGTGGAAATGGCGATCGAAGAGCAGGAAAAGCTGCTGATGGAATTCGAAAAAGTTCGTGAAGACCTGCAGAAGATTATGGACGACCTTGAGAACAGCACTTTCGTAAAGCGACTCAAGGCGGCTTCCCGAAGACAACTTGAAATTGCGGGCGATCTGAACCGGACTCTGTTCAATGGATTCGGAATTCCCAAAGACCGACTCGATATACAACTGGCAGAACAATCGGCAGCCATTGCCGTACGTGAGGAAGAACAGAGCAAGTTTGTGTGGGCCATTCAGACCGATCTGGAAGCGTATATCGCAAGAAACAGTGACGAACAGTACGCCAGAGTTCTGGAGGATATGAAGAAGACAAATGTTATCGAGAAGATCGCGGAGATCGGCGCACGTGTGCGAGGCAACCTGAGTGGTGAATCGATTTCCAGAGCCGAGTTCTGGGCAGATACACTTGATCGCTGGGGAGAGGAAGTCGTTGTTCCTGCAAAACCAGGCAGCGACGATAAAGAGAAAGGCAGTCAGGGAGGCAGCCTCCCGCCTGCAATCGTGCTGGAGATCATGAGAATCCTGGAGGGCGAGATTGGTCTCCGCGAAGAAACTCGCAGCCTTGAACAAGCCCGCTCTGTCCTTGAGGAAAAAGATGTGCTGGATAAAGCCAGCGTCCAGTCGGCGACCCAGGTGGCTCTGCGCATTCGAACTCAGCAGGTCATCATGGATGTCGAAGCGCTTCCCGAATCTGAAGAGAAATTTGCTCGCGAACTGTTGCTGCTGGGACAGGCAAGTTACGTGATGCAGGAAGCAGAACGCCTGCTGCTGATCGGACTGACTGGTCCTCAGACAATTGGCGCGGAAACGGAAGTGATCGAGTTATTGCTGCAGTCAAAACGCTCGAATCCAAAAGGAGGCGGCGGGCAGGGTGGAACGGCTCCGGGAAAAGGCGGCGAGGGCTCCACGGAGGAAGCGGCTTTGGCTCTGCTGGGACCGGGCAGTGACCCCAATGCTCATATTGATCATCGCGGAGTTCAGCAATCAACAGGTGAAACCGGGGAAGCACTTCCGGAAGAATTTCGCGATGGACTGGATGCCTTCTTTGATGCCGTGGAATCGTCCGGGAGGACCGACCGATGAGGCGTATTCAACGAATTCTGACAGGTTGCTGCTGCTCGTGTTTGTGCTCCTGCCCCGGTTTATCTGTCTGCTCGCTGAAATCACCAGCGCTGACGTCAGCAGCGATCTCTTTACCAGCGTTCTCTTCACCGTTGCTGAAATCAAAGTCACAAACATCACTGTTCCTGGCGGCGTTCCTGTTGATCTCAACAATACTCACCGGAACTGCATACTGTCAGGACCCTGACCTGCGATTTGGAGCCGGAGTCCCGCCGGAAGTCGATGCGATTTATGATCGAGGGCTGGATTGGCTGGCACGCAATCAACTGGAAGACGGAAGCTGGCCAGGTGGGGACGATGGGCATGGGGGATCCGGCAACTGTGGGATCACAGGGATGTGCATCATGGCATTTCTGGCCAGCGGAGAAGATCCCAACTTTGGTCAGTACTCTGTGCCAATTCGAAAGGCCGTTCAGTCGCTGATTCTCAGCCAGAGTGCCAAGACCGGATATCTGCCGGGCAGTATGTACCATCATGGGTTTGCCATGCTGGGACTGGCAGAAGTTTATGGAGTGCTTGACGAACAACTGCTGTGGGAAGGCATGCCCGATGTGAAACAGAGTTCCCGACGAAGCATCGGTGAGGCTCTGGAACTTGCAGTTCGCTGTGCTGTTACGGCACAGAAGGTAAATTCTGCGGGAGGCTGGAGGTATTCGCCGGATTCCAAAGACGCGGACACGTCCGTTGCCGGAGCAGTACTGATGGGGCTGCTTGCATCCAGGAACGCCGGGATACGTGTGCCGGACGAATCGATTGAAAACGCATTGGGGTACTTTCGTCAGATGACCTCAACGCAGGGCTACGTAGGCTACTCCGGCGGAGCGGGGGGCTTCTCCGGATCACGTAACCTGCAGGCGATTGCAACTCTGGTGTATGCGATCGGACGGCGCAAAGATTTGGACGAATTTACGGCTGTGCAGCGTCAGCTCGGGGCAGATCTTGAGTATCAGGATCACAGCTATCCGGAATACTTCCGCTACTATATGGCTCAGGCGATGTTCCAGAGCGATGTGGTTGCATGGGGTAAATGGAATCAAATGACCATCCGCCAGCTGAAGGGAATGCAGTCGCAGGATGGAAGTTTTGCCAGTAGCCACGGGGCGGCATACGGAACTTCGATGTCGCTGCTTTGTCTCGGCCTGAACTATCGCTTTTTGCCAATTTATGAACGGTAAGACTCTCGTGACACTGCAGCTGCCGGTTTATTGTCTCCGCAAGCTCCTTCGTTTACAGGCTGTCCTGAGATTCGGGGCTGTCCTGAGATTACAGATGCTTCCGGTATTCCTGTTGGGACTTTGCATCTCGGGGATTTGGGATTCTGCTGCGGCTGATGAGGGGATGTTGCACTGGGTCTCCGGAGACAGTCTTGGCGGCGATATTACTGCGGCAAGTTCCGAAGAAATTGTGTGGCAGTCTCCTCTGTTTGAAGAAGCACTCAATCTCGATCCTGCAGCACTGGCCGGAATTGTTTACCCCAAGATTGATGTGAGTCCCGATCCAGCGGATCCGTTTCGCGTTTCGCTCGTTAATGGCGACGTCGTCTTTGGAAGTCTGCTTCAAATCACGGAGGCACATATAGAACTGCGGACGTCGCGACATGGAGACATTCGCATCGGTCGGAACCTGGTTCGCAATCTGATTCGCGTTGACAATCCCGGACTTGTCTATCTTGGTCCACAGGGGTTGAAGGGATGGCGTCATCCGGTGTTCAGTTCGTGGACGACTCCACCGGGCTGGGATGAACTTCCAGGAGGGCAGCTGACCACCTTTCGGCCGGAAGCTGTGATGTTCAGAGCAATGGAATTCCCGGATCAGTGTGAGATCGAGGTAATTCTGTCATCTACAGCGATCCCATCGTTTGTCATGTCGCTGGGAACAAACCCGAATTCCACCGTACGACTCGAAACATGGAGTGATGTGCTGGTTGCCCGGAACGACAAAGACTTTGTGCGAATCGAAGAACTGAAGTCGACTCAGCGTCGAGTCCATCTGTTTCTTTATATTGACTTTGTGAATGGCAAGCTTGTTGTCACTTCTGCGGCTGGAAAGAAGCTTGCAGAGATGTTGTCAAAGGAGTCCGATTTTGGAGTTCGCGGACTTTTGTTTCGCAACGGAGAACGCGATTTGACTGTCGAGTACCTGAGCGTCAGTCGCTGGGATGGGAATGAACTTCAGGGTGCAGAAACGGCAACGAATCATGTGCAGCTGGCGTCCGGCGCAGTACTTGAGGGAGAGGTTGCGGGCCTGTCGCCGGATGGACAAATTCTTCGGATGCAAGTCGGAGACGAACTGCGAGAGCTGCCGATCAATGACATCCGCAATCTCTCACTCGCCCATGCCACAGACGGACCAGCCCCTGGTCCGGTGCAGGTGTCGTGGAGCGATGGAACGGTGATTTCGGGTGTCTTTGCGGAAGCGACGCCGGAAAGTTTCCGGATGCAGGTTCCCTGGTCAGAGGGCATTGTGAGTTCATTCCGCCACGGAGTTCATCGGCTGACGTTGCCCGGCACGCTTGCGGCTCAGCCGGAGCCTGACACACTTTACTTTGAAGGCGGTTCACTGCAGGGAAACCTGAAGATGGAACCTGGCACGACTCATCCGGTACTCTGGCAGCCGATTGGCAGTCGAAACGCGGTATCGCTTCGCAGCAGTGATCGCGCACGATTCCTGCGGGGCGCTCGTCAGACAGAGCCAACGATCAACCTGACAGAATTTCCTGATGTCGTCTATCTATCTGACGACAGCGTTCTTCCATGTCGGTTGCTCTCCGTGAGCAATGAAAAAATCGAAATTGCATCGCCTCTGACTGCAGGAGCAGAAGTCCTGCGAGAACATCTTCGAGCCGTAGAATTGACTCGACAGTCGAACACCAGCCAGCGTGATTTTTCGGATTCAGGCTGGAAGCGTGTAGTGGGTTCTGTGGATCAAAGACCGGACTCCATCGCGTTTCGAGCATCAGAAGCGATGGGCCATGCAGATATCCTGACTGGTGATGTTGTACATTTCCGCCTGTCATGGGGAGAGCTTGTCACCGCCGATGTCGTGTTTAATCTTTACACAGCGGTTCCCACAAGCCATCAGACGGGAAAGACGATTGCTTTCCAGTGTCGCGGCACATCGATTTCGGTCCATGACGGCGCGGTCATTAACCAGCGAGCGAGAAACGCGAACAATGAAGCAGCCCATACGATCGGCCTGCGTCAGCGTTCAGCCAGCGTCACGATTTTTCGGCAGGGAAATAAGATCAGCGTGTCTGTCGATGGTCGACTGGCAGAGACATTTGACTATATCCCGCCGGAACAGGAACTGAGGGGTCTCCTGATTCGAGCGAATATCATCAACCAGAATCGAGGCCGTCAGGGTGAAGGGCGTCCCAAAGATGTCAACGAAAACGTTGTTCGGATTTCCGATTTCGAAGTCTGCGACGTTGTAGGAGGCGCGATTCGCAAGTTTATTGACGATGAGGCACGCAATGCAACGCTGACAATCCCTCGATTTCGACGTGATCATCCTCCGACTCATGTGCTGCTCGCGCCGAATGGCGACCTGCTGAGAGGAGAATTGCTGAGTGTCGATGCGAAGGAACTTCAGTTTGAGTCTCGTCTCGATAAACTGAGATTGCCTCGCGAACGAGTCGCTGGAATCATCTGGCTGAAGCCGGTTGAGCCAGCCCTGAAGCTTGAGACACCAGGCAGCCAACCGCAGGCTCAGGATCGTCAGCCCGCAGACGGATCACCGGCTGCTGCCCCCGCAACACCTGGCCAGCCGACTCGAATTGCACTCCCGGAGGGTACACTGCAGTTGCTTCTGGATGATGGCTATCAACTTCAGGTCAGGCCATTGCGTATGGAAGGTGACCAGCTTGTGGGAGAATCCCAACTGCTGGGAGAATGCCGCGTTGCTGTCGCATCGATACAGGAACTTATGACAGGGCAGTGGAGTGCTGATGAGCTGACGGCCGGTTATGAAGAATGGGTTCCTCGATTTGCTTCCGATCCGGTCTGGCCTGTAGACGTCGCTGGCGAACCCTCTCCTGAAGCCAAAGCTCTGCTCGGAAAGCCGGCGCCAGGCTTTGAAGTGCCGTTGAATGGTGGCGGCATGTTTCGCATGGACGATGCGCGGGATCGCGTTGTTGTGATCGACTTCTGGGCCAGCTGGTGCGGTCCATGTACAGGATCACTGCCGAAGTATGCTCGTGTTTGTGAAGAATTTGACCCGACACAGGTCATTTTCCTGCCTGTCAATCTCAAGGAATCGCCGGATGTCGTTCGGGATTTTCTTGACAAGCGAAAACTACAGTTTCCTGTCGCGCTGGATACAAATGGTGACGTGGGCAAACTCTTTCACGTGGCCGGGATCCCGCATACTGTCGTGATCAGCCGTCGCGGTCTGGTACATCTCGTCAAGACCGGATACTCGGCGGGAGATGAAGACAAGCTGCGAGAAACGATTCAGGGCCTGCTGTTTGGCGTTAGTCGCTGAACTGCCGATTCGTGCATTATCTCAGACGCTGTTCAACGAGTTCAGCGGGGTTGTACGCGTCAATCAAAGTCTGCATTTCACGGACACGACTTCGAATCGTCGTATCCTGCAGCAGTCTCTGCAGGTCCTGAAGAATTGCGTTCGCGTTTGGTCGGCACTTCAGGCCGAGACCATGCCATACAAGTCTGGCGGTATGATCAAACTGGTCGTAGTCCTGCGGCCATGCGAGTATGGGAACGCCCTGACTGAGCGCCGCATACATAACACCTGTTCCTCCATGATTCATCACCACGTCGTATCGATGTATGTACTGCTGATAGTCAATGTATTCACAGGTGTGAAAATTTGGCACATCAGGATCGGCGTGTGTTTCTGCGTCTGTACCGGTTGCTCGGCCCTGCGTGAAATGAAAAACGGTTTCCGGCATCTGAGCAGCAACTTTGCGCATCAGTTTACGAACGCGTTCCTTGGCCCACCAGAGATGAGTTCCCAAAGAAACCAGCACATGTCGTCGCCCAGGCACGAAATCGGGAGACGGATGTGGAAACGGAGGGCTCGCTGTCAGAGGTCCGCAGAAGATCATCCAGTCAGGCCACGATCGGGGGAATTCAAACTCCTTCACACCAAGCGCCAAAATCGTATCGGGTGAATAAACGGTTTCAAAACCATCTTCCCGATAGATCGAATTCACGCCAAGTTCGCGCATTGTTCGAGCGAACATGAAGTGCAGTGATTTCTTGAATGTTCGAATCAAAGACCGTCCGGCGGCGTCACGAACAGTACCCAGCGGATGATTCCATGGTGACCAGCCGCCCAGATAAGAAGGCGTTCCATCTCCTGTCTCCACAACACAGGGCGTAGGAGTTGACGTCCACCATCGAATACCCATCGATTGTGCAAGGAGCCCGGCGACAGGGACGGTCAGATCGCAAATGACCACATCCGGGCGCGAATCTGTCCACAGAGATCTGAGTTCGGATCGAAGCTGATGCATCAGTGAAAGATTCAGCTTCAGCTGGCGGAGCAGTCGCACAGGATTGCTGCCGACTCTCTGGGGAGTATCTGAAATCTCAAATACCGTCTGACTTACACCATTCAGGAGTGGCACGAAGGGGAAGTTACTGAGTTCGACGGCTCCTGCCGCTTCCGGAGTCGTTAAGACTCGCAGATTCCGGAATCCCCGAGCACGCAGCAATCCGGCCAGCTGGAGTAGTGGGAACAGGTGCCCTGCAAACGGCGGAGCAACAAAGTCAATCCTTGTTTGCAACATACTGCTGAGTCCTTTCACAGTGACAGGCCAGCACCGGTACCTGTGTGGATGCCGCAAATTCTCGAAGCCTATGCTGCGTTTCCATATAGTCGACGATGGAATACTGCACTCGCCGAGCGGGCAATGGCAGACGTCTGGCTTTTTCAAATGTTCGGCTGTCCCAGAAAGAATCGACAGCATAACAGATCCGCCCGCGATCCGTGTTGAGCAGGTATCCCGTATGTCCTCGAGCATGCCCAGGCAGGTCCAGCAGAATCAACGAACCGTCACCCCAATAGTCGATTGCCGGTATTCGACCAGCAACGTCAGGAGTCTCCCTGAATCGGTCTTCTGCAACGGGAAGACATCGACTCAGGAAATTGTCCGGCAGGAGCTGAGGAAGAAAACCGTGATGGAGTTGTTTCCACGGTGACAGAGTCTCAAGCCATTGGAGAGATTCAGTTCTCGCAACAAATTGCGATTCACGAAAGCGGCTGAGTCCTCCAATATGATCGGCGTGAAAGTGCGAAACGAAGATATGAGAAATCTGCTGAGGATCGATCTCCAGTCGTGACAGGAAGTCCGGTTCGAACACGGTCTGTCGGTAGGGAGTAAACAGCAAATTGCGCATGATCCATCCAGGCAGTCGCGCAGTTGCTTCGAGGAACATCGGTCCGTAGCCGGTATCAATGAGGCATTTTCCATGGACAGGGTGTTCGAAGGATGCAAAAACCGCGTGGAACTTTCTCCAGCGAAACGTGCCTGTTCCGGTCAGGAACTCGTTTTGCATGCAGTATCCGGCGTTGAAGAACTTCAAATTGGTCAGCATGACTGAGATTCCTCTGAGACAGGAGCTTGCTCAAAACCACCAGGACCTTGACTGAGAATCATGGCTGCCTGAGCGTAACCGGCAGACGTGCCAAGCAGCATAAAAGGCCCAGTCGTCGGGATTCGGTGAGTTCGCAGGCACCAGTCCAGCATGAATGGGAGGCTGGCTGCCGCCATGTTCCCAACATCGCGGACCTGAGAATGAAAGTGGTGTTCGTCACTGTTGAGCAGCCCTCGAACGACATCAAGAGCTCTTGGAGACGCCTGATGCGGAATGATGTGCAAGTCGGAAACAGAGCGACTTTGGTTTTCCGGAAGAGACTGCCATTCCGCGACAAGTGAACGCACCATGCGAGGCAGTCGGCCGAGAGCAACCCGAAAGACGGCGGGGCCATTCATATCAAACAGATAGTCGCTCATCCGATCTTCTGAATACTCCATTGCCGTCATGTAGTGGGCACCACCATTGACCTTGCACAGGTCCAGATGTTCGGCATAGGTCTCATGAACCATCAGGAGAGGACCGAACGGAGGAGTTGATGCGAGAACGGCTGCTGCCGCACCGTCGCCAATCAGGCCGGCACTCTCGGGCTGCTTCCAGTTGACTCCCTTCATGGCGCATTCGGAAGCGACCAGAACAATGTTCCGATAGCCGCCGGCAGCGAACAGACCATTCACGGCATTTAAGGCAACCAAAAACCCAAGACAGGTACTCTGGATGTCAAAGCACGGGATTCCCCGAGCTGATGTCCCGGCAAGATTGAGATAATGGGCTGCATTGCAGGGAATGGGGCGATATCGTGAAGTGCTGCAGTCGATCAGCAAATCAACATCCGACCACGAAATGCGGGCTTGTTCCATCGCCAGACGAATGGCCTCACTTCCCATTGTCAGAATCGACTGCGGTGCGCGGCATTCATATCGAGTCTCAACGCCGGTGTGCTGTCGAGTCCATCCGTGAGGGGCTTCAATTCTTTCGTCCACCTCTTCGGCCGTTACTTTCCACGGGGGAAGGAAACGACCGGTGCCGAGGATTCTGAAATTCTGTCGCGTAACCACTGAGCTGCTATCTCCCTGACCTGAGGATCTTCCCAATAGTCCATGTGTCCTGTGCCGGTGACAAGGATCTCCGGAGAGCGAAAACACAGTCGTGAAAGTGTATCGCGACTCCCCTGAAGAATTGTCGTCGGAACCATCGTTCGAGAGAACGCGACCGGCCCTAATGCAAGCACCCGTATTCGATCTGCATATGCTGCAAGGCCAGTCCAGGAATTGATCAACTGCAGTCCGCAGCTTCCTGTAATCAGAAGCAACCGGCTGGTGGACTGCAGCAACGATTCCCAATGTGGTGAAGCAAGCGTCTGGTAACCAAAGGTCAACGATCTGAGAAACTGAAAGCTGTTGGCAAAGCTTGCCCTCAGCAATGGAATCGCAGGATCGACCTGTTCCAGATGTTCCTCACCGGTTCTGACAGACGGGTCCGGAGTGAAGGGGAAGTTCCAGCGGACGACTGACTGAACGTCGACATCTGGTGGTGTTATCAGCATGCGTTGAGACTTTGTCAACCGACAACTCTCAGGATCGCTCAGCCCGGTGACCACTGCAATTTTGTAGGGCGTATGATGATGTATGGCCGGGGGACGACGAAGAATGTGCATTAGTCACTTCTCCCCCTGTTTCAGAATCTCAAAACGGTTTCCTTCGCAGACTCGAATTGTATGTCGACGCCATCGAATTGTTCGGACGAGAAATCCATGCAGAGCATGCAGGGGCTGAAGCAACTCTGCGGTCAGCGATAACACGGGCGATAGCGCTCTGGATTCACGAAATGCTGTCAGGTGGACCAGATTCAGCAGCAGATAGCGGGCAACCAGCAGCCCGAACAGTTGAATGGTCATCTCCGGCATCAGGCAGGTCAGCAGAATCGAACACCACAAGAGCACCGGAGGTATTCCAAGCAGGAATGTCAGCAAGAGCTGCACCGAAATGCTCTGATCGCGAATAAGGATCGAAGCAAACAGCATCCATCGATGCATCATTGCAAAGTAGTGTCTGTATCCTTCAATGCTGGTCTGAACCGTCTGCGGCGTGATTCCCTGAATTACTCTCCAATCGTGCTTCGTCGCGTGCCTTCGAACCGCATAGTCATCGCACAGTTCGTTCAGCAGCGGCCCAAATCCACCGGATTGCTGCATCACTGAGGTACGCACAACGTAGAACATGCCGTTGATTGAGACCGGCGGTTCAAAACTGAGCAGAGGCAGGTATGTGAGTACCGCGTTGTTGTTTACAAAGTGTGCCAGCAGACGACTCCAGAATCGTCGGTCAGACTGATAACGAGGCAGCCCGGTATAGAGGTCTCCGTTTCTGAGATGTGCCTCGGCATGAATCAGGCTCTGAGGAGTAATTACCGTGTCGTCATCGAGGACGACAAACCACGTTGTTGAACAATCTCGCAATGCCTTGTCCAGCTTAAACGTCTTGGGATTGACTGTTGGGGGCGATTCCTCGCAGAGCATCACGCGGACGTTTTGATGTTTGGCTCGCAGCTCTTCCGCGATTCGCTGTCCCTCGGGATCGGTTTCATCCACGAGCCACAAGAACTGCACGGATTTTGGAAGAGCTTCGACGTTCTCCCACAACTTCTCCCTGAGCAATGGATCCCCACTCAAAATGGGCTGAACCACACTCACTGACGTCAATATATTCACATTCACTGCCGCTGATACAGGCGTTGACAGGGTTGAAGAACGTCGCTGACCGTGTTCAGAGTCCCCGAGTTCCGCTTCGTACTTGCTCAGTAATTGTCTCTGCTGTCGAATGATGTTCAGCGCCAGCCAGCTCTTTGCGGTCAACAATCCGAGGTAACTGCACATCACAAGGCTGACGGCCGTTGTTGCGTCTTCATCAAGGCCTGCCATTAATGCCAGAAGATTCATGAATACGGATCCTCCCGACGGATCCACTCCACGAAATTTCGGACACCTTCCGTTGTTGTGAATGGTGGAAGTCCAAAGGTCTGAATTGTCCGGCTGATGTCAAATGTCTTTGAATACGCAAAGACGTGCACACCAAATCGTGTAATCGGGGGTTCCTTCCACCAGAGCAGTTTCCGATAGATGACTTCCAGCATCAACGCGGCCCATTGAGCCTTCCTGATGGAAACGGTTTTCGTTGGACGAGGAATATCGAGCTGATCAAAAACACTCAGCAGGAATTCGATGATCGGCACAGGCTCATTGTCGGTCAGATTGAATTCACCCGTCACATCAGCACGTTCTGCTGCGAGCTTCAGATAGTGTGTCAGGTTGTCTATATAAATCAGGTCACCAATCACGGGACTGGATTCCCGGATCAGCAGAGGGAGTCTACCTGCTTTCGCTGCTGCCAGAATTCGAGGAAACAACACGGTGTCTCCTGGCCCGTAGACTGCTCGTGGACGAAGAATACACCACTGTCCAGGATAGTCCCGCACGAGCTTTTCCGAGAACTGTTTTGTGGCTGCATAGATGTTGACGGCCGGGTTTGCCTGCGGCGTGTCTTCTGTGATGCTCAGTTGATCTTCGGATCGGTAATAGACACTTGAAGACGATACATACAGGAACTTTGGAACTCCCTGCTGACGACAGGCGTCCAGCAGAACGCGAGTCGCCTGGACGTTATCCTGTTGGAAACTGCGAACGGAACCCCACGGAGAACTGCGAGCCGCAGCATGCAGAACAACGTCGCTGCGTTCGATCGCTGCCAATAGCTCTGTTGACGGCGGGGATGCCAGGTTGTGCCGGATGTAATCCGGATCGCTGATCGGTCGTCGACCAACAAGGGTTGTCGACCATCCAGCAGCACGAAATGCCTGGGTCGAGCGAGTTCCAATAAACCCGCTGGCGCCAGTGATCAGAATGTGGGGCATACTGCTGAAATCTTCCGAAGTCTCATTCCATTGAGCTGTGACAGCTTTACCAATGCTGTGGTGTCCGGGATCTGAATGGTATCGAATCCACCGGAATTCGGAATTCCGCTTGATGTTGTTTGTCGATCATGTTACCAAGAGACAGGTTTTCGTGAATGATCGCGATCGATGCATCCCGGAATCGTGAGGCAAACTATGACAGCAGACGTCGCTTCTCTGTTCTGTCCTTCTCTGAATCCCGCCATCCGAATTGGAAGCCGTCGCTGGATGTTGCAGGTCGGAAGCCTTGGGGCTGCAACTCTTGCGGGGCTCGTCCCATCCCGGGCATCCGAGACCCGTGCGGATTCAACTCGACCAACCGCCGTCATTCAGATCTGGTTGTCTGGGGGCCCAAGTCAGATTGATATGTGGGATCCGAAACCGGAGATGCCGCCCGAAATTCGAGGACCATTCGGGACGATTGCAACATCGATTCCCGGTGTGCAGTTCTGCGAGCATCTTCCTCGACAGGCGGCGATGCTGGACAAGCTGACCGTTGTTCGATCCATGGATGCGAGCTCCAGTAATCACACACCGATCACGTTTCAGGCGGCGAATCCTAAAGCACAAAGAACCGAAGTCGGCCGTCAGGGTGGTGGATATCCTTCAATGGGTTCCATTGCTGCAAAGTTTCGAGGCCCGTGCCAGCCGGGAATGCCTCCGTATGTCGCTTTAGCAAACAGTCTGGCAGCGGATATCTACGGAGCAGGGGACCTTGGTCAGGAATTCGAACCACTGGATGGGGGCCGAGTCAACGGTCGGTTTGCAATGCCCAAAGGAGTTGAAGTTCCTCGGTTACAGAACCGCGATCAGTTGCGACGCGAACTGGATCTGTTTCGCAGCAGAACAGAACTTTCGACCGGCTTTCAGCAACAGGAACGATATGCTCAGGAAGCATATCAGCTCGTTATGGGTGGCGCCGCGGAGAAGGCCTTCGACCTCAGTCAGGAATCAGACGCCATTCGTGACCGCTATGGCCGCGATTCGATGGGTGAAAAAGCATTGCTGGCACGACGCCTCGTGGAAGCTGGTGTAACCTACGTCACCTTAAGCGACGCATGGGGACATTGGGACCATCATGGAGATGAAGTGCAGTGGGGAGGCATTGAAAAGGGCCTCAAGCCGATGCTCCCGGTACTCGACCGAGGGTTCACGACACTGATAGAGGATCTGGAAGAGCGAGGCCTCCTGGAAACGACACTGGTTGTGCTGATCGGAGAATTCGGACGAAGTCCCGTCATGACAAAGACCGCGGGCCGCGACCACTGGCCCAGTGTCATGTCGTTTGTACTGGCTGGCGGTGGATTCAGTCAGGGACGAATCATCGGGGCCACTGATCGTCGAGGTGGTTCGATCCATGAGCATCCACTTGGGCCTGGCGATCTTGCCGCCACCGTCTTTCATCACCTCGGCATCGCCCCGAATTCTCACTGGATCAGTCCCTCCGGCCGCCCAACACCGCTCGTAGAATCCGGCTCCCCTCTTCAAAACACCTGGCAAGTCTTACCCCTCTAAGTAGGATGGGCATTCCTGCCCGTCACAAATGTAGGATCGGCATTCCTGCCCGTCACAAATGTAGGATGGGCATTCCTGCCCGTCACGGCGCCGGTTCGAGTTCTGCTGCGGCGCTGCTGCGAACCAGTGCGAACCAGTGCGAACCAGGGGCGGCTCGGGCAGGAATGCCCAAGCTACTTAGTTACTGCTCGGGCAGGAATGCCCAAGCTACGATATATTGAATTTGTTGAAAAGCGGGGGGTTCTCAGGGTCGCCAAACCCCCTGGAATCCGTTTACTATGCAGTCCGCGCCGAACGGGCAGGGCAGCGGCTGTCGAATTGATGACAGTGAGCAAAGCAGACAGGAAAGCTTGTTCGAAAAGGGATTCTGCTCTTCTTCAGGACTCTGGTTGATGGATCAACATGCGAAAGGTTCTGCTGCGATTTGTATTTCAGGATTACTGGCTTTTTGAATCCGTCGGCAATGAACTGCTGGTTGGAGTTGGCTGGCTGATCCTGATCTGGACAACGGTCGCCATCATCGCGTCGATCGTCAACTGGAAACTGCGCCACGACATGGAGCAAATCAAAGCATCGGCCTTTTTTTGGCTGCTGCTGCCCGTCGTCGTCATGGCGATACCAATGGCTGGACTTCCGCTTGCGAAATCCGGGATTCCGGTATTCGGCTATGGATTCATGATGTTTATCGGATTTTCCACAGCCACGCTGCTTGCTGCCAGTCGAGTGAAAACCGTGGGAATGAACCCGGACATTATCTGGGACATGATGATGTGGGTTCTGGTCCCCGGATTGATAGGAGCCAGGCTGATCTATCTGATGCAGTATGGTGACCGGGTCGTTGCTGGAAAAGAGGGGATCGACCGACTGATCGCTCTGTTTGCACTCTGGGACGGGGGCATTGTTTTCTATGGATGCATCATTGGGGGCGTTCCGGGTCTGATTTATTATTGTCGGCGTCGCAACGTTGATCCGCTGGTCATATGCGACGTCCTTGCATCATCGTTGTTCGTTGGTGAAGGCTTTGGGAGAATTGGCTGTTTTCTGTACGGCTGCTGCTATGGTGCTCAGTGCAGTCGTCCCTGGGCCGTTCAGTTTCCACCGGATAGTCTCGCATTTTCCAAGATGGTCGAGCGAGGCATTATCCCGGAAGACGCAATGGCAACAATTCCGCTGCACCCGACTCAGATTTACAGTTCCGTTGCCGCATTTCTGCTCGCCGGATTGCTGGCATGGTTCTTCCCGCGAAGGCCGTTCGACGGCGCCGTTTTGGCACTGGCATGGATCATGTATCCGATCAACCGATTCGTCCTCGAATCATTCCGTGATGACGAGCCCGGTCGACTTGGCACCTCACTGACGTTTTCACAGCTGCTCAGCCTTGGGCTATTGGCTACCGGAATCCTTGCCATGGCATGGTTTCATCATCGAAATGTGTTGACTCGTCATGCAGGACCGGCAACGGATCCTGGCAGCAGTATTACTCGGGAAACGCACTAGCAGGCAACACCGTCGTGGACTCTTTGTCAGATACCGAACTGGTCGAACGAGCCAAACAGGGAGACGGCTCTGCCTTTGAACAGCTCGTGTATCGACATCAGGACCGGCTTGTACACAGCCTCGAACTGGGAACAGGTTCACGGGAAGATGCACTTGAAATCGCTCAGCATGCTTTCGTGTCCGCATGGAAGCACCTGAACACGTTTCGATCTGAAGCCGGATTCTATTCCTGGCTGTATCGTATTGCTCGCAACTGCGCCGTCACTCACCATCGCAGGAATCGACTGCCGACAGTCTCGCTGGATTCAATAACAGAATCCCGAGGGTTCGATACGGCCGATCATGAACATCAGCCGGCTCCGTCACATCAGCTGGAACGCGAGGATGAGCTGACTCAACTGCGGCAGGCAATGTCGCAAATCCCGGACGAATTTCGAGAAGCTTTGATCCTCAAAGAAATTGACGGACTCTCCTACGAAGAAATCGCCCGCCTGTTGGAAATTCCAATGGGGACCGTCCGAAGTCGAATCTTCCGAGCACGCCAGGAACTCGCCGAACGAATCCGACGGTTGAAAAAGTAGCAGGCAGACTCCGTCTGCCGTCCGCTGCGATTTGTCTGCGGTGTTGAAAGTAGCAGGCAGACTCCGTCTGCCGTCCGCAGCGATTTGTGTGCGGTGTTGAAAGTAGCAGGCAGACTCCGTCTGCCGTCCGCTGCGATTTGTATGCGGTGTTGAAAGTAGCAGGCAGACTCCGTCTGCCGTCCGCAGCGATTTGTATGCGGTGTTGAAAGTAGCAGGCAGACTCCGTCTGCCGTCCGCTGCGACTCGGCTGGCGGCGTTGCGGACGGCATTCGGAGAATGCCTGCTACTTTGGCCAGGGATTCCAGGAGCAGTAGTACATGGCTTTTGGGACGGTTGATTCCAGAAACTGTTCGGTCAGGCTGCTGGGTTGTTGAGTGTTCGCCCCGAGGATTGCATCAACCAGACCTGGAGTCTGACGATATTCAAACACTTCGTACTCTGCCAGCTGCAGCTTCGCAGCCATAGCTTCTACTGCGTCTTCCGTGTAGCCAATCTGGTCAACAAGGTGATTGTCGACGGCCTGTTGAGCAGTGTAAAGCTGGCCTGTGGCGAGTGCTCGAACTGCGGTATCATCGAGCTGACTTCGGCCGGCATCGATGACGCCCACAAAGCGATCGAAGGCATCTGCAAGAATTGCATCCCACACTTTTTGCTCTTCAGGTTTCAGATCTCGAAACGGATTGAGTGAATCCTTCATGGGCCCGGTTGCAAGTGGCTCAACGCGAACACCAATGGACTGAGCGAGCTCCGCGGCGTTGTAACGAGGGATGATCACACCGATTGAGCCAGTCCAGGTCGTGGGCTCTGCGTAAATCACTCCTTCAGGCCCGATCCCCATTGCGATGTAATATCCACCGGAGGCTGCAAGACGTTTCATGGCGACTGAAACCGGTTTCTTCCTGACAAGCTTTTGAATCTCACGAAGAATCTGATGACTGTCGGCCACCAGTCCTCCAGGACTGTCGATGGCAAGAATCACACCTTTCACCTGATCGTCATCCGCCGCCGCCTGGATTTCTCGAATCCAGCGTTCCGTAAATGGAGGACTAATGGTGCCAGTCACGTTGATGATTGCGATCTTCGAATCCGCGCCGGGTTCACCCGAGACATGGGAACGCGGAATTCTGGCTCGCTCGTAATTTGAATCGGAAGGTGAAAACAAGAGCCACAGGTTCAGGCCGATTGAAACAAGAAGCAACCCTGCAACAAACCAGCGAGGGCGTCCTGCGGCAGCGACGTTCTCGACGCGAATCGTGATCTGATTTCCAGCGACTTCGACGACTTGTTCCGTCGCTGACTTTGCTGGCGACGAGGACTGCGGGACGTTGTTCGATGCAGAGTTGTTTGATGCAGAAGGGTCAGGTTTCATGAGAACTCCGGAAAGCGGAGAAAACAAACTGGATTTCAGGAAAGATAGGCAGACTTTGACGCCTCGTGATGTTGGACGGGGAAGACTGCGGAAACTTTTCGGAATGTTCCGGTTGTTCCAGATGTAGGCATCCTATCCGTCGTAGCGGCCTTAAAACCGGTCCAACAGGAACAACCCGAGTTTTCGGAGTGGTCGATAGAGACACTGACAGATGAGCTGGATGCTCAGATAACTTTTCAGGGACTCGAATCATGACTGCTCGTAAACAGGTTCGTCGAATGCTGCTGGCCGCGGCGCTGACGTCTGCTCCGCTGCTGAGTAACGATGTGTTGTATGCATTTTCTGCGACTGGCAGACCGGCCACTTTTCCGGATGGTACTTCACAAGTACCGCGCCCAACAGGGACTGGACTGAAACCCGTACCAGTTTCATCCGGCCCAGCAAATAACGTGCAGCAGGCAAATGGCGTACAGCAGGTTCAGTATCAAACGTCCGGTCAGGCCGGGGCAACGGGTTCCGCACCTGCAGGATCCCAGGCGGGGAACAGCAGCGTCGAAGCAGAACTCAACAAACTGTTTCGGGAAAACGGTCAGGAACCTCCTTCAATGAAGGACAAGGACCTGCCGCATGCGACAACTCCTCGAATGGAGAATGTTCGTCCCAAGCAGCTGCCAGGAGCTCAGAACCAGACTGGTGCTCAGGCTTCTGGATCCACGGCACCAGCAAAGCCGGCTGCGAAACAGAACGCCTTCCAGAAGTTCTTTGGAAAACTGAAAGGCAAGAACACCAAAGAAGAAGCCACTGCGAAAGCTCCGCAGCCACCGGAACTTCGGACCGGTTCGCCCGCCCAGGCAGGTGCACCGACTCAGAATCCTGCACCCACTCAGAGACCAGCGGCGAGTCAGGGTTCTGCAACTGCTCAGGGCCGACCGGCTCAACCGAATGCTCAGCCACAACAGAATGTGATGCGATCGGCAAGTGCTTCACAAAGTCCGGGGCGTCCTGCGGCGGCTCAGTCCGGAGCGACTCCGAGACCGGCCATCCCGGCTCAGGGAAATCCTCCCAGAACCCAGCAATACGTGCAGCCGGGCTCGGCTCCATCGTTCCTGTCAGGGTCTGGTAATCGCGTCGCAAAGCCGTCACAGGCAGGAGCTACAGCAGGAAGCGCAGTGAACTCAGTACCCCCTCGGGCACAGGCGGCTCCGTTACAGCCCGAACCTCCTAAAGCCTCACCAGTGGATGACGACTTCGTTGACCCGTTCGGTGAGAGTGCCGAGATCACAGTTGAGGATGAACTGGACTTAGACTCGCTGCTTGAGATTCCAAAGACACAGGTCAGCCAGCCACTCGCAGCCGAAAAGACGCCAGTCGCAGCAACGCCGGTGGAAACGGCTCCGGTTGAGTCGAATCCGGTTGAGGCTACTCAGGTTGAGGCTACTCAGGTTGAGGCGACACCTCGCCCGGACGTTGAAACCAATCAGCCTGAATCATCACCATTTGAGACAATGGAAGCACCGGCTGCTGCAACGGAAGCAGCACCGGTTGAGAATCCGTTTACCGGCGTGCAGCTAAACGTCTCCGACGAAGAATTCTTTGGCGGGGAAACAACAGGGCGGGCCGTTATCGAAGATACCGCAAAGGAACTCAATTCCGAATCGTTTGGCGACCCACTGCCTCCGGTGGAAGACTTCTCTGACAATCTTCCCAGCATTGACGTTTCTGGACCGGCCGTAACACCGGCCCGTGTACCGGTCCCGCAGGAAGCCCAGATGATCGGTCAGCCGGTTCAGCCACAACCAGTACAGGCACAACCAGTACAGGCACAACCGGCGGCGGGACAGAATTCAGTGGATGCTGTGCAGCTTCAGCAGGCTGCGGAGCAGGTCCGTCGAGAGCGTCAGCGAAAGTTGATAATGGCTCGGCAGGCGGAAACCGGATTCAAGGGATTCTGCCCGGTTGAACTTCGAGATCAACGCGAACTTGTGGATGCAAAGCCGGAATTCACAGCGACCTTTGGCCTGCAGAGTTATCAGTTTTCATCTGCCCGAGCGAAGGCGATGTTTGAATCTGATCCATCGCGATATGCACCGGCAGCAGGAGGAAACGACGTTGTGTTGTTGGTGAATACGGGTGAAGAGCAGCCTGGAATGCTGGACTATTCGCTGTGGTACCGTGACAGGCTGTATCTGTTCCGATCACGAGAAACGATGTCACTGTTTTCTCAGGACCCTTCACGATTCGCGAACCAGTACTAAGTCGAGTGAATCGTTACTGAAGTCAAAGAAGCCTGGCCAGTAACAGCGGTTGAGGGAACGCAAGAACCCTTGACCGCTGTTACTATTTTTTTTGAGGAATATCGCACTTAGTTTGGGGGCATTGGAGAAGATTCAGGCATTGAAGATTGCAGTTGGATCAGAGGAATTTGAACTGGACACCGGCAGAAAATGCCGAGCTGCTGGACCGAAAATGGGGGTTCACGGAATCAAGGTCAAAAAAACAAAAATTTGGAGCAAAGTTTCTTCAGTTTCGTGAAGAACACATGTTGACACCATCGACGCGATGGAGATATCAAACGGCCTCTCAACGGGAATCGTTTTACGAGTCCCAAAACAAAGGTCTCAAAAGTTCTTCTCTTCCTGTCTTCTAAGTTCAAGTCGAATCGGTTCCATTCGGAACAGTTTCACCTCGAACAGTTCCGTCCGGAACACCTGAACAATTCATTCAGACTCAGTCAGTGCATCGTCTTCTCAAACGAGAAACTGTCCGGGATTACTCTGAGCGAAAAGTTTACCTCTCCTCCTGTCCTGCCTCTCTCTCCCCTCTGCTCACAGATTGAGGAAATCATGCACGAGTTCCCTCACGGCGCTCAACATGAGCCGCACATTCTGCGTTTTCCCGGCGCACCTTCTACCGGCTCTCCTGAAACTAATACGACCACCGAAACAGAAACCTCGAACCGCAGCGTGCTGGTGTTTTCGCCGCGTCCCGGGGCTCGACAGCTGCTTGCAGACGATGTCCGCAAGCGAGGCATGTCTGTCTGCGAGACGGACAGCCCGGATGCAATGCTGTTCCATCTGAGTCGACAGGAATTCTGCTGCTGCATCATTGATGATGCAGACAACGTGTCCCGAATGCAGGAGGTTCATGCAGCCATTCGAAGTCATTCGAAGGCCGCCCAGATCATCTGCATTGTTGGTGAGGATTCTCGCTGGGGACGCGAAACAGTACCCACGTTCGAATGTGACGTGATTGAGCGTCCATATTCAGCATCACGATTTGGAGCAGCTCTGCTGAATGCTCTGAAACGTGGCGAACTGATCCGGGAAAACGAAAAGCTTCGCCGTCAGCTTCTGAATCGCAACCTGATGGACCTTGTCGGAAGTACGCCGGCAATGCAGTCTCTGCGAGAGAGCATTCGAATTGCGGCTGATGATGACCGCACGGTCCTGGTCCGAGGCGAACCGGGAAGCGGAACGACTCTGATCTCGGAAGGACTGCACCGATGCAGTCGCCGGGCATCTAAGCCTTTCCTGCGAATTGACTGTAGTCTGCATTCGGTGGAAACGCTTGAGCATCAGCTGTTTGGCGACGGAACGCCGGACGGATTCCCCGGATATCTGAAGATGGCAGAAGGCGGATCAATCCTCCTGGACAACGTTGACACCGTTGCTCTGCCATTTCAGCGAAGGCTGGCCCAGCTGCTGGAGCAGCGAGCCACCGCAGTTCTTCACGGAAGTCAGGATGGAATCAACATCCGATTCATCGCTGCTACACACGGCGATCTGAATCGACTGGCCATGGAAGGCCGCTTCCGTGACGATCTGCTTCAGCACCTGAGCGGGATTACTCTGCAGTCACCACCGCTTCGAGTTCGACAGAACGACATTCCGCTTCTGGTGGAACACTTCATCAGCCAGATTTCGCTCAAAGAAGGTCGTCCGCCACGACAGGTTTGTGCAGAAGGCCTGAAGGTTCTTGAAAGTCATCCATGGCCAGGCAACGTTCGTGAACTTCAGAACGTCATCGAACGAGCCTGTACAGTTGATGTGACTGAGACCATTGGGCCTGACGACCTTCGCCCATGGCTCCAGAATACTTCGCCCGAAGAAGAGGGCGTCGAAGGTGTTGGAATGACACTTCGAGAGATGGAACGCAAGCTGATCGAATCTACGTTCGCTCGCTGTAACGGAAACCGAGAGAGAACCGCTCAGATTCTGAAGATCGGTCTCCGAACCCTGTCCGGAAAACTCCGCGAATACGGCTACCCTCCGCGAGGCGGCCCGGGTTCAAACGTTAAGCGATCTGCGAGTATCCTGATGACGGAACCAGCTCAGCGAAAAGCAGCCTGATCCCCAATCAGATACTCTCCCAAAACACAGAACTCCCTCCTCCCAGGGGCGAACTTCTTCGGAAGTTCGCCCTTTTTTGCGTTTTGGTGTGTGTGCTTTTGCGATGTGGGGCGCATTTGCGTTGGAGGTGTGTCTTTGCATTTCAGGTCTGTCTTGAGTCGCGAGCCGCAAAGCGGGTAAGATTCGGCAGTTTCTGCGGTATTGAATACTGAACGGACTGGTCACAGTTTCATGTTGTTTCGCCCCAAACGCATGCTGCGAAATCTGATCGTGGCCGTTGGTCTGCTGATTTCAGCAGTCATCGGGGCGGAGTTCTGGCTGCGTGCCACAACAGGGCCAGCCGTGGACCTTGTGGCCTCGCGTGCGGTGCAGTCCGTTCAAGTACTGCTGAAACCTTCCGCCATTCGCCACCATGAATTGCTTCCCGGGGCGACTCTGCAGATGACATCTGCGTCGGGCAGGCAGGCTCGAATCCGAATTGGACCAGCCGGCTTTCGAGAATCCTCCGATGGATCCGAATCCCGACCGTCGGCCGGCAGAAACGGGAATCGATTTCGAATCCTGTTTCTGGGCGATGACACGGTGTTCGGAACAGGAGTTGATCAGCAATACACGGTGACTTCTTTGCTGCAGGAACTGTTGTCGAAGCGACTTGATACAGAAGTGGAGGTCATCAACGCAGGAGTCCCGGGATACTGCCCGCTGTTGTCCGCACTCCAGTATCGTGAACAGGGTCGTGATCTCAAACCTGACCTGGTAATTCTGCACTTTGATATGACGGATATTGCAGACGATGCCTGCTATCGTCGGCTGTTGATTCAGAATGGAGAAATCTCACACTGCGTTCACAGCTCCCTGAAGGAAGATGATTCCGGACGAACGCCAGAACGGGACTCTTTCTGGAAATCCGAACTTCGCAGGTCGGCACTCGCACGACTCACCATCGATCATGTACAGGAAGCACTCGAAGGCCGATCGGCCGCGACCGCAACGACAGACGCAGGAGACTCAGCGTTTGCGTGGCTGTCCGACGATCCTCCCGATATGAGACTTCAGGTGAGACATGCTCTTGAACCCATCCAGCTTGTGAAGCAGCTGGCAGATGAATCCGGAGCGAAATTTCTGTTGACGTCTACGCCGATTCACTGGCAGATCGTTTCATCAGACGTTTATCCGGAACTGACAAAGCAGGAGAGGGTGAGTGGTGTGACACCGTATTCCAGCCAATTGCCTTCTGAAGTGCTGAAGCAGTTCTGTTCGGACCGCGGAATTCGGCTGCTGGACTGTCGGCAGGCATTCAGTCAGTCCGAAGCTGGGATCAAATTGTTTTCCAGGGGACACTTAACGCCCTCGGAAATCGGGATGGCGCTTTATGCGAAGCAAATCGCTGATTTTCTCACTCGCCGATCCCCCAGTGATGGCGGATCGTAGAAATCGGAAGCGTTCCTTGTAAAAAATCACTATGGTTCAAGCGTATAAGATGCTGTTCGAATGAAGATAGGCTCGTTCATACTTTCAGAGAAAGTCGTTCTGGCTCATGAAAAATGCATTTGAAGCCGCTGGGCAATACTTTGAAGAGGCGGCGTCTGTTATGGACCTGTCTCCAAATATGAAGCGGTTGCTCCTGACCCCTGAACGCGAAGTCAAAGTTCAGATTGCGATGAAGCTTGACAATGGCGACATTGCGACCTTCGTGGGTTACCGAATTCAGCATAACAGTGCTCGAGGTCCCATGAAGGGAGGTCTGCGATATCATCACGAAGTCGATGCCGACGAAGTGCTGGCTCTCGCGTCACTGATGACATGGAAAACCGCCGTTGTCGATCTTCCGTATGGCGGAGCAAAAGGGGGAATCAGCGTACGTCCGAAAGATCTGAGCCCCGATGAACTGGAGCGACTGACTCGCAAATTTGTCGATGAGATTCATGATTTGATTGGCCCGGATAAAGACATCCCGGCACCCGATATGGGCACCAATGCTCAGGTGATGGCCTGGTTTGTCAACCAGTATGAGAAGTTCCATGGATTTAATCCGGCGTGTGTGACAGGGAAGCCCATCGAGCTGTATGGTGCGGAAGGACGCGAGGAAGCCACAGGTCGAGGAGTTGGTATCCTGACCGAGGCTCTGCTCAGGAAGTTCCGGAAATCACTCGCCGAATCGACAGTCGCAATTCAGGGATTCGGCAACGTAGGGACGTTTACTGCGGAGTTCATCCACAGGGCCGGCGGAAAGGTGGTGGCAATCTCTGATGTCAGTGGAGGTATCTTCAATCGTGAAGGAATTGACATCCCCGCAGCTCTGACTTGGGTAAAACAGAAGGGCAGTCTCGCCGGGTTTTCGGGTGGCGATGCAATCAGCAATGAAAGTCTGCTGTCGCTTGAAGTTGACGTACTGATTCCGGCAGCACTTGGTGGCGTTCTGACGCTGGAGAATGCGGAACATGTGCGAGCAAAATACATCGTGGAAGCCGCGAACGGACCGATCACACCGGAAGCGGACCTGATCCTCAGACGACGCGATATCGTCGTTTTGCCGGATATTCTGGCGAATGCCGGGGGTGTGACCGTCAGCTATTTCGAATGGGTTCAGAACCAGCAGTATTTCCGCTGGGATCTCAATCGTATTCGAGAGGAACTGGAAAAGACGATGACTCGCAGCTTCGACAAAGTCTGGTCGATTGCCGAAGAAAAGAAGATTCCGCTGAGAACGGCCGCTTATCTGGTGGGGATTGGTCGAGTTGGCCGAGCCACAGTACTGGGCGGGATATAATCCATAATCCCGGCCCGCGTCCGTCTCATGACTCAAATGAATGACTCAGAATACGATCACACTTACAGAATACGAAGATGGCTAACAGAATGACATCAGGAACGAATTCAAGGACAGGCGTGATTTCCGCTGAGAAGCTCACTGCATACCCAACCTTTGAAGGACTCGGCCCCGCCGATGCTGCTCGAGTCATTCAGGACATGACTCGAATGAACTTCGATGCGGATTCCACGATCCTGCATGAAGGGAAATCGATTCAGGCTCTCTGGATCATCTTATCGGGAGAATGCACGGTTGTCCGTCAGGCCGAAGATGGTTCAGAAATGGTGCTGGCAGAACTTCGCGTTGGAGATGTTTTCGGTGAAATGTCGTTTGTGAGAACCGCACCACATTCCGCCACGATCCGTGCAAAAACCAGCGTCAGTGTTTGTACATATACTCGTGAAGACTTTATGAAACTGGCTGCAGAACATCCTGGAGCCGCATTTCGAATCTGCTCCAATATCGCCGCTGTCCTCTCTGAACGACTACAGCGAATGGACGCCTGGATTTGTCAGCTGGTAGATCGACCTGAGGCCGTGAGTCATCGAGACGAATGGCAGACATTTCGATCAGCCGTCTATTCCAACTGGAACTTCTGAGATCATGGAACAACTGCAGGATTATACTCAGCGAATCGCGAAGCAGGCGCGCGAAGCGGCGGTTGAGTTGTCAACGATTTCCGGTGCAACGCGAAACAAATGGTTGAAGCGCGTTGCTCAGGAACTGCGTGACAGCCAGTCGGAATTGCTCGCCGCTAATGAACAGGATTTGAAGTCCGGCACAGCGGCCGGTCTGAGTTCTGCACTTCTGGATCGGCTTCGGCTGACTCCATCGCGTCTGGAAGACCTCGCTCAGGCCGTTGAACAAATCGCCGCTTTGCCGGATCCGGTTGGTGAGGTGATTGAAGGCGGACGTCGTCCCAACGGACTGCAGATCCTGAAGATTCGAGTCCCCTTGGGAGTTGTGTTCTTCATCTACGAATCGCGTCCAAATGTCACGATCGATGCAGCCGCCATTTGTATCAAGAGCGGCAACGCGGTGATCCTTCGAGGCGGGAAAGAAGCCATCCACAGCAATCTGGCGTTCGCATCGATCCTTCAGAAAACGCTCAAAGAGGTGGGCCTGCCAGAACACGCGGCTCAGATTGTGGAATCCACCGATCGCGAAGCCGTTGGGCAATTTCTGCGAATGAATCAATGGATCGATGTCGCCATTCCCCGCGGAGGTCGCTCGCTCATCGAACGTGTCACAGCCGAAGCCAGAATGCCGGTCATTAAGCACTTTGACGGAATCTGCCACGTGTTTGTCGATGAATCCGCAGACGAACAGATGGCAGTTGACGTTCTGATCAACAGCAAATGCCAGCGGCCAGGCGTTTGCAATGCAGCTGAAACCCTTCTGATTCATCAGGCCGCCGCCGACAGACTTTTGGGCCGCCTTGCTGAAGAGCTCCAAAAACGGGGCGTTGAACTGCGGTGCTGCCCGTTCAGCTTTCCGAAGATCCCAAATGCTGTGCCGGCGACTGAGCAGGATTTTCGAACCGAATACCTCGCACTCGTCATGTCCGTAAAGATCGTGGATTCGATCGAGCACGCCATTCGGCACATCCGGGAATACGGGTCCTCACATACCGACGCAATCGTGACCCAAAACACGGCTGCGGCGGCGAAATTTGAAACCTGCGTGGATTCCGCCGCCGTGATGGTCAACGCCAGCACCCGATTTAATGATGGCGGAGAATTCGGCCTGGGTGCGGAAATCGGGATCAGCACCGATCGATTTCATGCGCGCGGACCCTGTGGATTGCGGGAAATGACCACCTATAAGTACGTCGTCCGAGGTAACGGACAGATTCGCTGACGTTTTCGGGCAGGGATCGCCGATACTGTCTCGATCGAAGAGAGGGCTTCGATCAAAGAGATGGCTTCGTTCAAGTGGAATTCGACTCGGAATTCCAACTGGAAAGAAATCCGGAGCCTCCTGGGGTCAAAATTTGTCGAACCGTGGGTAACCTGCTTTACAAGCCGGAAACAATGCCGTTATACTCCCCGGCTCTTTAGTTAAAAATGATATACACATGAACACTTTCTGTCGTGGAGACGGAAATGCCCAAGCAAAAGACACATAAGGGAATGAAGCGGCGATTCAAGATCACCGCATCTGGTAAGGCCAAGCACCGCAAGGCGTTTCGAGGCCATTTAATGAGCCACAAAGGTGGCAAGCGAGGCCGCGGCCTGCGTCAGGATGGCGTAGTGTGTGGTCTGGCAGCAAGAAATATCGTAGAAGCGCTGCGTCCCAGCTTCTGAGGATTGCGTGCAGACTGCGATGCGTTTTGGTTTGAAATTGATTTGAGTTGTAAGCGTTGGCTGATTGCGTCAAGCGGAATGCTCAGAAATAGTGTGAAGGCCTGGTAAGATGCGTGTTCGTTTAGGAAAAGCTCGCCGTCGTTCCAAGAATCGTCTGTTTAAGGAAGCGCGAGGAAATGTTGGTGGTCGCAGTAAGCTTCTGCGAACCGTCAAAGAGACGTTGGTTCGTGCGCGAGCATTTGCGACTCGCGATCGCCGTGTCAAGAAGCGAACCTTCCGCGCCCTCTGGATTACTCGTCTGACGGCCGCCTGTCGTGAACGAGGCCTGTCATATTCCGAATTCATTCATGGGCTTGGACTTGCCAACATCGAATTGAACCGGAAGTCGCTGAGTGAACTGGCCATTGCCGATCCAGCGATCTTCGACGAGATTGTTGCCGCTGTTCGCACGGCAAAAGGGATTGCTGCGTAACGCACTTGTGAGTGCTGAATGTGGAATCAAAAGGCGAGTCTCCGATCAGGGGTGCTCGCCTTTTTCCATTGACAAACGTCGTGAGTCGGTTCGTTAAACTGCAGGCACGGTTATGGAAATCCTGAAGACATTTGACGATTTTGAACAGTCTGCATTGGCTGCGATTCGTGCAGCGAATACTTCAGAGCTTCTGGAGGCTGCTCGAATTGAATACATGGGCCAGAAGAATGGCCGGATCCGCGAGCTCCAGAAACTGGTCGGGCAGGCGACACCCGATCTGAAGCCTCAGGTGGGGAAGCGATTCAACGAAGTCCGCACTGCGGTCAGTGACGCATTGGACCAGCAGCAACTGGCTGTACAGGCTCAGGTGCGTAAAGCCGCCATGGACTTCGATGTGACTCTCCCTGGCGAATTGCCGCGGCTGGGTAAGCTCCATCCAATCACTCAGACAATTGCACAGTTCCGCGAGCTCATGGGACGCTTCGGTTTCATGGTGACAGAGGGGCCTGAGCTGGAAGATGAGCATCACAACTTTCAGGCGCTGAACATTCCGGAAGACCATCCGGCGCGCGATCCTCTGGACAATTTCTACGTCGCGTGTGCAACGGTTGCAGCGGGCACACCTGTGTTACTTCGCAGTCAGACTTCGACGGTTCAGATCCGAACGATGGAGAAGACGAAGCCACCCGTTCGAATTGTTTCGCTGGGACGCGTGTACAGACCGGACGCCATCGATGCCACGCATTCCTGTATGTTCCACCAGATGGAAGGGCTGATGGTGGATCGGCATGTGACGATGGCTCAGCTGAAGACCGTTCTGAGCCTGTTTGCACGCAGCTTTCTTGGCCCGGACGTAGAGATTCGATTTCGCCCATCATTCTTCCCGTTCACGGAACCATCCGTGGAAGTGGATATGAAGTGGGGCAATTCGTGGATGGAGATTGGCGGTGCCGGAATGGTCGACCCCAATGTCTTTGCAGCGGTGGGCTACGACCCATCAGAAGTCAGCGGGTTTGCATTCGGATTGGGGATCGAACGCTTCTGTATGAAGCACTACGGAGTCGACGACATCCGCCGGTTTTATGAAAACGATGTTCGATTCCTCAGTCAGTTTTGAACCGCTTCACTCATTCGCCGGAGCGAATGGCATCGTGCAACTGAAGGTGACCTCCGCAGAACTTGCAGGCCACCTTCATGCCGACATACCTTGAATTGGCTCGAATCTCATTCTGGCAGTGAGGGCACTTGGTATAGATTGCCTTCACAACAATCGACTTGTCATAGCGAAACGTATGACGACAGTGCTTGCACTGAACCTGTTTGAGCCAGTATCGGGCGTGGATTCTGAGCTCTTCATGGCATCCCGGACATTCCACATAATGTCCGCCGGAAGCAGCACCTTCTTCAACGACTGCCAATTCCGGCAATGGCACGAAGACAGGGATTTCGACGCTGTCTTCCGTCAGTTCTGAATTCAGCAGAGCCCTGCATGTACGACAATGAACAACACGCGCCGGCATATCGTCCCCACATTGTGGACAGGGTCCGCCAAGCCATGCACCGTTCATTTCTGCACTTTCCTCTTGTGTCGATCTTTCGAATGGTCAATTGCAGGTAGACTAAACCACCGCACGCAGACCGAACCACTGTTTATCGGGCCTTCAGAGCGAAAAGTTTATGAAACGTCCGCAGATAGAGATGACCATTCGCCACAGCGGGAGTTGCATGACAGGGCTGCCCCAGAGACACGCGTCCAGCCAGCTCGTAATCACGAGCGGCCTTCACGATGAACACTTCACCATCTTCTGAGACGCCATACAAGTGGCCATCGATATAAACTGGGGAACTGCTAAAAGTTGCGTTCGCAATCCGCTTTGCCCAAAGTTCGCGACCGGTAGGCATTTCCAGACAAACCAGCAGGCCCGCGTCCCCCCACAGGAACAAAAGTTCATCAACTGCAATTGGTGTGGGGACATATGGGAGTTGGGTCTTCCTCTCAAAGACGATGCGAGAGTCCCCTGACGCATCAATTTTCGAATTGACGGCCATCAGGTATTTCCCGTTTCCGGCGGTTCCGCAAAAAGCAATCAGGAGTCCTTCGCTGACCACGGGTGATGCCACGGTTCGCATTGGCATGGCGGGCGACTGCCAATTCAGTTTTCCCGACATCAAATCGTGACTGGTGAGTCCTGCTGCTTCGCTGAGGCTGATGAGTTGGATTTCCTGCCCTCTGCCCGGAAGCAGCATTGGGGTCGAGAAAGACGTTTTGGCCACAGGGCGTTCAACGTTCCAGACCGTATTTCCTGTGTTTGCATCCAGGGCCAGCAGCGAACTGGGGCCGGGCTGATCATTGGGAACAATCAGCAGTCCGTTTGAAACGATCGGCGAGACCCCCTGACCATGGTCGTGACCAAACGGACCGAGGTCACGATGCCAGACTTCCTTCCCCTGAAAGTCCCATGCGGTCACGATCTGGGACTGGTCATCGGAGAAGATCGCATAGACTCGTTCGCCATCGGTCGTTGGTGTCGATGAAGCCCAAGAGTTCTTTTGGTGCTTTTCGCTGACGGCAAATCCGAGGCTGACTTTCCAGCGTTCTTTTCCGGAATCGGCGTCGAGGCAATGAACAAATCTCTCGGTGCCGCCTTCGGAGGCCGACGTGATGAAAACGGACTTCTCCCAGACGACCGGAGACGAGTGACCAACGTGTTCGGGTTCAAATGTCCATGCGTAGTCGGACTCGCTCCAATCGAGTGGGATCCCTTTCAGATCACTTAATCCCGCTCCATTTTCTCCTCGGAAACGGGTCCAGTTCTGTGCCTGCACTGCGGAATGGTGGTTGAGTCCCCCGAGGAGTAAAGCGGTAATCAGGCAGCTGATCGGGACGAAGGAGGGCTGACTTCGAGACATCGGGGCGTCCTGTCGGGGAAAAGTCGGGAATTTATTGTTCGGGGAATCCTAATCCAGCGAGTGAAATTGTGTATCCTAAATGGACACCAACAACAAGTCCCTGGGCAAAGCTGGCGAGAGAACCGGATCGCGCTGATGATGAATGTACCTGCAAATCCTGAGACCGCAGATGATGTCGCATTCCTTTTGACATGGGACGGTTCAACGTGGCGCGATGTCGTTCGACTCAGACATGGTCATGTGACAACCATTGGTCGTTCGGCGACGAACCGTATTGTGCTCCAGGATGAAGCCTGCAGTCGCAATCACTGCGAGGTTTTCTTTTCTGAAGGCGAATGGCGACTTCGCGATTTGAGCAGCCGCAACGGGACAACTTTGCGTGGTCGCCCGGTCAATGGAGACACATCACTTCATCCGGGTGATGTGATTTCGATCGGCGCCTGTCGACTGGCCTTCACAACAAGTCTGGACGAGCCTCCGACGCCACCTGCGGATTCACCATCGGCACCGGAGCGAGAAACATCTCCATCACAGCCCGCGGTCACGGCTCGGGAACCCAGCATTCTTCATCGCACGACCTCTCCGGAATTTCTGGCCCCTGCGCAAACCGGGCGCAGTGAAGTGAATCGCACTGCTGAGCTTGCCAAGCTGTACCGGCTGGGGCTCGAAATGGGAAACGCAAGAACTCGTCAACAACTCACCGATGTCGTTCTCGCAAGTCTTGCTCGAGAGACGGTCGCAGGAATTGGGGCCATCCTGCTGGCCCCTCCGGAACTCACAAGCCAGCCTGTGCCGGCGGACCTGCAGGTCGTTGCCTATCACAGTGTGAAGGATCTTCCGTATCGTCGAGTTTCAGATAACCTTTCGCGGATCGTGTTGTCGAAGCGGGAAGCAATCCTTGCAAGAGACGTCAACGATCATTCGCAGCTGTCGGTGTTTGACAGCCTTGGCGAGATGAAGGCCATCAGTGTGATTTGTGCGCCGATTCATCACAACGATCGCGTCTATGGACTGATCCATTTGTATTCAATGAATCCGGACAATCCTCTGGACAAGAACGATCTGGAGTTTACTCTGGCCGTTGCTCATCAACTAGGCGTTGCGATTCATAAGCTGCTTGACCTGGACTCTCTGCAGTCCGGCCTGGCGATGGCTCGAAGTGAGAACCGTTCGCTCCGTGAACAGCTGACGCATGAACAGCAACTGCTCGGTGAAACTCCTCAGATGAAAGAGATGAAAGAGCGAATTCAGCTGATTGCGGAAACCGATGCCAATGTTCTGATTCGTGGCGAGAGTGGCTGCGGCAAAGAGCTGATTGCTCGCAGCATTCACATGATGAGTCCTCGTCGTGATGCCCCGTTTGTATGTCTCAACTGTGCCGCGCTCAACGAGAGTCTTCTGGAGAGCGAGCTCTTCGGGCATGAGAAGGGTGCGTTTACAGGCGCATCAGATCGCAAGATTGGTCGTTTTGAACAGGCAGACAAGGGCACACTGTTTCTCGACGAAGTGGGAGAAATGAGTCCGGCCATTCAGGCCAAGTTTTTGAGGGTACTTGAAGGGCACGCGTTTGAGCGGATCGGCGGAAGGAAGGCTCTGCAGGTCGATGTCCGAATTCTTGCCGCAACGAATCGTGATCTTGAAGAAGCTGTCGAAGACGGGGACTTTCGAAAGGACCTGTATTTTCGACTTCACGTTGCTGAAGTAATTGCTGCCCCGCTTCGGGAACGGAAAGATGACATTGAATTGCTGGCACGCGCATTTCTGCAGAAGTTTGTGACCAAAACCGGTCGTCGAATTGCCGGTTTCACGGACGAAGCGATGGAACTGCTCAAGGACTACACGTGGCCGGGTAACGTGCGAGAGCTTCAGAATACGATTGAACGAACCGTGATTCTGTGTCGAAACGAAGTCGTGAAAGCCTCGGATATTCAACTTTCAACGCTGTCCCAGCGGACTCGGCCAACGGCGGTGGAACGGCCGTCAGCATCGGAGTATCGTGAGCAGTCGCTTGCGGACGTAGAGCAGGAACACATCCTTGCTACGCTGGAGAAAACCGACTGGAATAAGTCGCGAGCTGCGCAGATCCTTGGAATCGAACGATCCACGCTTGATCGCAAGCTGAAACGCTATCACGTCCCGCGCCCGCATGGCTCGTCTGACGACGAATGACGTCACACCGGGCGTACCGCACAAGTCCGCGAGTCACCTGCTAATTGGCCAGCGGGGCTTCCCGATAGGCCTGTCGCAGATGTTGCTGAAGGTACTGCTTTTCGTTTTGAGGGCATGTACGCATACAACGTTCGAGCAGCCCAATTGCTTCTCCGGCTCGACCGGCACGAAGTGTCATGACGGCCAGATCTCTGCGTTCACGATATGACCCGGGAATCAATACAGCCAGCCGATGCTGCACCTTCCACGCTGCATTCCATGATTCCGTTCGTCCAAACAGTTCTTTCAGGTGATGCAGCAGCCGAGTAATGATGCTGATTTCGTCGGCCGGTTTGAGTGCTCGGCGGATCTCTGAGATTGGTCTCTGAGACTTCCCGTGCAGGAGCTCAATGCATTCCCTTTCGGTCATGATCTGAGCGGCATCAAATGTGTCGACGTACAGATATCCCTGGTCTGTCTGAAGTCGCAGCAGAAAGTGTGGATTGAACGAAATTGGTTCAACCGATATTCCAAGCCGATTTGCCACCCAGAGGTAAATCAGTGAAACCGTGATTGGAAGTCCCCGGCCGGTCTCCAGAACCTTGTTCAGGTAACAGACATCGGGGTCATCACATCCATCGCTGTCGCCTCGCAGACCAAGTTCTTCAGTCATATACCGAACCAGCAATTTCAGTTCTTCGACTTCGGAACCGGCCTGAGTGATTGGGTGAGTGAGTCTGGAGACTGACTTTTTCAGAATTGCCAGAGTGGGCTCAAACCTGACTGATGGCTGTTCATCCCGAGCAATTTCAAGTGCAGCCAGAATCAGATCGACATCCGATTCGCGGCGGACAAGCCTCATGAACTGTGGATCGTTATGAAATTGAGGCATAGCAGAAGACGAGACCATGAAAACTGAACGGTGAGATAAGACGAGGGACTGCGAATATAGCGACTGACTTCAACCGCCACAATGGGGATGTCAGTGCAGGAGATTTCTGTCTGGCAGCCGTCAGAAATCTGGAAAAAAACAGGATAAAACTTAGATTTCCTGAACCGGTAAGCCGGACTCAGGCAGGAACAGGGCCCCCTGGATTGACCACCGTGATTTTCAATCGTATGGTGAACAAATTCTGAACTGTCTGTTTTGCATCCAAATCACGTGTGAACTCCGCGAGTAAGGTTGATCGATGAGACATCTCAATTTCCTGACACTTATGGCGTGTTTGACATTGACTGGTTGTCAGCTGGAAGACCCGGCTCAGACGACAGACAGCGGATCAGCTTCGGGTACCAGCACCAGCAGCAATGCCTCCGCTACAGCTTCGGCCACAGCATCCGCAACAGCGTCGGCGGGGTCAGAAAATACCGAGTCTTCATCGTCGGCAGGGAGTGGAGCATCTGCCGGAACAACTGAGTCAGCGACCGGCACCAAAGCAGGCAGTTCCGCTTCGGGGCGTAAGTCAGTTGCATTTGTGACGAACCAGATTGCCGATTTCTGGAAGATCGCCGAAGCCGGTTGCCGAGACGCCGCCAAAGAATTCGATATGGATGTCACGGTCATTATGCCTCCGGAAGCTACTGCCGTTGTGCAGAAGCAAAAAGTTGAAGACGTGCTGACATCTGGTGTTCAGGCAATTGCGATCAGCCCGCTCGATGCGGAAAATCAGGTGGAGTGGCTCAATTCAATCGCTGCCAAAGTTCCGATGATCACCCATGACTCCGATGCGCCTCAGTCGAATCGGCTGGTTTATATCGGTATGGACAACTACGCAGCGGGACGGATGTGTGGGGAGCTTGTTAAAGCTGCGATTCCCGATGGAGGACAGGTTCTGCTGACCATTGGAAGACTCGAACAGGACAACAGCAAGTATCGCCGCCAGGGTGTCATTGACGTGCTGATGGGACGAGACCGCACGATTGAATACTACAAAGAGCAACCGAATGCGTGGGATTCCAATGATGGTGAGATTGTTGGAGACAAGTACACGATTGTGGCAACACTGACAGATCAGGGGAAACAGGAAGTTGCTCAGTCCAAGGCTGAAGATGCGATTGTGACTTATCCGGACCTGAAAGCCGTTGTTGGCCTGTTTGAATACAATCCACCGGCTCTTCACGCCGCATTGAAAAAAGCCGGAAAGCTGAAACAGATTGCACTCGTCGGTTTTGACGAAAATGAAGTCACCCTGACTGCCATTAAAGATGGCGAATGTGCCGGAACGGTTGTGCAGAATCCTTACATGTACGGTTATGAATCTGTGCGAGTTCTGACAGAAATCCTTGCTGGCAACAACGGTATCATTCCCGAATCAAAATACATTGATATTGCTCCTCGGGCCATCACGGGTGAGAACGTAGACGAGTATCGCGAAGACCTCCAGAAGAAGAAGGGGCTGTAATCTACAGCCGATTCAATGAACGGTTCGCAGCCAATTCCCCGACTGGAGGTTCGGGAGATCAGCAAATCATTTCCCGGCGTGAAAGCGCTGCAGAGCGTGAGCCTGCGCGTTGAAGCGGGTGAGGTGCTGTCGGTTGTCGGTGAGAACGGTGCTGGCAAGAGCACTATGATGAAGATTCTGGCCGGCGTTCAAAGTCAGGATGCCGGCCAGATCCTGCTCGACGGAAAGGAAGTTCGATTCCGAACCGTCCGTGATGCAATGGACTGTGGAATTGCTCTGATCCATCAGGAGCTGAACCTCGCCGATAATCTGGATGTCGGTTCGAACATCTTCCTTGGTCGAGAACCACTGAAATTTGGCATGATCGATGATGGAGAAATTCATCGTCGATCTGAAGCATTGCTTCGGCGGGTTGGCCTCACTGTGTCGTCTCGCACACTGGTCCGTGAGCTGACCGTCGGACAGCAGCAGATGGTCGAGATTGCAAAGGCAATCTCGATTGATGCTCGAATCCTGATCATGGATGAGCCGACTTCAAGTTTGTCGGCCGGTGAATCTGAGAAGTTATTTCGAGTCATTGAAGATTTGCGTGCGACAGGTGTGAGTGTCGTTTACATTTCGCACCGATTGGCCGAAGTTCAGTCACTTTCGGATCGTGTGACGGTCCTTCGTGATGGCCGCAACGCGGGCGAGTTGTGTCGTGGAGAAGTGACTCATGACAGTCTCGTCAAGTTGATGGTCGGACGAGACATTTCGAGATTCTACGTTCGCCAACCGCACCCTGCCGGAGAGGTGGTATTGACTGTTTCGGACCTTGTCACTCAGGCATGGCCCGCTCACCGTCTGAACTTCACGCTTCGATCCGGTGAGATTGTGGGGATCGCGGGACTGGTTGGAGCAGGGCGGACCGAGGCACTGCGAGCAGTCTTTGGAGTAGATCTGCCATTGTCCGGAAGTATTTCGGTCAAGCAAAAAGAGGTTGAACTGCGATCTCCCCGTGACGCGATTGAAGCTGGCGTTGCATTGGTGCCCGAAGATCGCAAGCAGCAGGGTGTGTTTCTGGAAATGGCGATCCGCCAGAATATTGGAATGGCGTCTCTTCGGACACATGCGCGCGCCGGTTTTCTGAACTTTGGTGTGGAGCAGAAGCAGTCAGCCGAGATGGTGCAAAGACTTCGAGTGAAAGCTCCCACCGACCAGCAGCTGGTGCTCAATCTGTCCGGCGGAAATCAGCAGAAAGTGGTCCTCGGAAAATGGCTGGCAATGAAGCCCGCAATTCTTCTGCTCGATGAACCGACTCGTGGAATTGATGTTGGTGCAAAACAGGAGATCTATCAATTGATGGATCAGCTGGCAGGTGAAGGTCTGGCGATCCTGTTTGTCAGCAGCGAAATGGAAGAAGTCATCGGAATGAGCGATCGCGTCCTTGTCATGCATGAAGGACAACTGACCGGTGAACTACAAAGACAGGATCTGACAGAAGAGGCAATCATGCAGCTCGCAACCGGCCAAAAGCACGCTGTAACACATCTGCATGAGAAGGGTAAATGATTCGCGATGAAAGGCAAACTTCTGGGTATCTTTGGTCTGCTGATTGCACTCTGTGTAGTGGGAACAATTGCATCTGCGGATCCATGGTATGATTTGAGCAGTTCTACGTTTCTCAAGACGGGAAACCTGATGAATCTGCTCAGCCGAACCTCGATGTTCGGTATCCTTGGAATTGGCGTGGCTTTCGTAATTATCACGGGCGGCATCGATCTTTCGATTGGATCAACGGTCTGTCTGTCTGGTGTTTTGCTGTGGCGACTGCTGCTCGTGGAGTATGTCCCGGAGAGCCAGTATTCAGTGATGAGTGTTTCGAGCAGTTCTCGAACCTTTGAAATGGAGTCTGCTGGCGTACCGTTCAGGCCTGGAGATACTCTGCGATACAAAGGTGGAAAGTCGGATTCACGGATCTATCGAGTTGCAGGCGTTGCTGAAACTGAGGGACGCACGATCGTGACGATGGAAGAAGGCGCGTCACGGGATGATTCCGGCGGACAGTTGATTCCTACGTTGAAGATCATGGAGCGTATTGCGGCTGAAGGTGGAGTAGGTCCCGAAACGGCTGGGTCTGGAACCGCTGGGGCCGGAGGAACTCGGTTGATTCTGGAAGGACAACAATCGATTCAGATTCGAGACCAGCTGAATATCCTTCGCGCTCCATCCGGAATGAATACTTCGACCGTAACCGACGTGCAGAGCGACGAAAATCGAACCATTGTCACTCTTCGCGATCAACTTCCATCAACTGTTGATACCAACGCCGTCGCGGTTGTGCTCCACCGGAAACAGTTTATGTCTGTTCCAATGGCGCTGCTCACCACGTTCAGCATTGCCGGCCTGCTGGGACTGATTCACGGATTGCTGATTACTCGAGTTCGCCTGCAGCCATTTGTCGTGACACTGTGTGCACTTCTGATCTATCGAGGCTGGTCCAGGTGGCTGACGGGTGATGATGCTGCGGGATTCTCCGAGTATTCAGACTCACTCGGCAAATTCGGACAAGGCACACTTCCTGTCATCCTGCGCGGTAAAGAAGTGGTCTTTGGCATTCCGTATCCGATGTTCTTTATGGTTGCCATCGCAATCGCCGCTTCGATCCTCCTTGGACGAACTTTGTGGGGACGATACCTGCTCGCGCTCGGGCGCAGCGAAACGGCTGCCAGATTCAGCGGAATTAATACCGGACGTGTGACGCTGGCAGCTTATGTGATCTGTACCTGCCTTGCGGCCGTGGGAGGAATACTGTTCTCTCTGAACAACAACTCGATTTCCCCGTCCAGTTACGGAAACTTCTTTGAACTGTATGCAATTGCCGCAGCAGTGCTCGGCGGATGCAGTCTTCGAGGCGGAGAAGGTTCGATTGTCGGTGTGATCATCGGGACCGCGGTAATGCAGGTACTCAATAACCTGATCGTTCTGCTGAAGATCTCCGATAAGCTGGAGTTCACAATCATCGGCTCCGTTCTGCTGATCGGGGTGACAGCCGATGAAATTCTGAAACGATATACAGCCTACCGTCGCCTGAAGCAAAACGCAGCGAAGTAGTGTCCCCCCAAAGTACTCATCACGCTCCGTCGTGATGATGAGCCCTCCTGTCTTCCTCGTGGATCGGCAGGAATTCCGGCTTGAATAACCAGCCAGGGGTGTTGCCAGGGGTGTTGCCAGGGGTGGTCACAGTCGCCTGCGGCTTGCCGTTAAACTGGGGGGACTGATTGAGAATGGTGGTGTGCAGCTATTAAGAACTGTGATAGCAGGTTGAACGGCCATATCGGCAAATCGTGCCGCAGCTGGTTCCCTGCCGGAATGCAAAAACCGAAACAGAAAATCACTCTGCGGCAACATCTTCCGATGCAACCACGTGCAGTGAATTGCACACACTCATTTATCCAGTTACGCGGAGACACCATCTTGAGGACGTTTCCAGGCGAGTCTATTCTGGCGATCCCACCTGAACTTTTGACTCTACGTCCCCATCCTGCATCATCGCGGTCTGCCCATGAGACGATGGCCTTTGATTATTCGGTTGATTGCTGCAACAGCAGTAATCACCATCTCAAGTGTCGCCATGCCACTGTTTGGCATGCAGGCTTCCGATTCTGCAGCGCAACCTCCGTTTCGCGTTTATTCGCTGAAACGAGTCCCCGCGTCAGAAGCTCGGAAAATGCTGCTGGACCTGTCCGGCGACCTTCCACGAAATACACGATTTCTGGCCGATGATGAACGTCATGAATTGATTGTCACAGGTCCCGAATCTGTTCAGAAGCTCGCCAGTGAACTTGTGGATCAGCTGAATGCAGAGCCAACTGCACAGGCACATTCAAAACAGAATGTGGTCATACGATTCTATGCCTGCCCGACAGATCAACTGCTACTTTGTCAGCGTACACTGAGCGCGTCGCTGAGCGAAGGATCTCGTGTCACAATTGACCGCAACAGCGGTCGGCTGGTGATCGCTGCCACTGAAGACGAACACATTATTGCAGCCAGAATTCTGAGTGAATCTGTTTCTCGAAACGACCAGCGGACATCGCAGGTCACGAATGAATCAATACCGTCGTTGTCATTCGACAAATCGACCGGCAATACACAGGGGTCCAACAGAGAGGGCTCTGCTCGAATAGTCTCCGGGCATTCCGGACTTGCTGGTCAAACCAGTCGCGAAGACAATTCTGAACATGCTCTGAGATTTCGGTTTCAGAACATCACTCCTGCTCAGGCGTCGACCGCCGTTCGCCGTCTTCTTGGGAAGAAGGTGGTTGAGCTGAGCAATGGAAACTTAAGTTTCTCAGCGGGTTCGGCTCGTTCTGTCACGATGACATTCGACCAGATGTCTCGATCCTGTCTTTTGGAAGGATCCCGAGATCTTGTCGTCCAGTTTGAGACACTGCTGCGGCAATTTGACGATGCTCGATCTGCCGATGTTTCGGATCAAATCCGCTTCGTATCAATGCGAAAGGTGGATCCGCTGGTTCTCAATCGAGCGATCCAGCTCTGGAAACAGTCGCAGTCAACGTTAGAAGAACGGCCATCTGCAGAGCCAATTCCTGTCAGACCTGGTATCGGTGCAGAGCCTGCCATACCTGACACTGGTGCAGAGCAGGGCAGTCTGATTATGCAGCCGGCAATTCGGCCTGCAAGCTATCAGGAACAGGCTCGCTTCGGAGCGGATGAACAGGAAGCAACTCCCGGGAGTCCTCCCGACCTCAGACGTCCGTCATCGGACGTCACGATTGAGCCACTTCCTGACCTTGATGTGTTGATCCTGCGAGGTCGTGATCCTGATGTTGAGGAGATTACTCGCATCATTCAGGAAATCGAGCGACTGAGTGCCGAGACTGCTCCCGAAATTGAAGTCGTCTACCTGCAGAATGTTCAGGGAGAAGCGCTTGATCAACTGATCGAAGACGTACTGGAAGATCTGACGGATCCGCTCCAGGGACGTGTTTCAATAACACCACTTGTTAAACCCAATGCTCTCCTGCTGATTGGGTGGGGCGAGGCTGTCGCGGCTGCGAAGAAGCTGATCGCACGTCTGGATGAAGCCGTTGCACCTCAAACACAGATGCAGATTTTTTCACTCAAGCACGCCGCCGCTGCACAAGTTGAGTCTACGGTGACGGAGTTTCTGAATAATCGCGGAGGACTGGCGCCGGAAGTCCGCATTACGGCAGACCCTCGTACAAACAGTGTGATGGTGAATGCAGCTCCGCGAGACATGCAGGAAGTCGTTCGCATGATTCAGAAGCTCGATGCTCCGTCATCTGCCTCCGTGAATCAGGCCAGAATCTATCAACTCAAAAATGCGTTGGCGGCTGATGTGGCTCAGACAATCACATCTGCCATCCTTGCTGCTCGCGGAGGAACCGGCGGGCAGCGAACTGCGGCACTCGAAATGCTCATGGTGGGTCCGGACGGTCATAGCGTAATGGCCTCCGGCCTGCTGGACGAAGTGAAGCTCACTCCGGATGCTCGCACCAATCGAATCTTTATCACAGGTCCTCCGGACAGTGTGCCACTTGTTGAAGAACTGATTCGCAGTCTCGACGAATCGCCTGCGGCTTCTGCCCAGATCAAGGTGTTTCAGATCACAAACGGAGATGCTACGGACCTTGTGCAAATCCTGAGATCTCTGTTCCCGGAGCAGGCCGCGGTTTCAAACGTCCCACAACTGGCGACCGCAGAGGGTGAAAATGCGCTTGTTCCGGTTCGGTTTTCTGTTGACATTCGCACAAACAGTATCATCGCGACTGGTGCGGCGGGTGACTTGAGAATTATAGAAGTTCTGCTGCTGCGTCTTGATGAAGCGGATTCTCAGGAACGCGTCAACAAGGTCTATCGTCTGAAGAACTCACCAGCACTCGACGTTGCAAATGCAGTCAGTAACTTTCTCCGCAGTGAGCGGATTGTCAATCAGGCGGCTCCTGGTCGCCAGAATCCGTTCACGCAGATTGAATCCGAAGTTGTTGTGGTTCCTGAGCCGGTTGGAAACGCACTGATCATTAGTGCGACGCCACGATACTTCGAACAGATCATGGAACTCATTGAAGGCCTCGATGCTCAGCCGCCTCAGGTGATGATTCAAGTCATTCTGGCAGAAGTCGAACTGGAAAACCTTCATGAATTTGGAGTTGAACTTGGACTTCAGGACTCTCTGTTGTTTGATCGAAGTCTTCTGGGGAGCCTTTTGACGCCAGGATATGACTTCAATGGCAAGCCCCTGGGTAACGCCAATACTCCTGCTTCACTCGACACTCGAGGCAAGGTCGGCGGCCAGGCGACTTCTCACTTCAGCCTGGGCCGCACGAACAATGACACTGGATTTGGTGGACTTGTGCTTTCGGCCAGCAGCGAAAATGTCAGTGTGCTTTTGCGAGCGATGAATCAGTCACGCAACATGGAGATTCTCAGCCGTCCGCAAATTATGACACTCGACAACCAGCCAGCCTTCATTCAGGTTGGGCAGCGAGTCCCGCGAATTGTGGGAACGAGCATCAATCAGGTCGGGCAGGTCAATACGGTAGAACTCGAAAACGTGGGACTGATTCTCGGAGTGACTCCACGAATCAGCCCCGAAGGCATGGTTGTCATGGAAATCGACGCAGAAAAGTCAGAGGTTGGTCCTGAAATTGAAGGCATTCCCGTGTCTGTTTCTGCAGACGGTGAAGTGATTCGATCTCCACGCGTGGACATTACAACCGCACAGACAACCGTCAGTGCAGCCAGCGGGCAGACGATTGTGATTGGCGGCCTGATTACATCCAACAACTCTTCGATTTCGCGACGCGTTCCATGGCTGAGCGATGTTCCTCTCGTGGGAAATCTGTTCCGATTTGATGGCTCAGCGAATTCAAGAAAAGAACTGCTGATCATTCTGACGCCACACGTTGTGAGAGGTCAGGAAGAAGGGGAATACATCAAGCAGGTGGAAATGGCCCGAATGTCATGGATCTCGTGCGATATCTTTGACTGGATGAACACAACACCGGGAATCTCCGGACAACTGGACAGCGCCGGAATCCAGACGATCTACCCGGATCAGACACCGGGTATCGGTTCTCTGACAGTCCCGGCAGAACCAATCCTGAACCCGGCAATAGACGACCAGATTCCGGAGCTTCAGTCGGTTGATGAAAACGGCGGAGGAGAAATCCAGCAGATGAGGTTCCGCACGAAAGCATCACCAAAGACACGTCTTTCTCAACCATCGAAGCGTTCCACAGAGAGGTCCTTGCCATGACGAGGATTTCCATGAAACACAGAATCGAACGACAGTGCATCACTCTCGCCATCGTTTTGGCCATCGCAGCATTTCACTGCGGTTGCTCAATGATGAACAACAACATCAATATGAGTTCATTCTCTTTCCCGGGACGGAAGAAGGAGCCTGAATTTCTGACGCCTCGCCAGATGGTGCCTGTGTGGTCCGATGCTGTTCTTCATCAGTCCGGAGAACCAGCAACACGTGGATTCGGTGGTCGGCTGATGTTCTATGGTCTCGACAAACATAAGCCGATTCAGGTCGACGGTGCCCTGGTGGTTTATGCGTGGGACGACGACAAAGGCAACCTCGAACGAGCACCCGATCGAAAATATGTGTTTCCGAAAGAAGATTTTCAAAAGCATTACAGCGCATCGCGGCTCGGACATTCGTACAGCTTCTGGCTTCCATGGGACGAAGCGGGCGGAGCTATGGGCAAGATGACTCTCATCTGCCGGTTTGTGAGCGGCGATGGCACGGAGCTTACTTCGAACCCCGCTCATGTGGTTCTGCCCGGTCCAGGAGAGTCGTCTCCGTTCTATGAAGAAGTCGCAGGACGTGAACGAAACACTCAGCGACGATCGGCATCCACGATCCAGCAAACCCGATTCGAACAAGGGGTCGATACTGACGGTGCCGACGAAAACGAATCCGGAGCTGCAACAGCGGTCTCATCCCGCGCTCGTAAGTACCACCCCGGCCTGATGACTTCCGAAATTGGAGTCACTCAGGGCTTCCTGCAGAGAAACATGCAGAGTCCCGCGAACCAGTCGTCGTCAAAATCTGTGAACTCGACGGCAATCCTGAATGCCGATGAATTGTTCGATCCCGATGCAGATTCACAATCAACTGGCGGACATAGTCAGCCACAGGAAGACTCGCAGAATTTCAGGGCGACCACTGAGATCGACGAGGAGTTGTTAAAGGACGAGGTGCAAGCGCCGGATCCACCGTCAACTCATTTACGACCTTTTGAATCCCGGGTTCGAACTTCAAGAGCAACTCGAACGTTTCGCGATCCCGTTCGGAAGGAACCACTCCGCGGAGAATGGCTGAATGGTCTTCCGGAGACACCTCGATCCTGAGGGAATAAACATCCATCAGACTCCTGAGCCCGTCCGAAACAGGAAGGGCCACGAGGTCCCCGGTTACTAAATTTGCTGTGTTCGGGGAATTCAGTTCCGATGAAAGACTAAGTCTCTCTGCGTACAACCCCGAAGGTCGGACAATTCTGGGTCTGTTGACCGGGGCCCGTACTTCTTCTGTCAAACCCACAACAGATGACGTGGCTGCGTTCGTCGCAGAAAATCCTCCGACAAACCCCGCAGCACCTCCGCCCGATGCACTGCTGCCAACAAAGTCAGTTACACTCCGCTCATCTCGCAAAAAACGACGCCCACTTTCGGGAACTGCCCCTGCCGTCTGCCCGGTTCGAGCCGATGAGCGTCGGCTCAATGACCGCCCCAGAGTTCTCTCACCGAACAAACTCTGAGCCTCTGCAGATGTGATGCAGGCTGACGTCACAAATATCAAAATCATCAGGCGGCGGATGAACATCGCATTTCTCCCCAAAGAAACCCTCTCAGTCAGGTTTCGGCCGCATCTCTCACCTGAAACGAACGTTTTGCCATTTCGGCGGAAGAGTCGGATTTTAGTGAGCATACCAAATGTAACAGATTTTCCGACAAGGAAAATCTGAGCGGAACTTCTCCGGGATTCAAAAGGACGGAACCACGATTGAGGTTCTGACGACCGGAAATCCTTGGTAATTCGGTCGCCAAAAAGCTACTCTGTTCACCTGAGCCTCCGGGCTTTCCAAATCCTCCCGAACTTCCCGCCTGTTGACATCATACCGACGTTGACTCTTTTCAGTCGTGACGATGGACCTTCATTATTCCATCGGAGAGCTCTTCATGAAGACCGATCAGCATCCGCTCCCACTGCTTCGAAGATCATCGGAACTTCCATTCCGAATTTGCATCATCGCCTTACTGACAACATGGTCTGGACTATTCACTACAAATGATTGTTTGTATGCCGGACAGGAACCGGCTCAGGACGCGATTGCTGCCCCGGCACAACCGCCGATTGAATCGCCGGCCGCAGACTATATGCGGCTGGCAGCCTCGGAAGTGGCAGCGTCTCTCGGTCTCACCGAAGAGCAGGCTGCTTCCGTTCAGCAGGTCCTGACTGAACATCAAACAGCTCTTACGACGGCAGATGATACAACACGGCCGTCGATCGTTGCTTCAACAAATGACAAACTGAAGTCTCTTCTGACACAGGATCAGCAGAGATTGTTTGTATCGCTGTTTACAGACAAGAAGCTTCGATTCAATTTCCGATCGCAGAAGTGGGCCGACGTTCTTGACTGGATGGCGAAAGAAGCAGACCTTTCATTGGTGATGGAAACTCCGCCTCCTGGGACTTTCAACTACTCAGACCGAAAAGATTACTCTACCACAGAAGCAATTGATCTGCTGAATGGCTGGCTGCTGACAAAGGGTTTTACCCTTGTGCGGCGTGAACGAATGCTGATGTGTCTTGATCTGAAATCCGGATTGCCCGAAGGTGCCATTCCATCAATTCAGCCAACCGAACTCGTGACTCGAGGTCGGTACGAGTTTGTCAGCGTGCTGTTCCCGCTTGAGAGTCGACCTGCGGAGGCTGTACTGATGGAGATCAAGCCTCTGCTTGGTACGTATGGAAAAGCGGAGGCACTCCCTCAGACACAGCAGATTCTTGTCATCGACACAGCCACAAACCTGAAAGTGATCGAACAAATCGTCAGGAGAATTCCGGTACCAGCTCCCGGACCAGCCGTCACATCTCCTCCGGCAGCAGTGTTGACGGTGTACCCGATCATTCATGCGAATCCCACGCAGGCTGGTGAAGTTCTGAAACAAATTCTGGCTGGAAGTACCGTCGTTGTCGACGCAAAGGCCAGCCAGATCTCTGTCAACGCGATTCCGTCAGAACAAGTCAAAGCAAAGTCGATTATCGACCAACTGGAACAGAATCAGGGACCGGATGTTCAACCTGTTGTTAAGCTTTACCCTGCGTTGGTGACGGACGCTGATCAGCTGCTCGCAACGCTGAAACTGATTGCCCCGGGTGGGCAGTTTCGAATCGATCCAGTGTCCGGCAACGTCGTTGCATGGGCTCCTCCGGCCGATCAGATTCATATTGAAGAGACGATTAAGACAATTATGGCCAGTCAGCCTGCCGGGAACGTCCGACAGATGCAGGTCTACGCACTGAAGAACCTTGAGCCGACTGCTGTCTACACAATGATTGCCACGGTCGTCCCTTCGGCCAGAGTTACGATCAACACAACGACCAAAAGTCTGATCGTCATGGGTTCACAAAGCGACCAGGAGGCGGTCGCTCGCCTCATTGCGCAACTTGAGGAACAAACTGATGTTGGCACTGCACAGAAGGACTTGAAGGCGTATCCGGTGAGTCCGTTGACGCTGACAACCGCCGTCACGCTGATGGCGACGGCAATACCTCAGGCACAAGTCGTTGCGGATGCCCCAGGACAGCGAATTCTGGTTCTGGCGAATTCTGCGGATCAGGCAAGAGCAGAGATTCTGCTGAACTCACTGGCGACAGCTGAAGTCAGCGGACGTACTTTAAAGATGTACGAAGCAGACCGTATAGACACGACCAGTGTAGTTGCGCTGTTGACGACTGTTGTTCCACAGGCTTCTGTCACGGTTGATGCTGTAAACCGCAGACTGCTGATCGTTGCCGCCGAACAGGATCATAAGTCTGTCACTGATGTACTCGAGCAGGTCAAGCTCAGTGAAGATGATGCTCAAAGAACCGTAAAGTCTCATCCGCTTCAGCCTCGTGTCAGTTCAACGACCATTGTTACCCTGGCTGCCTCACTGGCTCCGCGAGCAAGCGTGGCGGTTGATGAGGCGAATCGCCGTCTTCTGGTGACTGGAACAGATCGCGATCATGCATTGATTGATCAGATCATTGAGCAGGTTCAGAATGACTCTGCAGGTATCTTACCCGAACTCCGGTTCTATCCTCTGCAGAAAGCGACATCGACAACGGCAGTCGCGTTGCTGCAGACGATTGTCCCTACTGCTCGAGTCACAGTTCAACCGGAAGCGAATCGCCTGAACATTGTGGCGACACCGGATGAGCATCAGAAAGTCACTGAGACCCTTCAGCTTCTTGAGACCGGTACAGAACAGACTCAGAAGTCCCTGGAGTTCTTTAGTGTTGGCAGCATTGGAGCCGCTGACACACGAACTCTTCTCGCAACCACGTTTACTGATGTTACGTTTGTAGCAACGGCCGATGGTTCAAAGCTGATGGCCTGGGTTACTGCCAGTCAGAGCGCTCGGATTCAGGAGTTGCTGGAGAAGCTCACTGTGGAGCGTCCTTTTGACTCAGCCACGTCTTTGAAGTTCTATTCGATTCGCGACCTGGGTGCTTCGGCCACCACCGTGCTCACACGCGCTGTCCCCAAAGCCACGATTACTCCGGGAGCAACAGCCGATCAGGTCGCAGTTGTCGCATCAGAAGAAGACCATGCTAAATTTGCAGAAGTACTCGCTCAGCTGGAATCTCAAAAGGAAGTCACATCGGATCGAACCCTCGAAGTATTCTCGATCCGCGGAACAACGCCTGCTGCTGTTCTTCAGGTGCTGCAGCCGCTTGTCGACACCTCGGTTCAGCTCACCATTGACACTGTCGGTCAGCAGCTGTTTGTCAGAGCAACAGCTGAAAAACACGAACAAATTCGGCCTGTCGTCCAGCAGGTTTTGGCGTCGCTTGAGGAAAAGAACCGTCGATCCACGAAAACTTATGTCGTAGGTGCACCAAACGCTGACGAAGCACAGGAAGTGTTGCTGGCTCTGTTTCCGGATGCAAAGATTGTCACCGATGCAGACCGCAAAATTGTGATTGCAACTGCGACGGATGAACAGCATGTCACAATCGACCAGATTACATCGCAGATGAAGGGCGCTGAACTTGATGGTGACCTTCCTGTTTCGGCCATCTACACGCTTCGCAATGCCAGTGCAACGGAGCTCCAGACACTGCTCACATCGATGTATTCACGATTCGACAATGTCCGATTGACCGTGAACGAGAAGACAGGTCGACTAATTGTCCTTGCACGTCCTGAGCAACAAACCTCCATTCGGGAATTGATCGAGAAATTTGACAGCGATCCGGTTGATAAGGCAAAAAAGGAACTGGCCGTCTTTCGGCTGAATCAGATTGATGGCCTGTCGCTGCAACAGGCTCTTCAGCCATTGCTGCCCCCCAACGCGCAAGTGACCGCTGACAGAATTGGACGACAGCTGTTCGTCAGTGCTGAAACAGAGGATATGCCAGCGATTCGCGAACTCGTGCAGACAATGATGTCATCGTCTGCCACCAGCGAAGGACTGATTACGCGGATTTATAAGGTCCGTCCTTTTGAAGCCGATGAAGCTCAGGAGGTTCTGATGAGACTGTTTCCGGACGCTACGCTGGTAACAGATGTCAGCCAGGAGATCCTGACCGCGACCGCAACAGAGACTCAGCACGCAACGATTAAAGATGTTGTCGAACAGATGGTCAGTCAGACGTCAGATGAGAATAGTCCACAACCTCGGGTTTACCCCCTGCGTTTTGCAGATGGCGAGAATCTGGTACTAACGCTCGGGACTCTGTTCAATCGATCGGACAACGTCAGAGCGTCGTTTGATTCAAATACCGGCTCTCTGCTGGTTGTGGCCCGTCCTACACAACATGCAATTGTTCAGAAACTGATTGAAGACATCGAACCGACATCGACGCAGAATTCTGCAAGGACCTTGGAGATTTACTCGCTTCAGGCGACGGAAGGCAAAACTGCCACACAGGTTGCAGAAGGGATGCTGAAAGGAATCGATCCTGCGGCAACTGTATCCTGGGATCCGAACTCACGTCAGTTGATCGTCACTACAACTCCTGCCGGGCATGCTGAAGTGAAGCGGGGCGTCGAACGATTTCAGGAAGCGGATCCTCGAGAAATGGATGTGCTCCAGTTGCGTACACTCAGCCCTTCGTCGGCTCAAAATGCGATTGAAGGTCTTTACGGAGACAGCTTCTCTGATGAAGGAAGCTACCCAATCATTCAGGCCGATGAAGATTCTCAACAATTGCTTCTTCGTGGTACAAAGAAACAGCTTCAGGAGATTCGAACACTCCTTCGAAAGATGGGTGAAACTCAGATTGCTGAGCTGGGGGGCGTCGATGAACCCGTTCGACGAAACCTGCGAGTCATTCAAATTGAAGGCGATATCGAACCGCAACTCCGCAGAATTGAGGACCTCTGGCCCCGAGTCCGGCGGAATTCCATTCGAATTCTCCGCCCCGGCAGTAACCAGCAAAGTCCTCGACTTCCGGCAACTGACAACGGCGGACAGTTCTCCATCCCGGCCGAAGACCTGAACGCTTCACAGGAGACAAGCACACAACAGGATGCAGCGGCGGAGCAGGGTATATCAGAGCAACAGAAGACAGTCACCGACGAATCGCCCCCGGTGATTATGATTCCGGGGAACGGACAGATCACAATTGTCTCGGACGACCTTGATGCACTGGATCAGCTCGAAGCCATGCTGAGGGCAACTCAATCAGGAACCGGAGCGACTCGCAGCCGTGACTTTTCTGTATTTCAACTCAGAAATGCCGGGGCAGAAGATGTGGTTCAGACGCTGAAGTCGGTGTTTGAGAGTCGTGCCGGACTCCTGGCGTTTGGCTCTGTCGTGCTGGTGCCCGAGACTCGCATCAATGCAGTGATCGTCTATGGAGGTCGGACTGATCGGGACCGCGTCGAGCAGCTGCTTGAGATCCTCGACGCGGAAAATCTGCCGGATTCCGGACGCATCTTTAGAACTCAGGTAATCCCGATCAGACATGCTGACGCTGAAGATATTGAGGATGTTATTCAGGGAGTCTATCGAACTGAAATGAGTGCAGGTGGTTCTCGGCGAGCGATCGAAATTCCGCCCGGAGTTGATTCCAATGTGGCCAGCGTTCTGCGCCAAATCAACGCAGCTGCGTCATCGCCGCTGCTGACAATTGAAGTACAGCGAGAAACAAATTCGCTGATCGCCAAAGCGCCCCAGAACCTGATCGATGAGCTGGCTGAGTTGATCGAACAACTGGATACCGCCTCAGAAGCCAGCCGCGCCCGCAGCGTCTCAATCATCCCTCTCAGGAAAACAAACAGCCGCCGGGTCATGAGGATTCTCGATAACGTTCTTGATGATTAAAAATGTAGCTTGGGCATTCCTGCCCGAGCCACCACTGCGCCGCTGCAGTGCTCGAGCCAGGGCTGGGACGGGGGGAATCCCCATCCTACATTTGAGCCACCCCTGCGCCGCTGCAGTGCTCGAACCAGGGCGTGACAAGTCGTAGCTTGGGCATTCCTGCCCGAGCCGCCCCTGCGCCGCTGCAGCACTCGAGCCAGTGCTGGGACGGGGAGGAATCCCCATCCTACAT
>JAEUIH010000041.1 GCA_016795105.1 Planctomyces sp.
GGTTGCTCAGGCTTTGATCTGCGATGGCGGTCAATGCCTGCTGGAAGAAAAGTCGCCGCCATCGAATTCCTCAGTCGCAGCTCCGGAATCATCGGAATGAAAACTGCTCCTATGAAATCGTTCAGTGTTTTGCTTTTGTTCCTGTCGATTGCCATTTCGGTCAGCACTCTCGAAGCCCGCGCAGCGGTCGGCAGCAACCATCCAATTTCGGTCACTGAAGCGAACATCTTCGTAACTCGAACACGAGCCATTGTGCGCATTCAGTTATTTGCAGAAGACCTGATGCTGTTTCATGACCTCGAGCCCAACGAAAACGATATCATCTCGGCAGAAGACCTGCGTCGAGGCCTTCAGCTGCACACCAACTTTCTTCTCGAGAAGGTGACTCTCCGCAATTCTGCCGGAGAACTCATACAGGGAAGCCAGACGGATTTGCAGCCGTTTGAAGTCCCGGAGACCGGGATTCCGACATCGGATCTGATGCTGCATTCGGCGACCTATCAGTTTGAGTTTCCCTTTGCAGAGCCCCCTGAATTTCTGACTCTGCAACAGGATATCAGCGACGCAAATTTCGTATTCCCAAGCGAAATGAAGCTTGCCATTCATCAATCGGGATCCGAACTAACCTATACGGATTCTCTGAAAGCCGGAAGCACTGTCACACTTCGCTTTGACTGGGAAAATCTGCCACTTGCCGACAATGCGACAGAGGAAGAGTGGAACAAGTGGTTCGAGAAACAGCGAGAAGCTACGCTCGGAATCACCAGCTACAGCAGTGTCTATTCGTTTATCTACATCGAACCTGCTGAAATTCGCCATGAGGTGCTCATCCCGCTTGCAAGCCTGAAGACGATCCTGCCGATGCAGCACAAGGATCCTGCATTCATTGAAGTTGCTGAACAGGAAGCTGTCCGCACATTAATTCGCGATTGGTTAAAGGATGCGAACCCAACGACAATCAACGGTTCGAAAGTCGCCCCGATATTTTCGAGCATCGATTTTTATGGCATCGATTTGAAGGACTTCGCAGCCCGCGCGGATGCTCGTCGAGTCAGTATGGCGAATGGTCGAGTTGGGATCATCATGACATATCGGGCCAGCGATGATTCTGTTCGGGACGCAACGGTCAGCTGGGACAAGTTTCATTCGTCGATCCGGAAGATTCAATCCGTCGTCTTTGCTTACCCGGATAAACTTGATCGACATGAATTCTCTCGCTTCAGTACTCCGGAAGAGAATGTTTATCGCTGGAGTTGTCCCGCGGAGTTCCTGCCCCGACCGGCGAAGCCCGTAGAGGCTGAGATTGCCCCGAAACCAACCCTGTCGATCCCGGTGCTCACCTTCATCCTGATACCGGCTGCTGTCGGCGTTTGGTACGGCGGACGAAGTCGGGCCTCAGGGAGAATCGGTGTGATCCTGATGCTCGCAGGACTGGGATGCATTCCATTTGCACGCTGGACCATTCCTCATCCCTGGAAGTCACCGCCTGAAATCGCAGAGAACTCTGCCCGAGACATTTTTGAGGAACTTCACAACGGCACATACCGTGCCCTCGACTTCGGGACTGATGAACGCATCTACGATGTTCTGGAGAATACAGTCGACGGGCCATTGCTGGAGACTCTGTTCCTTCAGCTGAGAGAAGGCCTTGCGATGCGGGATCAGGGTGGCGCGGTTGCTCGAGTCAGAACAATCGAACATTTGGCAACTGAGCCAATCCCGCGAGGCACCGGTGTGATCGACTGGCCTGGATTCCGTATTCGATCTGAATGGACGGTTGCCGGTACCGTGGAACACTGGGGGCACGTGCACGAACGGCGAAATCAGTTCGCGGCCCTTTTTTCCGTCGAACCCCGAAATGGAAAGTGGAAAATCACGTCCATGGAGATCGAGGATCAAAAACAGTTGTCGGCAAAGACGTCATTGCGAAAGTTCTGAAATCAGGGCCTTTCCGAGTGAATGCAGGCCGATTCCTTTTCCAACGACCGATTTCCACCTATCATTCGCAGTCTGTTGAAATGTGTTTGTTCACTGAATTGAGAAGGTTTCGCAGCGATGGGATTGTTTACGGGTAAGAAGGGTTTGGTTCTCGGGATTGCAAATGATCGTTCCATTGCTTGGGCGATCACAGAATATCTGCATCGCGAGGGCGCAGAAATCGGCTTTACCCACCTCCCGGATACCGGCGACCGCCCAAAGAACCAGAACAAGGTTGCAAAGCTGGTTGAACCAATCGGTGCCAAATTTCTCGTCCCCTGCGATGTCTGCAACGATGAACATCTTGCGGCTGTCATGGATAAAGCTGCAGAAACCTTCGGAAAAATCGATTTCCTCGTCCACAGCATCGCATTTGCACCTCCGGAAGACCTGACAGGTCCGACCTGGGCCTGCAGCCGTAACGGTTTCAAACTGGCAATGGAAATCAGCGCCTACAGCCTTCTTGCTCTTGCAGGTGCTGCGAAAAAGAAAGACATCTTCAGCAAAGAGGCCAGCGTTCTGACGCTGTCCTACTTCGGCGGAGAAGAAGTCATCCCCGGCTACAACATCATGGGACTGTGTAAAGCCGCTCTTGAATGCGGCGTGCGTTACCTGGCAAGCGAACTTGGTCCGGATGGTGTTCGAGTCAATGCCATCAGTGCGGGTCCAGTTCGTACAATCAGTGCGATGGGCGTCGGCGACTTCAAACAGATGCTGGACCTCTACGATGCGGTCGCACCAATGCGACGAAATATTACTGCGGATGAAGTTGGCAAGGCCGGCATGTTTCTTCTCAGTGACCTTGCCAGTGGCATCACGGCGGAAGTCCTGCATGTTGACTGCGGGTTCAGCAAGATGGGTGCACCTCCAGCAGATTTCGGCACCAAACCAGCAGCCGGCTAAGGTACACCCATGGCAGATCGCAAAAGAATTGGAATCGCAGTCGTTGAATCCGCGGGACAATACCTCGTCGGGCTTCGTCCGGAAGGTGTACCTCTCGCGGGTCTTTCTGAATTCCCCGGAGGCAAATGCGAATCCGATGAAACTCCTCGAGCATGCGCTGTACGCGAGTGCCGAGAAGAAACCGGCTTGATGGTCGTCCCCAGCGAACAACTGGCCACGGTGGAGTATTCCTATCCGCACGGGGATGTAGAACTCCACTTCTGGCGCTGTGGCCTCGCACCCGGCATGCCCCCACAAGCACGCCCGACCGGCACGTTCCGCTGGGTCAGTATCGAAGAGATGAAATCACTGACCTTCCCCGAAGCAAACCGCTCCGTCTTAGAACATCTCATCCCCCAAATGTAGGATGGGCATTCCTGCCCGTCCCGCACTGGTTCGAGTACTACCGCGGCGCACAAATGTAGGATGGGCATTCCTGCCCGTCCCGTGCTGGGTCGAGTACTGGCTCGCGGCGCAGGGGCGGCTCGGGCAGGAATCCCCAAGCTACGACTTGTCACGCACTGGGTCGAGCACTACTGCGGCGCACAAATGTAGGATGGGCATTCCTGCCCGTGCTGGGTCGAGTACTGGCTCGCGGCGCAGGGGCGGCTCGGGCAGGAATGCCCAAGCTACGATTTGTCCACACCCTGGTTCGAGTACTACAGCGGCGCAGGGAGGCTCGGGCAGGAATGCCCAAGCTACGACTCGTCACGACAGTATCTCCTGAACGACATTGCCGTACACATCCGTCAAACGGAAGTCACGGCCTGCGTAGCGATACGTTAGCCGGGTATGATCGAGTCCCAATAGATGCATGACCGTGGCGTGCCAGTCGTGGATGTGGCACTTGTTTTCGACGGCTTCACGACCATGATCGTCGGTTGCGCCATAGCTCATTCCACCTTTGACTCCGCCTCCAGCCATCCAGATTGTATAACCCTTGTGATTGTGATCACGCCCATCTCCGTTCTGAGCATCCGGAGTTCTGCCAAACTCGCCACCCCAGATCACCAGCGTATCCTTCAGCAATCCTCGCTGATCGAGATCTTTCAGCAGACCGGCGATTGGTTTATCAATCTCATTGCAGCGTTCCGGAAGATCGGTCTTCAGGCGGTTATGGTGATCCCAGTTTCCGTGAGTAATCTCAATGAAGCGTACGCCAGCCTCGGCGAATCGACGAGCCATCAAACACTGTCTGCCGAATGCATCAGTGTCCCCCTCATCGATACCATACATCGCCAGGGTCTTGTCAGACTCTTTGGAAAGATCCATCAGTTCCGGCAGAGCATCCTGCATACGAAACGCGAGTTCATAAGATTCAATGACACCTTCGACACCAGGCTGTTCCTTTTCTCTCGCCAGCTTCTGCTTATTCAACTTCTGGATAAAATCCAGCTGACGACGCTGAGCATTGTCTGCAAGCCGTGGATTGCTGATGTCAGGAAGAGACGGTCCGCTGTTTGAGTTGCCACGCTGAGCCGCACCGCCTCTTTGTTGATTTCTGCCCACCTTTGTCCCCTGGTAAATCGCCGGGAGAAAGGCGCTGCCGTAATTCTGAGCCGATGCCGCCGGCGCATTCAATGCGACGAATCCAGGCATGCTGTCGTTTTCCGTTCCAAGACCATACAACGTCCACGCGCCGAGTGATGGACGGACGAACTGAGCATTGCCGGTGTGCATTTGAGTCATTGCCCGAGGATGGGTAGGCTGATCACAATGCATTGACCGCATCAGGCACAGTTCATCAGCATGCTTCGCCACCTCCGGAAACAGATCAGAAATCCAAAGCCCACTCTTACCATGCTGGCGAAACTCCCATGGTGAAGCCATGAGACGACCACCGGAGCGTCCGCCTTTTCCGGCATCTGCCGCCAGTTGAGGCTTATAGTCAAAGGTATCCAGGTGCGACGGGCCCCCCTGCATGCACAGGAAGATGACTCGCTTTGCCTTCGGCGGAAAGTGAGGTTGCTTCGGCGCCAAAGGATTTGATGATTCACTTTCTGCAGCCTGAGTCGACAACCCGGCAAATGCCAAAAACCCAAACCCCGCCGACGCCGTCTGCAGCATAGCTCTGCGTGAGAATCCGCTGAAGTCCGTATTCATGATTGTAAGTTCCTGTGCTCTGTGGAATTGCTTCCGGTGTTGACAGATGTATTCAGAATCTAATTCGCGTAACGGTATTCGGCAGATGCAAACAGTGACTGACAGAACTGGCTCAACCCTGCGAACGCCTGCTCATTGCGATCTCTGACCCCGCTGCCTCGAGTATCTCCCACGGCAGCCATTGCGCCTCGCAGAAACTGTTGAGACACCTTCACCTCATCCTCAGTTGGGGGGCGGTTGTAGACCAGCTGAAATGCCAGCCGAATCCTGTCCGTTGGTGTCTCTGCTTCCTTCAATAATCTTCGAGCAAGTGCATCACTCTGCTCGAGTACAAACACATTGTTCAGCATGTACAGAGCCTGCCCTGGAGTATTTGAAGATTCTCGCTCGCCGATCACCATACTCGGTTCCGCGAAATCGAAGACTTCAAGTGCACGAGGAAGCGAATTCCTCGCAATCGGCAGATACACCGAACGATAGTACACTGTCGTATCAAGAAAGCTGGTCCCACTCTGGCGAGCTCGAGCCGCGGCAATCAGATTCTGAACACCCTGTCGACGAACCTCTCCTCGATCCGGACCGCCGGGTGGAGTTTGTGGCAATGCCATCGCCGGACCCGTTTCTCTGATCATTCCCGATCCGAACCCTGAGATCATTGAACCACGAGGTCGCTTCAGATCAATCTGACCACTTGCCGCCAGCATGCCATCGCGGATCACTTCCGCGTCAAGGCGTCGTGTGTTGCCGCGGGCGTGGTACAGGTTATCCGGGTCTTTTTCAAATCTTTCCACGTCGTATGCAGAAGACAACTGGTACACACGCGAACTGGCGATCTCCCGAATCATGGCTTTCACTGACCAGCCGGATTCAACAAACCTTACCGCAAGATAGTCCAGCAACTCGGCATGAGTTGGACCTGGCCCCGATGCTCCAAAATTCTCCGTCTCCCGAACAATGGCGTCACCAATCAAATGCTGCCAGATTCGGTTCACCATCACTCGAGCCGTCAGTGGGTGGTCCGGAGACGTCATCCAGCGAGAAAGTTCAAGTCGGCCGGATGTCTTTGAAGACAATTCTACGTTCTCAGACGACAAGACCTGTACGAATCCACGTTTCACTTCCTGAGCCGGTTGATCAATCTCACCTCTCACAAGTACACGTGCATTTCGAATCTGAGCAGCATCCTGCACACCCATGCAGGCCGTAATTGGCTCTCCGTTGTCATCAACTGAGTTGATCTGATTGGTCAGTTGAGTCGCCTGCTGTTCAAGCAGGAATTGATTGGCAAAGTTTCTTCTCTGGTCACCGTCTGTTTTCTGAGGCTGACGGGCTGCTCGTCGTGCTTCCAGTGCCTCCCGTTCCAGTTCGTCTCGCCGTCTTCGCATCTCCGCGAGTTCCTCACGAGAGAGAGACTTGACATTGGGATCCGGGTCATCAGTTGGCAGTATGATCAGATTACTTGGCTGACGATTCCTCTGAGTTCTCGCTCCTCCATACAAAGTTGCAGTGCTTTGAAAAATCCCTGCAACAGCGTAGTAGTCCGTTTGAGGGATCGGATCAAACTTGTGGTCATGACATCGTGCACATGCAACGGAAACCCCCATGAAGACTCGAGTCGTCACGTCAACCTGTTCATCAATCAGGTCGGCCTGAAACTGTCGAGGGTTCTGTTCGATCAGAGCTTTCGGCCCAAGAGCAAGGAACCCAGTCGCAATCAAATGCTCGGCCCATTCTGCGTCATCCTTCGCCGGCAACAGGTCACCTGCAATCTGTTCTCTGACGAACTCATCATAAGGCTTATCCTGATTGAAGGACTCAATCACATAGTCTCGATATCGCCATGCATGAGGAAATGACAAATCAACTTCTTTGCCAGCGGACTCTGCATATCGAGCAACATCAAGCCAGTGACGACCCCAGCGCTCTCCAAACTGCGGAGTATCCAGCAGGCGGTCAATTTCCGATGCGATCGCATCTTCCCGATTCAGCTCCCATGACTTCACGAATCGGTCGATCGCCTGCGGAGACGGAGGCAATCCAACAAGATCAATACTGAGGCGTCGCAGAAGTGTATGCGCGTCCGCATCCGGATTCGGGGCCAGGTTCTGCTCCTGATACTTTGCAGAAACCAAACGATCGATATTCGTTCGTGCCCACTCTGTCTCCGCCGGAATTGATGGACGAACAGGCTTCCTGAATGCCCAGAACTCGCGTCCCTTCTCGATGTCTTCCGGACCAACCCGAGACTTTAAAACCACACCCGTTGATGCTCGTGGATCCGGTGCACCCATTTCAATCCACGTGCGAAAGTCTGCGATGACCGCTTCCGGAAGCTTCTGCTTCGGAGGCATGTTGAGATCCTGATGATTGATGGCATTCCACAGCAGACTTTGTTCGAGGTCGCCCGGAACAATCGCCGGCCCGGACTCACCCCCGGCAAGCAATGCGTCTCGGCTGTCAACCGCCAGGCCACCGCGAATACCTGAACCATCGGCCGAGTGGCACCGGTAACAATGCTCAACCAATACCGGACGGATCTTCGCTTCAAAGAACCGCAGTCCTTCTTCTGTTGGTTTCGGCTGTTGTTCTTCATCCGCAGTCGCAGTGGCAGGACTGCCTACCAAAACGCAGGACAACAGAATCCCTGCTGAGCACCACCAACGCCCGAAATTTTCGCATTTACCGTTCATGAGTGTTCTCTCTGCACTGGCTGTTTTTCCTGGCACTTGACCGGTGCTCCGGCACTAACCGGTGCTCCGGCACTAACCGGTGCTCCGGCACTAACCGGTTCTCCGGCACTAACCGGTGCTCTGCATTCACTGGCGGGATGCTTGAGCTTGCACAATTCTATTCACACAACGAGTTGGTTCACTCGAAGTGGCTTCATCGAACACAGGCATCCTCAAAAGGATGCCCCCCGGATTTACTCAACTGGTGGTCTCTTTGGGCGAACCCCGGAGCCATCTTTTCCTTCGTTTTCACCCCGTACGCCTCGCAATCCTCCTCGTTCCTCAAATCGAGCGGCTGCTTCAGACATTTCCTTTTCGGAAATGGAGCCATCACCGTCCGAATCGAGTCGCGATACCATCTGCTTCATCCGTTCAGGAATTTCATCGCCTGATAGCATTCCATCCCCATCCGCATCCTGGCGTTTAAACATCTGCAGCATCATGTCTTTGGACATCATTGGGCCTCCGGGACCTCCGGGTCCGGGTTGACCAGGCTGTCCCGGACGTCCTGGGCGACCGGGGCCGTTTTGCCCGTCACGTCCCATCGCTGCAAAATCAGGACGAAGTTCTTCCGGACTTAAAACACCATTGCCGTCCTTATCCAGAGTTGCCAGGGACTTCGAGGCGTTTTCCAGCTCGGGCGCAGACAACTCACCATTTCCGTCGGTATCCAGAGCCGCCATCAGCGGCATCCGAGCCATCAAAGCTCCCATATCCGGGCGGCCGCCTTGTTCGCGCATCCCCTGAAGGCGGGGTCTTTCCCCGGCTCCTCGCTGCTCCTCCTGAGCAACTGCTCCGGTTGTCAAAATTGTAAAAGCCAGCAGGCTCGACAGTCGCATTGATCGTTTCACAGGAGACTCCTCGTGCTAAAGCCAGAACGGCAAAGTATTTACAGATGGATATTGGTTTCGCACCGGCGGTACGACAACCACTCTTTGACCAGTACCGCCAGTTCCGTTCGGAAATCCACAGCGACTTTCGAAAATCTCCTGGTGACTGTTATTTTCCAAAGCTCCTGATGTAAACGAATCAGGTTTGAGTCGAATAGAATTGACAAGCCTGTAACCCGCATCCCTGTTTCGGCCAAATCGCACATGAGCGAACCTGATGACGACCGCAACCTTCTGAACAAAGAAGGCGAATCCGCGCTGGCCGGACTGTTCCTGAAATATCGTGATCGACTCGAACGGATTGTCTCGTTTCGAATCGATCCCAGAATCCGCGGACGACTCGATGCCTCTGATGTCCTTCAGGAAGCCTACCTGGACATTGCGTCTCGACTTCCGGTATTCATCGAGTCCACCGAAGTCAGCTTCTTTGTCTGGATTCGACAGCGAACGCTGCAGACGCTGATCGACATTCATCGTCGACACTTTCGACACAAAAGAGATGCTGGACGAGATATCCGATTTGCGTCTTCGCAGCCGACCGACGGAACCAGCCTGTCCATTGCCAGCTTTCTTGTCGATCAGGCAACTTCACCCAGTCAGGCGATGCTTCGCGAAGAAGAAATGAAATGGCTGCAGGAAGCACTCAACGGGATGAATGAAGTCGACCGGGAAGTTCTGGCTCTCCGCCACTTCGAACAACTCGGCAATTCCCAGGTCGCCGAAATCCTCGGAATCACGCCAACCGCTGCCAGTAATCGATACCTTCGAGCAGCAGCCAGACTTGGTGAGATAATGGCCCGTCTGAATAACCCCGATCACAGGAATGCCTGACAGGACAGACTTCATGACATCCGATGATCGACACCCTGTGGACCAGCTTGCAGAAGAATTCGCTGGTCGAATTCGTGCCGGAGAAAATCCGGACCTTGAAGACTATTGTCGTTCGCACCCGGAATTTGCAGAACTCATCCGTGCCGTATTTCCTCCAATCGCGCTCGTTGAACGTGCCAGTGTCAAAGAGGATGAATCACGAAAATCACCAGGGACCTCGACCAGTCCTGCTCCGTCCCGGCGCCCCAATACGCCTCGCATTCTCGGTGATTTTGAAATCGTTCGCGAAATTGGACGAGGCGGAATGGGGGTTGTCTATAAAGCGATTCAGAGATCTCTCAATCGCGAAGTTGCCCTTAAAGTGATCGGTGCGTCGGTCGCAGGTTCTGAACGCCAGCTCCGCCGCTTCCGACGCGAGGCTGAATCGGCAGCAAGTCTCCATCACAGCAATATCGTCCCAGTGTACGGAATCGGAGAAGATCACGGTCTGCAGTACTACGCAATGCAACTTATCGAAGGTGTGACTCTTGCCGAAATTGTGAGACATCTTCAACTGGAGACAACCACTCGTCAGGTGCCCCAAGACGAACGACTGAAATCCGGCGCCTTCTGCACACACGATGCAGTCTCCCAGTTGTTCGGAAGTACTTTGTCCAGACCTCCCCAGAATAGCGATTCCACGACCACTGAATCTTCCGTCACTGAATCGTCCGTCGTTGCATCAGTAGTCACGCCAGCCAGGGATCAGGCGGCCACGCAACTCAATGCCTCAAAACCACGCGTCTCCCGCAGTCAGGAAGCGACTCTGCGACTCGCGTCGTTGAGTAAACCAGGTCTTTCTGACGACGATGAACCGGATGAGCCTGGCTCACATGAGCCGACCAATATCAAACTTAGCCCAATCTACTTCCGCAACGTGGCTCGCCTGACCGCCAATGTGGCGAATGCTCTTGAATACGCGCATCGACAGGGCATCCTGCATCGCGACGTTAAACCCGCAAATCTGATCCTCGATGGCAACGGAACAATCTGGGTCGCCGACTTTGGCCTCGCACGCAAAGCAGAGATGGAAGGCGTCACTCAGACTGGGGAAATCGTCGGCACGCTTCGATATATGGCGCCCGAACAACTGGAAGGCAAAGCCGATCGTCGCACTGATGTCTATGCACTCGGCATTACACTGTATGAACTTCTCGCACTCCATCCGGCTGTTGACTCTCCCCGACTGCTCAGTGGAAAGTTTCAGCACGCCTCCATCCCGAGTCCCAAAACACGACGCTCGGAAATACCATCCGATCTCGCGACGATTGTCATGAAGGCCTGCTCAGCGGATCCAGGCCATCGCTACACCACTGCACGGGAACTGGAGGATGATCTCAAACGCTTTCTGGATGATCGGCCGATTCACGCGCGCCATGTCACTCTGATTGAACGATGCTGGAGATGGTCTCGTCGAAATCCTCTGATCGCCTCACTCGCTTCACTCGCGATCGGACTCCTGCTGCTCATTGCCATCATCCTCGGCGTCGGCAACTACAGAATGCAGAAGGTCCTGAATGATCGGCTTCAGGCATTGAACGATCGTGATGCACAGTTTCGGCGAGCAGAACAGAATCTCACAGAGAAAACTGCCGCGCTGGAAGCAGCGACGCGAGAACAAAACCGGGCAGAAATGAATCTCGATCTGGCAATCAACGCCTTTGAAGAAGTCTTCAACAATATTGCCGCACGAGGTCGATCGGAGAGTCTTCTCGACGAACTCAGCGAAGATGACTACGTTCCCGGAGCGGATGCGATTCTTACCTCTGCCGACGTCACTCTGCTGGAAACCCTCCTGCAGTTCTTCGATCGGCTCGCTCAGCAGAATAGTAAAGACCTTGGAATCGAATCCGCAGTTGCTCAGCGGCGCGTTGGTGATATCCAGCAGCAACTCGGTCGACTGGCAGACGCTGAAGCAACCTACCGCGAAGCCGAAGCTCGACTGCAGTCGGCATCACTGAAGTCACCGGACTCCGCAGAACTCATACTGGCTCTGGCGACTGTGCACCAACAACTGATGAAGACAGCTGCAAAACGTGGTGACTACAATGCGACTATGAGAGCCTATCAACAGGTGAGAACGACTCTGCAGAGTTCTGCGTCTGTACAACAATCTGATGATGCTCAGTTTCTGCTGGCTACAACGATCAATCAGGCCGTTTCACTGAGCCTGAGGATCGCTGTTGAACCACGCTTCCGCCCGCGAAATCCAATCCTGAACCGAATCCTTCCAAATCTCCCGGAAGAAGGTCCACCTCCTCCTCCGGGAATGGTACAGCGGATTCGAAGAGAGCTTGAAGCATCCAAAGAAGCAGCCGAGATTCTGAAAGCACTTTCTAAAAAGGCGCCGTCAAACGCGGCGTACCGAGTTGCCCTCGCAGAAGCTTTTCGAAACGAATCCCGGATTTCGCAGATACAGCGCGACTGGAGAACCGCCGACGAAAGCCTGAATCAGGCAATTCAGCTTCTTGAAGGTCTGATCAGCGAATTTCCCGGCTCTCACCGCTTTCAGTATGAACTGGCAGATACACTCAGCAATGTGGTTTCATTTCGTCCGAACGACATGAAACAGCTCATGCGAAGTCAGCAGCTCTGCCGGGATCTCGTGAAGAATCATCCGGGCATTCCCGAATATCAAAGTCTGCTGGCAACGACACTTTGCCGCATCGCAGGTGTCCACTTCGCTCAGGGTCGCGCTGAACGCGCAGAAGCTGCCCTGAAAGAAGCAGTCGCCATCCAGGAATCTCTGATCAATCAGTACCCAGACGTCGTTGCCTACCAGTTCTCACTCGCCCGCAGCCTGCAACAACTCGCGCAGGTTTACGTCAGTGATAATCGCATCGAACTGGCAAGACAAACGTACGACCAGGCGCTGAGCCGACTGGAGATTCTTTCCGCAGACAATCGATTTCCAAACCTCCTCCAGCCGCTCCTCAGTCGCCTGAGAGAGAACCGGAAGAAGCTTGATAATCCTCGCTGATCGTGAACCTCAACCAGCCTGCTCGCCTTCAAGCCGTGATCACGTCCTTACCAACCCAGGGTCGCAGAACTTCAGGAACAACTACACTGCCATCGGCCTGCTGATAGTTCTCCAGAACTGCGATGATCGCTCGAGCACAGGAAATCGCAGTACCGTTCAGGGTATGAACGAACTGAGTCCCCTTCCGGTCGGGACTGCGATATCGAATCCCAAGCCGTCGGGCCTGGTAGTCAGTGCAGTTCGACGCCGATGTGACTTCACCGTACTCGCCCGCTTCACCACGTCCCGGCATCCATGCTTCCAGGTCATACTTTCGATAAGCAGGTCCACCAAGATCACCGCTCGCGGTATCGATCAGCCGGTATGGAATTCCCAGAGCCTGAAAGATCTCTTCTTCAATCCGCACAATCTCAGCGTGCAGCGCACCAGATGCTTCGACATCACCGGCCGTGAATCCAAACATCTCCACCTTTGTAAATTGGTGGACTCGGTAGATCCCCCGAGTCGCCCGCCCATGGGCACCGGCTTCTGTTCGAAAACAGTGTGACAGTCCACAAAACTTCATTGGCAGGCCTGCCAAATCGAGGGTCTGATCCTTGAGTGCACCGCCGAGCGTAATTTCAGCGGTGGCAACCAGACTCAGATCTGTGTTGGCGATTGAATAAATCTGAGTCTCGTCACCTCGAGGATTAAATCCAATTCCTTCGAGCACACTATCTCTGGCCAGGTCGGGAGTTGTGTAGAGGGTAAAGCCCTCAGAACGCAGCTTGGTCAGCGCAAACTGAACCAACGCCATTTCAAGCATCACGGCGTCGTTCTTCAGGTAATAGAAGCCATGCCCGGCAACGCGTGCACCGGCTTCGAAGTCGATCAGGTCGAGCTTCGCGGCGATATCCACATGGTCCAGAGCCTTAAAGTCAAACTTAGGCTTGGTTCCCCACGTCCGAATCTCCTTCGCATCGTTTTCGCCACCGATGGGTGCATCCGGGTGAGTCATGTTCGGAATTCGAATGACTTCGACTCGCAGATGCTCCTCGATCACCTTCTGCCGTTCTTCCGTTGCTGAAATCTGAGCACGCAGCTGCTTGCCCTGTTCTACGAGGGCACTGCGTTCATCGGCGGAGGCGTGCGGAATTTTTCCCGACACATCTTTCTGTCTGCGGCGAAGTTCATCACCCGAACTGATCAGTGAATTGCGTTCATCACGCAATCGCACCACCGCAGCAACGTCGACCTGAACGCCTCGATTCCGACAGTTCTGCTCAACCTCATCGCGGTGTTCGCAGATAAACTGCAGATCCAGCATGAACAATTCTCCTCAATTTGCCTTTTGAACGTGTGCCAGTTTTTCCCAGAGACACGCGCTTCCGAGCGTTCCCCGATGGAAGTCGTCCAGATGGATATGTTCGTCCGGACTATGGAGGTTATCTGTATTTCGCCCCCATCCGAGCAGGAGGGTATCGATTCCCAGAATCTGTTTGAAGGCGAGTACGACAGGAATTGAGCCACCCTCACGAATGAAAACCGGTGGTTTCCCAAATGCTTCCTGAATCGCCTGGCTCGCAGCCGTAATCCAGACACTGGTTGGATCAAAGACAAACGCCTCACATCCATGGAACCGCTGAAACTCGAATTTCAGGCCGGCCGGGCAAAGACCCTTCAGAAAGGCTTCCAGAGCATCCAGAATTTTGGCCGGTTTCTGCCCAGGAACCAGTCGGCAGGTGATCTTTGCCATCGCCCGCGACGGAATAATCGTCTTCGGCCCCTGTCCCGTATAGCCACTCATCATGCCGTTGATATCACAGGTCGGTCGAGCCCAGCGGCGTTCCAGAGTGCTGTAGCCAGCTTCGCCAGCCGTGGCGCCACTGCCAACTTCCTTCAGAAACTCGGCCTCTGAGAACGGGAGCTGAGCAAACTGGGCTCGTTCTGCTGCGGTAAGTTCAAGTACATCGTCATAGAAGCCCGGAATTCGGATTCGACCATCCGGCCCAATCAACTGACCGCACATCTGAGTCAGCGCGTTGGCTGGATTCGTAATACTGCCACCAAAAATCCCGCTGTGCAAGTCCTTTGAGGGTCCGGTCAGCCTTAGTTCTGCTGCCACGATTCCACGCAATCCGTATGTGATCGCCGGAATCCCGTCCCCATACTGGCTCGTGTCGCTGACAACGGCGACATCTGCTTTGAGCTTCTGTTGATTCGCTTTCAGGAAGTGATCGAGGTTGTCACTGCCGACTTCCTCTTCGCCCTCGATCAGAAACTTGATGTTCACCGGGAACCGACCACGCAGTGCGAACCATGCCTGCAGGGCCTTCAGGTGAGTAAACACCTGGCCTTTGTCGTCGGTTGCACCCCGAGCAAACAACTTGCCGTCACGAATCTGCGGTTCGAAGGCCGGTGTTGTCCACAGATCCAACGGGTCCGGTGGCTGAACATCATAATGACCATAAACCAGAATCGTTGGCAGAGCAGGGTCTTCGATCCGCTCTCCATAAACAATCGGATGCCCCTTTGTTGGATGCAGCTCTGCCTTAAGGCCAGCTTTCTCCATCGCTGCCCGCACCCATTCCGCACAGCGTTTTACTTCGCCAGCGAATGCACTGTCGGCACTCACACTCGGAATACGAAGGAACTCGCAAAGCTCCTCCAGAGTCTGTGCCTGCTGCTGACGCAGTTGTCCAAGAATGTCCTGCATGTTCTGCTCGTTTCAAATTTCCAGAGGTGTTCTGTTCACTTACGCCAAATCATTCGCAAGGCAATCTGTCTACCAGTTGAGACGGAAATCAATGAGTGGATGATCTCAATCACTGGCTGATGTCGTAGCAGCTAATGATTTCCTGATCGCGAAGGTACAGCTTCCCGTTGGCAACGACAGGATGAGTCCAGATCTTGCCTCGGTTGGAGCGTTTCGTGGTCTGAGGCTCCATCTTGAAACGACTGATTTCTTTCCAACCCTCGCTGGATGCCTCGGCCAGGATGCAGTTGCCGGTTTGTTCTTCGAGGCAAATCAGTTTTCCATCGGCAAACGTCAGACAGCCTTTGGAATCATTCTTGCCTTCATTGCTCCAGACCTTTTCGCCACTCTCCAGCTTCTGGCAAATCCATCCATCTGCGTCGCTGTGACCGTAAAGATAATCACCAAGCAGGATGACACCGCCATGGTGGTTCTTCATGATCTTGTTTTCGTAGAGCTTTTGAACTTCGTTGTTGGGACTGATATTCAGGAGCATACAACCAGCTCCATAACCCGACGTCACATACACCTGTCCGTCTTTGTAGATCGGGGTTGGAATCACTGCGACAGAGCCAGTCCAGTCCGCCTGCCACTGCAGCTTTCCGTCGGCATCCACCCCGAAGACTTTCTTCTCGGTTAGCTGGATGTATTGCTTCTTTCCAAAGTGATCTACAACGATGACAGAGGAATAGTGAGCATCCACCGTTACCTCACTCGATTGCCATCGTTTTTCTCCGGTCTTCAGGTCAAAACAAACCAGAGTTCCCTGAGCACCACCGGGAGTACAGATGACCGCGTCACCGTCGATCAAGACCGATTCTGAAAATCCCCATTTGGGTACAGAGCCACCGAGTTCCGTGAAACTTGCTTTCCATTTGACAGATCCATCGGCTGCCGAAACACAAACAACGTCGCCCTGACCACCAATTCCGACGACATGCCCGTCTGCATAGGTTGGTGTAGAACGAGGACCATTTCCCCAGCCATTTTCAAGCAGGCTGCCAACCGGGGTCGACCAGATCTTCGTTCCATCTGCTGCCTTCAGAGCCAGCAATGACTCACCAGCCTCATCAGCTCCCATTGTATAGATCACGTCGCCAACAACTGCGAGTCCCGAATAACCGAGTCCGGCGTCAGACGATGTCCAGAGCTTTTTCGGCCCTTCCGACGGCCAGCTGGGGAGCAATCCGGTCTCTGTTGACACATCGTCTCGATTCGGTCCTCGCCACCCCGGCCAGTCACCGGCCGTCACTGACAATGTCAAAGCGTCTACAGAAACACACAGGCCAGAAATGATCAACCCAAAAATACCGAGTCGTCGAGCAGCAGCCATCGTCAATCGCAGCATGGTTCACCTTCAATCAATCACAATCATTCGTCAAGCGTTCGTCAGGACTCGCCTACCGCTCATCGTAGCAAATTCCTCAACACTATAAAAACATAAGTAGGATGGGCATTCCTGCCCGTCTCGCACTGGTTCGAGTACTGCCAAATGTAGGATGGGCATTCCTGCCCGTCTCGCACTGGTTCGAGCACTGCAGCGGCGCAGGGAGCGGCTCGGGGAAGAATCCCCAAGCTACGACTTGTCACGCACTGGTTCGAGTACCGTCGCGGCGCAGGGACGGCTCGGCGAAGTATCCCCAAGCTACGACTTGTCCCGCACTGATTCGAGTACCGTCGCGGCGCAGCGACGGCTCAGGGAAGAATCCCCAAGCTACGACTTGTCTCGCACTGGTTCTAGCACTGCAGCGGCGCAGCGACGGCTCGGGGAAGAATCCCCAAGCTACGACTTGTCTCGCACTGGTTCTAGCACTGCAGCGCAGGGATCCCCAAGCAATCCCATCTCAGCTGGAGAACATCCACAATACGCTGTACAGCAGCACAAGTCCGCCGAGCGTTTTCACGAACATGACGAATGCCGACTTGAGGATCCGTTCAGGCAGTTCAAATCGGCTGGCGGTATAAGCGAGGCAGATGAACGCGGTCAGTGGAATCGCGTAGAAAATGGCCGAAATCCCCATCATACAGCACCTCCGGGAACGGGTTCCGGCTGTTTCGGATCCTTAACCTTGCCGGGCTCATCCTCATCGTCATCGTCTTCAGGCTTTTCATCCCCATAAGCGTATGCCGGACCTTCAAACGCATCCCAGATGGCCAGTAGATTCAGGAGTCCAGCAATCCATGTAAAGACACTTGCCAGGTCAAACGAACTTCCGAGCGTTCCATGAAGACGATCGAGTTCCAGATTATCGCGAGGCGCCTGGAACCAGTTGATGAACGACCGAGCCACAGTCCCTTCAACGGCCCCCACCGGGTTCCGAGTATTTTCGGGATCCATAAAGGAGCAGACAATTTCACGTCGAGGCGAACCGAAGACCTGTCGCCCCAGACGAATCTCGCCACCGAGATCAATCTTCGCATCGGTACCGTCATCGTATGTGCCTTCCAGAGTTCCGGTCACCAGGCTACTGCCGCCTTCTTTGACAGGCTTGAGCTGAATGGTTCCGGTGACAGCTCGAGTAATGCTTCCGGGGCGAGTTCCCCGGACCCGAATGACACCCTGAAAATCACTTTCGAGAGGCCCATCGAGACGCTCCACGACACCGGGATCCTGGCGGAAACGTTCCTGTTGAAGAATTGATGGAAAGGCAGGACCTCCGATCAATGCCTGAGCCACAAAACCAACCGACAGACTCATCGTCGGCCGGCCTTTTTCCATCTGAACGGTGAACCCACGACTGGGATCTGCATGAGCCGTCTGACTGTAGACAGGCTGCAGGTTTCCAAGCACCATCCCCCAGATGAAGATGGCCAGAATACAGACTGTATAAATGGTCGCCTTGAAACGACGCCCCTGATACCAATGCCCGCCACCGGGAAAGAGTACGGCAAAGCCGAGTGCCACAAAGGGATTGCGGAAGGGAATCCGAGGATCTTTCATGGGGAGCCGGTTTCCAGGCGGGGACAACACAGAAAATTGAGCCATAGACGACGCAGGACGGTATCGTAACACATGCCGGAATTCGTGTCAGCGTGTGTCTGCATCGCCGGAATTTTCGATTTTTTCCCGAAAACTGTCGAAGTCTACGCGTTCAGACCCAAAACTCAGACATCCCGAACCAAAACCGACTGAGTTTTGTCTTCAGGGTTGTTTCAACAAACGAATTTTGTAAACTCCCCGCCCACGCAACCCTCCAAAAGCACTCGTAGCTCAATTGGATAGAGCATCGGTCTACGGAACCGAAGGTTAATGGTTCGAGCCCATTCGAGTGCAATCGATAAAGCTTTGCAATCAAAGCGTTTACAACAAAAAGCTCCACAGCCAAAAACTGTGGAGCTTTTTTCGTTGATTTGCAGACAACAACACGCTTCAGCCGCCATCCGTTTCACTGAACGAATGCCGAAGACCCCTCTGGCCCTGTACCACCACGCAGAGACCCCTCTGGCCCTGTGCCAGAGGTGAATCGGATTGGCAACTAGAACGAGAAAAACAACTCACTCTCTTCCCTCATCCGAGCGGATCGCGCAGCGATCCGCTCGGATGAGAGATGACGGTCAGGATCGTCGCATCGTGCGGCGGGTGGATTCCAACGGCAACGTGCCGTGCGTTTCTACCCGATACGGGTTACACAACACAGCCCAGGGGTCGCCGCAAACCGGCGCACCCACGCTGTGCTGTGTGACCTCGGTGGGGTCTTAGAGCCGGGGTTCAATGAAGAGGTTCTTGTCATTGATGAACGGACCGATTATTCGGGCCCGGTGTCGGAGCGACCATGCCCGGCCAGATTGCTCATCGATTTCTCAACGCCGCAATTGAAGATCAGTTGTTTGCAGACCAGACGGCAACTGCCACCGTACGAGATTCGACCGAAGTACACAATCTAAAACACGCCGAGCAAGAGCGCTTCCCCGGCGAGGTTTGTCGCGAGGACTTCACCACTTGGCATGAAACCCGCCTGTGTGATCAACCACTGAGAATCCCAGAGTCGGAGAATAACAGTGCCTTCCATATCCGTCAAAGATAATCTGTTGGTTCCAATGCCAACAATTTTCCGGCTGTCATGAATCGCGTTCGCATTCCGGAGTTCGGAATGCGTCCAGGAACTCTGAGGTATTTTCCACAAAAGACATTCGCCACTCGTATAGCCCGTGAAAGCGTACCAGTCTGTACCTGAAGGCCGAAAAGTTCGAACTGTCGACATCGATTTGAATGGCGAGTGCCTGCTGTGGCCGAGTCCTCCATAGTTGTCATGACGAGAGTCAAGAAACAGAAATTGTGATGAGTCCGTTTCCCACAGAATTCCGTTCGCAGTGCCCCAAATCTTTTTCGGCGTTGGAAACCACGTGAGTCGTCTGCGAAGTTCGGACCTGCATTCCGCACGATCACCGTCTTTTTCAACGAACGTGAATGAGTAAAGACTGTAGGAACTCCGGTCCAACTGAGAAACATCGCGTACAACATATTCCGCTGAACTGAGCAACACCGGCGTTTTTGGAATACAATTCTCGTCGCATTTGAGAGACAGGGTTGCCTGTCCTGTCATGTAATTGACCTTAGAAAATGCAAACGTCTTATCGTTCAGGAAACTCACTTCGCTGTCAGAGATTCCGATCACCTTCTGAGTGTACAAGACAGGTGGGGCCTGTCGCCTGTTTACCGCGAAGTCCTGACTGACTCGAATAATATCTCCATCCGATGTCATCAGAAGGATCCCCTTCCAGATCTTCCCAAGAATTCGTGGAGGCTCTTCGGCAGTACCATTCAATGACATTCGGTACAGTTCATAGCCATTCGGAAAGCTGAGAACTACGAGTTCATTCTCTGTAATTGCTGCAAATCGACCTCCATCGTTGCCGAAAAACATTACTTCCAGAAATCCAGCATCCCCAGTTGCTCGCTTTGAAAAAAGAAGTTCTCCTAAATGGGTCGAACAATGCAATTGACCGTCCTGAGACACTGTCACGATGGACTTTCCGTCGTGCATATCAGCTGAGGTCACGACATCATCGTGACTCTTTAAGGTGACAGGTGCTTCGAGTGACAGCCGATATCTCAGATGCCGATACTCCCACTCGTGAAGAAGGTGCGGAGGTGCGGTTTCCAAACTGGATCGCGCTTCAGTGTATTTGCCTGAGTTCAGCTGCCACTGAATTCTCTCTGGCAGAAGCGCCTGTTCCTTCCGATCTACAAGGGCCTCCAGAGCTACGATCTTCGAATTCATCGAATTGCGCTGGTCATCTCCGACCTTCAAGGATTGATTGAGACCCAGTACCTTCGTTCGTTCCTGTTCAAGCTCCTTTGACAGTTCGACATTCCGTTGTTCCAGTTCTACCGATCGTCCTGAAGTGAATGCCAACCGCATTTCTGACTCATCCCTCTCCGCCTGTCGCTGCTGTTCACTCTGGAAGATCGCATTCCGTAGATCTGAATTCTGAAATACCTGAGTTGCTGCGAAGAGGAAAACCAGGAGAAGCAGGAAACCCATCGATGCCATCGACGTCAACAATTTATGATGCTTGGCAGTATCGAAACAGGTCCGCACCAGGCTTGGAGGTCGAGCTGAGACTGGTCTTCCCGACAAAAATGCCTCAAGGTCCCTCTGAAGGCCCACGATACTGGAATAGCGGCCAGAGAGATCGGGACTCATTGCGGTTTCACAAACTGCAATCAGATCTCCGGGAATATTTTCGTTTACGTTCCTGAGAGATGCCGGACGAACGCCCGATCCAACAAGCGAAACTACCTTGATCGTTGAACCGGAATGTGGAGGACACCCAGCGAGACATTGGTAAAGGACTGCTCCCAGACTGTACTGATCACTTAGTGGACCAACTTTTGACAAGTCTCCCCGAGCCTGCTCAGGTGACATAAACGCAGGAGTGCCAAGAATTCCTTCCTGAGTTTTGAGAGGAGCATCAACGTCTTCGTCCAGCACCTTTGCCAAACCAAAGTCTGCGAGCTTTGGACGTCGATTTGCCGCGTCAATGATAATGTTGTCTGGTTTAATGTCCCGATGAACAACGCCTTCTGAATGTGCATATGCAAGTGCCTCGGCAAGATCGCGTATCCACCTGACTCGCTCCGAAAGCGAAGGGTCCTCCAGAACCAGAATTTGCTTCAATGTTTGCCCGCTGACGTACTCTGAAGCAATATAGAGCTGCCCCTCAGGCGTTTCACCGTTCTCATACACCGCCACGATGTTCGGATGATGCAGACGAGCAGCACTCCGAGCCTCTGTAGTAAAACGACGGAGACGTCTCCTGTTGTCCCGAGCAAAGGAAGGAACCTTCAAAGCCACCGTTCTCTCAAGCTGAGGATCAAATGCTTCATAGACCGTACCGAAGCCACCGGAGCCTAGTTTCCTTCGAACTCGAAAACGACCGATGCTCACAGCTTCCGGAAGAACACGATCGTCAGCATCCGCGGCTTCCTGGTGAATGGCAGGTATTGGATGATGATCCTGGTCTCGCACACCCAGCTCTCGTCCGACGTCGTCTGTGCTCTGGACCTCAATTGCTGCAAACGTGTCCTTCAAACACAATGGACAGCGGACGTCGGCTTCGAGCGTCTGCACCGATACACGGAATTTCCGATGGCACTGTTGGCACCGAATCGCACGCTTTCTTGACATTCATCTCTGACCAGCAATGATTTAGTAAGGTATGTCCAGCCATGTCACTGACCGTTTTACCAGCCACGCTGGTACTCGAAGTTCAGTTGATTGACTTTGCTGCTACAAGGCAAACATTGAGTTGTCCACACTGTGAAACTGCGTTTAATGCAGTCCATTCGACTCAGAATGGTAATCAAGTGGATAGATGTCAATTGAACCTGATTCAGCTCACCTCAGCAGGCGGCTGAGGTCCCCAGCGACCGACAATCTGATGAACAAGAAACGCCTGCCGAGAATCCTCGCAAGCTTTCTTTCCTGGGCAGTGTTTTCCCGCAACAGATCCGCCAGCCTCTCGGCGATGGGTGTCTGCCTGGCCATTGGGAGAACGCCAGTGGAGCTTGTTTCGCCGCCACCATCCGGCCATCTCCGGCGCCGCCCTCTCCGGCACACTGCATTCGTGATGTGTGTGTTGCTCAGTGGAATTCAGTGACTGGCGGACCAATCTCTCAACAACGCTCCGGCACAGAATCGCGGTCTCACGCAAAGGCGCAAAGAGTTCAACACATCGATCAAGAAGACCCCTCTGGCCCTGTACCACCACGCAGAGACCCCTCTGGCCCTGTGCCAGAGGTGAATCGGTTTGGCAACTAGAACGAGAAAAACAACTCACTCTCTTCCCTCATCCGAGCGGATCGCGCAGCGATCCGCTCGGATGAGGAGATGACGGTCAGGATCGTCGCATCGTGCGGCGGGAGGATTTCAACGGCAACGTGCCGTCCGTTTCTACCCGGTACGGGTTCAACAATACAGCATGGGGTCGCCGCGAAGCGGCGCACCCCAGGTTACAGTGCGAAAGCCCATGACTGGCGGACCAATCTCTCAACAACGCTCAGGCACAGAATCACGGTCTCACGCAAAGGCGCCAAGCCGCAAAGAGTTCAACACATCGATCACCAAGACCCCTCTAGCCCTGTACCACCATACAGAGACCCCTCTAACGCTGTGCCACCACGCAGAGACCCCTCTGGCCCTGTGCCAGAGGTGAATCGGTTTGGCAACTAGAACGAGAAAAACAACTCTCTCTTCCCTCATCCGAACGGATCGCGCAGCGATCCGTTCGGATGAGGAGATGACGGTCTGGATCGTCGCATCGTGCGGCGGGTAGATTCCAACGGCAACGTGCCATCCGTTTCTACCCGGTACGGGTTACACAACACAGCCTGGGGTCGCCGAGAAGCGGCGCACCCCAGGCTGTAGGAACGCAGAAACCGAACCCCGACGGGGTTCCACAATCGGCCAGGGGCGACGTTGCCCGTGATGTGGAACCCCGTCAATGTTCAATCGCGATTGGGCTTGATTCCTGGGGTGCGCCGTTCAGACGGCGACCCCAGGCTTTGTTGTGCGACCCCGTTGGGGTCAATCGCAGGCGAGCGACTCAATTCGAGTCCCAGTGTCGGAGCGACCATGAAGCATATATAGTCAAACGCTCAAAACTCCCTGCCGGCTTGCCCATTCGAATCGACGTTGTTGCACCGGCGGGGTAGAGTCAGTTAACGACATCAGGGACAGGTGATCTTTTCATCCAGCATGATCGATAAGGAATCAAGATGTTTGGACCATTTCGCGATGAACTAGAATTCTTCAGATTGCTCGAAGACAAATATCATTCCGGAGCAGACGTTAGTGACGACTACCACATTACTGAAGTTGATTTGCGGGAACTCCTTTCCCCGCAAGACTTCGATCTTTTGGTCAGGCTTCCACAGCTCAGGCACGTGAACATTTTTTGCAATGACTACACGGAAAAGCATCTGCTCAGGCTGCCGAAGTTGTTGACCAGCCTCTCGTCCAGCTCGAATTCCATCAGCCTGCAGGCGATCGGAAAGTTCTGCGCGGAGCGACCCCTGACGGAATTGAGCATTAGTGGCTTCACCGGCGACTCCATGAACCCAGAAAACTGGAGCTTTCTGACTGAAATGCTTGTGCTGTCTGAGATGGATGTTGAGTGTCAATCACTTCCGGCGGCGTACTTTAGCAGCGCATCGAAAGCCCCTACACTGAGGAAGCTGACTCTTGCTCACGTTGAGCATTTCGATAGACAAGCTTTCGATGCGGTCAGCGGTGAATCACCGTTGCAGGAACTTGCCTTCTTTGACTGTCCCGGAGTTATGAAAAATGATCTGTCGGCGCTCTCTCGATTGAAGCAATTAAACGTTCTACTCTTCGTTCGTTGCGGCAATGTGGCTCGATGTCTGCAAAGTCTTAGGTACACCGATTTGACATACCTACTGATTGAAGATGACGAGTTCGTGTCTGCGGAACTGGAACTGCAAAACTTCCCTTCGCTCCGAACTCTGCAGTTGAATCGCTGCAAAGTTACGGACGCAGACCTGGAACGGTTTTCCAACCATGGTCCGCTCAGACATCTGACGGTGCACAACACTTCTGTTTCTATTTCTGCCATTGTTGCTGTGGTTGAAAAGAATAAGAAACTGATTATCTGTGGACCGGAGGACATTCTTTCCGCATGGGAGGGGCGACACCACAAAGACTGGGATCCGAAATATCTGAAGGAGTAGCGGCCGTTTCACATTCGCGTCCACACGAACAATACGGTCAACACCATCCCCACCGCGTTCTACCCCCACATCCGGTCGGATCGCTGCGCGATCCGACCGGATGTGGGGATGAAAGTGTTTTTGTTTTTCTCGTTTAGTTGCCAAACCGATTCACCTCTGGCACAGGGCCAGAGGGGTCTTCAGGGCCAGGGGAGGGCTGCAGGGCCAAGGGGCTGTTGGTGCAACCGATGAGAGCGCGAAATCAGATTGCAGAAATTGATCCAGTACTGGTGATGTTCTCTAGCAGATTCACAGAGTCCAGCAGATGAATTCATCCCGGTCAGTGAGTTCAGGCGTGTCGTTCGCAACAGCACTGTGTGTTCAGGCCCTGCGGGCCGAGACATCGTCAACAGATCTGACGATCTGACATTGTCCGTGCATTCCTCCGTCAGATAGAATCCCGGGGCGGTGATTGGTAGCGAAAGATCCGGATTCAGTGAATGGAGAATTGAACATGAGACGTCTTTTCGCATTAAGCCTGTGCTTCGCATCCATGTTTCCGGCGAGTGGAGATGAATTCGATGCCGGCCGCGATTCACGACCCGAGCAGGCCGCTGACACGAACGATACTCAGGTTCTGTTTGGCAATACCGAAGGGGAAAGTGGGGCAAAGGAGGAAGATGCCAGCAAGTGGTGTCCCCGTTTGCAGATCGTTTTGAACTCGAACGAAAACCTGTCTAAGATCAGTACCGCCAAAGAACGTGTCCGAGAACCGAACCCATTCGAATCCGAGCCGCAGCCGGGTGGATCAGTGGTTTATCGGGACGGCGATTTACATGTTTTCGCAGTAAGTCCGGCCGATATCACGACTCTCTACTGTGATAGCATTACGCTCAACGTAACAGACGAAGGCGATGCCACGAATTACAGCATTGAGTGCAAATCGCGTGTTCGTATCAGACTCAACGGTATGGACATCGACGCCGAATCAGCCTCGCTGAAGGATGGAAAATGTGAGCTGGTGAATGCAAAGTTTACTCACGGCAAGACGACGGCAACGGCATCGCAACTGACACTCTCGTTGCCGATTCACGGCCTTTCAACCAAATCGTTCGGACGCCCGGTGCCGGAGATTCCTCCTGCCGCAAATCTTAACGGTTCTCCAACTCCTTTCGATGGACCGTTTCGCCCCGTACCTGACCCGATTGGCGGCGGCCGGGGCAGTGACCTGAATCCCGATTTTGCTCCGAACGTCTCGGACTCTCCACGAACGTATTAGTCGGTGATGAAGAAACGTAGCCGGTTGCAATTGACGTTGCCGCTCAGACATTGAAGTATGAACGATGACTCAAGCAGAGAACCCAACGTGAAGACTCAGGACAGCCATTCATACCATCCAGGGCGACGCGCCTTTCTTCAGCGTGGCACGCTGCTTCTGGCGGCGGCTGCGACCATAGACGCTTCGTCGCTGTTTGCCGATGAGAGCGAAGACCGTCTCTGCGTCGGGCTCATTACCGATCTCCACCATGCCGACAAATCACCAGCGGGTACTCGACACTATCGAGAAACGCTGGGCAAGCTGGCTGAGGCGGCGACGCAGTTTGAGAAGGACAAAGTGAACTTCGTTGTGGAACTGGGCGACCTGATTGATGCTGCCGACACGGTGGAGACCGAACAGCGATACCTCAGGACCATCTACCGGGAATATTCTGCCATCTCCAAAGACCGCCATTGCGTACTCGGCAATCACTGCGTCGACACACTCACAAAGGCAGAGTTCCTCGAGGGTGTTGAGCAAACGCAGTCGTACTATTCATTCGACCGCGGCGATTTCCATTTCGTAATTCTGGACGCCTGCTTCCGCAGCGATGGTAAGCCATATGGCCGGAAGAACTCATTGTGGACCGATGCGAACATCCCGGCAGCTGAAGTGGAGTGGCTGAAAGACGATTTGAAATCAACCAGCAGGAAGACGATTGTATTCGCACACCAGCGATTAGACGTCAGCAACGACCATGGCATCAGGAATTGCCCCGAACTGCGAACGATCTTTGAAGACTCCGGCAAGGTCCTGGCCGTCTTTCAGGGCCATAGCCATCAGAATGACCTGAAAGATATCGGAGGCATTCACTACTGCACACTGGTTGCAATGGTCGAAGGTTCTGGCGCCGAAAATAATGGATACTCGGTAATGGAGATCTCCAAAGACGGTTCAATTCGGCTCACCGGATTCCGAATGCAGAACAAATACCATTGGACCGCTTAAAGGGGTCAGGACTCGTTTTTGCCGCAAGCTGCGCAAGTTAGGAAAGCACATAATCTTTCTTCCGTCGATCGCTGCGCAACTCAAATGTTGATTGGAATTCGCCGCAGTTTCGGAATTTCCAGGTGAGTGGTGATTACGAACAATTTCGTCGAACTGAAATCGTCTCGAAAGAGATGTGCTAAACTCGAAGACTTTTCTTTCGCAGACGGCTGGCCGGCAGGCACAACAGCCCGACACCAAACATTACCAGCGTGGACGGCTCAGGAACGGCGGCTACTGAAGTACCCACGATCTGAATGCCGGCGATCGGGAAGCGCTGGCTTGCTCCGGCTTCGAAATCAAGTGTCAGAGAACTGCCGTACTGACCGCGAAACACGAGATACGAGCCTTGAGCTGTAAGGTTATCGAACGCATCCGTGTCGTTTGCCTCGGTATAGCCGAGGTTGGGCCTAGTGCTTGCGTGACGCAGTGATTTCCGTGCTCCAGTCAGAAAGCCGTTTAGCCAGACGTCACCACCACGGGTCGTAGATGAGCCGCCGACACTATAGACATACACATCGTAGGTGGCATATGTAATACCGGTCAGCGAAATGTTCAAATCCGACGAGGAAGCTTTAGGACCAATATCAAATCCACCTGAGAACATTTTCGTGGTACCAGTTCCGTACCCGGGAAACTGTTCGGGAAAGCTTGGCCCAGTGACAGAAAACGTGGTGCCATTGACAATGGCGCCGGTTTCATCGCGAATTGTTCCGGCCGAGAGCGTCGTACCACCGGTACTGGATGCCAGAACATCGTTCCAGTTGTCGTGGTATACCCCTGCCGCACCAGCTTGTTCCGTCGATGCCATGGCGGTCCCGGGAAGGGATACCTTGTTGGATCGAAGATTGAAGCTCATGACAGCGGCAGCCTCGGCTGTCGCTGTCAGCAACAAAGTCACGATTAAAGCACTAAGGACTCCACACTTTGAATGATAAGTAAACATCACTGCTCTTCACCAGCGTTTAAAGGAACGTGAAACAGGTCGTCCACAGCATTTGCAAAGCACGCTGCAACGCTGAAGAAGATCTTTGACGGCCGACAAGATGGGACAAAGAGGAGAGTCACTTCCTGCCACACATCCGCGTCATGTTGCGAACCCACACGGGCCCTTCATTCTGTGAGAAGCAATACCCCGGAGGACATTGCGATCACGCTTTAAGACCAACGTATGCGGATGTTCTGCTTACAATGCGCCGAAACAACCGAGAACCCCTCAGCGAGTTCTTCAATTCAGAAACGATTCCTGAATCAGACACGATTCCCCATTTGGAGAAGTAAGTTGTTGATCTCACAGCGATCGGGCCACTCGAAGGCCAATACTATGAATTCGATCGGACGGCAACCGCATGGAGACATACGATGCCTCACAGTATCCGGGGTATCCGTCCCAGCTTCCCCCTCGGAATACACGCTGGGATAATCCGCGAGGATCCGTGGGGACGGCGGGAGATTCGTCGGCACACCACTCCCACACGTTTCCCTGCATGTCATAAAGTCCAAACGGGTTGGGTTTCTTCAATCCAACAGCATGTGTTTGGCTTTCGTTGATCCATGCATATGCCAGTAGATCCTGATCACTATCGCCAAAGTGGTATTTCGTCGAAGTACTCGCCCGACTGGCATGGATCCATTGGGAATCCGTCGGGAGGTGATAGCTGCTGCCGCCCAGAATCTTCACCTCGGCTTCTTCGATGGCCGCGCCATTCCGCTTCGTCACCTTGAGTTCGTACCATGGCGGCAACCCCTCGCGTTCACTCAGTTTGTTACAAAATTCCACACCATCGAACCAACTGATTCGTTCGACTGGAAAATTGCTGGTGTCAATTCCTGCCAAAAGCGGGTTCTCAGCCCCAAAACTGCTCGGGCGATCTGCCATCACCTGCTCCCACTGTCCTTGAGTTACCTCGTATTTTCCGAGGTAATAGGCAATGGGCGATTCCTGTCCCTGCGGAGGAATCAGGATCAACTTGATGCCGGCCTTGCTTGTCGACTCCACCGGTACGCCCAAACGCCTCGCCCATGCCGCCTGAAGCTCCTGAGCCTGAGTGGCGTCCAGCGGGGCGTTGACCAGCAGCGGAATTTGCATCGAGTCCATCGCATGGGGCGACTTCAAGAGGCGACTCTGAAACAACTGAGTCAACCCGACCAACTCTGTTACTGTCAGAACGAATATCGGCAGCAATATTGTGCCTGCCGCCATCCATTTTCTGCGTCGTGTCTGCAGCTGCTCGTACGTCGGCCTGGTCAGTCCGCTCCGACCGGGCCTGGCATCTTGAACTGGAACGGCATCCCGAACTGACTGAGGGACGGGAAGTGAGAGGATGATTGAAATTTCCTGCTGCGTCTTGAGTTTGTTCTCGCAATCAGCAAGAAGGTCGGCGACCTCGCGTGCGGTCTGGAATCGAGCGGAGGGCTCTTTGTCGTGGAGTTTGCCGACGATACTGCATAACCACTCAGGGACCTCCGGAATCACCTCGCGAATCGGTCTCGGCTGATCTTCGGCGACGCGTCTCAGGACCGCAGGCGCGTTGCTGGCTCGGAACGGAGGGCGGCCGGTGGTCATCACGTACATGACACTGCCAAGGCTGAACAAGTCTGCTCGATGATCGAACGATTCTCCTCGAGCTTGTTCGGGTGACATATACATGGGCGTGCCGACAACAGCACCGCTGCTGGATAGGCTCGCGTCATTTGCAGCGCGTGCCAGGCCAAAGTCAGTGATCTTAACGTTGTCGTGTGGGCTGTTTTCAATCAATATATTGGCAGGCTTAACGTCACGGTGAATGAGATCCATCGCGTGTGCTGCGGCTAAACCGCAGGCGATTTGCCGGCCGATTCGCAGGATCTCCGGCACTTCCAGAGGTCCATCGCGGTCGAGACGTTGCTGCAGAGTTTCCCCAGGTATGAATTCCATCGCCAGATACGGCAGAGGCTTTTCCTCGACTGCATAAACTTGCACCACGTTCTCGTGACGCACTCGGGCAGAAGCACGAGCTTCACGCAGAAATCGTTTGCGAGCCGGCGAAGTCGTGGCTAACAGCGGGGACAGAACTTTGATTGCAACCAGTCGCTGGAGTGAGTCATCCAGCGCTCTGTAGACAACTCCGAATCCCCCGCGTCCCAGCACATCCAGCACTTCAAAATGCCCCAATCTTCCGAGCGAATCCGGCCTTGTCGGAGGATCCAGAAATCCGAGCCCGTCATTCTCGTCGTCGCCTGTCTGCAGCGGCGCCTCAAGTAATTGCTCCGCCGCAGGTCGTTTGAGGAAGTCCCCCACTCTGGGATGGGCATCCAGCATCCTCTGCACCTGGCGCCGCAATTCAGCATCTTCGGCGCAAGCCGAATCCAGGAAGGCGGCACGTTGCCTCTCGCTGGCCAAATTTAGTGCTGCAAAAAACAGGGCTTCTAATTGCGAAGGATTGACGATTGGAGTATTCCCGCGATGAGGTTGTTTGTCTGTTGATAACGCGCCGAAAGACCGAAAAACCCCTCACGTCAATCCGCATTTTCCTGAGAATCATCCCGATCAACGTCGGAAAGTTCGGCGTACAGCCAGGTGCGGGCATACGTCCAGTATCGTTCTGCTGTGGCCAACGAAATATTCAGGGTCAGCGCGATCTGGGGCATCGTCAGGCCCGCAAAGAACCGAAGTTTCACTACTTCAGCCTTCATCGGACAATGGGCATTCAGTCGGTCCAATGCCTCATCGAGCGCAACGAGATCCTCGGACGGGGCCTGCACCATGGATTCCGCGGCTTCCAGCGAGATGCGTTGCTGTCCTCCGCCACGCTTAATCCGTTGCCTGGAGCGAGCTTTCTCAACGAGCAGCCGTCGCATTGCCTCGGCTGCGGCGGCAAAAAAGTGTGCCCGACCATTCCAGACGTGCTCGACGCCATCAGTTCCCGTCAGTCGCAGATAAGCCTCATGCACCAGAGCCGTTGGCTGAAGCGTTTGACCAGGCGCCTCGCTGGCAAGTCGCTGAGCTGCCAATTGGCGGAGTTCCTGATAGACCAGTGGCAGTAGCAGATCCGCTGCATTGGGATCGCCATGCGAGAGTCCTGATAAAAGGTTGGCTGCGTCATCCATGCATAGAACCGAAACTCTCAAGCGACGCTAAATCAAACGAAAAATCTCGGGCCACATAGTTCCAGTCTGGAGATCGTAGCGACTTCGGCCAAAGTTTAGTGTCGCCACGTGGACTTATTCTTGGGCATTTTGTAAGTCGACAAATTCAACAAGTGGAGTAGTCGAGGAGCCTGTGGGATCCACGTCCTCAGTCCTGCTGTATAGAATGAACGCAAAATTTTCAGCCGCTTTCGAAAGGAACGGGATCATCAATGATCATTTTGAAACGGCTAATCGTTGGCTGCATCTGCATTGGAATTTGCATCCTCGGCTATTCAGGCTGGAAACTCTGGCGACATTCAGAATCGCGGAACGTGTGCCGAACGAATCTCAGCTTGATTGGGAAAGGCCTTCACGCTTACCACGACATCAACGGCAGTTTTCCTTCGGCGTATTCCGGAGGCTCTGCCTCACACAGCTGGCGAGTGGAATTGTTGCCTTGGCTGAATGAACAAGCCCTCCATTCTCAATACGACTTCGGACAATCCTGGGACGCAGTCAGCAATCGTGAAGTCCTGCCAATGCGACCGGCTGAATATGCATGTCCGGAGACTGCTGATCAGACGCGGACTAGCTATCAGGCGGTGGTTGGCATTCAAACCGCGTGGCCATACGATCAAGCCGCCACGATCATGGATATCACGGATGGCACATCCAATACAGCGATGGTACTCGATGTCCATTCTCCGGATGTTGAATGGACGAATCCTCGGGATCTCAGCTTTTCCGATGCCTTGAAAAGTCTCAGGCAGGGGCAGGCTCATCACCATCCGGGCACAGGCGTGCAAGTGCTGTTCGCAGACGGGAGCGTGCGATACATCTCAACTCAGGTTGATCCGGACGTGGGTAAACACCTTCTCACCGCACGCAGTGGTGCAGCCATCGATCAGGGCCCTTTGTCGAAAGAGGCTGCAGCCCGTGCCTCGCAGGAGTTCCATCTGGAGACTTCGGCTTCATTCGCGAGTCCCGTTCTTGTGGATTCACTCCCGGCAACATCCCTGTCGCCGTTCGGCGACGTAAAGATTCCCGATGGTCACTCCATCGTCTACTGCCCAACAATGTCTTTGGCGTGGAGGCAGTACGTGAGCCTGATACCTCAGGTCGCGCTAACCGACACCGCCCGTAGGCTCATGGAAAACCCTTTCTCGGAAGGCGATATCGCCCCGAACGCCGTCGCCATTGTCGCTGGAAATTTTGGCAGTGATGAACTGCTGGACCTGTTACAGACTCGCAACAATTTCGTGGGCGCGGATGCAGGAGCCAGCAAGCTTGAAATGTTCTCCGAAACACCGCCGGACGGACCGACCGTTTGGTGTGGACTTCGAAAGCAACTTGCTTTCATCGCACGTTTCGAAGCTTTCAGTATTCCGTTGACATTCAACGATGGCTCAAACAATCACGCTGTGCGGGCGTTTGGAGTAACTTCGCACTGGGACGAGTGGCAACATGCCCTGTCTCAAATGCGTGTCATTGACTACCGGTCTCCGGATGATTTCGTGGTGCAGATCGGAAATCTTAGCGGCGACGATTTGATCCTCGCGAAACTCCCACAGCCCGCGACGCTGGACGCTGGAATGAAGGACGTCGAAACACGCATTCAGGAATCCAATCTGCCCCTCAATGCACAATCGGTCGTCAGGAACGAGCAAGTAGTCGTTCCAATGCTGGAGTTGAGCCTCCTTGCCAGATTCACCGATCAACTCAACCATCCCGATCAACCCTCCGGCTCTCGCGTTCAATCTGCTGCTCAGGTGGTTCAATTCCGGCTGGACGAAAAGGGTGCACTCCTGATTTCCGAAACCGAGGTCGTTGGCGAGAACGGTCACATCGAACATGCCGTCGGCACGCGAACCTTCATTCTTGACAAACCATTCCTGATTATGCTTCGGGAATCACCTTCAAAGAACCCATACTTCGCTGCATGGATCGGGAACACCGACCTGATGGTCGAGTCCAATTAAAGGGGGCAGGACTCGTTTTCGCCGCAAGCTGCGCAAGATAGGAAGACACATCTTCACTGGGAGTCACAGGGGATCAATGCTGAGGAGGTGATGTCGTTGTGGTCGGTCCCGGACGAGAACCCTATCAGCGTAAATGCAGATCTGGACGAACAGATTCCATGCAGCAACCTGATTGACAGGCTGCGGGATTCGTCCGTAGCATAGCTTGCGATCAAGTGTGTCATTTCTGTTTCGGGCTTCACCAATCATGGATTCGGACCAGTCAATTGAGCTACAGGGACTGATCCACCGGATCCAGCAGGGTGACACCGGTGCGAAGCGAATCCTGTTGGAACGGGCCTACGAACGACTGGCTCGCCTGACCGCAAAGATCCTCACCGGTTCGTTTCCGGCGATTCATACGCGTCACGATCTGCACAGCATCGTACACGAAACGTGGTTTCGCCTGCTGCAGACGCTCGAAAATACTCAGCCGCCAACGGTCGCCGATTTTTTTCGGTTGGCTGCTCACAAGATTCGTCAGGTCCTGCTGGATGTTGCCGAACGCGAGCGACGACTGGCGGTGCGAGAGGTGCCAGGACTTCTGGGAGAGGCATCTCTGGAAGGAAATTCCGGAGATGGTCAGCAGACATATGACCCGGAAAAACTTGCAATGTGGACGGACTTTCATCGCAAAGTCGAACAATTAAATACGGATGAACGTTCGGTCTTTGAAATGCACTACTACCTTGAGATCCCTCAGGCAGAAATTGCTCAGGTCCTTGAACTGCATCCTCGAAAGGTCAGCTATCTTTGGGTGGCAGCGACGGAAAAACTGGCGGACGTGTTTGGTAATGATCTGGAGTCTGTCTAACGATGGATGCCCCCCAGGACCGTATCATTGAATTGCTTGCGGAGTGGGAAGAGCAATACAAACTCGGTAACGATTTGACGCCGGAAACGCTGTGTGCCGACGATGTGGATCTTCAGAACCATCTACGAGATCGAATCCAGCGGCGACTCAGGTTACTCACTCAAATAGCTCCGGCCGTGGTGCGGGATGTCTCCGACGATTCCATGGCAGAACCCCCGCCTGCGATCCCTGGCTATGAGCTGTATGAAGTCCTTGGCTCTGGTGGTATGGGCGTTGTTTATAAAGCCAGACAAAAGGCCGTCAACCGTGTTGTTGCGCTCAAGGTGATTCTGGCCGGGCGACATTCATCTGCCTCGGACCTGGTGGGTTTCCGGAAGGAGGCAGAAACAATCGCGCGGCTCAAACATCAGAATATCGTCCAGATCTACGAAGTGGCCCAGTATGATGGACGACCCTTTCTTGCACTGGAATATGTCGATGGCGGGAGCCTGTCGCAGTCGCTGACGGGAAATCCGATTTCTCCGTCGAAGGCTGCGGCATTCATGCTGACGATTGCGAAGGCTGTTCAGTATCTCCATGAACATGGGGTAATCCATCGTGATCTCAAGCCGGCGAATATACTGATTGCCTCCGATGGAACACCGAAGATCACTGACTTTGGTCTCGCAAAGCGTCTGGATGATGGAAGCGACCAGACTCGAACCGGAACGGTGAAGGGAACACCAAACTATATGGCGCCGGAACAGGCTTTGGGCCGCACCAGCGAGATTGGGCCAGCGACAGATGTTTACTCGCTGGGCGTCATAATGTATGAACTGCTGACTGGTCGTGTTCCATTTTCAGGCGCAACAATCCTCGAAACCCTGGATCAGGTGCGGACATTCGAACCTGTGGCCCCGAGGCAGCTTGTTCCGAAAGTTCCTCGCAGTCTGGAAATGATCGGTCTGAAATGCCTTGCGAAAGACCCGGCGCAGCGATACTCCTCGGCAGAGTCCCTGGCAGAGGATTTGCAGGCGTTTCTGAATGGCGAAATTGTTCAGGCACGTTCCGATTCGATCGCACAGCAGATTGCAAGAACCGTCTCGCGAATCGATCCCCACCTGACGAACTTCGGCAAATGGGGATCGCTGTGTCTCACGCTTGCGCCGGTGCCTCCGTTTGTTCAGTTCCTGCAGGTGTTGCTGCTTCGGCACCATCCGGACTTTCCAAAGATCACGATCCTGATTTCGCTGGCGACGATCTTTCTGGTGCAGATGACTCTGGAAGTTGCTGCGCGAGGCACTTTGAAGTTTGTTCCAACTTCACTGCGTCGGCGAGTCAGCATCATTCTTTGGGCCAACGTCGCGACTTCAGCACTGATTGTTTTTTCCGTCTGGTGGAATTGTCCGGATGACCATCCGCAGCAACTCCTGCTCGTCATACCACTGCTGACTGCAGCCGTATCAGCGACGTTTCTGGCACTATCTGCGGATGTTGGGTTTCTGTTCATCACCGGGATAGCTGCACTGATCGTGTCCGTTCTGATGTCCATCTCGCTGACATGGTCACCACTTGGCCTCGGTATTCTGATGGCCTTCAACCTCACCGGAATGGGCCTTTTTACTCGATGGGTCAGGAAACATGCCGTTGAGCAGTAACTCGGCTGACAACCGCTGAATCTCTGGACAACCCTCAACAGTTTTAAAAAAAGACAGAATTTCCTGTCTGAACGCCGTTCTGCCGCTGCTTGGCAGAGTGAGCAAACGCGGCGTTGAATGTGTGATCGCTGTTGGCCACCCAGCCGCGGGCGGACCTGTGGATTCCTGCAGGTCTGATTCTCATATCTGCGAAGGTGCCCCTATGACTCAGAACCATGACGCTGACTATAATACCTCGACAGTTCTCTCCAACACGAGACGACTGGCACAGCTTGCAGAATCAACACCCGTTCAGCAGTTTGCAGCGGTGGCTCAGAATCAGATGCCGGACGTCAATCCTGACGAGCTCAATCATCCCGGCCCCAGAGGGTTCCGAACTGCTGCCGATCAGGCAATGTCGCAGTTATCAACACCTGTGAATGTCACAACTATCGATGCGACGATTCGTTCGTTTATTGTGAGAATGCCCTCAGGGCCAGTAAAAGTCCGACCCGTTGACAGAATTGGCAATCATCGTTCGACGGTTCCTCTATCGAACGGCAGGAACACCGGAACTACGGACTATACGCTGGAAAAGGATGACCCGAATCACCGTATGGCAATTCTCATTGAATTGTTTATGCATGTGGCACCAAACGATCGAGGACTCTATGAGTGGATGAGCAGTCTTTCGTACTTTGAGGTCTGCAATCTGATGCGCAGACTTAATATGGATCATGAGTTTATTCGACAGTTCGCATTACCATTCATGCGTGGTGTCAAATACCTGGATGCTGCTTCTCGAATATCCTACCGGGTTGATTTCCAGAACGGAGTACTGCACTGGGCGAACAGGCAGCTGGATACAACGATTCAGAACCTGCAGACAGTATTCAGCGGAATCGGCTGGGGCATCTGGGTATTGAGCCCCGATGGAGATTTCTACACAGGTTCTCACAAGATTGGAGAATTTCATCATTCCTCATTTCTTTCCGGAGAACCAGTGAAGGCTGCCGGGGAATGGCAGGTGAGCAACGGACAAATCGACTATATTACCGGAAAAACAGGACATTACCGCTGCGACGTGAACGCTCTTCTGCTGGCACTCAGGCAGCTCGCCGGAATGAGGGCTTTGCACGCCAATACTAAAGTCATCATTTGGGAAAACAATGTCGCTGTTCCCGTTCCGGCCGTCGACTTTATGAAAAATGTGGCTCTTCAGGACCGTTGCCGGGCGGCTGGAAAAGCCCCATTATTTCCTGCTGAGAGAAACGCACCAAATCGCCTGCCAACTGCACCAAAAATTGGAGGCCACCGCGCCACATCTCAGCAAATGATATCCACTACGGGTACTGGCTCACATCAGCAGAATTCTCATATCAGCTCTTTTCAGCCTCAGGGCAGTGACTATCAGACCGACTGAGTGCAGTGCGCCAGTGTTCCTCGACAGAGAGTTTCCTCGTTCCGCAAAAAGAGTCCACTCCGATCAAACTCCTCTGCGAGAACCACAGCAAGCCTTGTGAATCGACGGTTATCGAACATTCGAGTCAGCAACGCGGATCGCTGATTTGAATCTGCTCTCCACCAAACGCATTTCTGATTGCCGTTTGAGTTCACTGCTGCACGATAGACGCGAACAATTGAGTGTATCAGGACTCTCTTCTGGCGACACGCCAGGCAAGATCGACAGACCAACCACCATCAGTTCTCCTGCTGCTGCATTTTTTCGGAATCGCAGACGGGATTGGCAATTTAACCACGAAATACACGAACCACACGAAAGAATCGCAGGGGGCAAAAGTTCGGGATTTGGCAGAAGAATGGCGGCAGGAGAATGGCAGCGTCCGACATTCTTTTGCCCTCATTCTCTTGCCAATTGAGAAGTCTCCAGGACAGAGTTTGTGGCTTTGAACTCAAGTCGCAGGCGGGGCTGGCGTTTTGACCACGGAAGACGCGGAATAGACGGATGAATCGCGAAGTCCCCGATTGTGTTTTTTCCTGTCTTTCGTGTATTTCGTGGTTACCTATCACGGTGGCTGCGCGCTGGATGCAGTCGGAAACAACTCACTGCAATTCTCGCTTCCGCAGGGACAGGGATCGTTTCTGCCGACCCTCTGTTGTTTCACCGCATTTGACGGGGGAATCGGTTTCACAGCAACAGGAACGGGCTCTTTAGCCCTCGAGGCCTCCAAAATTCCTTTACAAGACATTTGCGACAGCAGCGTCGAGAATTGCAGCTTTGATATTGTCCTCTGGAAAACGCACGTCTGATTATACATCAAGTGTCGATTGTGTGGCTGATCAATTCTTCGCTCAGGACCTTTCGGTCAATGAGAAATTTCCGGTGACCTCAGTGACAACAGTCTTGCGAGAGTCTCAGCGAACTGAGTCAGCGCTTCTTCTGACGGCAAATTGATCTTTAGGGATTTTTGCCCATGTTCATCAGTTTCCGCCACGGCAGATAACTGATCTCGCAATTCATTGACAGCTTCAGGCGAGGGACTTGACCCGGCTCTCGGGAACATCTGACCTAGAAATTCAAAGGTTGCGGTCAGCATCTGACCACCCGCATCTGCCATCCGCCTGCGTTGATCAGCCAGCTGTACAGCTTCCTTCTCCTTGTCACGTTTCTGGCTTGCATCAAGGTGCCCTTCCGGCATTGCCCCCAGCAGGACTTCCAGTCGGGACTTCAATTCGTCCATTCCGCTCTGTAGATTGATTTCACTGATGTCCGATTCAGAATCCAGAGCGGCCATTGCCAGCTCTTTTTTCTGACTGATCGTCTTCAGAAGCTCCTCTTCCAGCGTCTTTTCGGTGACAAGCACATAAATGTTCACCGGTCTCTTCTGCCCCATCCGGTGCGCTCGCGCAATTCGCTGTTCGAGCACAGCGGGGTTCCATGGGAGGTCCACATTGATCACCGTGTCTGCGGCCTGAAGGTTCAGACCAGTGCTGCCGGCATTTGTCGACAAGAAAACTCTACAGTCCGGATTCGTCTGAAACTCGTGAACAATCTGCTGCCGTTTACTTTGCGGAATCTTCCCTTCCAGCCTGACGAATTGTACCCCGCGTTTCTTCAGCAGAGGCTCGATCAGATTCAGCATATTCGTCCACTCAGAGAACAGAACCGCTTTGTGTTCACCTTCCACAAACAGTTGTTCAAAAAGTTCATCAAGTACCTGAAGTTTGGTGGAATATCCTGGCCCCTGTTTGTCACAAAGGTATGTGCTGTCGGCCGCCATTCGGCACATCATGAGTGCCTGTCGCAGTCGTAACAGGTCCATTTCGCTGATGAATGACTTACGAGTGATCGAAGCCACGATCTGCATGTGGGCTCCATGAAGTGTTCGCTGCTCCTCGGTCGGAGGAATATGAATGATCTCCATATTCCGAGTCGGCAGGTCTTTCATTACCATATCGCGAGTTCGGCGAAGCAGGATCGGCTTGAGTTGTTCACGAAGCTCATTGAGTTTCTGGTACCCCAGCACAAACCCCTTGTCATCGGTAATACGATACTTGTTGAAGAACCGAAATCCAGGGCCCAGATGTCGACCATCCACGAACTGAACGACTGAATAGAGTTCGTCGAGCCGATTTTCCAGCGGAGTCCCCGACAGCACCAGGGCAAAGCGGGACTTAAGACTCTTAACAACGCGAGTTGTCTGGGCTTCCCAATTCTTGATCCGCTGCCCTTCATCAAGAATAATCAGATCCCATCGAGTCGACTCAATCGTCATGATATCCCGCAGGACCTGTTCGTAATTACAGACCGTAAAGAACGCAGGCTCGCGATACTGCCTGGCTCGCTCCGCCGCATTTCCCATCACCAGCTGAACGTCCCGATTTGAAAAACGCTGTATTTCGTTTCTCCACTGTGACTTCAGCGAAGTGGGACAGATCACGAGGACTCGATCAATCTGTGCTTCACGAGCCAGCAATTCGGCAACACCGACTCCCTGAATGGTCTTTCCCAGCCCCATATCATCCGCCAGTATTGCTCGACCTGCCCCGGCGGCAAATGCTATTCCATCGAGTTGGTAAGGAAGCAGTTCAACCTTCAGTAACGTTTTCCTCAACGCATTTCGAGCAGGGTCACGACGAATCTCTTCGACAAGGTTCGACAGCCGCTGCCGATGAAGCGCAAACTGAATGAACTCTTCAGCATCGGGATAGATCACAACCGGCTCACCAAGCCGTTCCAGAGAATCCACACGACGAATCAGATCATTGACATCACTGATATCGACATCGCGAATTGGACCTATGACCCTTGCAGCTGAATCATTCACTCGGTCCGGTGCGGCAAGTCTCAGAGCGAGGTCGATCCCATAACGCAGGTAGACACACGTTTCCTTCTGCTTCGCCTTCTTTCGAAGTGCCGATGCGCCGTACTTTCGCTGCAGCTTGTTCAGGGCATTCAGAATATGCTTACAGGTCCCCAGTGTATTGGTCCGATAGTCCGGGCATGTGCAATACGATTCTCCCGGTTCGCTGCCGCGAAGTGCCAGCCGATATGCCTTTCCGCTCAGCTTGCTCGTAATCACATAGTCGCCCCACGGTCTACCATTGGGGACGTCGACCGGTTCGAGCAACATTCGCTCCTCTTTAGCTCGAAGCGTTCGTTCCTCAAGGGCTCGTTCAATCAACTGTTCCTCAGTCAACGATTCCACAGGCTGTCGTTTTTCGGGCGCCCGAGCCAATCCAAGCAGGACTTTGCATTCCAGAATCGTCGAAAGAGTCATCCCCATATGGACACAGACATCCGGACATTGGTCACATCTGATGAGCAGTCGGCTCACCTGATCCTGTCTCAGCGTGATCGTGACAACGGCGTTCTCATGTGGCAACGAGAAACGAAACAGATCACCAATCAATACGGCATTTTCCCGAATCGTATCCGCAGGGATTTTTCCTCCCGCATAGAGCAACTTCTTTCCCTGGACAGGTCCGCCCAAAAGATCGCAGGCCTGAGTAAATGTGAGACGGGAAAGCTTATCAGCAAGTGTCAGATCCTTCGACTTCTTGACAACGACTGCCATGGCGGGAACTCCGTGTCGCAGAAATAAAGTGTGTCCGGTTCGGGACTTTACCAGAATGATGCCGCAACGAAAGCAATGAGTCGCGAACTTCATTTTCGTGCAGTTGATCTGCGAGCAGGTACGGGTTACATGCAGCTTCGAATCGTTTATAGTCTGCGAAAACGGGTATGGAGGCCGTCTGAATTTTCGGAAGCATTGTTCACGGCCTGTAGTATTCACGACCTGTAGTGCTCACAACGTACTTTGGGCACTACCCAAAGCGACTCCTTAAAGGATTTCCCATCAATGGATCTGCAATTGTCTGGTAAGGTCGCACTTGTCACTGGCGGCTCAAAGGGAATTGGACTCGGCATTGTTCGCCGACTGATCGCCGAAGGTGTCAGGGTCGCCAACGTCAACCGAAGTGAAACGGAAGGTCGACAACTGGAGCATGAGTATGCTCAACAAGGCAAAGACTGCCTGTTTATCCAGGGTGATCTTGCCGACGTTGATGCCTGCCGGAATGCCGTTGAGAAGACTCTGGAACGATACAAGCGTCTGGATATTCTGGTGAACAACGCTGGTGTCAACGACGGTGTTGGACTCGAGGCCGGAGTTGACGAATTCCTTGGATCGCTCCGACGAAATCTGATTCACGTTTACGCACTCACCCATTATGCACTGGATGCGTTGAAGCAGACGCGAGGCGTGATCATCAATATTGGATCCAAGGTCTGCGAAACAGGGCAGGGCGGTACCTCCGGCTATGCAGCATCCAAGGGAGCCATCAACGGGCTGACTCGCGAATGGGCCGTCGACCTCGCCCCACATGGCATCCGGGTCAATACCGTACTTCCAGCAGAAACGTGGACTCCACTTTACGAAAAATGCCTCGCAGCAATGCCCGACCCAATTGCCGCCAGAGCCAGTCTGGAGCGACTGATCCCCTTTGAGCGGCGTTTTACGACAATCGAAGAAATTGCAGATATGGCGGTGTTTCTCTCTTCGCCCCGCTCGAGTCATACAACCGGTCAGATTATCTTTGTCGATGGCGGTTATACTCACCTTGACCGCAAGTGCACGTCACCAGACGTGTCCTCGTTTGGAGCGAGCGAATCAACGCGGCCGAAGAACTGACCGTCCTCTCTTCCGGATCAATCTGTTCAAGACTGCTGCGGAACGTGAATTCGAGGATCAGCTTCGAAAGTCAGATGCATTGATTCCGTACCTGACGAGCATTTTGTGCATCCCCTGTCTGGAAACGCCGGCCTCGATTGCCGCCTTTGAAACGTTTCCACCACTGGCCTGCAGGAGTGAGATTAAATGACGGCGTTCAGCATCCTTTAGAGAACTCTGCCGACCCGAGAATTTCAGAGTGCCGACTCCTGCACCGTCGTCTGCAGCAGATTGACTGAGGGAGGCAGGCAAGTCGCTGATCACGATTCTGGGTGTTCGGGTAAAAGCAAGTGCACGCTCCACCACGTTCCGAAGTTCTCGAACATTCCCTGGCCATGCATATTTCAGAAAACAGGCCTCGACCTCGTCAGAGAATCCGGAAACATGCATTCCATTCGGTTGCAACTGCCTGAGGAAGTAATGTGCCAACAACATAACATCGGCCCCGCGATCGCGAAGCGGCGGCAATTCAATATGAACAACGGCCAGACGGTAGAACAAATCGCGGCGAAATTTTCCATGTCGGACTTCCATCGCCAGATCTCGATTCGTGGCACATACGAATCGAGTGTCGAATGTTCTTAAGGCTGTCTGCCCGACGGGCGTAAACGTCTGCTCCTGAACTGTTCGCAGCAGTTTTGCCTGCAGCATCAGCGGCAGTTCCCCGATCTCGTCAAAGAATGCCGTCCCCTGATGGCATTCCGACAGCAATCCTTTCTGATCTCGGATCGCACCTGTGAACGCCCCCTTTGCATGCCCGAACAGAACGGATTCAAACAGACCTTCCGGAATCGCAGTACAGTCGATGATCTGAAAAGGATGCCTGCTTCTTGAACTCCGCTGATGAATGCTCTTGGCGACAACTTCTTTCCCGGTGCCGCTTTCACCTGTAATCAGTATGTTTGTATCTGAATTGCTGACTCTCTCCAGAACGCTGAAGAGCTCTTTCATACATGGACTTTCCCCGATGATCCCCGAGACTGGCGATTCCTGAAGGCACTCCTGACGAATTTGACCTGACGCAGCCGCTGCATCCGGGACTGATTGCTGCCCAATGAGTGCCTTTCTCACGGCAGCCAGCAAGTCTTCGTACTTCACCGGTTTGATGAGGTAGTCGACAATTCCCAGTCGCAGACTCTCAATTGCCGAAGGAAGCGAGGGCACTCCGGTGATCACGATCACCGGTGTATGAGGCCACTTCGCACGTCCATCATGGAGCAACTCCAGTCGGAGATTCCCGGGCATATTCAGGTCTGACAAGATGAGATCAAACCTGCTCTGCTGGAGAGCACGCATCGCTGCGTCTGCGTCAGACACACACTCACATTCAAAGCCGGCCTTGCGCAACAGGTCACGGGTTGTTCGCAAATAGAATGGCTCATCGTCAGCGATCAGAATCCGCTTCGACTGCACATCAGGCAATGAATTCATTTGAAGACGACTCTATGCGTACAGGAAAGACAGCAGTAAAACGACTGCCAAGGCCAGCTGTCGTCCTGACCAAAACAGAACCGCCCATTGATTCAATCAGACTCCGTGAGACGGACAATCCAAGCCCCATCCCGCTTCCGGGCGAACCAGTCCGTGTTGTGAAGAATGGATCAAAAATCCGCGGCAGCACGTCTCCAGGAATTCCTGGCCCACAATCCGAAACACTGATTTGAATCTGAGTACCCAGCCGCTCGAGACAAACTGACACCGCGGTATTTCTCGGTGCCGCGAGAATTGCGTTATGAATCAGGTTGTAAAGAATCTGTTTTACCGGCCCTTCCAGAAGGAAAACCGGTGTTGGCTGATCCAGCCCGGAGGTGGTGATAGTGACCCCCTCTTTCACTGAAATACACTCCAGCAGCCGAATAACCTCCCCAACTGTCTGATCCAGCATAAACTCGCCGGGCTCCTGTCGAGTCGGCCCATACAGTTGATACATCTGGAGAATGATCGAACTGATCCGTTCAATCTCCCTGTCAATGAGCCCCATAAGCTCAAAGTGTTCGTGATCCGGAGACATCTCCGACTTTATCAATTCAAACGCATTACGAATACCAGCCAATGGATTGTTGATTTCATGCGCCACGCCCGCTGCAAGTTGTCCAAGAGCTGCAAGCTTTTCCATCTGTCGCCGATGCTGTTCCAACTGACGAATTCTCTCGGTTCTCTCCTGAACGAGTTCTTCCAGATGTGCTGCATGAAGTTGCAGCTGTTCGCGCAACTGATGCCGCTCCGTCATATCGCGAATACTGGTCCGAAATCCCAGATGACGAGAGTTCTCGTCATACATTGGTTGCCACGAAACTGCAGCTCGACGCCTCCCACCAGTTCGATCCAGTACTTCAAACTCCACATCGTTTCGTGAAGCACCGCCAATCGCTTCTGACAGAATCTCCTGCATCTTAGGTCGACTCTCCGGCGCCGTCATGGGAAACGGGTAGTCAGACATCCTGATACACTCTTCGGGAGTGTAACCCGTCATTCGCTCAACGGCAGGATTCACCCAAAGCAATCGACCATCCGGACCATGCCAGCCCTCCCAGTCGTACGTGTAGTCAGCAACCGCTCGAAAGCAGGCCTCTCTAATGACCGTTTTTGAGTTCGGTTCAAAAGGCATATATGGCCGCCTCTGATACGTGGCCAACTGCACTAATCGCTGATGATCTGCAGATATTGCTGTCATAGAAATTGTTCATGGAAGACCTCCGTCTACATCGTCGTTCAAAAGTCTCTACTGTTGTTCATCTCTATTGTTGTTCAGAAATCGACTTCGCTTCAACATCGATCCGGCACAGATATTCGCCCGTCGCAAATGCGACCACCCAGGTGACAACTCGCGTTGACAGTGACAATGCTGCCGTTAACCCGGAGCGACACTAAAACCCTGATCCACTGGCACGTTGATTGAACTTCTCGTTCGATAGCCAGCAACGAATTACTGCAATACTCTCTTCGCCGCCTGAGCTAATCCAATCAATTGACTCGGCGAGTCGTGCCAGCGTGATTCCAATGGTCAGCTGGCATGATGATTGCATTCTCCACTTCCGGTCAGACAAATCGAACGGTCCACGTTTCATTAACTCATGGAATGGAGTTTAACTGTGAACAAGTTACGTCGCTTGCTGATGATCGCCGCTCTTGCCGTCTTCACCATTTCCTCGGGCCTTCAAAGCTCGGCAGAAGGAAGTGTGCTCCGAAAAATCGTCGTGCCCCGATCCTCGGCTTCCAGTAATTGCAGACCGTCCGGCCGAGTGTTCGAAAGCCGTCCAGTCAGTCCGGCAAGCTCATGGAGCCATCGACATCCGAAATGGCGATCGGATCGCAAGGCATCGGGCGCCGCGTTTCGTCCCTGATGTCGCATTCACGTCAGGTGATGACATATTGACGCAGACGAGGTAGTGACTCTTCGACCTCGAGAGTCACTACCTCACCGTCATAAACTCGACATGCAACGCAAAAAAACACCCATTCCCCCCAGCCTGCGTGAAAAACGAGTCCTGACCCCTTAATGTTAAGATGGGTTGTTTTCGGCAGGGATGGGGCGGCCGTGGGGGTCGAGGGTGGGGGTGGCGGTTTGCTGGTCCAACCGGTCTCGAAGGTCGCGTCCTGTAAAGTGTTCCAGCTTCTCTGCCTGCTGGTGAATTCGCTCCGTGGAAACGCCCGCTTCGCTCACGAGGTATTGTTCCCAGAGTCTGTGCGATCGAACCAGCTCTGCGGCCTGTCGACGTCCTTTGTCGGTGAGCTGAAATCGACCTGAACCCGTCTGTCGAACAACGGTCCCGCTCATGCGATGATGACGCATTAGAAGCTGGGTCACGTAACGTCCAGACAGAAGGACGGTTCGCAGGTCATCTGTGGACGGGGCCAGATTGCCTGACCGCTCTTCCATGCGGTACATCAGAGCGATCAGATCCTCCGAGAGGATTCTCAACGACAACAGTTGCCGACGAACGAACTGCGGAACGACGCCCTGATGTGGTGCAAAGAGCAGGGCGGTGACAAACAACAGGCCGGTTGTCAGTGCCATCATTCCTGAGGTACTCACGCTGCGATCGAAACCCAGCCATGGCGGAACTGCGATGGCGGAGATATGTCCAAGAGCTGCACCCACTGCTGCAATGACGCAACTCAGCAGGATCATCCGCCCAAGTCGGTCTGTCAGAAGTCTGGCTGTCGACGGAGGAACAACAAACATTGCTACGACAAGTATGTTTCCCACACTTTCAAACGAAGCAACAGCTGTCACCGCGACAAGAACCATCAGAAGGTAGTGCATGATCCATGCAGGAATTCCCTGAGTTGTGCCTAGTGCAGCGTCAAATGCACTCACCTGAAACTCCTTATAGAACACGCTGACGGCGACAACGTTGACCATGAGCACGCCAGACAGCATCAGCACGACTCGGGGAATACGAAACTGACCAATACTCACCAAATCTTCCGGGATCGTCTCAATTGATCCCGAAAGCACACACGACGGGTCAAGATCAACGTGGTCGGCCGCCTGAACAATCAGTATCAATCCAATGGCAAATAGTGTCGTGAAAACAACACCCATGGATGCGCCTTCGTCGACATCTCCAAACCCTCGAATCCACTCTGTAAACAAAGCCGTAAGCAATCCGGCAATGACTGCCCCGACGAGCATCGGAATGCTGCTGCGGCTGTTGCTGATAAAGAAAGCAATCGCGAGTCCAGGCAGAATTGCATGGCTGACCGCATCACCGAGCATGCTCATCCGTCGCAAGACAAGGAAGTTTCCAGGCAGTGCAGCCGCAACGGCACACAGTATTCCGGCGACGACAATCCAGCCATCCAGTGACGCATCCCATTTTGAGTACCAGTCCATAGTTACCTCAATGCATGCGGGCTGTTCGCCACGCCGTCAACAGACTGATGTTTTTCCAGCAATTGTTCGAGCTGTCGGACCATCTCCGGCCCGAGCACATGTTCAATCGCGTCTGCTGCCTGATCGACTTTTGAAGGCGCAATCTCCGCATGTGTGATCAGGTACAATTCCCAGAGACGATGTTCATGGACAAGCCTTGCAGCCTCCACAAGCCCTGGTGCCGTCAGTGCGAACTGGGTGTCGGTTCCAATCAAATGACCTTCTCTGCGACTTCGAGCAATTTGCCGGCGCAGGCGGCGGGGTGTCCAGCTGCGGAGTTCCATCAGAGTGTCAAATGAAACATGTTCTGTTTCCCGACCGCGAGCAATTGTGACTTCGCCAATGCGAGTTTCCAGGACCTCGTAGATGCCTCGCAGAAGATGCTGCCGATCAACCTCACGATTCAGCTTCCATTGTCGAATCCCTCGCTGCAGTATTCCTCTGGATGTCCCAAGCAGCATACTTGCGAAGAACAAAGCACTCGAAACGAGAACAATCATCGGACCACTTGGAAGCCCAGGAAATAATGCACTGATCACTGAACCAAGCCAGCCACTGACCAGCCCCATAACAGAAGCAAGCCCAATCATAGATCGAATATTGTAAGTCCAGAAACGGGCTGCGGCAGCCGGTATGATTAACAGAGCAATCACAAGTACCAGCCCAACAGCCTGCAATCCAACGACTGTCACAAGCAATACCAGCAACATCACGAGAACGTCGAGTATCAGGACCGGGTAACCTCGAGCTGCTGCAAAATCTTCGTCAAAGCAAAGCAGGACAAATTCTTTGAATAACAGCAACGAGATGCTGACACACACGACAGCGGTAATTCCAATGAGCCGGGCATCAGATGCAATCATCGATGCCGTCTTGCCATAGATAAAGCCTTCCAAACCTGCCGCATTGCCGGAGGGAAGCTGCTGAATCACACTCAGCAGAACAACTCCCGCTCCAAAGAAGACACTCAACACAATCCCAAGCGCCGCATCTTCGCGCAGGCGTGTCAGATGCCTGATCACCAGAATACAACTGGCTCCTGCGAGTCCACTCAGGGCCCCTCCGATGAGCAGGACCGGAAGCGACTTTCCATCATAGCCGAGTGGTCCGGCAAGCAGAAATGCAACACAGACACCCGGTAATGATGCATGACTCAGAGCATCTCCCATCAGGGCTCGACGACGGAGCAGTGCAAAGCTCCCAATCGTGCCGGCGGCCAGTCCCAGCAGCGAAGTGCCAATGACAACGACTCGAGTATTGTAATCCTTCAGCAACAGCACTCTGCTCCACTGTGTCCAGCTGGGCCACTCAACACTTCGGTCTGTCAGACTTCCCGAACGCTGATGATTCGAACGATATGCCTGTGGTGTTTCCGTCTGAACAGCCTCCGCCGCCACCAAGACTGCCGGAGCTGCAAACACCACCAGAATGAAAAAGACGTATGCTGCAAACCGAGTTGGCCGCAGAGGAACTTCCAGATATCCATTACTGAATCGCTGACCAGACATCGACGTCTCTACTTTCGATGCAGCAGGCGGGCAGCTTCGACGGCAAAGTATGTTAAAACGCCATCAGCACCGGCTCGCTTAAATGACAGCAGACTTTCCATCATCGCGGCTTCTCGATTGAGCCAGCCATTGTTTGCAGCCCCGCAGATCATGGCATATTCTCCACTGACCTGATAAGCAAATGTGGGCACTCCGAATTCGTCGCGAACTCGACGAACAATATCCAGGTACGGCATACCAGGCTTGACCATCACCATATCGGCTCCCTCAGCGAGATCAAGAGCCACCTCGCGGATCGCTTCGTCAGAATTCGCCGGATCCATCTGGTAGGTTTTCTTATCTCCCGAACCAAGGTTCTTTGCAGATCCCACTGCATCACGAAAGGGGCCGTAAAACGCAGAGGCATATTTTGCTGCATACGACATAATCTGCACGTGTTCAAAACCGGCAGCGTCGAGTGCTCTGCGGATGGCGCCAATGCGACCATCCATCATATCTGAGGGAGCAATGACGTCGCATCCGGCCTGTGCCTGAACCACAGCCTGCTGACAAAGCACATTCACAGTCTGATCATTGACGACATATCCATCCCTGACCAGTCCATCCTGCCCATGAGTGGTATAGGGATCAAGCGCCACATCAGCGATCAGGCCAATGGAAATCCCGGCCGACCGAATCGCTCTCATCGCGGTACAGATCAGGTTCCGGGCATTGAGGGCTTCTTCGCCGTCTTCGGATTTTCTTTCGATGGGTGTGACCGGAAAAATCGCAATCGCCGGAATCCCCAAATCAGCCGCTTCCCGAACACGTTCCACCAGCAGATCCACGGAATATCGAATGACCCCCGGCATGGACGCAACAGGCTGCTCAACACCAGTACCTTCAACAACAAACACGGGCCAGATCAGATCATCAACCGTCACCCGGTTTTCACGGACAAGTCGACGTGACCAGTCTGTCCGTCGATTACGACGCATACGAGTGAGTGGATACCCGGAACCATTCGATGATTCTGTCATGACCTGTGTTGATCCTAATGCCAGTAAATCAGTTCGCCAACTTTGTGTAAAAGTCTAGCAGATTTCCGACGAATCACACACAGAACCTCTCAAACACAGGAAGAAGGGGGGTCAGCCTGCAGAAGTGCGAACGTTGAAATCGGGATCGACTTCGCTGAGGGCCCCGGTCGTCCGACATCGAGGACACGTTGCTTCTCTGGGCAGAATTCGGGGAAGGCACATAATCGACCCACAACCACAGAACAGCATATATGGGTTTTCACAATGTGCACACGGAGGACTTCCCATCAAAAGCTGCACCGGTACATCGGGGACATCCACAAAACCGCTGGAGGCACCTCCATCGGAGAGTTTATGGGATTCGACCGGCAAATAGACCTCGGCTTCCCGATCAAACCGGTATCGCATCAGATATGGCTGTTTAGTCGCAATACACCAGGCCTTCAGGAATACCTGAAGCGGGCGCCCCTGCCACGGTCGGAATTCTCCCTTTCTAACAGAAGTCACTTCTGCCGGACGCTTGGTCATGTCCAGCCCGTTGTAGCTCTCCGTCATCCCAACTCCGACACTAGCGCTTCGAACAGACGCAGTCAGCCAGATGAAGAGTTTCCGGAGTGTCTCTGGAGTCATGTCAGCGAGGCGAAATGTCGCGTCGCTGACTTCAGACAGCATGTCAAAGTCCACATCGTCTCCGCAACCGATGGAATAGAAGTTGGCAACTTTGGGCTGAGTTAGTCGGTCGACAGCCTGCTTCACCTGTCGCCAATCGTCTGTTGCCTGCCCATCCGTAAGAAGAAAGACGAGAGGGCGGTAGTCACCGCGACGCTGAGCTGTTGTCGTGACAACCTCCCCCTGAATGCAGTTTCTTAGAACCCCAAGTGCCTTTCCGAGGCTCGTTCCGGGGCGAACCTGCAGCTCGGGAATCTGAACGTCTGCCAGTTCCGTGAGCGGCACGACCTGCCGAGCGTCACTGTCAAATGTGATGATGCTGATCCATGCGGTCTCCAGTGCATGAGGATCGGTTCGTAAAGTATTCAGCAACAGGCTCAATCCACTGCGAACGGACTGTACCGCTGACCCAATCATAGATTCAGATGTATCCAGCAATATATAGACCGGCAATCTTCGCACGACTGGTCTCCTGTCACAGAAATCGCAAGAACGAGCTACCTTCGAATCAGGACTGAACCATTTGCACCTGCAGCAGTCGTCCACCTTCGTCCGGTGAAAGCAGGATCTGAAGATCCTGTTTCAGCTCGATCGCTGAGTTGACTGCAACATCCACACCATCTGTCAGGTTTCGCAGTGTGCTAAGTCTTTGATTGACGAATAACCACTTACCGCCATGAAACTTGAAATAACCAACTGGCTTCCGATCTGAATCTGACAGCCTTTCGTTGGGAAAAATGGTCCGATTCACATGCCATGGATACAGATACTGGTCGTTGTAGACCATCAGTCTGTGGTTATCCGGCGTGAACTTTCCCTTACCACGACTCGAGTAGAGATTGAGAATCGGCAGGATTCCACGAAAGGGAGTGCCGCAAAACGGACATCGCGGAGCGGTTGTATTGTCAAACACGTACCATTTCTGCTCACAGGCTGAATTTGTACACGGCTGAAGCAAGTCAACTGTTTTCACAAGTGCTCGCTCCCAGTTATCCGCCGTTGGCCTCAATTCCGGGCGATGCAGCCCTTCCACAAATGCCTTCAAAAACAGTTCCGTCAGGTATGGACCAGTAACTTTAAAGGGAACCTTTGAGATATCTGCCCACGGAAGTTCACTCTTGCGTATTTGTGACAGGTTTGGACGATTACTGACATCCGTCGGATGTTCGATGAAGACCGCATTTCGTCCCATCGCGAGTTCTTCATCCACCTGTGGATCGGCGTCATGAACTTTTCCGCCCCGTAGAGGATGCCGGTACAAGAGGTACATATAGATCAGAACAGACAACGCATGCTGGTCCGTTTCTCTCCGCGGCAATGCCCGATTTCTGTCATCTTTCGCGAGCTTCAAAGTCGCCATGACTTCCGGAGCGATAAAATCGGGCGTCCCGACAACATCAGGAGGATACTTTCCGGGTACCACAAGCCCGTCAATATCGATGATACATGCATCACCTCGGGATGGATCGACAAGCACATTCTTGTAGGACAGATCACTGTGTGCAAGCCCGGCCGCATGCAGGCGTTTTACAGCTCGGCTGATTTTGATACACGTCGTTATATATGAACGCCAGTTACCGCGCTCTTTCGGGTCAAGGTATTTGGTTTGGTGTGTCGCGGATGCAAACCACTTGCCCTCTTTCTCTTTGCCTCGGATTCCCAGAAAATCGTTCTGGCGTGAACCAAATTCGAAGAAGAAGTTGCCTCGATAAGCAGGTGCAACGATACCGAGTCTCCCCTCATGCTCAACAAGTCGCTCAGGCCAACAGAACAAGTCTTTCCAGTACCCGCCTCCCGGTTGATCAAAGATTCGCTCTCGATATGTTCCAACCAGGTTCTCAAGTCTCTGTCGAGCATTGAAATCCTGAGGAGTTCTGTAAAACGCCACAACGTAAGAACGATCCGGTGAGAAATAGACGTCCTTCATTGCTCCTGCGCCGACAAGATCATCCACGAACTGAATTTCAGTCCCATCGGTGGCTTTCAGCTGAACGATTCGTCCCATGGTGATTTATCTCATCGAGGCATTAAGATGGCGAGTGTTCGGTCGTCGTGGTTTCCTCGCGACCAGAAGTTCAGCCATTCCAACAACTGTTGCTCAGGTTTCTCTCCATTGAAGTCAATCTCCGTTCTTAACTCTTCCCACAATCCCGACCAATACGAGGAATCCCTGAAATTGTCGTCGGTTTGAAATTTCGGGTCCGAAACGCCGTCTGTCATCGACAATACGGCCGTAAATCGACCGACAATATCAAATCGAATTCTTCGAAGAATTTCATCTCCACTCACCCAGACATCTCGGGATGTGATAAATCTCGTCTGACCAGCATAAGCGCCTCCGTCCGGGACATTCAAGACGATTGTCTCGTGAGCATTACCATCATCTGAACCATCACAGTAGATACCGACGCCACCATCTCCAATACCAAACGTCGCAACAAACGTCCCAAACGCATACCGGCGCACGATTGTCAATAGTACTGTTGCTGCAAAGTCATTCTCAGAAGCCCCTTCTATTCTCCCTGCTTCTTCAGCAATTGCCCTTTGAGCAGTCTTTGCGGCAGGCGCGAGAGTTCGATACAGAGCACTCTGAAGTGATCGGAGGCTCTCTGCACGGTCATTGTTGAAATACCGTTCACAGTTTTTCTCGAAACTCCCATCTGCCTCAACCGCGACAAGTGCCGGGAGTATCGTTCGCCCCGCAGTCTCACAGACAAGTCTTGATCCCTGTCGGGAATACTTTGCTGACCCGGCACCGTCAGAGACGATCATGACAGACCACCCGCTCGAAGAATCATGCACGACCTTAACATCATCTTCCCGAAACGTGCCGTCATGCGCATGAGATCTGCCGCGACGACTGGCAGCGATTATCAAATGATCTTTCGCTTCTACACGTAGCGCGAGCGTGTGAGGCGTGCGGAATGGAAGTCCGTCCGCTGGTTCAATTTCTTTCCATAGTGCCCGAGGATCGGGATTCACGAAGAGACTGATCGGCTTGTCTCTCCGAATCTCCGGCTTGGTGCGACGCCCCCCACTGGAGTCTTCGATTTCCTGAGCAGGATGGCAAACCTCTACAATCAGTTGTTTCTGTCCGGATCCGACGAGTATTCCTTCGAACGTCAGTTGATCCCCGCTGTATGTCATCTGCAGCCCGGTACCGCAATTGTCCTTCAGATCGAAGTAGCCAAGCGGCGCGACCGAACCAAACAATGTCGATGCGGAAACAGTCTCGCGGTAAAGCTTCCCCTCGTTTCCGTTCGGGAGACTTCGTGATTCTGTCGAATGCAGACAGAATCTGTATCGTTGAGTTCTGTTGCCAAACGCCAGGACATCTCTGTCTTTCAGCCGAATGTCTCGAGCAGCAACTGGCTTGTCATTAACCCAGCTTTCGGCCCCCTCCAGCGGATGAAATCGCCAGAATTCTCCTTCGTGAATCAATTCGGCGTGTTTCCCTTTCACGCCGTCGCCCGAAATCTGCACCATGTTCTGTGAAGTACGACTCTCGGTCCCGACAATCACACGAACAGCACTCAGCTCGAAGTGATCGTCGGTACCTGAGACACCATTCAATTTCTCGAGGCGTGCCTTGATGATCACTTCCATCACACAATCCTCAAATCAACATGTTTCATTGAAAACTTCGATCGAATTCACGGTGCCAGGCTCACAGTACCGGATTCACGTCGACCGGAGGGGGCGGAAGAATCACCTCAGACGTGACTCCGATACTGGAGGAATTCACCTCTATCGATGAACTCACCCACCGAAACAGTGATTCAAACGATGTGCTGTCCATCGTTTCAAGCGTGTACACACGATCTGTCAGGCGTCGAAGTTCATCAGGTTTTGCCTTCGCTCCCGCGGCACACGCAATCACAACACCAAACTTCCTCCGCCGAACTTCTTCGATGGCTTCTTCAAACGCCTGCTTATCCGATGCGGCACCATCTGTCATAATGAACAAAATCGGCCGCCAGTCACCTTTTACCGACGCGTTCGACTTCTGAACTTCCCGATCAACCTGCCGGCACACGTCTTTTAACGCTCGCCCGAGATGAGTCGGTCCGGAATCCGGAGGAACCAACTCCGGCACCAGAAACTGCTCCACAGGAGTCAGGGGAACGAGTACTTTGACATAGGCATAAAATGTGATAATCGACAGGTGTACGGAATCCAGAGCAAGTGGATCCTGTCTGAGCGAATCAACCATCGCCCTCAGACCCGCGCGAACCGATTCGATCGGTTCTCCTCGCATCGAACCCGATGTATCGAGCAGTAAATAGACCGGCAGTCGACGCATATTGGTTGTCCATCTACATTCTTATGACATCTACCGTCCAAACGCTGCTCAAAGCCCCACAACGTCTATTTCAGGAGGAGGTGGTGGAAGTTCACTCAGTCCCCCGACATCATTGTGTGATGTCTCAACTTTTTGACTTCCTGTACTGATGGACGCAGAGACCCATTTGAAGAATGCTGCGATTGCACCGGAATCGGCGGAATTCAGTCGAACAACGGCCTCACCGCAGACTTCAGCGAGCACCGCAGTGTCAGCGCTATCGACTGCACATCCCACAACAATTCCCCATTTTTCCTGTCGGAATCTGCCCAGAGCCTTCTTCCAGTCGTCTGTTGGCTGTCCGTCAGTCATGATAAAGACCATCGGTTTCCAGTCACCTTTGACGGAAGCAGAGGATTTCGTCACTTCCTGCGATGCTCGTTCGGCGACGAGTTGAAGAGCTTCGCCAAAGGCCGTCGTGCCGCTTGCAGACAGTCCCGGCGGCTGAAATGCGGACAGCTCAGTTAGTGGGACCAGTTGAGTCGCCGAGTTTCCAAAACCGATCACACTTAAGTAGGCAGTTTCCAGTGCATAAGGATCCTGCCGCAACGCTGAGACCAGCATTTGAACGCCATTTTTCACCTGCTCAATCGGCTCTCCGGTCATTGAACCAGATGTATCAAGCACCAAATAAACCGGTAGTCTTCTCATGAACAGGTTACCCCTCACTCACAGCATAATACTGATCAACGACGTACTGAAGCCCGCCATTAAAGGCCCGACCAACCGCCTCAAATCGCCATGTATCAGCTTTCCGATACAAACGCCCGAATTCAACAGCCGATTCAATGGAAAAGTCTTCGTCCAGTTCATATCGACACAACTCAGTGCCGTTCGATTCGTCAGTGATACGGATATATGAATTTCGGACCTGGCCAAAATTCTGTTTCCGTTCTTCATACTCGTGAATCGAAACGACCACCAGAATCTCTTCCACGCGCGACGCAACTTGCGTGAGGTCAACGTGGGCAACCTCGTCATCGCCGTCTCCTGCTCCGTCAAGGGAATCTCCCTCAAGTCGGACACTTCCATCCGGAGACGCAAGATTATTGTAGAAAATGAAATGACCGTCTTCGACCACTTTCCCACTCTGCAGCAGGCACAATGAGACATCAAGATCGAATGGAGCTCCCGACGTCGAGTTCGGATTCCAGCCTAACCCCAGACGCACCTTACGAAGTCCAACTTCAACACGCTGCCCTTTTTTGAGATTCAGTACCATTTCCGCTGATCTCCCCAGATGCAAGCTTGAGTTCAGGATACATACTTATCCACAAAATACTGCAACCCACCTTCATAACCTCGGCCAACAGCTTCGAATCGCCACGCGCTATTTCTTCTGTAGAGTCTCCCGAATTCGATCGCACTTTCTACTGAGAAGTCTTCATCGAGCTCATATTTACAGAGTTCATTACCCGAGATGATGTCATAGATCCGAATGAAAGAGTTTCGAACCTGGCCGAAATTCTGGCGGCGTGTTTCGTACTCGTGAATCGTTACGACAATAATGATCTCATCAACCTCAGGATCGACGGCCGACATATCCACCTGAATCGTCTCGTCATCACCGTCGCCAACACCGTCGAGCGCATCACCCATGTGCTGCACTGCGTGATCTGCAGACACCAGATTGTTGTAGAAAACAAAATAGCCTTCTTCCGGGATCTTTCCGTTCCGCAGCATAAACGCAGAGGCATCAAGATCAAAGGCGGCCCCAGTTCCGTCGTTCGGATCCCATCCGAGTCCGACAGCTACCTTCTGAAGCCCAACTTCAACTCTCTGACCTTTCTTAAGATCAATCGCCATCTCTCTGCTCCTCGATGTCTCGTTGTTTTGACCCGGTTCATGAACCCCTATGGCGTTCCCGAAGATCGTTTCAGAAAGCGGATAACTTCTCCGACCCAAAGTACGGTTGATGTGGATGCGGTGATGATCAGCCAGTCTTTCAGATCCAGTGGAACCGTTCGAAACAAAGAACCGCCGAACTGAACGATGAGGACCTGCCCAATGAAAATCGCGGCTGCAATCATGACAAATCCGCGGTTATGCCAGAATCCGGAGAGGGCGGATCGAGTCATTCCGAGGCAGCGTGCGTTGAACATATTCCAGAACTGCAGCAAAACGAAGACCGAGAAGAAGATCGAGTGATATCGATTCGGTGCTTCATCTTTCCCCAGATTCAGTTCATCACTCCACGCCAGCAGCAGCCCAATCAAAACCACAACAAACACTGCCGCCGTGGAAAAGATCCCGGTGGCCATCGGCTTTGTGACAATGAAGGCCTGCGGGTGTCGGGGGGGACGATTCAGGACGCCTTCGTGAGGTGGTTCCGTCGCGAGGGCAAGCGCTGCAAACGTGTCCATGATGAGATTCACCCACAACATCTGAATCACCGTCAGGGGCAGCTCCACTCCAATAAACGGACCAAGCAAAGCAATGACAAGGGCCGCTACGTTAATTGTCAACTGGAACAAAATGAATCGCTGAATATTTTCGTACAGGGACCGTCCCCACATCACGGCCTTCACAATGGTCGCAAACGAATCATCCAGAAGAATAATATCACTGGCTTCCTTTGCCGCCGCTTTTCCGGTCTTGCCCATTGCCAGCCCAACATCGGCATAATTCAGAGCACCGCAGTCATTAATCCCATCACCCGTCACGGCAACCACTTCACCCTGCTTCTGCAGTGATCGAACGAGTCGCACTTTATCCATCGGCTTGGCTCGCGAGAGTACACTCAACGCGGATGCCGCAGGTCCAACAGCTTCATCTGACAAATCCTGAAAGGCCGCTCCGGCGAGATGCTGTTGTGTACCGCCGGACGGGTTGTAGAGTCCAATCTGCCGCCCAATTTCCTGGGCAGTGTCGGCGTTGTCTCCAGTGACCATTTTGACCTGAATTCCCGCTCGACGGCACGATTCCATCGCTGCCGGAACATCCGATCGAATCGGATCGGCAATCGCAAAGAAACCCAGCCACGTCAGATTTGTCGCGGCCGTCTCAATGTTCATTCCCTCGGCGTACGGCAGGTCTTCATGCACAGCAATTCCCAGGGTTCTCATTCCTCGAGCCTGGAAATCAACCATCCGAGCACGAATTGCATTCAGCTCCCCGTCAATGGCTTTGTCGCCGGACGTGGTTCGCACTTTGGAACACCTCTGCAGGACAATCTCTGGTGCGCCTTTCACATGGAACACCGGCCTGCCGGATCTTGATGAGACCCCCATGGTCCCCATCCACTTACGTTCCGTGGAAAATGTCAGCTGATATGTCACATTGAAGGAATCGCGTTCCTTCACGTAATCAATTCCGTCCTTTGCCAACCAGAACAGAAGGGCACCTTCTGTTGGATTTCCAAGCACCTGAAGATCACCTTTTTCATTGTGTGACAAGTGGGCAGTCGTGTTGGTGCTCACGCTCTCCACAATCGTCCGTGCTGCATCAGATGCTGCGGATGGTTTCCCGTCCGGCAGCGATGGGAATACAGCTTCAAAGACCCGCATCTCATTCATCGTCAGGGTGCCGGTCTTGTCAGAGCAGATGACAGTCGCAGCTCCGATGGTCTCGCAGGCGTGCATCTTGCGAACCAGCGTATTGGCGGCCGTCATTTTACGCATACTGTATGCAAGACTCAGAGTCACACTCATCGCAAGTCCTTCAGGGACCGCAACCACGATGATTGTCACAGCGATCATGAAGTATGACAGAAACTTCCCAAGCGCACCTTCCGGAAGCCAGTTGCCTGGCGCTGACGGAATCCATCCGGAGGCAACTCCTCCGCCAAGTCCCACGGCCATCAACAAAGCGCCTCCACCAATCAGCATCAGCCATTGACGAAGCTCACTGCTGCCACCACTTTCACTGCCTCCATCAGTCTTCGCAGCCGCGTCTGCTTCTCCCTCGTCATCATCGTCACCGCCCAGCCATGCAGGCGCTTCAATACCGAATGCCAGTTCCAGACCGTCGTAGACCATCGGCAGCCATACTTTGCAAAGTGCCACAGCAAGGCCCACGGCAACAATCCCAAAGACGCCCCATTGAGACGATGTCAGCGTCAGATCTCCGAGTACAACGCCTCGGACGATCAGCGCCACAAATGTGGCCACTGCCATGAACAAGCCCACAACTCCGATCACTTTGCTGAGAGCTGCCAGCTGTCGATTGAGTGGAGTTTCTTCACCTGTATCTTCTGATGCTGCGCGGGCCGTCTTTCCGATTTCGCTTCCATCGCCAACTGCAGATGCTTCGAACAAGCCGTGACCATCCAGGACCATTGCACCGCGAAGCACAAAGTCGCACGGATAAGTGGTCTTTCTCATGGTCGCCTTCTTCGGGCTGTTTCTGGCAACCTTGTCCGCCGGCTCAGATTCTCCTGTCAGGCCGGATTCATTGATCTGAAGTCCGACGGCTTCAAACAGATTTCCGTCTGCCGGTACTTCTTCTCCGGCTTCGATCAGAACAAGGTCTCCGACAACGATGTCCTTCCGGGGAATGGACGTGAACTTGCCATCTCGAATGACACGAATGGGCACATCATCGCTGACCTGATTCAGCACATCAAATTCTTTGTTCGCTTTAAATTCGTTGGCGAAGGCCAGCACAGTTGCCAGGAGAACTGCGGTAATGATCCCGATACCTTCGAGATATTCACCATGGACTGATCCAGCCGCAATTGCGATGACGGCAGCGATCAGAAGAATTCGAATCACAGGGTCGTCAAATTTCTCCAGAAACAGCTTCCACCATGGGTCACGTGCCGGTGGAGTGATCACGTTTGCTCCGTGAAGCGACCGGCTTTTCAGTACCTCGTCGGCTGTCAATCCCTGACGATTGGTTTCGGACGAATCAATTCCACTGGGTGACATGGAGAATTCCTGTGCAGATACAGTGCCTGCATCTCAAAAAGGCGGGATCAATGCGGAGTTGTTGAGAAACCTGAAGTTTCAGCAGCAGATCAAGAGGACCTGAAGGTAAATAAAAAATCCCGATTCCCGTGAAGTTCAGGAATCGGGGCCTGTCCGATACGCCCAATCAACCTCTGTTCTTAATGACCATCACACGGATGATCTTGAGGCACTGGTCTTTGTCGAGATTCAGTTTGTTCATCAGGTTGCCAAGAAATTCTCGTTCATCCTGCTCAACTGTCCCATCGGCCAGCACAATATTACATGCGTTTGCAAACACACATTCATTGAGTTCGGGTGGAACCACTGGAGCCACTTCTTCCAGGAGCTTCTCCGGACCACCACGTTTCAGAATCCCCATCAGTCGATCCATCATCGAATTAAACTGTTGAGGAGTTGTACGCTGATAGAGCTTCATTCTTCCGAGCGCTACCATCAGGCTCTGAACTTCTTCGTCGGCAATATGACCATCACACGCTGATGCACAAAGCAGAACACCGGCGACACCTTCATGAGGTCCCATCGGCCGTTTATCTGAAAATGAACCAAATGCTTCATCAAAAATATCCACAGAGGCTCTCCTCATTGTTGCTGAAAACTGAAGATTGATGCGAAGACAAATCTGAAAACACGGTCAGGGAGATTTCGGGACATGGCCTCCAGACCCTAGCCTCGGTTCTTTGAAACCATCACCTGAACAATTTCCAGAGCTTGTTCTTTGCTGATGCGGAGCCGATTACGAACGAGTTCAATAAACTCCTTCTCGTCCTGCTCAACAACGCCATCTGCAAGGACAATGTCACACGCATTGGCAAAGGCAGTTTCGCGAAGATTGTCCGGCATTGATTCGACGCACTTGTCGATTAGATGTTCAACGCCCTTCTTCTTAATGATACCGACCAGTTTGTTCAGCATCTGACCAAACTGTTTGCCATCAAAACGGCGAAACATCTTCATGCGAACGAGAGTCGTAATGAGATTGTCGACTTCGTCTTCGGCGATGTGACCATCGCACGCACTGGCCCCGAGCAGTACTCCGGCAAACGCTTCATGCTCTGAAAATTTGCCGGAAGCTTCCATTCCGCCAAACAGGGAATCAAACAGCCCCATGGGTTACCTTTCTTTGGGAATCGACGTGCCGAGGCCAACAATAAAGGAGTCCATTCCGCTGTAAAATCCGGATTTTCCAGAATTCGCAGCGTCGCGTCTCACGGAGGCAGAGCGTACACTCACGGTGGTATCGTTTCAACTCGTACATATTCTGAGGTCACCGAATGTTTGCGGATCAGGATGACTTTCCCCTTAAGCGTCGCCACGTACTCGGGGTCCTCACCGCATTAGGAGTCGGAAGTCGTGTTTTCCGGAGGGCACTGGCCGATGAGGTCGCCAAGGCCGGAGGAATCACAGCAGATGCCATCGCGAGTGCTGAATGGGTCGCCGGCTTGACGCTCGACGACGATGCTCGAACTGCCACCGCCGCAGCCATGGCCGGAGTCACCCGCCAACTTGGAACTCTCAGGAATATTGATGTCGGCTACGATGCAATCCCGGCTGTCCGATTCGATCCGGAACTTGTTGATCCGGAGAGTCCGCACCGTTCCCGACTCTGTCCGCCATATCTGATCCCTTCCGCAGAGAGCATCCCCTCAGCGACGGATTCCTCAGTTGCCCCGACACAAACTCCAGCGAACTCCACCGAGGTCAACACGACCAACCTGCCGCATCCATTTGCTTTCATGACAATTCGGCAGCTTGCAAAGGGACTCCGGGATCGACAATGGACAAGTACCGATCTCACGCGGGCCTCCATAGAAGGTCTTCGAGCCGCCGACCCGAAACTGCTGAACGTGGTCAACATCACCGAGGAACTTGCTCTCCGACAGGCAGCGGAGGCGGATCGTCAGTTACAGGCGGGTGAAGATCGAGGATTGCTGCATGGGATTCCGTGGGGAGCAAAAGATCTTATTGCTGTGGAAGGGTATCCAACAACCTGGGGGGCTTCGCAGTTTCGTGACCGCACTCTTGCAGAAACCGCAACAGTCGCAAAGCGACTATCTGAACGTGGTGCAGTGCTGGTGGCTAAACTTTCGTTGGGCGCTCTGGCAATGGGAGACCAGTGGTTTGGTGGCATGACAAGGAATCCCTGGAATCCTGAGCAGGGTTCCAGTGGATCGTCCGCGGGTTCCGCATCAGCCGTGGCCGCAGGCCTCGTGCCATTCGCAATCGGCAGCGAAACACTCGGCAGCATCGTGTCACCGGCTCGACGCTGCGGGGTTACGGCACTTCGTCCTACGTTTGGAAGGATCAGCCGAGCTGGCTGCATGACTCTGTCGTGGACCATGGACAAACTTGGCCCAATCGCTCGCACAATTGACGATTGCGGACTTGTGTTTGAAGCCATTCACGGATCAGATCCCGCAGATCCCACAACCGTGGATCGATGGTTCAACTGGCCGGTTGCCGCCGACCTCACACAGGTACGAATTGGACATGTACAGAACCGAAACTCCGCAACCGCAGACCAGGTACTTCTCGAAGTCCTCAGGGAACACAAAGCTCAGATTGTCCCGATTGAACTGCCATCAGAAATCGATGAGTGGTCACTCGCTATGATGCTCGATGTTGAAGCTGCCACCGTCTTCCATCAGCTGACCGTCGAAAACAATCTTGAGGGTCTGAATGCATGGCCAGCCATCTTCCGTAAGTCGCATTTTGTCTCCGCAATCGACTTCCTTCACGCGGCTCGCGTCAGAACCATGCTCATGCGGCAAATGGCAGAAGTATTCCGGGGAATCGACATGTATGTCGGTGGTGGAGACCTCGGTATTACGAATCTCACCGGACATCCAACAGCCGTTGTGCCTGTTATGCTCAACGATAATGCGGAACATCAACAACCGATTTGCGGAACAATCACCGGGAGGCTTTATGATGAAGCCGGGTTGCTGGCGATTGGTTTGAAAGTAGAAAAGTCAGTCGGTCTGGGACATCATGTTCCGAAACTCGGCTGACCTCGATTTGTATCCAGCGTTCAAGGTCAGTCCAGTACTTATCAGCTGATTCCTCAGTGTCCGGGAGTGCCGTTGTGTCTCGTCAAATCATTCAGCGTTTACCACTTCTTTTCGGACTGGTTCTCGGACTGGCTGAAGCTACAACCGCGTCTTCGTCACATGCCGGCGACTGGCCGCAGATTCTGGGCCCACATCGCAACGGGTTTGCGGCAAACGAAACAATCCCGAACTCCTGGGGACCAGGTGGACCAAAGGAAGTCTGGAAAGTTGAAGTCGGAAGTGGATTTGCCGGAGTCGCCGTGAAAAGTAATCACGTGATCCTGTTTCATCGGATCGACGAGGAAGAGATTGTGGAATGCCTCAACGCTGACACCGGCGTCAGAATCTGGAAACATACGTCCGCCTGTAGTTATGCGGGCGGAGTTTCCAGCGATACCGGACCACGCTGTGTTCCACTTATTTCAGAAACGCAGGTCATTACGCTTGGCGTTGAAGGCCTTCTGCAATGTCTCGATCTGGCTTCCGGTCAACTGATATGGAAGAAAGATCTGGATCAGGACTATTCGCTCCGAGACAGCTATTTCGGCGTTGGGAGTACTCCGGCTCTCTGGAAAAACGTATTGATCGTGAATGTCGGTGGCAGGGGGACGTCCGGGATTGTTGGCTTTGACATCAAAACCGGCAATGAGCTTTGGAAGTCCATCGATGATGCGGCCAGCTATTCATCGCCGGTCGTGACTTCCATTCATGGTGAAGATCACGCAATCGCGGTCACTCGGATGAATGTGGTTTCACTGGATCCGAAGAACGGAAAAGAACGATTCCGGTTTCCGTTTGGGAAACGGGGCCCAACCGTCAACGGGGCGACTCCCGTCGTGATGGAGGAGCGAATCTTTCTGACCTCCAGCTATGGACTTGGCTCATTGCTGGTTACCGCGAACAAGTCTGAAGCAAGTGAGACGTGGCGAGAACCGAATTTGCTCGCCTCGCAGTATGCAACTCCCATAGCATTCGGTAATCATCTGTTTGCTGTAGAAGGGCGTCAGGATGCAGGAGCCGGATCCGCGTCTTTGAAATGTATCGATACCGCAGGTCCGGAAGTCGTCTGGGAAGAATCCGGCTTTGACTACGGGACTCTGATCGCCGTTCAGAACGACCTGTTCTTTCTGACGTGTGGCGGAGACCTGCTGAGAATTCGAGCGAACGTGAATAAGTTTGAACTGATCGAAAAGGCTCACGTCCTCAATCGCACAGACAGCGGCTACCGGCTTCCGGCATTGGCTGCGGGCAGGTTATATGTGAGGGATGACAACTCCCTGAAAGCTCTCAGCCTGATACCTTGAACACAGTCACAGCAAATCTCAGAGACGCCTGAGACAATCGTGCTGCAAAAATCTGAACGGAAGTTCAGTAACTATTTGCGATTGTTGCTCTCAGCCAGGCATTCGCCGGCGATGGCATTCCACTGAACTTTGGTCAGAGCTGCCGCCAGGATATCCTGGCTCATCCCTTTTGTCTCTGACAACATCGTTGTTGTAATTTCCTGTCGCATTTTCTTTGACAGCGATGCGATTGCTCGTTCTTCGATTTCAGCACGGCTGGATTTCACGGGCAATTCACGTTTTGCTTTGAGTAGTTCGTCTTTCGCCTGGGTAATCCAGCGTTCGCTCAGGTGAGTATCCTGAAGGACCCATTCGGCAACGACCATGGTCTCCGATTCCTGATCTTCGGGAGCCGGAAGACTGCCGAGACCACGTCCTGATTTTCGATTGGAACCGCCCGGTACAGAGCCTGCAAATTCTTCTGCGAACATCGACCCGCTGGCAGACGGCGTCATCGAACTTCCCTGAAGTGCGACGCCGACGGGGTCCACAAAGTACCGGGCAATCGCGTCCTTCACCTTCTGGTTCTGTGACGTAAGCCACATCACCATAAAGAACGCCATCATGGCTGTCACGAAGTCAGCATACGCCACTTTCCATGCACCACCGCCTTTGCCCGCCATCGCTGGTTCTCCCGACTAATCTTTCGATGACACTAACTGCCTGGTGCTTTGAAAATTTCTTCCATGTCTTTGACAGTGGGACGACGGTCAGACGCGATACCGCGTCGAGTTGATTCAAGGACAACTCGGGCAGATCCACCACCAATGAAGCCAACGAATGCTTTGGAGATCGTGCGGAGCATTGCAGTTTCGGCATCCCCCTGAGCCTCCATTCGGCCAGCAATTGGCCCAATGATCCCGTACGATGCCAGAATCCCGAGGAAGGTACCGACCAGAGCAGCACCCACTTTCTCTCCGATCACCTCTACCGGGCCGCTGATGGCCCCCATGGTAACCACAATCCCGAGTACCGCCGCGACAATTCCGAACCCCGGAAGAGCGTCCGCGGTGCGAGTCAACGCTGCGACCGCCGCATGATGTTCATCATGCATCACACCGATTTCGGTTTCCAGAAGGGCCTCTATCTGCGAAGCGTCTCCATTGCCATCAACACCCTGTGCCATTGCTCCAGCGAGGAATTCACAGAGATGATGGTCCTTGGCAATGCGAGGATACTTGCTCATGATCGGGTTCTTATGAAGATCCGATACCATGGCTTCCCATGCCAGCATGCC
>JAEUIH010000042.1 GCA_016795105.1 Planctomyces sp.
CGCTAAACGGCGCAGACGCCTGCGGCTCGCCGTTAAACTGGGGGTCAATGGTCTCGCGAATGCTGAACTGATCAGACTTTCTTGCTGAATACGAGACGATTAGTTCTGCAAGCAATCCCAGCGAAAGTGCCTGACCTCCAAGAAGCGTACTTGCGATCGAATATGCCAGTAGAGGACGATCACCAATTTTGACATCCGGGATCAGATTCAGGACATGCATCAGGATCCACAGGATACCCAGATATGCCAGTCCAGCCATGCCGATGCCAAAGAAGCCAATTCCAACAGCACCGAGTGCGTGTTGAGGCCGTCTTCCGAAGACTGTCAGGAATGTTACGGTCAACAAATCCAGCAGACCTCGCAGAAATCTGCGGACGCCGTACTTTGAATGACCATGTTGCCGAGAACGATGATTCACAACCACTTCGTGAACCTGGAATCCTCGCGAATGAGCCAGTACGGCAATGAACCGATGCAGTTCTCCATAAATGTGAATTTCGTCTGCAACTTCGCGACGAAACATCTTAAGACCGCAGTTGTGATCATGAAGCTTCAGACCCGTCATAGCGCCGACCAGCCAGTTAAAGACGAGACTCGGATAGACTTTATGCCAGGGATCAAGTCTTCGTTGTTTCCAGCCGTTAACAACGTCTGCTCCAACCTCAATCTCACGCAGCATTGATGGGATCTCCGCGGGATCGTCCTGCAGATCTGCATCCATCATCAGCAACAACTGCCCTTTGGCAGCTTCCATGCCGGCCGTCAAAGCCGCGGCTTTGCCAAAATTCCGGCGAAATCGAATTCCTCGGACTTCAGGTTTTGCTTCGGCCAGCTGTGCGATTACGGACCAGGAGGCATCGCGAGATCCATCATCAATGAAGATGATCTCAAACTGACTCACGTATCGCGGGGCCGTTGCGTAGATTTCATCTACAAGTTCATTGAGACTGTCGGCTTCGTTGAGCACGGGAATCAATATAGACAGTGTATATCCGCTTGATTTCTCAGGGTGCGTCAAAGTTTCGGGCTGCATTGTCTCATTCTTCCGGACTCAGAATTCGATCAGGCTGAAGGGGACTCGGTATGTGCAGCCGGCGTCGTCGCTGGCTTTCGAGGTTTTGACTCCGTTGGCTGGACAGCACGCTCCCGCAGTGCCTCAGCCGAAATCAAATAAACCAGTTCCTGCCCAAGCCGGTCCATCTCCATCACCAGCCCATCCACCTTACCAGCAAGATACATATAAGCCGTCAGAGCGGGAATCGCGATGAACAGACCGGCTGCGGTGGTCAACAGAGCCAGAGCAATTCCTTCCGCCAGGACCTGCGACTGGCCCATCGCCTGAGCAACTGCAATTTTGTTGAAGGACTGAATCATGCCGACAACGGTTCCCAGCAATCCCACCAGTGGTGTGATTGTTGCAACGCCATTCAAAATCCTGAGACGTTTTTTCAGAAGGCTGACCTGACGCTCTCCACCGTCAATAATCGCCTGTTCAATCTCAACACTTGGCTTACCCCACTTTCGAACTCCATGCATGAAAACATCAGCAATCGGGCTTTGGTTTTGCTGACACACAGTCAGCGCCTCAACTTTTTCCATACGTCCAGTTCGCAAGTGCATCAGAAAGCGATCGACAAACGCCCGAGGGATCACTCGCCGCTGCCTCAACATCACAAGCCGTTCAATCGCTGACCATAGTGCGATAACCGACGCGACTGCAAATGCCGCAGAAAACGGAATACCCATCGCAGTGGCCACTTCCCACGCACCGGTCGGAATCGCGGTCTCTGTGGGTGTCGCTTGTGATGAAGGAGTCCCGGCACCGGATGCAGGCTGACCAACGTCAGCGGCAGATGCACCACTGGTCGCATTCTGGTCAGTTGCCGCCGCTGGTTCACCTGGAGGTTGAGCACTCAACGTGCCAGCCGCCGTCACAAGTCCAGTCAACAATGTAACCATCAACGAAATGCGAAACCAAACTGTCTTGCCACCAGACTGGCCGGGGCGGAGGCGCATTAGCGAGCGATGTCCAAGGTTGTCCACTTCGTTCCGATCTTCAAGGCTCATTGTGTGTTCATTTCCCTGAATTCATTTCGTCGAGTCGCTTCCGGGCTTCATCGATGAACTCTGACTCCGGAAACTCGCGAATCAGGTCATTATAGCTTCGTATCGCATTGTCTCGCAGATTCAGAGAACGTTCGCAGTTGGCTGCCTGAAACAATCCCTGAGCCCGCCATTGTGGGTATGAATAATTGAGATACAACCGCAGGTACTCTTTGCGAGCATTCTCCAGATCATTCTGCAGTGTAAAGGACTCTGCAATCTGCATCTGACATCGAGCGGCCGTCTCTGTCCCTTTCCCGATGGCGTCCTGAGTCACCATCGCAAAGTACTCGCGAGCCTTCACAAAATCCGGAGGAGACTGATACTTCCATCGTCGCCCCTGTACGTCTCTCAATTGAAACAGGAATCGTGACTCCGGACTGCGTTTTTCAAGCTCAATCGCAATCTCATCGATCACCGCATAGTTTTTCGTCGCCAGTGCGACTTCGCCAAGCAGCACCCAGACACGGTCATGCCACACATCCGCCGGTAACTCTCCATTCAGAATTTCGGTTCGCATTCTGGTCAATGAAAGCCGTGCCTGTTCATAGGCAGCTGCATCGGCCTCAGCACCGGTTGAAGTATTGACAATCGATTCCGCTTCCAGCAGTCGAATCTGGCCACGCAGAGGACTCTCCGGATATCGAGTCAGAAATGCCTGAGTCAATTCACGAGCGCGTTTCCAGTTTCGCAATGAGACCGCTATGTCGACAAGGTGAAATTGCGCTCGTTCTTTCTCTGCCTCCGCATACTGAGGATTTTCGATGATCGCGGTAAACTCCCCGGCTGCCTCTTCCAGTTTACCACTCTGCATCTGACTCTCTGCCAACGAGAGTCGCGCCTGGCCGGCATACGGGCTGGACGGAAACTTCCGGATCAGCTGAGCATGAATCTCATCCGACTTTTCGAATCGTTCTGCATCCACGTTCATCCATGCCCACTCGTCGAGTACCTTGTCCAGTTCAATGGCTGCAGGAAACACAGTAGCCAGCCGATTCCACTGCGTATCAGCCTCGTCGAGCCGATTGAGTTTTGTCAGGATTCTGGCTGCCTGTCGGCCAGAGTCGAACACATACTGCATGGGCGCTACTTTCTCCGCGCCGGCGGCAGGAATTTCTTTCGGGGCAAGCTTGTCGAAGACGTTCAAGTACAGCTGAACAGCAAGTTCCGCATTCTGATCCTCCTCTGCACAACGAGCCTGCATATAGACTGCCTGAGGAGCATCAGTCGACTGAGGAAATGTGTCGGCCAGGATTCTGAACGCTGTCTCCGCATCCTTAAACTGCTTTGCCTTAAATCGGGTCCATGCAATTCCGGCCAGCCCGGCTTCCTGAACTTCAGCGTCATCTTTCTTGCCTGCCGCAATCTCAAACAACCGCACCGCGGGCTCCCAGGCCTCATCATTCAAAGCCGCTTCAGCACTCTGCAATACCGCTGTCCACGTCTGAGGTCGATCAGGAGCTGCGGTCACAAGCTGTCCGATGACCGGGACAGCCTTGTCAAAAAACTTCTGCTCCGAGAATGCGATTGCCATGGCTGCGGTCACATCTGCCTTCTGAGCGGAATCGGTGGCATCAGCAAGGAACAGCTCGGCATATCTGACAGTTGCCGGATAATCCTTCAGTCGCAGAGAACTCAATGAGGCTAACGCGATCATCGATCGAACATTCGCGTGCTCTGGTTCCTTCAGAGACTCCAAAACAGCATCCACCGCCTTAACAACTCGCTCATCTTCCTGCCCATCAAATGCCGACCGGGCAAAATAGTAATGTGCAATCACCCAGGTTCTGCGTCCATCTTTTGTCGCAGGCACAGATTCAGCAGAGATCGCCTTTTCCAGATTTGATGCCGCCGCGGAGAACTCTCGGCGAGCCATCTGAATTCGTGCACCCAGCACCTGTTCTTTCAGCCGCAGAGCCTGTTGTGGAAACTCGGCATTCAGACGGTTCCACAGTCGTCCAGCTGCGTCTGTATCCGCCAGTTCAAGTTTGAGTTCTGCGGCGTTGAACAGACATTCTGCAACTCGTTTATCGTTTGGATAACGATCAGAGATATCCAGAAACAGGCCGGCAGCAATCTCCTTTTGATCCGTGACACGTTCAAACTGAGCACGCTGAAACAGAACATCAACACCAAAGGGTGAGTCGCTGGCAAGTTGCTGAGCCCGTCCAAACTCCTGACGAGCCTCCGGCATCTGTCCAAGTTCTTTATGTGACAATGCAGTCAGCAAAGATGCCTGCGCAGAACGGTCGCCGGCCTCAGGAAAATTTCTGAGGCGATCAATACATGGCTGATATTGTCCTGCCCTGAACAGGGCAAGTCCGCTGTTCAGAATCGCCGAGTTCCCCAGCGTGTTCCCGGGGGAAGCCTCGGCGGCTCGGTTATATGCATCCGCAGCTTCTGTGAATTTCTCCTGACTAAAGTACATTCCACCCATACGCGCCAGTGCCCTCGGCGCTAAGGTGGATGATTTGTCGTCGCCAATCTGCTGGTAGAGTTTGATGGCGTCTTCCGATTTCTTCTGAGCTTCCAGACTCCTCGCAAGACCAAACTGAGCGTCTCGCAGAACCTGCGTGTCGGGATTGGTATCAACCAGCGTGCGAAGGATCGTCTCCGACTTCTCCCACTGCTCAAGGCCATTCAGTGAATCGCCCAGAAACAATTGTGCCCATGGTCGAAGTTTGTGTTCCGCATGCTTCTGAAGATAGGCCTCGAACTGTGGGATCGCATTCTCGTATTCACGAAGATAATAGCTGCATTCTGCGATTCGATACTCCGCATCAGCAGCCTGAGGTGCTGTGGGTTCGGCTTTCAAATATGCCTGTAGCTGAGTGCGTGCCTCGCCATATTTCTCAAGCGTGCTGAGTGACAGTCCGTAGTAGAGCAACGCAAAGTTGCGGCGAGGATGCCCAGGGAAGTCTTTCAGGAACTGCGCAAACGTCTCCGCAGCAAGCTCTGGTCGATTTGTTCGATAGAAGTTCAGGCCCAGATTAAAGTCATCTGTTGCCTTGTCTGGCGCCAACATAACATAGGCCCGCGGATCGGCGGCCGCCGCAAACGGATTGGTTCCTGCGATCGCCCCGATCATGAACAATCCAGCCAGCGGGCACACAACTGTTGACGTGCACATACCAGCGGAGATTCCCCGAAGCATGGCTCGAAATCCGGGAAATCGTTGTACGTTGAGCAGCGAATTCGCTTGATTTGATGGCATGATTCAGAAAACCGTCTGGAAACCGAACAAACATACAGGATTCTCAGCCTTTCTGAGGCCTCCGTATTCTACGGCTGATCGAAACAGAACCGAAGTGTTCAAAGCCGCGAAATTCCATTCGATTCCCTCGATTTCCGTTTCTGTTCGCAACGAATTGCGAAATCCTGGCGGAATGGGATGATTTGCGTGTCTCAGCAACCTCCTCCCGACAAAGGATCGAGCAAATGAAATCGTGGCAAACAACATCACCCCGACGATTTGCCTCAACAACGCTGCTTAGCCTGGCTCTTCTGAATTCGGCGATGCTCGGTTCGATGATGCTGGGTTCCGGGTTATTGAGTTCGGACTTGCAGGCAGGCGATCGTGTCACCGGGAAGGCCTTTGCGACACGTTCTGAAGTCATCGCTCAGCATGGAATGGCGTGCACCAGCCATCCGCTTGCGACTCAGGCCGCAATTCAGATTCTTCGACAGGATGGTTCTGCCGTCGATGCAGCCATCGCTGCAAATGCAGTGCTTGCTTTGACTGAACCCACCGGGTGTGGGATTGGAGGAGACCTGTTCGCGATTGTCTGGGATTCGAAATCACAGGCGCTTCATGGCTTGAACGGAAGCGGGAGATCTCCAATGAGTCTCACGGCTGAAGAATTCCAGCGTCGAGGGCTGACCAAAATCCCGTCTTACGGACCTTTGCCCGTCTCAGTGCCTGGCTGCGTCGACGGCTGGATTGAGCTCCACCGGAAATTCGGTCGCCTCCCGCTGGAGCAGGTACTGGCACCTGCGATCCAGTATGCCAACGAGGGGTTTCCGGTTACCGAGGTTATCGCGATGTACTGGAAAAGTGGTGAACGAGTCTTTGTGAAGCAGCCTGGATTCAAAGACACGTTTCTTCCAAATGGACGAGCCCCAAAGACTGGTGAAATTTTTCGCAACCCCGGACTTGCCTCCACGCTGACCCGCATTGCTCAACATGGACGCGATGGCTTCTATGCTGGTGAAACAGCAAAGACCATTGATGAATTCATGAAGCGAAATGGTGGCTTCCTGACTGCTGACGACCTTGCAGCTCATAAATCCGAATGGGTGCAGCCGGTGTCGGTGAACTATCGAGGTTACGACGTCTGGGAGTTACCTCCAAACGGGCAGGGCATTGCAGCTTTACAGATGCTCAATGTCCTCGAAGGGTATGACCTTAAAACGATGGGCTTCGGCAGTGCCGATCACCTGCATGTCTTCTTTGAAGCCAAGAAACTAGCCTTTGAAGATCGAGCAAGGTTATATGCAGATATGTCTATGGTCAACGTCCCTGTGAATGAGCTGATCTCTGAAGAATATGCAAACAAGCGACGTACTCTTCTGAAGATGGATCGGGCCGCCGACCAGTATCCGGTGGGAATTCCCGCAGCCGTCGATGAAGGAGACACGATTTACCTGACCGTAGCGGACAAGAACCGCAATATGGTGTCACTCATCCAGAGCAACTACCGAGGTTTTGGTTCCGGAATGTGTCCCGAAGGACTTGGATTCAGCTTTCAGGATCGCGGAGAGATGTTTGATCTGACGCCTGGCCGCCCCAACAGCTATGCTCCTGGAAAACGGCCGTTCCATACGATCATACCTGCGTTCATCACGAAAGACGGAAAGCCGTTTCTGAGTTTCGGAGTCATGGGAGGAGCGACTCAGCCGCAGGGGCACGTTCAGATTGTGACAAATATCATTGACTTTGAAATGAACATTCAGGAAGCCGGTGATGCACCTCGACTTCTGCACAACGGATCTTCAGAGCCCACCGGAGAACAGATGACTGATGGTGGAAGCATCACGTTTGAAAGCGGCTTTCAACCAGAAGTCATTGAAGAACTGAAACGCCGCGGGCACAAAGTGGTTCCCGAGCGAGGAGGCTTCGGCGGCTATCAGGGGATTCGTTATGACCCAGTCAACAACGTCTACTACGGAGCCTCAGAGTCCCGCAAAGACGGTATGGCCGCCGGTTACTAACCGGACTTCACTGGTTGGGTCTATCGGCTAGCCGTATCCCGCAACGCTGTGCTCCGACGCCTGCGGCTAGCCGTATCCCGCAGCACTGCGCTTCGACGCCTGCGGCTAGCCGTTAAACATTTACTTTGGTTCTATCACGGTGTGGAGAGAGTTGACTGGGATGTTTTCGAGCATCTGAGTTTTTCCTGAAGGCCAATGAACTTCGAGGGAAACGGGGGCTTTTGCCGACCCGAGCCCAATCAGAGACCGCCGTGTGAACGATGACGCATAACTTCCACCACTCTTCACATATCGTGTGTAGGTCTGCTTGCCGGAGATAACTCGAATCATTGCCCCGACCGGCTCCCGTGATGAAACCGTCCCATTCAGCTGAACCTGTATCCATGCGGAGTCATTCGGGGACTCATTCGACACCAGCACCACGGGCTGATTTGTCCGTGACACCACCAGATCCATATCTCCATCGTTGTCAAAGTCGGCGGCCGATGCACCTCGGCCCATGTGAGCATCCCGAAAGTAGGCCCCTGCATCCGGAGCAGCATTCTCGAATTTCTTTCCATCAATGTTCTCGAACATCAGCGGCAACTGCTTCAGCGGAGCATTCGTTGGATATCGAATCACGTGACCGTTAGAGACAAACATGTCTTCATCACCGTCAAGGTCATAGTCGTAACAACACGTTCCCCAGCCAACAAACAATCCTCCAACTGCATTAATCCCAGCCCGCTGACTCACGTGTCGAAACACCATTGAGCCAAGATTCTGATACAGAGCACTCGTTTCACGCTCATAGTTCACAACCCAGATTTCGGGTTGACCATCATTGTTATAGTCAAAAATGTCGACACCCATACTCCCGTCCGGAACACCTCGATCACTGAGACTCGTTCCACTCAACAACGAGGCATCCTTCAAAATCCCCTGACTATCATTCTGGTAAAGCGCATTCGGTACGGTGTCATTCGTCACATAAACGTCGACGTCATGATCCGAATCCATGTCTGCCACGACGACGCTCAGCCCCTTACCATCACTACGGATTCCCGACTCCTGCGTGGCATCACGGAACGTTCCGTCACCATTGCTGTAGTAAACGACATCCGGCAGTGGTTCGAAACTTCTGGGCGGACAGATTTCCCGTTTCCCTGGCTCCGGCGCTTCGCAGAATGGATCATTTTCAAATGACCAGTTGACGTAGTGAGCAATATAAAGATCCGGATGGCTGTCTCCGTTCAGATCAGCGGCCGCAGCTGTACTGCTCCAGAGTTTATCCGTCAGTCCGGTCTGCTCTGCACTGAGTCTCTCAAATGTCCCGTCACCCATATTGTGGAACAACTCTACGCCTCCGTAGCCGGTGATTAGAACATCCGGCCACCCGTCGTTATCAAAGTCGATGCGGGTTGCTCCGTGGCTATAGTATGCAGCATCATGAAGGCCTGACAGTTTCGAGACATCGCGAAACTTCCAGCCTCCGGCGTTTCGATAGAGGGCAGTGGGGTGCCCCAGAATCTTCCGGTCTTCCGTAAAGTAGCCGCCTCCCGGCAAACAAATGTCATCCAGGCCATCCAGATCGTAATCGATGGCACCGGCACCGCCGCCAAGCGATTCGAGGATGCTGTAGTTTCCAGCTTCTTCGCCATTCCGGTATTCAAATCGAATCTCTGAACTTTCCGTCCGATCGGTGAAGGAAATCCGGGAGGCCCGTTTTCCCGTGGAAGCCGAAGTTCCGCTGCTGCCAGCAGCTCCAGTGTCAGTTCCGGCCGTTCCCGATTCAGTCCCAGAAGTGCTTTCCGTGCCGGATGTCCCCTGAGTCGTGGGTTCCGGAGCGCCTGGTTCGCATCCTGCAAGTCCAAGCAGAATGCCAAAGGCAGGAAGGCAAAATCGCAGTGTTTTCATGGACCAATATTCCGGCTGTGACGGTGGAGTTTCAGGGAGTCGGTCTGACATCGTTCGCTGGCTTTACATCGTTCATACGATAAAGCGGAAGCAAACGATAGTAAACTTCCAGAGTTAATGTGGCGAGCGCAGTCGAATAGAGTCGTCCGCCGTATCGGCCCCATGGGTCATTTGGCTCCCAGCTGCCTGCCATTGGCCCCTGAGTGACCTGCTGCTCAACCAGAGTATCGCGAACCACGACATTCCAGGTCTCCCATGGCCGCCCGCCATATTGGTACATACTCAATGTTCCGTAATACCAGTAGTAGAAATTGAGGTCAGCGAGCCGAGGTGGATTCTGCATGAGATAGGCAACAGACTCCCGACTGGAGTCAGAATCACGAGGATACCCCAGCATTTGCTGACAAAACAGCGCCTCAGCAGTCATGACTGGCGTTACAGGCTCTGTGTCGCCATTCTTATTCGGTATGTTGCGGCGATATCCAAACAGTCCACCTTTTTCTCCCTGACGAACACTGGCCAGAAATGCATCCATTCGCTGCCGAACAAGCGGGTGAATTCTGACGCCCGCGATTTCGGCACTCTTCAGGGACATCAACTGCCAGCCGAACATGCTGACATCGCCTTCCTGTCCGAACTTATACCTCCAGCCCCCACTTTTGACGTCCTGCTGGCCCATCGTATATGTAATCGCTCTGACCAGAGCATTTCGCAGTCGAAGATCGTCGACCCGGCGAAGTCCAAACGCCAGATCGTCAGCCACCATTCGGAGAAACGGACTTTGCACAGCCGTCAGTGCGGCTGGTGGTCCAAAAAAACCACCACCGTAAGTGCTGCCGATCAGTACAGCCAGTTCCTGAGGTTCCGAAAGCGTCAGTGGGTCAATCATCGGTCCAAGCACTGTTTCCTTCTGCATACCATAGGCTTCTGCCAGCGCATAGGTTGCCATGGCATGACAGTACATTCGGGCAAAATGTTCTGCTTTTCCGCTCAAACATCCATCTGATGTCTGTTGGCGTATCAGCCAGTCAAGTGCACGGTCCACGACGATCGCATATTTCCCCTGTTCTCCCTCCATCGTTTCATGCGTATAGCCTGCACCAAGGAACGACAAAATCACGAGGGCTGTAACGCCGGTGTCCGCTTCACGTCCGGCAAAGTTTCGATCCACACCATTTTCATCCGTCTTCACCTGGCCGGCTCCATGATCGGATGCGTCCCAGCGTCCATCAGCAGTCTGAACGGAGGCCAGCCATTTTAGGCTACGTTCGACTGCCTGTTCGGATTCGCGAGTACCACCGAATTTGCGGGCCGCTTCTCGCCTCTGCTCAATATCACGCAACTGATAGTTTGCAGGCGGATTGTCTCGACGCCGGATCGTGGGTAACGCATCCTCAACAATCGGACTCGCCGTTGTCAGATCGGTACTGGTCGCAGGGGCCAGTCCTCCAATTCGAACATCCTCGTAGTCCGTGGAAAGCGGTGTCGGAGTTCTCGCCACCTGAAACGAGGGACGGGATGGCCGATCTGCCGGAGAATCATCCGGCGCACTTCGTGACTGTCGCGGTAGCCTCGGCTGAAACGAGGCCGACTCAGATGGCTGCGGGACATTCACCGCAGTACCTGTACCTCCCAATTCCGACGGCACCGAAGCAATCATGGGAGCCGATTGCCGATCGATCTGATCCTGAGTCACATCGTCTGCCGGTCGAAGGTCGGGGGTTTCAGATTCCTGCGCCGGGACATTCATGGTCACATCCAGTGGATTCGATTCGGGTTCAAACTGCTGAGCACTGAACGCTGGCGCTTCACGAACGTCGGGGCGAGCCACGTCGGCTTCTGAACCCGGCGTCGGGCGAGTCCGTGACTTTTCGATTTCCGGGACATCGGATTCATTTTGCTCAAAGACTGATTTTAGATCTGCAGCGGGATCCTCTGCGGCGGCCTGTTTGGGGCCTTCAACCCCCGCGTCTTCAGGACGCGCCATTCGGGGAATGGAACTTTCCTCGAACTGCGCAACGTCGTTCACGGTTGTATTCAGCGATTCAAACTGATCGGGGCTCCGTTCCGGCAACTCAGGAGTCGTCAATTCCGGCGTTGCATCCGGAAATCTGAATAAGTCAATCTCCGGCTGAGACGGCAAGTCAGCAAGGGGAGTATTCCCGGATTCGCGTGCGTTCAGAGTCTGGTCACTTTCGACCAACAGCTCAAATTCCTGCTCCCTGGCACGTTCTGCCTGTTCCTCAGCGAATAGTTGTGCGGCTGCAACTGGATCAAAGACTTCCAGACCCAGAAAGCAGACACCATGGATCAGTATCGAAGCGGCAAGCGATTTTAGTGCAATGTGCCGATCACCCCATCGGGTCACAAGCATTGTCATGAGGTGCGCAGTTGAGGCGACCATGGTCACCACCAGAATCAAGGCAACAACGTCATCACCGTTGAGAGACTCACTGTGACTCAGTTTATACAGCAGTTGCCTCAGCGCATTCATGGAGCAGACTCCCGCTCAACCGGCTGAAACGCCAGAGAGAATCGGCGAATCTGAAGCTCACGACAAAGGTCCATCACGTCAATCACTGCCTGAAATCGCCCCTCTCCGTCCCCGCGAATCAGAACGGGCTGATCGGCCCATGCATCACGAGCGGCCGTCAGCTTCTGACGCAGCTCAGAGACGGTAACTGGAGTCCCATTCAATGCGAGATCGCCGGAACGAGATACCGTCACGACAAGCGGATCAGGCTGTCGGCTGATCGTCTCCATCGGGGTCGCTGTTGGCAAGTCAACATCGAATTTTTGTTCCAGCTCCGAAAAGCGCGCACCCACCATGAAGAAAATGATCAGCAGAAATACAATATCAATCATGGGAGTCAGGTTGAGTTGCGGTTCGTCGAGTGATTCAGTGCGAAGCGGCATGGGTGTTCTCGGACGACTGACGGTTAGGGGAATTCCGGTTCTGGATGATCGTTCAGATTTCAGGAAGCAACTCCGAGGGATTATAGGCCTCAAACCCCCTCAGAATGAAGTCGGTAATACGGCTCAACGCCAATCGCACGTCAGATTCGGGTCTGCACCGCGAGGATGATGTCATTCTGGAGAATCTGCAAGGATGTCAACCTGTGCCTTTCCTATCAAATCAAGCAAAGGCAGGAAAAGCAGCAGACCGTCTCCACTGTCTTCGGTCAACCCCGAATCGGCGAGTCGCAGAGTGGTGGCGCCTGGCTGTCCCTGCTTTTTCGTGGAGTCATAGGGGATCCATTTTCCGTCGATCCATGCTTCTGCCCACATGTGAGCCATCAGCGATGATGTCCGTTCAACATACGTCAGACCAATCACAACCCGCGACGGAATTCCCGATGCCCTCATCATCGCTGCGAGTAATACGGCATGCTCCGTGCAGTCGCCCCTCATGGTCTTCGCCACTTCGGATGCTGGCTGACAAATGGTTGAAAATGGCGACGGCTTAAGATTCGCAAACAGGTAGCGGGACATCCGTCGACAGCCCTCCAGTGGATCGGCCACTGTACCGGCACTCAGGCGAGTCAGTCGATGGACCGCTTCATTGTCTGAAGTAATCAGCGGCGTTGAGATCAAAAATTCCTCAGCGACTTCCTCGCTCGGTCGCAGCCTCGAGAATCCCTCCCGATGCCCCGTTTCAACGGGACTCAGCAGAGTTACGTTCACCTGATTCGGGGAGTCCGTCTCAACGGTCTGAAACAGGCTCTGCGGTATCACCAATTGTTGTCCCTGCGGAACCGAAATCCTCATTCGTGTGACTCGGCGAGTTTCAGGATTCGGAATTCCGTTCCGAACCGGGATCATCCCCGTCAACTCAACCTGCAGCCCCGCCGAATTTCCGGAACCAAGTGCTGTGGCTGCATCGGAACGCTCAAGAATCATCCGCCCCCCCATCAGAGGCTGTTCTGCCAGCACAACTTGATCCAGATCGTCCACATAAACAGCGTTCTTCTGATCAGGGGCGTCTTTGGGCCAATATTCGATGTGCTTTGCAACAAGCGCCTTTCCTTTTTTTGAACGAACGCCCTGACGTCCTTTGACACTGATCTGAATCTCGGCGATCGCTGCTGTCTCCGGAAACAAAACACTGACCGAAGACCGTCTCTGCGTTTGCTTAGTCACGAATTTCGGTAACCACGAGCTGATCGCAGGTGACCATGCCGGGGCAGGGGACTGAATGATGCGAGTCCGCCGAGTCCCCTGAACTTTTTCATTCACCGAGTAATGAGAGAGATTTTCAACCCAGATACCGCTTCGTTCAATACTGTTTCCATCGCCACCGGTCCTTCGCAGCGACCATCCCATGAGCTGACCGTCGGGCGTTTCTGTCGTTTCCAGCGTCGCAGAAAGCGAAAGATCACTTCCAAACCGCTTCAGAACCAGTCTCGTCTCTCGAATTCGACGAATCTGATGATTCGGTTTGCCAAATCCCACATGTTCAGACCGAATTCGTTCGTACCCAATGGGCTCGTCGTCAAACAAAATCCGGAACCATTCATCGTCTGGTGCTCCCGCAGGAATAATTTGAGCGGGCGGCTGTAACCCCCATAGACCAGCACCATTCGCTGTCGATTCATGCCCCATCAGCAGGCACGCAGCGATCCAAAACCAGACCACCGGTTGAAAAGTACCGCGAATCACCCTGACAGGCGGCATTTGAGCAAGAAGTACAAGAAGCTGACGGGCGAGTCGCATCGGCTGGACTTCCGGAACGGCGTGGAGGAAAACATCCATGAGGTCCTCAGTATGGCACATTGTAGCGATTAAATCAGCAGGGAAATCTGTAGCAAAGATTCGCCGGAATCCGGCTGCAAGGGGGTCCGGACAGATTTCCCGGGCGGAATGATCGGGCGGATTGCCTGAATGAGGAAGTCAAATTGCCACTTCCCCTCAATTCCCACTCGTTCGTTCACATTTGCATGCTAGGTTTCTGAACGTCAGTCGAAATGGAAGCGCGACGAGTCCTGCCGAACTTGAGACGGATCCAAATTTCTTTGGCCACAGCACCTGGAAACTGTCATGGGCTTCCTAAAGAACTTCCTCAAATCAAATTACCGCGACGGCGATGCTCCACACGGGCTCAGCAGTTTTCGCAATCTGTCAGAGGAACAGCTGGAAGCTCATATGAGCGTCGCTCGTTACGGAGACTTCACTCTGTCCGATGCGATTCGCCCATCATACAACCTTGAAGTCATTCCTCGAACTGGCTTTCGCCACGAGTGGTATGTGGATCAGGAATCCGGCGCACGAATTCCTGTTTTGATGGCTTCCGTCACTCGCGAAAAGCTCTTTGAAACGTTCCTGTCGTTACTGGATCCACTGGGCGAAACAGTCGATGTCGTGCTGGAAACCAGCCACGATAAATCCAGTGGACAACATACGGATCTCTACCGCGAACAGATCGACATGCCAGTGCTGCAGAGCATTCTGTATGACTTTGAAGATCTGCTGATTGATGACGGCTGCTGCGGTATTGCCATTTTGAATCCACGAAAGCCGGTCGAGATTCAGCTGGATGAACACAAATTGCTGTTCGTCTATGGCCATGAGAATTCTGAATACGAAGCAGCATTCAAAACGAACGGCATAAAGTGCAATGAATCCATGCGATTCATCACTGAAGCCGAGCATGTTCATTCCTCCAGTGATGAGTATCAGCGGCGGTTCGGTCAGCTGTGCTATCACCTGGGGATCGATACGCACGACTTTGCGTAGAGTTTTCCTTTATCATCAAGGAGGCTTCGATGGTGTGGTCCCCTCCACGGATTCGAACCAGTCGTTCCCGCCTTGCGGGATTTGTCCTGTTGATGCTCTGTTCCGGAGCCAGCGGTTGTGCATTAAAGCCTTCCATGCTGGCTTCGATGCATGCGCAGCTGGCGGATCGAAACGCACAACTCGTGTCACGCAATCAGACTCCAAAGTTTGATGATCCTCCCGCTCCTCGTATCGCTGCTACCGGAGCTGCTCCCGGAGTGATTTCCGCACCGAAACCCTTCGCATGGGAACGTGTTGGACAGTCCGCCGGAAAACGGCCGTTCCAACGACTCACCGTCGGTCAGGATGGCTTCCGTACACTCGTTGTTGGCAGCGTCGGTGGAAATGATCCCGCGGCCGTAGGATTTGTGGACGAACTCGCAAAATATCTCCACAACAACTCGCTGATTCTGGCAGGCTTTGAATCCACCGTGGTCCGCACTCTCAATCCTGATGGCGAATCCAATCGAAAGCTGACGAATCAGGATGGTATCTATATCAACCATCAGTTCCTGAAGTCGTCAAACAACAGTGCATCTACCAAACAGACCGCAGAAGTAAGATTTCTGCTGCAGCAGGTGGAGAGTGTTCGACCACAAAGGATCGTTCATATCCGCTCCGTTCAGGGAAACCGAGGTATGATCGCGGCCAGCAAAAATGCCGCAATCATCGGACGTGAAATCGCGGAATGGCTCGAGTTCGAATTTGTCGAACTGCCGGGCAAAGCAAAAGATGGAACGCTGGAACGCTATTTCGCAGAGCAGGGTGAAAATCAAATCATCATGTTCGGCATCCCGGAATCACTCAAGGGCGTTGATCTCTGGGATACCTGCAGCGACGCTGCTCTGAATCTCCTGCTCAAGGAAAACTTCAGTACTCGTGAGCTTGCCAGAAAACAAAAGTCACCTGGCGCCGCAAATCGAAATCTTGGCGATTCAGCAAATCCCTGAACACTCAGAGGCTATGTTCGCGGTTTTTGAATTCGAATCGCAGGTAACGTTGACGTTTTGACCACGGAACATGCGGAAGAGACGGAAGAATCGCAGGGGTGCCCGATTGTGGTCTTTCGTGTGGTTCGTGTCTTTCGTGGTTACCAATCGAGCTGCATGAAACATTGATCAATTGCAGAACGTCAAGACAGAACCTGCCGGCGATTCAGGCCCGGGGGGCCGATACATTGTCAGCCCGTGGCGTAAGTCACGGGTTTTAGAACCAGACAGCAGCACAAAAGCCCGGAGGGCTGACACATTGCGACTTTCCTTTACTGGGTTTTACATCTCGAAACCGAGGAGTATTGAATTCGAATCGCGGGCAGGGATGTTGCTTTTAACCACGGAATACGCGGATGACACGGATGAATCGCCGAGGGATGCCGGAGTGCCTGATAGCGGGTATGAAACAACATCGACGGTTTTGGCTGAAGGATCATTCTCCCCATCATGCTCAGCACAGACGTCATCAGTCGTCGAGGATAATTCCTTACCTGCCATTCCCCTCCGTGGCTCCGTGTCATTGTGCGCCACACTCATTGCCTGACAAGAACGCCTGAGGATTCGGATTTGGCGCACGGAGCCACAACGACACAGAGAGAGGTCCAAGTGGCAAGGCAGAGTTGGTTCTTTCGAGCGGGTTGAGTCTAATGCTTTTCCAGGGACTTCATTGGAAGACCCCAGGACTACAGGGGGAGGTGAATGCAGGTAAAATTGAATGATCTGTCGAGGTCCTCGGAGGAACTGACAGCGAAGATTCAGGCCGCTGTGATCGGCGTTGTGGATTCCGGATGGTACGTGCACGGACACCAGCACGAACGATTTGAGCACGAGTTTGCTCGCTGGTGTGGCCTCGAACATGCCATCGGCGTCGCCTCCGGAACCGATGCGATTGAACTCGCGCTGAGGGCACTGGGATGCGGACCGGGAGATCGAGTTGCAACGGTTGCTAATGCCGGCGGTTATGCCACACTCGCTGCGCTCGCCGTTGGCTGCTTTCCCGTGTTCGTTGACATCGATCAACGACTCAACATGTGCCCTGATGATCTTGCCAGGGTGTTAAGGTCATGCCCTGAGATCAAAGTCGTCGTCGTTACACATCTCTACGGACAACTGGCCCAAATAGATGCCATTCAAAATGTGGTTCGGACGGCCGGCATAAAGCTCGTCGAAGATTGTGCTCAGGCTCATGGCGCTTCCTTGAATGGTCGTCTGGCTGGTTCCTTCAGTGATGCCGGATGCTTCAGTTTTTACCCCACGAAGAATCTCGGTGGCATGGGTGACGGTGGTGCTGTCGTTACTGCAGATGTGGGTGTCGCAGATCGACTGCGAAGACTTCGTCAATATGGCTGGGGAAGACGGTACCACGTCGAGCTGTCCGGCGGCCGGAATTCTCGTCTGGATGAAATCCAGGCTGCGATCCTGCGAATCAAGTTGCCCCACGTTCATCGGTGGAATACCGAACGTCGCCGAATTGCCGAACGTTACCACGAGGCTGCTTCGGGAACGAACCTGTTGTTTCCTTCACGCGGAGGCGCCGAAGATTATGTTGCTCATCTGTGCGTGGCGCGTCATCCGGACAGGGATACGTTTCGCGATCGTCTGTTGCAAAGAGGAATCGCCACTGACATTCACTTTCCGATACTCGACGTGCAGCATGCCAGTCTGAATCTGCAGCAGCGGAGTCTGCCAATGGCTGAGCAGGCGTGTCGCGAGATCGTAACGTTGCCTTGTTTTCCAGGCATGCAACCGGATGAGGTTGATTATGTGTGCGAAGCCATCCGGGAGTGCGGCGTGTAGTTTCCAGACCGGCACTCCACTGGCGTAATGCAAAATGGGGGCGAGTGCAGGCAGGGCTGGCGTTTTGACCACGGAAGACGCGGACTAGACGGAAGAATCGCAGAAGTACACGATTTTGTTTTTTCGTGTGGTTCGTGACTTTCGTGGTTACTAGTCACGCTGGTGCGATCGACAGCAGTCTGCAAAAGTGGAATTTTATTAAGAAAGTTGCAATTCTAAATCGGTATGGATGGTTGTGCTCTGTACTGTACGCATACTGTTGTGTTGTGGGGCAATACTCGGCAGTTTGGCATGGGGATCGACTTGAACGTTGAAATCCACGAACGGGCGGTCTGTGAGTCGTCAGCTGTTGGGACGGGGACCAGAATTCGGGCGTTTTCGCGGATTCTGGCGGGTGCTGTAATTGGTGAAGCCTGTGAGATCTGCGATCAGGTTCTGATCGAAAACGATGTCATCATTGGAAATCGGGTCATCATCAAATCGGGGGTGCAGCTGTGGAATGGGCTGCGGATCGGGGATGATGTGTACATCGGGCCCAATGCATCGTTCGCCAATGACCGGATTCAACCAAACCAGCCGCTCATTACGGTGCTCGACCGCAATTGCACTGTCGGAACGAATGCCACAATTCTTCCAGGTGTTCGAATTGGTCGGCACGCCACTGTGAATGCCGGCGCTGTGGTGACCAGAAGCGTACCGCCATATGCCATCGTGGCTGGAAATCCGGCGCGCGTCGTTGGTTACGATGATTCCGTTCGCCCGACTTTGCCACGTGCAGAGAACCCAGTTGTCGCGGGTGATGACCCGAAAGACATTGTCGTCCCAGGCGTCCGTCTCCTGCGGTTGCCTCAGTTCCAGGACATGCGGGGGGCTTTGGTTCCAATAGAGTTCACCAGAGACCTGCCGTTCGTCCCGGTCCGATGTTTTAATGTGTTCGGCGTCGAGAACAAACGCGTCCGCGGCGAACATGCTCATCGGACCTGTCATCAGTTCCTGATTTCACTCACCGGTTCATGTCGCGTGCTTGTCGATAACGCGTCCGTTCGCCAGGTCATTCGACTCTCCAGTCCGACTCAAGGGCTGTACGTGCCACCCATGATCTGGGCCAGCCAGCATCATTTTTCCCCTGGCACGGTCCTGATGGTCCTGGCATCTCACCCTTATCAGCCGGATGATTACATCCGCGATTTCGATGCGTACTGCAACGAAATGTCCGTCTAACAGCCACCCCTCCCAAAGTACTCATCACGACGGAGCGTGATGAGTACTTTTACTGCAGAGGTTTTTGCCAGGCGGATTTTAGGGAGGCGAGGGGACCCTTGATGACAGGGGTTGCATGAGAGTTGGTGATCTCAAGGACCTGTTCCGGGATCGTTTCTCCAAGTTTTACCAGCGGAATGCCGCTCAACGTCTTCTCAACCTGTACCACATGTTTCGGTTCCACTTCGATGACGAATCGTGTATTTGATTCCGAGAACAGTGCAACGGCTGTTGAGAGCCCCGTTTCAGGAATTTGGACACGGGCTCCGATTCCTCCGGCGAATGCCATTTCGGCGACTGATACAGCCAGACCGCCTTCACTCAGGTCATGGCATGCTCGAATCAGGCCACTGCGAATGCACTGGTGGAGGGCTCGGAAAATTCCGGGGGCTGTCTTGATATCGACCTGAGGGACCTGTCCACCGATCAGTCCATGAATCATGTGGAAATGGCTGCCCCCCATTTCGTTCTTTGTTTCGCCAATCAAATACAGCGAGTTCCCGGCTTCCTTGAGGTCCATAGTGACGCAGGTTTCGACGTCAGCGACCTGTCCGAGTGCTGTAATCAACAAAGTGGATGGTATCGCTACGGTCCGTCGACTTCCGCTGGCGTCTTCGTAACTAAATTCGTTGTTGAGGCTGTCTTTTCCACTGACAAATGGTGTCCCATAGGCAATCGCGATGTCCTGACAGGCGACTGCGGCTCGGACCAGTGTGCCGAGTGTTTCCGCGCGTTCGGTGTTGCCCCAGCAGAAGTTGTCGAGGATAGCGATTCGGTCCGGGTCAGCGCCAACTGCAATGCAGTTCCTGACCGATTCATCGATGGCAGATGCTGCCATCCAGTACGGATCAAGGTCTCCCAGATTGGGATTGATGCCGCAGGAGACGACCAGACCTCGTGACGTTGTCAGGTCCGGTCGTACAACGGCTGCATCAGATGGGCCATCGTTTTGAATTCCGACCAGCGGCTTAATGACGCTGCCTGCCTGCACTTCATGGTCATACTGCCGAATAATCCACTCTTTACTGGCAACATTCAGCGAACCAAGAATCGCAGTGAGGTCTGCGGTGAAGTCGGTCTGCTCGTAGGACGCCATGCCCAAATTTTGCGCTGAGCTACTCTGCCTGATATTGCCGGCCTTGATCGCTCCGCCATCCTTAATGTCGTAGACGGCTTCTCGAATCACGGGCGGCCGTCCATCATGCAGGAAGTTCATGCTGAGTGAACCGACCTGATGTTCGCCATACTTGAGTACCAGTTGTTTCGTATCGGTAAATCGTCCGATGGCAGTGGCTTCGACGCCTTCTGATGCACAGAGGGTGCGGAATTCTTCCCATGTGGCTTCGGGGACGGCAAGCACCATGCGTTCCTGTGCTTCGGAAATCCAGATCTCAGTGTATGAGAGGCCGGAATACTTGAGAGGACAGCGGTCAAGCCAGACTTCTGCTCCGGTCTCTTCGCCCATCTCTCCAACAGCACTGCTGAAGCCTCCAGCTCCGCAGTCTGTAATTGCAGAGTACAAGCTGCGATCTCGAGCCGCCAGAATCACGTCAAGCATCATCTTTTCAGTGACAGGATTGCCAATCTGGACAGCGCCTCCGCTGATGGATTCGCTCTCTTCGGTGAGTTCAACTGAAGAGAACGTAGCTCCGTGAATTCCGTCTCGTCCGGTTCGTCCACCAACGGCAACGATCAGGTCGCCGGGGCTGACGTGTTTGTCGCATTTGTCGACAGGGATCATGGCAACGTTGCCGCAGTAAACGAGCGGATTGCCCAGATACCGATCGTCAAAGCAGACTGCGCCATTGACGGTTGGAATCCCCATTCGGTTTCCGTAGTCACGAACACCGGAGACAACACCCTGCATCACAGCACGAGGATGGAGGACGCCGGGCGGAAGTTCGTTAGCCGGATAATCGGGACGAGCAAAGCAAAACACATCGGTATTACAAACAGGCCGAGCCCCCAGGCCTGTACCCAGCGGGTCGCGGATGACACCGCCAAGTCCCGTGTTGGCCCCGCCGTAGGGTTCAATCGCAGATGGATGGTTGTGGGTCTCCACCTTGATACAGACGTTCTGACGATCGTCAAACTTCACAATTCCAGCGTTGTCTTTAAAAACACTAACGCACCAGTCATCTTTGCCGAGTGATTCTCGGATCGAAACAGTGGCGTTGAAAATCGTCTCCTTCAACATGTTGTTGAAGTGATGATCTCGAACAACCTGCCCGTTACTGGTTTCTACATAGTGAATGCGACCACCAAGTGTCTTATGCGAGCAATGTTCGCTCCATGTTTGAGCAACGGTTTCAAGCTCAATGTCCGTCGCATCGCGACCAAGACTACGGAAGTGGTCTCGAACCGTTCGCATTTCCGCGATGCTGAGATACAACTGGCCTTTGGAGCTGAGTTCCATCAGGGCCACGTCGTCCATCTCGCGAATGGCAACATGCGTCAGCTTGAATTTGTACTCCGAACCAACAGACAGGTCGTCAATCTTCAAAGGACCGTAGACCACATATTCGATTGCATCGTTCGCGAAAACTCGCGAAGACAACCTGGCAAGTTCGGCGGCTGTGAGGTTACCGGACAGCCAGTATTTGCGGCAGGTGGCGACATTGGTGACGCTTAGGCTTTGCTGCTTGAGTGCTCGCTGAGCATTCTCCGCCACGCTGTCTGTAACACCAGGATGAAACAGAACATTCACGGTTGATGCGGGATCTTCGTCCGATTTGCCTGTCGAAGGCAGCTGATGAATCCGATATTCTTCAACCACCGTGTCACACAGGACGTCCTCCGCGGCACGCCGAATGTCGTCTCTGGAAAGTTCTCCCTGGATCAGGAAGGACCGTGCGGATCGGACGCCCGAAAGTCCTTTAAATCCCTGACTCGCAGCACTCGCAAGAACTCGGTTTCCTTCATGGTCCCGCTGACCAGAGGATGGCAGAATTTCCACTTCCCAGAGCATTGACGATGATTTCCGTTCAAGACTTCAGTACTTGCTGATGGATTCAGCGTGATGTACTCATATTTCAGACAATCGGACCCGGAATCAAAAGCGATTCAGCCCCATTTTTTCCTGGCTTTCCGCCGGTTCTAAGTTTGAAGAACTCCCGAACAGGTTGCCGTGAATCCAACGGTGACATAAAAATCACGCAAAGTACTCATCACGCTCCGTCGTGATGCTGAGTTCTGGCTGAGATTCCCTGGTTTCAGCCAGTGTCCATACCAGGGTTCGTCATCACGGCGGAGCGTGATGAGTACTTTGGAGGAGGGGGAAATTGAGATGAATTGGATGCGATTGTGTTGTTTGGGACTGGGATTTGCCATTCTCTTTGGGTCTGCCGTCGGGTCCGATGACAAGCCATCATCCGCAATAGTCATTGAGAAAGTTGGCGATGTTGGTGGCATCCATAATGTGTTTCAGCTGGGCAGTCGAGTTCTGTCTGGTTCGGGACCATCGACGGCTGATGATTTCCGGGCGTTAAAAGAGCGAGGCGTTTCAATCATCGTGAGTGTGGATGGGACACCTCCGGCGGTTGCGCTCGCAAGAGAAGCTGGCATGAAATACGTGCACGTACCACTGAGCTATGACAGCATCTCCCGTGAGGAACAGCTGGCGCTGGCACGCGTCCTTCAGGAATATCCGAAGGAGAAAATCTTCTTTCATTGCCAACACGGCAAGCATCGCGGCCCGGCTGCTGCTGCGACTGCGTGTCAGATAAATAAGCTGATGACTGCAGCAGATGTGAGGAGTTACCTGAAAGTCGCAGGAACTAGTCCGGACTATATAGGACTCTGGACGGCTGCTGCGGATTCACCCCCGAAGAAGGACGATGAAGAGTTGCCTGAACTTCATGAGTCCGTTGAGCCTCCTGAAATCGTGGTGATGATGAAAGAAATTGAAGACCAGTTTGCGAAATCCAAAGCTGCGGCTGCGAAGACCCCAACGAGCCACGATGCGTTTCGGCAGTCAAATGCGTTGTTGACGCAACTGTTCAAGGAGTCGGCTCGACTTCCCTCTGCATCTGAAATCGCAGACGAATTGAGTGCTACTGCTGCGGAAGTTACGAAACTCAACGCGGAATCCCCGGCCAATGTCGCAGATGCCACTGCAATCATGGCGAAGATCGAACAGCGTTGCGTCAAGTGCCATGCAACGCATCGGAATGACTGACAGACTGAAGCTGGACAAACGCGAGGCCTGAATCGACTGTCAAAGCTGAATTCAGGTTGCCGGATCGAAATCCCTCAAGGTCAATCGTCACCGTGCGGAAGCCGAAAGACTTCAGGCCACGAGTGATCTGTTCCCGAATCGCTGGCTGAAGAAGTAAATCAATCTGCGATTTTGGGACTTCGATACGAGCTAACTCGCCAGCTTCGAGACGAACTCGCAGCTCCTGAATCCCTGTCAAACTGCGAATGAGTGTTTCAGCCTGATCGATGCGGTGGACTCGTTCTTCCGTAACTTCAACACCGTACGCAATGCGGCTCGCAAGGCATGGTGACGCTGGTTTGTCTGCGACCGTAAGTCCCCAGTGTCGGGCGAGTTCCCGGACTGTGGATTTATTAATCCCGAGTTCAATGAGTGGTGAGCGGACGGAATAGTTTTCGGCGGCTTTCATGCCAGGACGGTGGTCACCAAGGTCGTCGGTGTTGGAGCCGTTGATCAGCACCAGGGCCCCCAGTTCAGCCATTCGGCTGGAGGTAAGTTCGTATAGTGTGTCCTTGCAGAAAAAGCACCGATCGCCAGCGTTGCGGCGGTATTCCGGGCGAGTAAATTCCCGAGTTGAGACTTCAATGTGTCGAATGCCGATCTGAGTGGCAACTTCGCGAGCAAGCTTGAGTTCAGCGATTGCCAGGCTGGGGCTGACTGCTGTAACGGCAACGGCATTACCGCTGAGGGCAAGTTCTGCGGCTTTGGCAACAACCGCACTGTCAACACCCCCGGAAAAGGCAACTGCGACCGATTGCATTTCGCGAATCCGCTGGATCAGGGCTTCAGCGATTTGAGTGACAGATTGCATGGGGTGGTGATGGTTTTGAGAGTGTCACAAGGCATAGCGAGCAATTGGGCGTCGCTTTGTATTGGACAAACCATACCATAGAACTGGATGTCAGAGAAGTTTGTCAGTGACCCAGAGTTGAGGTGGGGCCGCAATAAAGTACTCATCACGCTCCGCCGTGATGTTGAGTTCTGGCTGTGAGTCCTGGGATTCAACCGTGGTCTGTACCCGAGAGTACCAGGATTCGACATCACGACGGAGCGTGATGAGTACTTTTGGGAAATGACACGGGGCCTGACCGGCGTGTGAACGGTCAGGCCCCGTGCGGGATCGTTATCGCGATGTCTGGTCGAAGTTGAGATTTCGGAGGCAGGATCGAGTCGTCAGCAGTGAACCTGACTATTCGACTCGCTTGCCATCAAACTTGGAAGCAGCTTCTGAGGTCCGAGTGGGCGTTGCATTTGGAGTTGCACCTGGCGTTGCTCCGGAACGGCTCGCAGCAGTTGGATTTGCCGGGGCTGCTCGGCCGCTGGCGTCCTTGTCTGCGACCTGTTGTTCCTTCTGAGTCCAGTTTTCAACGGCCCAGGTTGGATATTCTTCTGCGACGCTGACGGCAAGGTCCTGGAGAGCTTCCTTGATTGCCTTGCTGTCCATTTTTTCGTTCTTGATGACTCGCTGAAGTACAAATCGCTTGTTGGTTGGAATGTAGGCAAAGAATTTGCCGTTTCCGAGTCGGTCATTGGCAGCGAGAAGTCGGAGCAGGGCTGTCCGAGGAACTTCGTTGGCGGTTGGAGGAATCTGATCGAGCCATGCCATCAACCAGACGGATTCACCGTTTCGGCTGAGAACTGTTGACATGGAGAATTTCCATTCTTCTCCCTGCAGGCTGGTCTTAAATTCGAAGTCGTACCGCTGTTCCGTCTTCTTAGGACGAAGCCCCATGGCCGCCAGAATATTGCCAAGGTCCGCTTCTGTAAGCTGACCCTCGGCTGGTGTCGGGACTGGCGCAGGTGCCTGAGCAGCTGGTTTTGCTTCCTGACCGAAACTTTCAGATACACTGCCGAACAACAGCAGTGCCGGCAGCAGAACAGCACTCAACTTTTTCATCGTGGTCACTCCCTTGACTATTGGGGCAGTTCCATGCCCTTAAACGCTGGTCAGATACTTGAGACAAATCTGTGACCAGCTTTCAAATTGTTCAAATTCACGTACCAAATCTGCCGGGCATGCGAACCCTGCGTTTATCATCGACTTTTCACGTGGCTGAACTTTGGGATTGTCCAGGTCGAAAACATGAACAATTCCCAGATGAACCTTTCCGACTTCTGTTTCATCGTCGTTGATTAGCCCTACACACGATTCGATCCATCCGGTTTCTAAATCCACTTCTTCCTCTATTTCACGCCTCATTCCCTCTTCATAAGGCGAAGCTTCACGGTTCAGGTCAAGAGTCGACACATGTCCGCCGACGCCGACTGAACGTTTTGCATGAAGCCGGGTTTCTCCCTGAGCAGTTCCACGCTGGTAGTAGAAAACCTCACCGTTGCACCGAAAAATGCAGTACGGGATCAGTTGCTTAAAGGACGGGTCCTGTTCCATTTCATGGCGAGGTCGATAACTGGCATGCTGAGGGTCAAGTACGACTTTAAGGTATCGATCCACGTCGCTGCTGAATCCCTGAAAGTAACCCACGTCATGAAAAACCTGAGTCGGAATCACGAGCACATGTTCGACGGCTGAATTCATGGATGACTTTCCCTGCAATTTTTTGAATACCAGTGTTTGTAACTACGGGCTCGCTGCCTGCCGCAGCGAACTTAGGAATCACCCAGCATGAGTGCCTGAACTGCTTTTGTCACATCGGGTTGTCGCATCAGTGATTCGCCCACAAGAACGGCCCCCACATTTGCTGCACGAAGTCGCAGAATGTCGGCATGAGTGCGAATACCGCTTTCACTGACAAACAGTACCTCGGGAGGAATCTGTGGGCGAATATTGAATGTATGTTCGAGCGACGTGTGGAACGATCTGAGATCGCGATTATTCACACCGACCAGTTGAGCTCCGGCGGCCAGAACTTTGGGGAGATTCTCTGTGTCGTAGAATTCGATCAGCGTATCCATGCCAAGCGAGCTGCTGTAGTCGTACAGATCTTTCAGTTCGTCGGCACTCAGGCATTCAGCGATGAGCAATATACAGTCGGCTCCGGCGACTCGGGCTTCGGCAATCTGATAGCGGTCCACGATGAATTCTTTCCGCATTACAGGGATATTCACCTGAGCACGGATGGCTTTCAGAAAATCGAGATGCCCCTGAAAGAATTTTTCGTCCGTCAGCACACTCAGACAGGCTGCGCCGGCTTCGGCGTATGTTCGGGCAATCAAAACGGGCTCAAAATCTGTTCGAATCAGACCTGCCGAAGGAGACGCTTTTTTGACCTCAGCAATCAGGGCCGGGGCGGACGCAGCGCGCAGGGATGCAAGGAAGCCACGAGGCTCCGGGGCGTCAGGAATCATCGTTTCCAGCTGAAAAAAGGGCAATTGCGCCTTTGCGGACGCAATTTCTGTCCTCTTATGCCGAATGATTTCGTCAAGGATAGTCGACAAGGCAGGGACTCCGCGTTCTGATATTCAGGTTGCGGATGGTACGGGTCTTCGGCGGCGGTTCAAGTAACCTCGTTCGCCGGGTGCCTGGATCCGCCGATTTCCGGGGCTTTTCGGTTTTGGGAACAGCTGAGTGTGCGTCTGAAAAAAGGTTGAAGTTTCGATGAATCCGGAAGCGGCTGAAGTTCCTTTGAATGCAATGATCGCGGGCGTTGTCGTCCTTGGGATGCTGGGACTCAGCCTCCTGATGATCGGGTTCTGGGTCGTCCGCTATATCCAGTTCGGATTCATCCTCCCCGATGCTCAACGCGGCTATCTGCGAATTCCCTGGCCGGTGACAGTCGGTGGCATTGTGATTGCAACTTTCCTGGCAATTGTCGCAACAACAATGTCAATCACAGCCAGCGATGAGTTCGCTGCTGCGAAACCAGTCGCTGCAGAGGATCAGACGGATCGGTCGGATCGGTCGGATCGGTCGGATCAGTCGGATCAGTCGGATCAGTCGGATCAGTCGGATCAGTCAGATCAGTCGGATCAGTCAGATCAGTCAGATCAGTCAGATCAGTCAGATCAGTCGGATCGGTCGGATCAGTCAGATCAGTCGGATCAGTCAGATCAGTCGGATCAGTCGGATCAGTCGGATCAGTCGGATCAGACAGATCAGACAGATCAGACAGATCAGACAGATCAGACAGATCAGACAGATCAGACCAGAACAAAGCAGATGACGCCGGAGATGATGTGGGGGGGCATGATTCAGACGCTGATTCTGGATTTGTTCCTGTTTGGTTTGTTTGGCGTGATGGTGCTGGCATTCAGTTTGATGGGGCGAGTGCGTCGGAGCACGACGTTGTTTCGCGAGACGAGTGGGCGGCCTGAGCTGGAGACAGCAGCACTGGTGTCGGGTTCATCCACGGCTCCTGCCTCATCGACTGGTCGAGCAAATCAACCGCCTGTGGCATCCCTTTGGCCGGACCTCGACGATGAGACCGCGAATACTTCGGGGACGCTCATCAGTGTATCGGACGCTGGTTTGATGCCGATTGGTTCTCAGGAGAGCGGCATTGGCTCCGCGGAGAGTGACCTTGGTTCCGGAGAGAAAACATCATCCGGAGAACCGGAATTGTTTTCTGCGGGTGTTGTCGAAGTGGAAATGGTATCTCCGGAGCGATTTTCATTTCTGACAGAGCTTCGATATGCGAGCGAAGTGTTTTTAGCTTCGTACCTGCCGACAACGATGCTGCGACTGGCGATGATCATGATCGTGACTGCGGTCACTGGAGAGCAGCCTGACCAGCATCCGTTTCTGGAGATGATCAAGAATGGCCTGGACTGGCAGCTGATGGCCATGATCTTTGTAATGGCGGTGATTATGGCACCGATCGTGGAAGAACTGTTTTACCGAGTGGTGCTGCTGGGTGGTATCGTGCAATTTGGCTCGCTGAAAGTCGCGATGCTCGTCTCCTGCATTCTGTTCAGTTTTGCTCACGGATTTCCTGATTCTGTCGCACTGTTGCCACTGGCCGCTGCTTTGGGGTACACATACATCCGTCGGCAAAGTTATGTTACGGTGATGCTGGTCCATTTTCTGTTCAACGGATTCAACATGATCCTTGCCGGAATTGGCTTGCTTTAGCCAAATCCATTGAACTCGCAGATTCTTTCGACGCTTGAAATCAAGGCTTATAGTCGTCCACCATGAAGACATCGTTTCCACCCGTAGAAGAACAACTTCGCATATTGACTCGTGGCGTCGAGAAAATCGTACCCGGCGACGAGCTGGCAAAAAAGCTGAAGCACAGCCGCGACACAGGGACTCCATTGAGGGTCAAATACGGGATTGATCCGACAGGAATTGATGTCCATCTTGGTCACACTGTACCACTCCGCAAGATCCGTCAGTTTCAGGATCTGGGACATCAGGCGGTGATCATTATTGGTAACTACACAGCCCTCGTCGGTGACCCAAGCGGTCGCGATGAGGCTCGCAGTAAACGGCTGACAGCGGAAGAGGTCGACAACAATGCTCGCGACTATCTTGCTCAGGTCGGCAAGGTCATTGACCTGAGCCGAGCAGAAGTTCATCGCAACGGTGACTGGTTCGGCCGGATGGCATTTATTGATATTCTGAGCCTGTGCAGCCGAGTCACTGTTGCTCAGCTGTTGACTCGAGAAGACTTTGCCAAACGCTACCGTGAAGAGCGGGCCATCTTTCTGCACGAATGTCTGTACCCGGTGATGCAGGCATGGGACAGTGTGGAGATCCGATCCGACGTGGAGCTCGGCGGAACAGAACAGCTTTACAGCTTTATGCTTGCTCGAGACCTTCAGGCTCAGCAGGGACTCAACCAGCAGATCGGGATGATGTCTCCCATTCTGGTTGGACTGGATGGCATTCGTCGCATGGGTAAGAGTCTCGGCAACTACATTGGCATCAGTGAACCTCCGTATGAGATGATGAAGAAATTCATGCAGCTCCCGGACGGAGTGATGAAGATGTACTTCGAACTGCTGACCGAAGTGCCGCTGGAAGAAGCTGATCAAATGCTTGCCGGTCATCCGAAAGAGGCCAAAGTGAAACTGGCGCGGACGGTGATCTCTCAATATTACTCTGAGGCCGATGCTGAGGAAGCTGCGAGTCGCTGGCAGCGGGAGATCGGTGGTGGTGGTTTGCCGGCCGAAATCCCGGAAGTCGGGCTTGACCGTTCTAAGCTTCAGGACGGCAGTCTGCCCGCATTTAAGCTCCTGACGGAACTTGGACTCTGCGATTCCGGCGGGGATGCTCGACGCTTGATCGCTCAGGGTGGCGCAAAGCTGGGTGAAGACCGTGCTGCGGTGGATTCATACGATCAGCTGATTGCGGTGAGTGATGGGTTGATTGTGTGGGCAGGGAAGAAGAAGTATTGCCGGGTGCGTCTTGGGTAGTTGTGGCGGTTTAACCACGGAAGACGCGGAAAACACGGAAGAACGGCAGGGGTGCGTTTGGCGTCCAGCAGATTGATGTATAGCGGGAGAATGATCGAGTGTTGTGTTTTCTGCCCTCATCTTTTGCCAACTGAGGCTGCGGAGGGACGGAGTTTGCCTGATGGGTGTGATTTACGGTCTGCGTCGTGAGCCTGGGTCATTGCTGCGGCGGGCAATTGCGGTGAGTTGCTTGTCAAGTACTCGTGCTGGAATGGTTGTAAAATCTCCTTCGTGGAGACTTTCCATCAGTGAGTTGTTGCGAAACTCCTGGACTCGATCAAGCTCACCCGCGATTCGCTGCATCCATTCCGGTGCTTCAATACCGGAACCAATTCGTTCGGACATATACGCGTCGATCTGTTGGCGCAGAACTTCGAAGTTTTGGGCAGCTTCTTCTTCTGTTATCTGTCCAGCCTTTGGAAGACAGCGCGAGACCATGGCCACCATACGGTTCTGTGTCAAAGCGCCGATGATTCGTTCGCAGACGTGATCGTGCAGAGTTGGAAGCCGGACGCCGTATTCGTTTTCGAGATTCTTCAGTTCGTCGACAAATGATTCAGCAAGTTCAGCCGTTTCATCCAGAAGGTAGGCTTCAACAAAATCGGCGAGATCATCGGCATTGACGCGGACCAGAGTCTCATAGGCGATCTGCCATGGAAGTGTATTCCAGTCGAAGCGATCGTAGAGTGCTTCGAGTCTCACGAAGTCGAGCAGGCAGTAGAGCCGGTTGCCATAGTCCGAATACGTAGTCGTCGTGTTATATTCCAGGAATCGTTCAAAGTTATCAACTACGGCTTCGTAAACGAATTCCGCCAGATCGATCGCATCGTCACGATCGATCACTCCCTGTTCAATATCTTCGAGCAGCTTTACTCTTTGAAAAGGTGCCACATTTGTTTCGAGCTCTTCGAGCAGAGCTTCAGCACCATGATGGACGATTGCTCGTGCATTTCCGAGTGTCAGCATTCGGGTATGGAACAGGTCTTCACCGTATTGCGTGATAAAGTCGCGGACTTCTTCGGCCCGCTGATCATCATGGAGGTCTTCAATCACGGAGAGTCTCATTGAACCGCTGTGTCGAATCCAGAGTTCGGTATAGGAATCCAGCAACTTCTGAATTCGCTTAAACACATTGTCCAGCGGAAAATTTGCGCGTGTCTTCCAGCGACTCGCCGAATGCATGATCGCCTCCACAGAACACGAGAGTCCTGTTCGATAGAGGCGGTCGAATTCTGTCACCGCCTGTCCCAGCGGACGAGCCGTCTTTTCCATCTGCAGGGCGATCTGAAGCAGCTGAAACGTTTCTTCCAGCAGACCGAGCCTTGGTAACTGACTGAGCATCGTGCGGATCAGTGCCTGCAGCGTTCGGGCTTTCAGGATTGTTGCGGGATGTCCGCCATTTTCAAACGGTACATACAGCAGTGGTCGCTTCTTCAGTTCCTGGCACAGAGGTCCAAAACAGGCCTGCACGCCATCCGGGTCACGCGTAAAGATGGCTGACAGCATCAACGAGAGGTGATGATCGAGAGAACGACTTTCTTTGTCACGTGTCGGGACCTCTGCGAGAACAGCTCCGATCATTCGTTCCGCCATCAGGAATTCGACAGTGGTCGAGAGCACATTCTGCATTAACAGAAAACGACACTGGAGCTGTACATCGTATTCGAGGTTCGCTTCCAGATCGGCAGAAAACGTCGTGATTTCAAAATCACGAACTTCCTGCACCAGATCACCGAGTCCATCAAGGATCTTGCGGATGGTTCCGAGCCATTCGCGGAGGTGAACTTTGATACTATCATCAATGACGAAGTCTGAAACAGTAAGCCTTGAGATCGAGACGGCAGCAAGTCCCCACAGTGAACCAACGGTATGCAGGAACTTGAGACGAGGTTCAATGTGACGATAGAGAACTTCAAACTCAGTGGTTCCCGGTGCCGAGCCTTCATCGATTGTATCACCGACGTTACCGTCATCGGTGGAGTCTCGGTAAGTCACTCCATCACGTGAGGCTCCGTATAACGCCGATTCATCGTCGTCCGGCGCATCACCACTGTCAAACAGGTTATGCAAATCGAGTGCATCGCCTTCATCACCGGGCTGATCTGCTGAAGGCCCCTGATTTTTTCGCCGAGTATCGGCGAATTCGCTGAGGGTGGGCACGTTCCAGAATGGTCCGGCATTCGCCTCCATGAAGGCAAACAGACGCCGGAGCATGGTCCAGCGATTTGTTGTGTCCTGATCAAAGCAGACAGAATTCACAAGTCGATTCAGAAGGGTGTGGATTGAGTGTCCGCCATTTTCAAGCCGCACCGAGTCTGCTCGACTGAGCCACTGCATGAGCAGCCCCATGGCCGCAATGTGTTCTTTGCGTTCAAGAAGACTGCTGACAACCTGTGCGAAGCAGCTGGTGACATCAAACGATTCCGCATGTCGCCGCCAGATTGACATGTCCGCGACGGAACGATCAGACGTACGCCATTCTGTTAACGCCTGTGCCACCATCTGGGCAGCTCGAACGGATTGCATACCGTGAATATGCGTCAGATCATTCACGGTGGTCGTTGCATAGCGGTCCCATTCTTCAGCAAGGGACTGGAACTGCATCAGGACCGAATCATGGATGGCAGACTGACCAGAGGCTGCTGCTTCGGTCATAATCAGAGCACAAATGTCGAAGATCTGCTCCATCAGTTCCAGAAGGACTTCAACTCGGTTGTCTGGTATGGAATCTTCTCGAGCAAAGAAAAGCGGGAACTGTCCCTGAAAGCCCAGAATATTCCACGGATCAATGATCGCTCCACACCGAATTCCTCGATGAAGCAGCCCAATCACTTCTGTAAGAAGTTCCTGAGCGGATTTCAGTTTTCCGGCTCGGGCATCGCGCCGAATTGTGACGAGGCGCGACTGAATGTCGGACTCAAACCGTGCCGACACGCACGGTATCACAGATGCTTCCTCGCAGCTGGCCGCTTCAAAGCCCATCGTTGCATACATCCATGACAGATGACGATGCTGGACCTGATCCGCTCCATACTTGGCAAGCTGCATATTCAGCTCGTGCCGAACATGTCCAAACGGCTGACGACTTTGCTTTGCCAGTTGTCGAAGCCGTTTTCCTCGTTCTCCTTTGGTCGAGTCCAGTAGCTGCTGGTAAAAGCTGTCGCGCTGTCTCGCTACAATCGGGAGCAGCGTTGTCAGCGAAACACCGGAATCGTAAGTCTGAGGTCCGGACCCGCTGATGGCAGATGCCATCAGAATCGTTCCGCAGAGAACGGCGGACGCGTCTCCCAGCCGCTGCTCTCTTTGTTTTGGTTCTTCAGATTCGATCCACGACACAAGTGAATCAAGGATCAGCTTTCGAATTACAAATCGCCGAAAGAAGCCCTTTGTATCAATATCCTCGGGGTCCCATTCGCCAAATACATAATTTGTGCGTTTATTCACCGGATGCAGATGGTCATGAGCTCGAACATCGACGCAGAGTTCCGCCATGCGCTCAAATGAGAAGTGTGCCGGAACGGTCAGATCATCCGGCAGTTGTTTCATGAAGGCGATGGTTGCGTCAATGATGTCTTCGTAGCGGCCCGTCGCGGAGCCAACATCTTTGAAATACAGCGGAACCGGACAGAAACGTTCATGATCGTAGACTTCTGCTCGACGACCGTTCTCGAGTACAGCAGCAGGTCGGTAGCCCACAAAGAAGTTTAGCCTGGAAAGGCTGGCGGTAATGGTTTCGGCCCGCGGCTCGGTTGTCCAGGGTTCACCATGTTCAAGGACCGCTTCAAACATGCGAGCGATCAGGAATGGGTTAAAGAAGTCCGCATCCTGCAGATGGGCCAGTAAGTCAGAATGATGAGACCGATAGGCGGGTAGTAGATGATCAAGTGTCAGAACGATCGCGGCCTTCGCCTGAGTGATCTCAGAAAATGCAGGTTCCTGATCCTGTCTGAATTGTTCCAGAAGTCTTAGAGCTTCGTCACGGAGCAGGGCTGGGGTCGCATTTGTTCCCAACTCCCGAAAGATCGTGTTCAGGCAGCCGCGAAATCGCGAATTGGGTGCCCCATGGGAAAAGTTGAGGTAGCCAAGCAGGTCGCGCCAGCAGGATTGCAGTTCTGCAGAATCGGAACTTCGAGCCATTGTATTATGAGAACTTCAGGTCGGGGTAAATCCGTTTAATTTGACACGCCAGCAGAGCTGTTTCGTGGTCACGCAGTTTAGAGAGTCATCATCCGGGTGGGTACCGTTTGCCAGGAACGGATTTCCCAGAAACATTTCATTTTTCGCGCCCTACAGCCGTTCGACCAGTGGTTGAGCCCGATTTTTCAGTATGAATCGGACAAAGTAGCAGGCAGACTCCGTCTGCCGTCCGCCTTGAGTACCTGGTGCTTTTGAAACGCAATGGTAGCGAAGCAGGGGTGGCGGCGGACGGCACTCGGAGAGTGCCTGCTGCTTTAACGCAGACTCCGTCTGCTGGATGCGGTGCTTCTTGATGGCTGGTCGAAAGGCACTGGTTGTGTGGCCAGCGCGGCGGCGGACGGCACTCGGAGAGTGCCTGCTACTTTAACGCAGACTCCGTCTGCTGGATGCGGTGCTTCTTGATGGCTGGTCGAAACGCACTGGTTGCGTGGCCAGCGCGGCGGCGGACGGCATTCGGAGAGTGCCTGCTACTTTACCAACCCTTTAATGGAAGAACCATGGCGTAAACGACCGTCAGCGTGAAGCTCGTCATGCCAAGGACAACCAGAAGCGGAGACCATGTTTTGAGTGCTTCGGTGTCGGTGAGTCCACTCATTCGAGCGAAGATCCAGAACCCGCTGTCATTCATCCACGATCCTACCAGGGAGCCGCCTCCGATGGCTGTGGCGAGATAGACGGGGTTGAAGCCGAGTTTATCTTCTGAGAGGCCCATAGCTGCCATCATGCTGGACACAACAATCATAGCGGTGGTGCTGGATCCCTGAGCAACCTTCAGAACTACAGCAAGGCCGAAGCCAAGTGTCAGAGCGAGCAGACCGGAAGCCGCCTGATTTGCGAAAGATTCTTTGATGACTCCTGCGACGTTCGTTTCTTTCAGCATTGCACCGAATGATCCTCCGGCTGCGGTAATCAGAATGATCAAGCCACCGCTCAGCAATGCCGTTTCACAGGCTTCTGCGACGTCTTTGAAACTGGGCTTTCGAAGTCGCATCCAGGTGATGACGGCGAGGGCCATGGAGATCAGCAGGGCCAGGTCAGGGTCACCGAAAGAAGCAGTGAATGGCTTAAGTGTTGTCCAGATTGTTGAAGTGGCTGCTACCGTGGCATCAGCTGCCGGGGCCGAGACTTTGGGGATCATCGCTGACACAACCGTATCTGCAGTGATCAGAACGACAGGGAGCAGAACCGGAAGAATCGCTTCGAACAGCGGGACCTGCATCGTTTCCTGTTCACGAAGAGCAACGGCAGCGGAGTCGATTTTGGATTCATCTTCGAGTTCCGGCAGTTTTGAGATCTGAACATTGCGATTCAGATATGCGGCTACGAGCATAGCAACGGCAGCAGATGGGGCGGCGACCATTAGTCCCACGCAAATCATGAGTCCCAGTGAGACGCCAAGATTTGCCGCCATAGCTGCCGGGCCGGGGGTTGGTGGCACGAGTGTGTGTGTGACAGCACCACCCGCTGCTATTGCACAGATATAAAGCAGAAAGTTCTTTCGAGTGGTTCGGTAGAGTGAGTTTGCCAGTGGTATAAGCAGATAAAACACGGTGTCGAAAAACACGGGAATGGCGAGAACGAAGCCGCTGCTCATCAGAGCCCACGAAGCGCGTTTTGCCCCCAGCAGTTTCAGAAATGCAACGACAATTCGGTCTGCCGCACGACTTTTCATCATGGCTTCACCGATAACTGCTGCGAAGCCAATCACCAGTCCGATTTTTTCGCAACTGGTACCGAATTCTTTTGCCACTCGTGAAACCCAGGTTTCCTGTTTGGTCGGGTCATCGTGAGTCGGTGGCGCGGGTGCCAGAAAGCTGACGACGAGGGCTGCGGTGATCAGCGCGATAAACGCATTGACTCGCCACCTGAGTATGAGAGTCAGCACAACGGCGATGCCGATGGCAACAATCAGAAAAGGGTGGAGAAAGGGTTGAGGTGCTGCGAGGGGTGTGTCTGCTGCAAGAACATTCAGCATCAACGGTAATTGCCACATCGTGAAGGCACCTCAATCAGTCTCAGGTTGAATCAGATTGAAACAGATCAGAACTTCAGCCGTGCTGCCATGTCGGACGGTGTGTCCCGCATTCGTTCTGCGGAGCATACCGTCCGGAGTCAGGCTTCAATCATCGAGCAAACTCGACGGACCGGGTTTCCCGGAGAATGGTTACTTTAATCTCGCCTGGATACGTCAGTGTCTGTTCAATTGCGGTGGCGATATCCCGACTCATCTTCATGGCTCGACGATCATTGACCTTCGACGAGTCCACGATGACGCGGATTTCACGTCCGGCCTGAACTGCAAATGCATGGTCGACTCCAGGGAATCCGCATGCAAGTGCTTCCAGTTCTTCCAGCCGACGAACGTACTTCTCGAGAGTTTCCCGTCGAGCTCCCGGGCGTGCGGCAGACACAGCGTCCGCGGCCGCCACAAGGACCGTGTAGATGTGTTCCGGGCGGATATCATCGTGATGACCGGCTGCCGCATGAACAACTTCTTCGCACTCACCGTATCGCTTCAGAAGTTCAGCCCCAACGGCCGGATGTCCACCTTCCATTTCGTGGTCGGCCGCTTTACCAATGTCGTGAAGGAACCCACAGCGTCGGCCGAGTGTGCCATCGAGCCCGAGTTGCTCGGCCATGAGGCCAGTGAGGTGAGCAACTTCGATGGAGTGTTGCCGAACGTTCTGGCTGTAACTGACGCGGAAGTGAAGCCGTCCCATCAGGTCGACAACCTTTTCATGAAGACCTCGGACCCCCGCCTCTTCGCAGGCACCAAGACCGAGACGACGAATATGGTCTTCCATCTCCTTTTGAGTTTCCGCGACAATTTCTTCAATCCGTGATGGATGAATCCGTCCATCCTGGATGAGCTTCGCAAGAGACAACTTGCCGACTTCACGTCGAACATTGTCAAAGGCCGATACAATGACAACACCGGGAGTGTCATCCACAATCACATCCACGCCGGTGGCCTTTTCGAAGGCTCGAATATTGCGACCTTCTCGACCAATAATGCGACCCTTCATTTCGTCGCTGGGAATATCAACAGTGGAGACGGTTGTTTCAGAAGTGTGTGCCGAGGCGTATCGCTGAACCGCCATCCCGATGATTTCGCGGGCCTGACGTTCACACACGGTCCGAACTTCGGATTCGTGCTTCATAATCAGGGCACCAGTTTCTTCTGCCAGTTCCCGTTCAAGACGTTTGAGCAGCAGGTCGGATGCGTTCTCTTTGCTGAGTCCGCTGATCTGATACAGCTGTTCCTGCTCTTCCTTCAGCAATCGAGACAATTCGTTGTCCTTGGCCTCGATGGATTTAGCCCGATCGGCAAGCTTCTGCTGAGTACTCTGCAGCATCTTTTCCTTTTTGCGGAACGAATCGGTTTGCTCTTCGAGATGAGCTTCTCGCTTATCGAGTTCTCGTTCACGATTTCGCTGCTGGTTTCGCTGTTCGTCCAGCTTGGCTTCGAGAGCTTCCCGACGTTTGAGCATTTCCTCCTTCAGTTTCAGTTCCTGATCCTTAAGGAGGTTCTCTGAATCCTTTTCTGCCTGACGAAGAATTTCATCCCGAGTCTTATACGCACTGCCTTTGACCAGCCGGTCAACAAAGTAACCGGCAGCAACGCCTGCGGCGCCGGCCACAATGCCGACGATCAGTGGATCCGCCATCGACTTTATCCCCTTTGATCCTGTCACAGATCGCTGTTAGTAAGCGTTGGCGAGCCTGAGCGCGGGCGTTCTTTGATATGTCACGGACGCAGAATTCAAAATGCCATCTCGGGCAATCGAACATGTGTCAGCTGCACGGTGAGTATCGAATGCTGGATGCAGCTTCGATACAGCGAGCGGTCGGGATGCAGAGGTCGTACGAGTCCACTGAAGGCTGCAGTCTGTCTCCGAGATCCTGCATGCATCGCATGTTTGCGAGCATCCGCAGGAGCAAAGGAGGGCCAGTCGCGAACGGGGCCTCACGCTCTGAACTTTCAGCGATGCTACCGTCGGTCAGCTGTCGTGCTGACACGCCGGTCTCAACGCTGCATGGTGTATCCGCATTGCGGACGCAAAACCACGGCGTCAGTGCCAGGAGTCCGAGGACCAGAAAGAAAATGAGTGCAGCAATAACCATGTGTGATAGGGCTGGAGGACCTGAAACAGGTTTTCAGTGGGACCCGTGCGAAGAATTCATCACGGTACCGTTCGACCGGTCAGCATGGGACAGTGTTTTTTGGAACGAACGTCTCACACCTTTGGTCAACAACGCAGAATCTTTACGCTAAAACTATAGAACCTAAAGAAACAACCAATTCGTGTAAATCACTGGATCAGTGCCCCTCGTGGGAATAGGCTTCCCATTTGGGACAATGTGACTGATCATGCTACCACAGCAGTTCCGAAGGTCAACTGCCACGAGGGTTTCCATCAAAGAACGACCGGTTCCCTCCGGATTTCTGTCGCTTTCAACCGCTGGTTTCTGCCGTGTTAAATCCTCCATCATTTCTAATATCCCTCGGCGAAGCCTTTTCCAGCCGGTTCACGGCATCCGATTCCCTGTTGCTGGCAGTCTCGGGCGGGGCAGATTCGATGGCTCTTTTACACGGAGTGGCTTTGCTGAACGCATCGCGGGGGGATGACGTGGGGCCTCTGCGTTTGGGGGTTGCCCATCTCAATCACGGTCTGCGGGGCGCCGAAAGTTCAATGGACCTGGAATTCGTGCAGGCTGCGGCAATTGAGCGGCAATTACCATTTTTTTCCGAGGAAATTTCGGTCCTGAGCCAGCTGCTGCCGGGTGAATCGGTTGAAGAGGCGTGTCGCCGTTCTCGGTATGACTTTTTGCTTCGGGTCGCTCGAGCACACCAGTTTTCAGCCATTGCAACGGCTCATCACCAGGATGATCAGGCCGAAACCGTGCTGCACAATATTCTCAGAGGAACTGGGCTTCGAGGGCTGGCGGGGATGTCTATCTCTCGGGAGCTTGAACCCGGGGTGAAGCTGATCCGGCCGCTGATGAATGTTTGTCGGTCAGAGATCCTGGCATTTCTGGCTGAAGCCAAAGTGATGTGGCGGGATGATGCGAGCAACGCAGACCCAACGTTCACGAGAAACCGCTTGCGGCATCAGGTGATGCCCGATCTGGAAGCAAACGTCAATCCTCAGGTGATTCGCCACCTCGCAGGACTCGCGGAACAGGCACGCGAGGCACTGGTTTGTATCGATCAGCTGGCGATTCGGCTTCTGGAACAATGCGTGCTTCAGGAACGGAAAGAAGTGATCCGGCTTCGAAGGGACTCGTTTCTGCTGGTTGAGCCATTCCTTGCGAGGCATGCACTGGGAATATTATGGGATCGAGTGGGCTGGTCAAAAAAGGAGATGACCGCCTCTCACTGGATCGCCACCGAATCATTGTTGAGAACCGGTCAGCCGTCGTCCCTCTGTCTTCCTCACGGAATCCGTGTTGAAGTGGACAAAGGGATTGGACGGCTGTTTGATGGTACTCATCACGCTCCGCCGTGATGTTGAGCAGATTGTACTCATCACGCTCCGTCGTGATGAGCAGATAGTCGTCATCACGCTCCGTCGTGATGAGTACTTTGGGGAAATCAGGTTCCTTCTACGTGAACAGCTTTGTAGCCGCCTCTGGCTTTGAAGTAGAGAATCAGGAGCAGGTAGAGAACTGCCATTGCCAGGGGAACGAAGGACGTGAGCTTGAGGGCCTGGCGACCGCCGAACAATCCGGCTTCATCAACCAGCTTTTTGTCCGCTTCGGCCGTCTTTGAGGCTTCTGTCCACCATGTTGCCAGGTCTTCCTGGTTCTTGTCAGTTTTGCCTTCCTTTTTGAGCAGTTCTCCGGCTCGAGCCAGTTCTTTGCCGGAGTCACCGAGGACACCGACCTTTGCACCGTCAAGACCAACAACCTTGAAGCCAAGGAACTTGCTTTCGGCAGGAGCCTTGTAGCGATCGTATACTGCAACATCGGCTTCTTTGAGGTTATTGGAGGCGTTAAAGTCCTGTTTGAAACCAATCCCAGGGCCGCCGAGAAGACCGGCAGACAACATGCCCACACCGCCGATGGCGCCGATGGTGATTGCACCGCCCTTGGGGAACTGTTCAGAAACAACGGCGAGCATGGTCGGCCAGAGGAATGTCTTGCCAGCAGCGTATACAGTTGCTGCAACCACGCACAGGATTCCGGAAGTTGCTGCTCCCAGCAAATTCAGTCCCACAAAGCCAAGAATCGCGCTGATGAACAGCAGTCCGAGCGGAGACACTTTGTGAACGATCGGGCCTGCAAAGAATCGCAGCGCAAACATCAATGCTGATGTATACACAAACAGAAGAAGGCCTTTTTGGGGTGATGCCATGATGGCACCGGTGATCTTGGAGATCCAGGAGTCAGTTCCAAGTTCAACGTATCCAACCATTGCATGGATGACGAGCAGAACAAGCATCAGTGGAGCGAATAACTGAACAAACATGTCTCCAAATCCAACCCCGGCCTGGCTTGCTTCGGACTTGGGAAACTTCTGCCCGAGCAGCATGACACCGTAGAGGACAACCGGGACGAGGAACAGAGAGATCTGAATCTGCCATGAAACGGGCTTTGCGCCGTCCGGATTCATGAAGTAAGACGCAAGTCCACCGACGATCAAACCACCTGGCCATCCGGCGTGCAGGATGTTGAGGTAGTGGGTCTTGTTGGTTGGGAACAGGGTTGCAACGAGAGGATTTACGACAGCTTCTGCAATTCCGTTTCCGATCGCAAACAGGAACATACCTGAGAACAGGCACAAATATGCCGCATCTTTTCCACCAGACGCAAAGGCAGCCCCAGCGGCAAGAGTGAGCACAGCGGATACGAGGTGAGTGAGGAACGCAAGTCCCATCAATCGTCCGTAGCCGATTGTGTCTGCCAAAAATGAGCTGAGAAGGATGATCAGGCCGAATCCTGTGAGACCACCACCGGTGATGCCTCCCAGCTCAGTCATTGTGAATCCATACTGATCGGCCCACTGCCCAAGAATGCCGCCGCGAATGGAAAATCCCACGCCTGCTGCAAGGATTGCCATGAATCCCGCCCATAGCAGGCGTTGCGCGTTCGGCGCGCTGTGAGTCGTCGGTTCTGTCATCGTTCAGCTACCTCAAAAGACGTGGTGGATAAAATTTCAGCCTGCTGGCTCCAGCGGGTCCACATGCTAGCGGCTTTCCGGACCCCTTTGCAATCCGCTACGTTCGGCTTCACCCGGGAAACACAGCATTTAAGCCTGTTTCGAGGCACTCAGTTTCCTCTGAATGTACGGTTCAAGTTCCTCAGCCGTTTGGCTCAAGTGATTTTGAACGTGTTTGCCAATTTGGCGCAATGTGGCAAACGAGGGGAAGGGCAGGTTGCGGATGTCCGCGGCATTGATCTGAGTGCTGCCACTGACCGAACGAATGTAGCGATCCACCATCAAAGTATTCAGGTAACCCGCAATTCCAAATGCCTCGTCATTCGTTAAGGGACGAGTCTGATGAGTGATGTAGTTCAGGTGATTCTCAAGGCCGATTTGTGCCGGTGCAGGCGATGCTGTTGAGAGGCTGTTTTCTGTAAACACGGCAGCTACAACGCGGCGGTTTTCTTCTCTCGAAGTAAAGCGTTTCAGCAGCACCATCGGTCGGGCTGGAATTAGCAAATGCTGAGATTGGTCTGAGCATTCGATGTGGCCATGCTTCTTATCTCGGCTTTCCAGATTCACCAGATACGCGCGCACGTTGTGCATCCACAGCAAAGGGACGGTTTTCGCGCTGGGGCGGCTTCGCAGAAATGCGGTTGCACGAAACGGGACAACGGGGCCAGTCGAAATTCTGAGACCCAACTCGCCGAAGTTATTGGAGAGTTGATCAATAGTCGCGATGGCTGTTTGTTCGTCAGCACTTCCTGGTACCTGAATCACAGGTCCCTGGCGAGTCATGCGAACGATGTCTGAATAGGGGAACGACGATTGGTCCGGCTTTCGTGTGTCGGGTTCCGGGAAATCGGTTTCGGAGCTGGTTGTCAGCAGAAGATGTTTCGGTGTGTGAGCGGTGTTGTTCATCGGATGTGCGGAGTCTGTTGTTCGGCGTTGAGCAAACAGAATCACGTTTTCCTGAAGTACCTTGTTCTTCCGAAACGCCGACCGGCGACTTTCAATCAGATGAATTCTTCGGATCGACATCTGATCAAGAAACCATGTTCGCAACTTTGCGAAGTATGGTCCGTTGAAGTAGCTGCGCGGGGTGATGGCGACCAGTTGTCCGTTTGGTTCAAGAAGCTCGGCGGACCTTGCCATAAACAGTGCGTAGATGTTGGGTTGCCCGTGAACCACATGTTTCATGGTCTGGGCCTGAGGCGAATTTTTGCTGAGCTTGAACCATGGTGGGTTGAGTATGGCCAACTGGAAGTTTGCGGGCTGACTCGAAGAGCGTTCATCAAGAAGGAAGTCAGAGTTGTGAATTGAGTAGCTCAGCTGATGTGGAGATTCATCGCTGAGAATTCGGCGGCATTCCGTCAGGGTGTTGTTGAGGAATTCGACGAGCCGGGGATTGGATTCCCAAAGTTCGCATTCAAGATGCCGTGGACCTTCGAATTGGCAAACGCGATCGCAGACCGCCGCAGTAAGTGTGCCAACACCAGCACCTGCGTCGAGAATTCGGATCCGATTCTGGTCGGTTTCTTCGAACATACCGGCCATGAAGTGGGCGATTTTGGGAGACGTACCAAAGTGTCCGAATGTTCGTCGTTCTTCTGCAGTTGAGCGAGATTCGAAGCGGATTTGCTGTAAGGCAGCATATTCCGCAAGAACTCTGATTGCCGAGGAACGAGATTTCATGCGGGGGAGTACTTCTCTGGGGGAGAATCGATAAAAGTCGGTATGTCTGGCGGAATTAGTCTGAAATCAGATGGATTTTTCGAGCGTTGAGTCGAATAGTTGTACTCAGGACTTTGCGGTATTCGTTCGGAAAAGGGAAATGAGTCGGCGACCATTCAACTACGTTCTGTACACACTGATCTGGACAACGATCTTTGAGGTCGTTACGTGTGTACTTCGTTTTGGCGCTGAACTGGAGTCGACCCGAGACACCGCATCAACGATCGGTCAGCTGACACTCGGCCTGCGAGTTCACCACAGTTACTTCGGCATGATGTTGCTCCCAATGGCCGCCGTCGCCGAAGCCCGGTATCCTCGACTGTGCCAATGGGCAATCGTGTTCGGACTGAGTCTGTTCTTCAGCGACCTGTTCCATCACTTTGTAGTGCTGTGGTATTTCACCGGCCACCCCCAGTTTGATCTGGTGTACTAAAGCAGCCATCACGCTAAAGTACTCATCACGCTCGTTCGTGATGTTGGGGCGCAGTAAAGTACTCATCACGCTCCGCCGTGATGTTGAGTCCTGCCTCGGGTTCCAGGTGTTCGTAACAGTGTTCGTAACAGTGTTCGTACCGGGGCTTGAATCAGGGTTCGACATCACGGCGGAGCGTGATGAGTACTTTGGGCCGAGGTTCGACATCACGACGGAGCGTGATGAGTACTTTAGGGGGGAATGATGCGATGCTGATTGGTTATGTGAGCGATGAACGGTATGTGGCACTGTGCGGGGTGGAGCTGGAGTTCATTGATGAGCGGGGTGAATCGACAGCGGTGAGGTCTCGAGCGAGTGGGGCTGTGCATGTGAATTTGCCGGAAGGCCGATATCGGGTTGTTCTGCAGAAGGACGGATACGGAGCGAAGTTTTCACAGATCACCGTTCCCCTGAAGTCACCTCATCACTTCCGACTCCTGTCTGACGGGTTGCTGGGTTATGCATGGCCGAAGTGGGTTCGAAGCGGCGAGGAGGCTGAGTTTCGGGTGCATTCCGTCGAGCAGTACAAGCTGGAACTGTGGCGTTATGGACTGAAGCCCGAGCGAGTTCGAGAGCTGGGCTGGCACGATGAGCACGGTCCTCGCGCGACAATGCAGGTCACTCCGGATGGCGACTATACTCAAACCGGCATCGAGTGGAACAAAGTTGGCTACGTGTGTGAAACTCATCGGCAGTATGCCACGGCGCCGGAACAAAGTGGTCTTTATTACTTTCGAGCAAGTACTCGGTCCGGTCGACAGTTCTCGTTTCCATGGATTGTTGCGCCGGAGCGTCCAACCTGTCAGACAGCGGTCCTGGCTTCGAACATTACGTGGAATGCATACAACGCTTTCGGTGGACGCAGCAACTACATCCATGCTGATCAACTACCACCAACACCGACCGTAAATTCTCGCTTCGAACTGCGGCGGTACATCGATGCAGAGCATGGCACGTGGGGCTATCCGGCGTACGTGCCCCTGACCTTTGAACGTCCTGAGCCGTTCTGTCATATCGACTTTGATGAAGTCTGGACAGACCCAATCGAAGGCCGACAGGCGTGTCATCTGGCACCCGCAGAATGGCGATTGCTGGCATGGATGGAGCAACAGTCTCTGCCATACGACTACTATGCAGAGACACAACTACACGACGGAACTTTGGATTTGTCCGCTTATCAGGTTCTGGTCATTGCCGTGCATCCGGAATACTGGAGTCGCCAGATGTATGATCGAGTAAAAACCTGGGTCAACGAAGAAGGCGGACGCCTGATCTATCTCGGCGGCAATGGGCTCAACTGCGAAGTCGAACTGCACGAGAACGGCTCGATGACGGTTCATAACGGAAGTATCGCGTCGTTGTGGAGTTCCGGAATGGGGGGACTCGACAGTCGAATGGCGGTACGGCACGAGTCTGAGGCCAGTCTTCTGGGTGTTGTGTTTACTCCGTCCGGAGCAATGACCGGAGCACCTTATGAAGTGACTGATGCAAGCCACTGGGTCTTTGAGGGTACTGGTCTCAAAAACGGGGAATTGTTCGGGGAAGCCAGCCTGCATCGGCGATGCCCCGGTGGAGCGTCCGGTCATGAAACCGACAAACGCAGCCCGAGCTCCCCGAAGAACACTCACGTAGTCGCTCGGGGAAAGAACCCGAATGATGGCGGTGCTGAAATGATCACATGGAGTTCTCCGTCCGGCGGCGAAGTGTTCTCCGCTGGGTCGATCAATTACTGCGCGTCATTACCCGTCGACAGCCTGATTTCAAAGGTCACGCTGAACGTGTTCCGCAGGTTTTTGGAAAAGAATAAGTAGGATGGGCATTCCTGCCCGTCATGAGTGCTGGTTCGAGTGCTGAAACCGCAGCAGGAGCGGCTTGGGCAGGAATGACTAAGCTACGATTAGTGCTGGAACAGGAACTCTTTGCTGTTGATGATGGCCCAGCCGATGTCCTCGAGAGCTCGGGTGCGGTCTTCGTTGGCAGCAACGTGTTTGAGGGATGTTTCCAGTTCAGCCGGAAGCGGCTTGCGGCTCAGGGCCGTCAGGTACAGTTGTTCGACGATTTCTGCATCTGATTTTCCACCAGCAATCATCTGGTGAAGTCGTCCGGCGTCAGAACGGAGCTTGTTGTGAACCGTTGGTCCGTTGATCAGCTGCAGAGCCTGGCTGAGGTTGCTGTCCGTGGAACGTTCGCATTCGCAGGGAAGTTCGCGCTGAGGCTGCCCGAACACCTGAAGAAACTTATGATCCTCGGGAGGATCAACGAGGCTGACGGCCAGAGTTCCTGCGGGCATTCCCTTGAAGTCTTCCTGCTGACCGGTGACTGCACAAATCGCATCCAGCAGCTGTTCTGCGTTGAGCATTCTGGTTGTGGCATGAGAGAAGTACATATCATCGTCAGCGTTGAATTCATTCCGCTGAGAACTGAGCTGATACGTTCTGCTGTTCATAATAGTGCGAATCAGGTGTTTGCCGGAGAAGCCACTCCGGACAAGTTCATCCGCGAGGAAGTTGAGCAGTTCCGGATTTGACGGAGGGTTTGAATCTCGGAAGTCGTCCACGGGATCAACGATCCCTTTACCCACAACATGACCCCAGATGCGGTTTGCCACGGAGCGAGCAAAGAACGGATTGCTGGGGCCGGTCAGCCATTCAGCGAAGACTCGGCGTCGATCCTGATCGGCCGGAACATCAACATCGCCCTGAAGGAGCAGGCGGACCTTCATGGTCTGGCCCGTTCGAGGCTGAGTCACGTCGCCGCCCTGACTGACATAGATGAACTCATCATCCGGCAGACCGGTTTCTTTTCGGCCAACACGTTTGAAAGCCGCAGCGATTCCGTAATAGTCGTTTTGGGTCCACTTTTCGAATGGGTGGTTGTGGCACTTGGCGCACTGAATTCGAATACCAAGGAACAGCTGAGCAGTTGTTTCAGTGGCATCAATTTCATCACGGCTGGCTTTCCAGTAGAGAGCCGCCGGATTCTGCTGCGTGCTGCCGGTTGCGGTCAGGAGGTCTCGGGCAAACTGATCCAGAGGCTTGTCGTCTCGCACGACTTCATACAGCCAGCGGCGAAACTTGTGAACTCCGGTGGGAGACAGTTTTCGACTGTTACTTCGAAGCAAATCACCCCACTTCATCGACCAGAAGGTCGCGTATTCATCAGTTTCAAGCAGACGATCAATCAGCTTTGCTCGCTTGTCCGGAGCTGAGTCTGCCAGCCATGCCTGAGTTTCTTCGTTCGAAGGAAGACGGCCCGTCAGGTCGAGGGTTGCACGACGCAGGAAGTCTGTATCTGTACTGAGTTCTGAAGGAAGAATCTGCAGCTGTTCAAGTTTGCGGAACACAAGCTGGTCGACCTGATTGTTTTCTGCGGGTGTTGGCCACTGGAACCCTTTGCGTTCCGTGAGGAACGTGATCTGAGTGGTTGACATGCGATCGAGGTAGCGAGCAAGGATTGTTGCTTCGCCACGCCCTTCACGGCGGACAACGGCTTCCGGAGAAACAGCCGCAACACCTTCATCGGAAGAATCGAAGGCCGTAAGAGCAGTCACATCGCGAACGGTTCCGTCGGAATAGTATCCGTTAACGACGAGTTGCTGTGTATTGGCGCCATCTCGGAGGACTCGCGGAGTTGGCAGTACTTCAATTCGCTCAAGAGTAGCAGTTCCTTCCGGTTCAGTCTTCATGCCTTCAGCGATCCAGTCGCGGAGTACCTGATGGCTTGGACCGTTTGTGTCCAGGCGACGGCCGCCCCCGTGAGCCACCTGCATGAGTGGCTTTCGCAGTAAGAGACTTTCGTCCGGAGCAAGCACATTTGATCGGCGGTTGAAGTATTCGCCTCGGAGTGTAACCAGGTCGAGTGCCGGGTCGTATCCTCGAAGCGAGAGTCTGAATCCGCCTTTTCCTGAAGGTGAACCGTGGCATGCGCCCATGTTGCATCCGGATTTCGTCAGTGCGGCAAGGACTGACGTGTGAAACGGAACCGGTGATGGTTCATCAAACCGCACGACTTTGACACGTACAGTCGTGTCGAGTCCATCGCGGGTTGCATGGATGATCGTTTCGCCGTTTCCTTTTGGAACGACGACACCGTTTTGAACATCGGCAACAGCGGGATTTTCGGAGCGGTATTCACAGTCGGTCGTGACGTCGCGAATCGTTGCCAGCTCGCCGTTCGCAGTGAGAACAAGCTGTTGTGCGGCTCGAGGACCGATCAATGTGCATTCAGCCGGCAGGACACTCAGGGTTGCTGCCTTGAAAGGTGCGACTGGAGCTTCGGCCGAACTCTCCTGAGCATTCGCATCTTCCTGAGCAGATGCATGTGAAAGAGTCAGCAGTTGGGCATGATTGAATGCCAGAACTGTGAGAGCAGTGCGGGCGATCCAGTGCAGACGAAAACCAGAATTCATATCAACTCCTTCGACCTTACGGCTTCACGACATCGACCACAATGGGCGGAACCGGTTGAGTAGATTCTACGTTATCTTTCTTAGCCGTTCCCTGAACAAAAACGGTGAACTTGCCGGGACTCGCGTCAGCGGCGGCCGTGATTGTGAGAACAACTTCGTTTCCTTCGAGTTTGACTGCCGGAATCGTGATTCCCGGTGGCAGTTGATCAGCCGGCACCGACAGTCCAAGATCAATGGGCATGGCCCAGTCGGCATGACGAGTGGCGGTAATCTTTACAGTTGCAGATGCCCCAGGCGCCACCGTGACCGCTGACGATTCTGGTTTGAACGAGAACTGAGCTGCCGGTCGAACCGCGACGAAGACATCTGAACGAGCTCGAAAGCTGCGGAACAGGTCACCATCTTTTTTCCTCGGCGGAGGAGGCACCATTCGCAAAACAGCCGGGATTCGTTCAGGGCGACCTGGAACAGTAACCTGAAACTGCAGTGGGCCAAATTCTGATTGAGCAGGGTCCGCAGGGGTCTCAGGTGCAGTGATGACAACAGGAACGGTCGATTGTTTTGCCCCGAGGACTACAGGTTGCATCGTCAGGCCCTGGGGAAGTTGAATCGCTTCAACCTGAAGAGGACCGTCGTAGTGGACGCGGCGTACTGTGAGAACGAGGGAAGCGCTGCCACCGCGAGGAACTTGCAGGCGATCCGCAGAAGCCGTAATTTCAACAGCGCCATTGTTCCGGATCAGTTCAAGGTCGTAGGTCCATTCGGAGCCACCGCGAGACGCAAGTTCCCGAACTTCCAGCCAGTATTCGCCGGCCGCCGGGAGCGAAGTGATCAGTTGTGCGTCGAGTGGACCAGTATCATCTGTTTCGACGATCTTGTTTCCATCCGGCCCCCAAAGATTCAGGATCACATCAGCGGCACTGCCAGCGTCGCGAGTGTGGGCAAACGCAGCAAAGGGAGCGGCCGCATCGGCTGTGATTCGATACCAGTCGGTATCCCCCGGCTGTTCAAAGCGACCTCGAACCGCAGTTGTACCGCTGGCAACGATGGTTGCGGTTTCGCGATTGTTGTTTGGTTCTGTGTCTGCCACAGACTCTGTCATTGGCAGCGAGGCTGTTGAGTCGATGGCGGGATTGTGGAGAACAGATGGGACTTCAAACGACCCAACTCGAAGATGAAAGTGATGCCGCGGACTACCGGTATAGCGAACGTCTCGCAATTCCAGCAGATATGCTCCATCGGAAGGTGCTTTGAAGCTGAAATGACAATCCCCCTCAAGACCTGGGATATCGTCTGCAAAGGCAATTTCTCGCCCGTTCGGGCCGGTCACTCGAAGTACAGGATCCAGATCGGAGCTCAGTCTTCGTGCAAAGACTTCGACTCCGAGCGTCTGTCCGGCAGACAGGGAGACCTGGAAAAATCGAGGTTTAACAGCATTGAGAGCCCCGGAAACGCTTGAGCCGGGAGCCAGCACAAGCGGAGTGGATTTTGATTCAGATTCCGCCGGCAGAGGGATGAAGGGCAGGTCATCGACAACGAGCATGAGACCTTCGGAGCAACCACCTGGAGCAATAACTCGCGCAGGATAAAGACCAGGCTTCACATCGGTGGCGAGTGTTCCGGTAAATGCAAGTCCGGAGTCCGCGTTGGGATCCTGACCGTCTTTCAGGACGAACATTCCGGCAGGGGACCAGAGCCGCGTGGCGCCCTTGAGCAGACTTCCATGAACCGTCAGCGTCACTTCTTTCCCGGGTTGAAGCCCGGAAGAATCGATACGCTGCACGACAGGCTCCTGCGCAAATACCACCTGACCGGCTGGCATCTGACCGAACGGAGTCGGAATGACGGAAAACAGGCCTGCACCGGAACAGACAGCTGCTGCGGTGAACCCGAAACGACGAAGATGATGAAAGAATGCAGCCATAAGGCAGGGTTTTTCGAAGAACAAATGGCTGGGAGGGCGCGTTGGTGAGAACTTCAGTCTAGGCAGGAAGATATGGTCTCGTCAAAGCCTAAGACGATTTTGGCGAACTTTGTCGATTCTGCCGGCGTTATTTTTCCGGAAGCCAACCGGACTCGGTTTCCACTAAATCGTTGGACACCGTCAAAAAGTGGCGGAAGAATATGGTACTGATCGGGAATCTACACCTGCGGAAATGCGGAGTTTTTGGGCCATGCGCACTCTAATGATCTCGTTTTTGATGCTCGGTCTGGTTCTCAGTGGCTCATCCCGTGCGTCCGCTGCCCTGCCTCCGGAGGTAAAAAAAGAACTGACTGAGCTGGGTCGGGAGTTGAAGGATGTTGGCCCGCTGATCCGCAAGAAGCAAGTTGATGAGGCAAAAGCCATCATCCAGAAGGTGGACGATCGACTTAAAGAACTGAAAGAACTGACGCAGCCGGAAGACGAAAACGACCGCGCTTTGACCACGTTAAAGACTCAGCTTGAAAAAGCACGGTTTGGAATCCCGGTCAGCTTTGAACGGGAAGTCGCACCAATTCTGAAAGAGAACTGTCTGCGTTGTCACGGAGAAGGTCAGGGAAGTGCGGGCTTGAGGATGCACACATTTCAGGCGATTGCTCAGGGTGGCCGTAGTGGTCCACTGGCCGTTGCCAGACAGCCGCAGCATAGCCTGATTCTGGCGAGGATGCTTGCAGAACAGGACACAGCACGCATGCCCCAGGGAGCTGCCCGACTTCCGGATGAGAAGATCAGCGTGGTTGCTCGCTGGATCGACCAGGGAGCAAAATTCGATGGCGAAAATCATGAGGCTCCCATTGGAGATTCCACGATCGTCAAGAAGCCGCCTGTAAGAGTCGTCCGAGCAGATGGTACAGAGACTGTTTCATTTAAAAACGATATCGCACCGTGGATGGTGAATGTGTGCCTTGGCTGTCACTCCGACAGAAATGCTCGCGGCGGGTATTCGCTGGAGACCTTTGAAAAGCTGCTGGAAGGCGGCGAAACCGGGAATACTGTCGTCGCAGGAGACCCGGACAAGAGTTATATCGTTGACCTTGTCCTGCGACAGAAGCCCATGAAGATGCCGGCAGGCCAGGCACAGTTGAAACAGTCTCAGGCGAGAGCTTTGGAGACATGGATTCGAGAGGGAGCCAAATTTGACGGCGTCGATGCGAAAGCCCCGCTACGAAGTCTTGTTCCGACACCAGAAGAACTCGAAGCATTGAAGCTGGCTTCGATGACGGATTCCGAATTTGAGGATCGACGTGAGCAGCAGGCCATTGAGACCTGGAAACGTGTGTCGCCTCGTGAACAGGCTCAACTGGTCGAGTCCGCAAATCTGTTTGTCTATGGCAGTGCCACTGAAGATCGACTGAAGCAGATCAGTCAATGGGGTGAATCCAAGGTTGAAATGTTGGTTGAAAAATATAAGCTCCCGGCGGCAGAAAAGGCCTGGCGAGGAAAGCTGATTGTGTTTGTCGCAAAGGATCGGTTCGACTACGAAGAGTTCAACAATGTATTGCTGGACCGCCGGACTCCAAAAGAAATATCGGGCCATATAGAGTTAACTAAGGGGCTAAGTACGGCATACGTCGTGATGCATGATGTCGGCGACGAGGGGTCGGAAGACGTGATGACCTCGCAGCAACTCGTAAATTCGCTTTTGGCACAGGCATTTCTCAGCCGGGATGGGGCAGTTCTCCCGGAGTGGCTTCGGCAGGGCTTTGGATTGACGGAGGCTGGCATCCTGGGAACCTCCGAGTTCATGAAAGCGGTCCCCGGCCGAGCTGCTACAGCCGTTTCAACCGTTACAGACGCCTCGAAGGTTTTCGAGGATGGTACGTTTGCGCCTGATGAAGTTGGACCTGTCGGATATCTGCTGGTTCGATACATGCTTGGCAATGGGGGTGCTGCGAAGTTTCAGCAGTTTGTAACGGAGCTTCGAAGTAATCCAAATGTTGCTCAGGCCATACAGAAAGTTTATGGGGTAAATTCCGCCAACCTCGGTCAGGGCTTCCTTCGAAGTGGAGGAAAGTAACGGGGTTGGCACGGATGCCCCAAAGTCAAGCGTCGTTGAACTGCAGGTGCAATCGTGGACGAAGTCGAAGATTTTGAAGCCGAAGGCTGGGTTCGGAGTGCAAAGTTGCCTGGTCAGAAGGAATTCTTTTGGGGTGGAGAAGAGGATCCTGAAGATCTCCCGGCTCCAGTTCGTTCTTCATCGACAAAGTCGCAGCAGAAGGACAGCGAAGATTCGAGTCGCAGCGACGGCGACAATCTCAATCGCGACGCAGGCGATTTAGGGCTGGCAGTTGGCGCAGATGATTCTGCTGACGATACAGCGCCGGAAAATCTGCCGGAGGCCAACCGTGCGCCGGAAGTCAGCACCTCAGACAAACCTCTCAAGGACGAACCTCGGGAAGGCAAGGGGAAAAAGAAGAAGCACGGAAAGAAGGAAAAGAAGGCGGATCGCGCTGAGAAGGCGGAAAAGAGCGAGAAGAAAAACAAGCACCGGGAACCAACCAGTCTCGAATTGACTGAAGAAGTCCCGAACGCTGCTTCAAAGAAAGTTGCGAAGAAGGCTGCAAAGAAGGCATCACGGAGTGACCGCAAGTCTCGGAAAAACGTCGACTTGAGTCGGCTCGACGAGACGCTTGTTGCGGAGGAAGTTCCTGAGGCATCTGCCGTTGAAGGCTCGTTAGATGTGGAGTCTTCAGATCTGGCAGTAGCAGCAGATCAACCAGTTGAGCCGAATGATTTGATCGCCCCGGTTGACGCGGGGGCAGCCGATGAGATGGTTGCTGCGATCGAGGTGCCCACAACAACAGCAGGTAGCGAACTCGAGGTTTCGAGCGTGATCGTAGATGAGGCGGGTGCCGCTGTTCCTGCGGAGGCGGCACAGGATGAGGCTCGGGAGCCTGGGTCAAAGAAGGGTCGCGCGACACGGAAGAGTAGTGCGGCGAAGAATGATGGGCGGGGCGGGGTGAAGAGTGGCGAGGTGAAGAGTGGTGGCGAGGTGAGGGGTGGGGCGGACGGCACTCGGAGAGTGCCTGCTACTTTAATCTCTAATCCTGATCGGGATTATTCGGAGACGATGGAGTATCTCAATCTGAAGTGGGGTGCGAAGCTTCCGAAGGTTGGGTTTGGATTCTGGAAAGTCGAGAAGGAGCGAACGGCTGAGGTTTGCCGACAGGCGATCGAAGTTGGCTATCGACATCTCGACTGCGCCTGCGACTATGGAAATGAAGCTGAGGTTGGTCAGGGAATTCGAGCTGCGATCAAAGACAGGTTGATTGAACGGGAAGATCTCTGGATCACCTCAAAGCTGTGGAATACCTATCATGCTGCCGAACATGTCCGCCCGGCGCTGGAACGATCATTGAGTGATCTTGGGCTCGACTATATCGATCTGTATCTGATTCACTTTCCATTGGCCACAAAGTATGTGGCATTTGAAAAACGATATCCTCCAGGCTGGTTTACGGATCCGAATGCTGCACGGCCTCTTGTTGAAGAAGTGAAGGTTTCGATTCGTGAGACGTGGCAGGCGATGGAAGAGCTGGCCAAGATTGGGCTGATCAAGCAGATCGGGATTTGTAACTTCGGCACAAGCCTCCTGCGTGACCTTTTGTCGTGGTGTCACATCCGCCCAACCGTTCTGCAGGTCGAGACGCATCCATACCTGACTCAGCAGAAGCTGCTGCGCTATTGTCAGCAGGAACGAATTGCTTACACCTCGTTTTCCCCGCTGGGAGCACAGAGCTACTATAGTCTGGGGATGGCAGCCCCCTCAGAAGCAGTGCTGCAGAATCCAGTCGTCACTGAGATTTCGAATGCTGTTGGCAAGACAGCGGCTCAGGTTGTGCTTCGCTGGGGAGTTCAGCGAGGGACATCGGTGATTCCGAAGACGAGTAACCGAGAGCGGATGAAAGAAAACATCAACATCTTTGACTTTGAGCTCACATCCGATCAAATGCTGGCAATTGATGCTCTGGATCAGGGGCGTCGCTTCAATGATCCGGGGCATTTCGGGGAAGCTGCGTTTAATACGTTCCTGCCAATCTATGAGTAGTTGAGTGAAGATGACATGACGTCCGATCCATTCAATCCCTTTGCTCCTCCTCTGAACTCGGACGCTACAATTCCCGACCAATTGGCAGTTTCTCAGCAGTTAGCAGATACTCTGACAACTGCTGACTGGATTCGAGTTTACGTTTACACATTCATCGTGTGGATTCTGTACTCGTTCTCGATGATCGTCGCCACAGTCATGGCTGTGTTGCAGGTTTTTCGGCCAGACGACAATCCAATTCTTTACTCCGCGTTGGCATGGATTGGTTCATTGTTGTGTGCGCTGATTGGCGGGCGAGTCGCCTGGACGGCGGCTCGAACGGAAGTTGATCGACTGCGGTCAATGCAATCGGCTCAGTCGTAGAAAGTCGTGGGGCGTGGAACCAGGAATCTCACGCCAGGCGTTCACGACTGAGTGCCGGATCGCACGGAAGAAGAGGTGAATTGATGAACGTTAAACCGATTCTGGCTCTGGCTGGTTTGTTGATTGCATGGAGTCTGGTAGCGGAAGAACTTCCGGGACGATATGGCGTCAGTCGCTCCGGGCAAGCTGTGGCAAGCGAAGCAGCCGCTAGCGAAACTGGCGCAAATGAGAAGAACACAGGGGAGACGACCTCTGATGAGAATGCCGTCTCGAAGCCTGCACTGGTGCGGCTTCAGTACAATCATCCGGGATTGGTCGTTGACCTCGGAGTGGGGCTTTGGGCATGGCCGTTGCCGATGGACTTTGATGGCGATGGGGATCTGGACCTCTGCGTGAACTGTCCGGACAAGCCTTACAACGGGGTGTACTTTTTCGAGAATGCAACCGGATCAACGGCTGAGAATCCGATGCCCGTATTTCGGCCAGGCCGGCGAATCAGTAAAGGACTGCAGAATGCTCAGGTGAGTTACCAGGCGGGTACGCCTGTGGTGATGACACCCGGACTGCTTCACACAGATTTCCTCACCAGTGGGCTTGATCAGAGCATTCCACTGCCGCTTCCTTCGAATGTTCATCCGAACCGGGTTCGGGCAAACATGTGGCGACTGGTCGACTATGACGGCGATGGGCTGGACGACTTGATCATCGGTGTTGGCGACTGGACAGACTATGGCTGGGACAACGCATGGAATGCACAGGGACAATGGACGAATGGCCCGCTGCGTGGGCTTGTTTACCTTGCCCGCAACAAGGGAGGCCTGCCGGCTGGATCGTCAGATAAATCAAACACGGGATTAAAGGCAGGATCGCCGACATCCGCAACTTATGAGACGCCTCGACTGCTTGAAGCGGGAGGCACACCGATTGAGGTCTTTGGATGGCCCTCACCCAACTTTGGCGACTTCGATGCGGATGGTGATCTGGACCTGATCTGCGGTGAATTTCTGGATGGCTTCACCTGGTTTCGAAATCGGGGGACTCGTAGTGAGCCTGTCTACGAAGCGGGCATTCGTCTGCGACGAGGTGATGAACTGCCACTGGTGATGGACCTGCAGATGATCACACCCACAGCAATTGACTGGGACCTTGACCGAGACCTCGACCTGATCGTTGGTGACGAAGACGGCAGAGTCGCGTTTGTGCGGCACACCGGGGGATTGCATGCGGATGGGTCGCCAATATTTGATGCACCGCTTTACTTCCGGCAGGAGGCCGAAGACCTCAAGTTTGGAGCACTGGCAACGCCTGTTGGTGTCGACTGGGACTCTGACGGGGACATGGACATTGTAAGTGGGAACACGGCTGGGTTGATTGGATTGTTCAGGAACATCAGTGGGCCGGGAGTCGAGTTTCCGAAGTGGGAAGCTCCGGTCCTTTTATCTGCAGGTGGGCAGACAATTCGGATTCAGGCTGGTCCGAATGGAAGCATTCAGGGACCATGCGAAGCAAAATGGGGATATACGACTTTGTCTGCCGCCGACTGGGATCATGATGGACGCGTGGACCTTGTCGTGAATTCAATTCTTGGTCGAGTTCACTGGTATCGAAATGTTGGTACAGCGACTGAACCGGAGCTGGGACCTGCAGAGACAGTTGAAGTGGAATGGGAGGGGGCTCAGCCGGAACTTGCATACGGCTGGTTGAAGCCGGAGGGGAAGTCGTTGTTGACTCAGTGGCGCACAACGCCGGTTGTCGCGGACTGGAATCGTGACGGACTGAACGATCTGATCATGCTGGATCAGTCAGGATATCTGGCTTACTTTGAGCGATACCGTGACGAAAGTGAATTGCGACTTCGTGCTCCTCGAAGGATTTTTCACGGGGAGAACTTCAGTGTGACCGATAGTCGCAATACGATCATCAATGATCAGCCGGGAGCGATTCAGCTCAACAATGGGCTTGCGGGAAAGAGCGGACGCAGGAAACTCACGATCGTAGACTGGGATCTGGATGGTCAGTCCGACATCCTTGTCAATGCTGCGAATGCCAGATTTCTGAGACAGACCGGAGTTCAGGATGGACGTGTGCAGATCCGTGACATGGGGCTGCTGGTTGATCAGAATATCGAGGGTCACGATGTCAGCCCGGCGATTGTCGACTTTGACGGCAATGGGATCCCGGACTTTTTGGGAGGAGCCGAAGATGGTCGCTTCTATTATCTTAAAAATCCGGCCGCGGGCCTGGAACAAAATCCAGCCGCCGGGCGAGGAACACCCTGAGCGGAATTCCATCATCCGATGGGGCGTGTCGTTCGTCGTTGCATGGATTATGTCTTTATCGGTTGCGGTACCTCTGACTGCAGACGAGGTGGACTATGAGCGTGAAATCCGTCCATTGCTCGCACAAAAATGTGCTGCGTGTCATGGGGCGCTGCGACAGGCCGGCAGATTGAGGCTCGACTACGGGGCTGCCATTCATCAAGGTGGAGAATCTGGTGCTGCGATTCTGCCAAAGCAGGCAGCGGAGAGTCTGATCCTTCAGAAAGTTTCGGCTGCCGATGATGGAGGAGACCGCATGCCTCCGGTGGGAGAAGGAGAACGTCTGAATGCAGCTCAGATTGAACTTCTGAAACGCTGGGTTGAAGCTGGTGCAACGTTTCCCGCCGACGAGGAGATTCCTTCAGATCCAGCTCAGTGGTGGTCTTATCAGAAAGTGGTGAGACCCGAAGTTCCGCACGTCAAGGACAATCCGTGGGTCCGGACACCGATTGATGCGTTTATTGTTCAGAAACAACAGGAACACGGCATTTCTTATGGAGCTGACGCCCGCACAGAAACTGATGCGCGACCAAAAACCGAGGCGCGACCAGAAACCGAAGCCAGGCCAGAGGTGTTGCTTCGTCGAGTCTATCTGGACCTGATCGGAGTCCCTCCGACGCGGGAGGAGTTGTTGAGTTACCTGGCGGATTCATCACCGGGTAAGTACGAACGTAAAGTTGATGAGTTGCTGTCGCGTCCCGAATACGGACAACGGTGGGGTCGGCACTGGATGGATGTTTGGAGATACAGCGACTGGTATGGAAGTCGAGGCATTAACGAGATCCGATATAGTCAGCGGCACATCTGGCGATGGCGTGACTGGATTGTGGAATCACTCAACGAAGACAAGCCATACAATCAAATGATCCTTGAGATGGTGGCTGGCGATGAGCTGGCTCCTGCGGATCCGAACGTGCTGCGTGCCACAGGATTCCTGGGGCGAAACTGGTACAAGTTTGATCGCAATGTGTGGATGTTTGAGACCGTTGAACAGACCAGTCAGGCGTTCCTTGGGATGACGATTCGATGTGCTCGGTGTCACGACCACAAGTACGATCCGATTACTCAGGCGGAATACTATCAGTTTCGATCATTCTTCGAAGCACATGATGTGCGAACAGATCCCATCTCCGGCAACCTGCTGACGGAGAAAGATGCGACGCTTGGCGAAGTCTTCAGGGAGGGTGTATCAAGAGTCTTTGACAAAGACCCCGGTGCTCCGACGTATCTGTTTGCACGAGGAGACAACAGATATCCTGATACGACTCATACAATGACTCCGGCGGTTCCGGCGGTTTTGGGTGGAGCCATTGATGTCCGTCCTGTGGCACTACCGGTGGAAGCGTGGTATCCGCAGCTTCGTCCGGATGTGACGGCTGGCATGACAGCAAGTGCCGATCAAAAAGCTGATGACGCGAAGGCAGCCCTCGTCAAAGCCACTCAACAGATTCATCAGGCTGAAAACGCAGTGACTCAGCGGCTTGCCGAAGTCGATGTTGTTCATGAGCGTGTCGACGCGGACAGCTTCATTCTGGACGACACGTTTGATGAAAAGTCTCCACACTGGCAGGTGTTGAACGGAGACTGGAAATGGAACGATGGCCGATTGACTCAATCCTCGGTCACAAGTTTCGCCACAATTGTGGCTTCGCCCATTCTTCCAGCGAATTTCAAGGCGCGTGTTCGTTATCGAACTCTGGCGCCGGGATCCTATCGGTCTGTCGGTCTGAGTTTTGACTATATTGACCAGGGTAACTCTCAGGATGTCTATACGAGCACCGGAGATTCCGCTCAGAGTGTTCAGGCATTTCATCGACTCAATGGTCAGCAGCACTATCCTGCGGCTGGCATTGTGCCTGTGCAGCTGAAGACGGGAGATGAAACGGTTGTTGAGATTACAGTACGAGAGCAGAACCTGACGATTCATTTAAATGGAGTTGAGAAGCTTTCCTATGTGATGCCAACTCCAAGGCGCGAAGGGAAATTTGCACTTTGGGTTCATCAGGGCAGTGCAGAGTTTCTCGATGTTCAGGTTTCCTCTTTAATTCCAACGATTGAAGATCTGCAGGCTGCGGTGAGATCTGCGAAGAGTGCAGCAGAGATTGCATCAGCTCGAGTACATGTTGCCGAAGCGGAAGCTGATTCCATTCGAAAACGAATCAGTGCGGAACGGGCAAAGTATGGATTGAGTCCCGTTGAACACTATCCTGAACTCGCAGTTGAGGCTGCTCGCGCTGAGAAGCAGATTCAAATTGCCAAAGTCCGGGAAGAACTGATTGCAGCTGAACATCACCTGACCGAAGTGCAGCGCAAACGCGAGACGCAGGGTCAGGGCGAGGTGCAGAACGCGGTCGGATCGACGTCGCCTGTTGATGCAGAGAGGGTTGATCCTGAGAAGGTTGATGCAGAGAAGAAGGTGAGTGAGATTCGTGACAGAATCTCCAGTCTGGAGTCAGAGCGGGAATCCTCCGGGAGTGAGTATGCACCTCTGGGCACGACCTATCCGCAGACATCTTCCGGTCGCCGGCTCGCGCTGGCGCGATGGATCAGTAGCTCGGAAAATCCAAGGACAGCCCGCATCGCTGTGAACCACATCTGGCTGAGGCATTTCGGAGAAGCGTTGGTACCAACGGTTGCGAACTTTGGACTCAATGGGGCGAAGCCGAGTCATCCGGAGTTGCTCGACTGGCTGTCGGCTGAGTTTGTTGAGAATGGCTGGAGTATGAAGGCTCTGCATCGGATGATTGTGGTTTCCTCTGTGTATCGACAGTCGACTGCTGCGGCATCTCCGGAATTCGCGGTGTCGGATTTTTCGAACCGCTGGTTGTGGCGGATGAACTCGCGAAGGATGGAGGCAGAAGTTGTTCGGGATTCGATCCTGCATGTAGCAGGGAAACTCGACGTGTCGATGAATGGTCCTGAGATTCCGGAAACAGAAGTGCAGAATGTCCTGAGGCGAAGTTTGTACTTCAGGAATACGCCGAATGAAAAATCGATACTACTGGAAAGCTTTGATGTCGCGAATCCGAATGAGTGTTATCGGCGACAGGAAAGTGTGATTCCTCAGCAGGCCCTGACGATGATGAATAGTGGCCTTGCGATTGATGCTGCTCGAAGCCTGGCAGAAAGCCTGACTGCGAGATCAGCGACAAAATCAGCGGTAGAAGAAGGGTTGGCAGGGGATGCAGGTTTCATTCGTCTGGCATTTGAGACGGTCCTGAGTCGACCGCCATCGAACGAGGAGACTGCATTGTGTGCGGAGTTTCTGAGCGAAACCGCGAACAGTTTGGGGACGCCTTCAGGTGACGTGTTTCCAGCGGGACAGCAGACGGCTCAGCGCCAGCCAGCATCGGACCCGCAGCAGCGAGCTCGTGAGAATCTGGTGATTGTCTTGTTGAGTCACAACGATTTTGTCACGATTCGCTGACGATCCGCGTGAACCTGTTTTGTATTGGAGTTGCGTCTGTGAATGAATTCAATTGTCAGCGGATCAATCGAAGAACATCGCTCGCCGACCTTGGAATGGGCTTCACGGGGATGGCGTTGGGAGCAATGCTGGCGAACGATGGCATTGTACGCGCCTCCGATGGTGCTCGAATCTTGCCAGGCGGACATCCAGGATCGCTCGTCGGAAACCGACTTCCGGCAGCAAAGAGTGTGATCTGGTACTTCATGCTGGGGGGAACAAGTCATCTCGAAAGTTTCGACCATAAGCCAGCGATTAACCGGTATGCTGGACTGACGATTGATGAATCTCCATATCGTTCTTCGGTTCTGGATTCTCCTTACTATCGAAAGAACGTGAGAGACTTTGCAGGGACTCCTCGTGCCCTGATGGCAAAGTTGTATCCGCTGCAGATTGGTTTTCAGCGACGCGGTGAGAGTGGTATAGAGGTCAGTGACTGGTGGCCACATGTCGGTGGATGTGTCGATGACCTCGCGATCGTAAAGTCGATGTGGACGACAGACAACGACCATGCAGCCCAGCTTCAATTTCACACAGGGCGTCACATCTTTGACGGATTTCATCCATCGATCGGATCATGGGTTCATTATGGGCTTGGGTCGCTGAATGACAACCTTCCGCAGTTTGTTGTAATGGGCGGAGGTCCGGGAGATTGCTGTGGAGGTGTTGGTGCTCACAGCGCGAGTTATCTCGGACCGGAGCATACCGGGATTAATCTGTCACTCGATCCGGCAAATCCACTGGCATTCGGTACCCCCGGCGAGACTGTGCTCAGAAGTGAACGCGAACAGCAGCTGGAATTACTGCGCAGGCTGAACCGTGTTGCCGGAGTTGAGTATCCGAATGATCCAGCAATGCGAGCTCGAATCCAAAGTTACGAGCTGGCGTTTCGAATGCAGATGTCGGTTCCTGAGGTCGTGCGGCTGAGTGATGAAACCCAGGCGACTCAGGAATTGTATGGTCTGAATGAGTCGGCCACAGAGCGAGTTGGACGATTCAGTCTTGCGGCGCGGCGGCTGGTGGAACGAGGTGTTCGATTTGTGCAGATCTATGACGATGGCTGGGATGCGCATACCCAGCTCCACAAGAATCACACAACACGATGTCAGGCTGTCGACAAGCCGATCGCGGGACTACTAAAAGATTTGAAACAGCGAGGGCTTCTCGACGAGACGATTGTCGTCTGGGCAACGGAGTTTGGACGTACGCCGGGAGCAGAGCAGTCTGATGGGCGCGACCATCATCCATATGGTTTCACAGTGTGGATGGCGGGAGGTGGAATCAAAGGCGGGATTGTGCATGGAGCAACCGATGAAATTGGCTTTCATGCGGTTGAAGATCGCCACTATGTGACTGACATCCACGCCACGTTATTGCATCAGCTGGGGTTAGATCATCGCCAGATGGAATACCCCGGCCACAAGCGACTCGAAATCGACTTCGGCACCCCCATCACAGCCATCCTGTAACATGTAGGATGGGCATTCCTGCAAATGTAGGATGGGCATTCCTGCCCGTCACCAAATGTAGGATGGGCATTCCTGCCCGTCACCAAATGTAGGATGGGCATTCCTGCCCGTCGCAAATGTAGGATGGGCATTCCTGCCCGTCGCGATCGCAGGAACGGCGCGCAGGAGTGTGCTCGGGGAGGGGAGGGGCGGGCTCGGGCAGGAATGCCCAAGCTACATTTGCTTTTCTTAGACAATTTTTTGGGTGAAGAGGTTCTTTGGAGGGTGATGTGGGCGCAATGAACGCATAAACGCATTGTTTGTCAGAAACTGAGAGTCGGACATATGTCGCGAATGAACAAGAAACAGCTGATGTTCAGTATTTTAGCGGTCTGTTCATTGGGGCTGCACAGCACTGTGGTTGCTGATGAGAATGCAGCGACTGTGAGCCAATACGCGAGGCAGATCAACGAGCATTTTGGGAAGGGCGTAACGCCTGAGACCAATGCTGTGGTGGCCGTATATCAGGCGTTTGGACCTCATCCGGAAAACGCGAATCTGCCGCCTGCGTTCTTTAGGGAACTGGGTATCCCAATTCCTCCCGAAGAGGGTAACTATTTCAAAGTGAAGCTTGAGGGTATGCCATCCGAGGAGTTCAACGGGCAGATGGATGCTGCCATGGAAAAGCCATGGACGCGGGAACAGTTGCCGAAGATGGCCGAGTGGATAGAGAAGAACGCGGAGCCGGTTCGGATTTTGACCGACGGGCTCGATCGACCGCATTGGTATTCGCCAATGATTCCTCCGGATTCCGTTGATGGTGAGCAGGGCACATTGGCTCATGTGTTGTTACCTGCGGTTCAGCAGCTGCGAGCTGTTGCGAGAATGTTGTCATGTCGTGCTATGCTGCATGCCGGTGAAGGACGGCATGAGGCTGCGATGCGAGATGTTCTGTTGATACATAAACTGGGACGCAGGTCGGGTGAAGGAACCTGCCTGATTGAACATCTGGTTGGATGTGCGATTCAGGCGATTGCCACGGACCGAACCATTGCATTGACTCGACATCATCGACTGGAACTGGATGCGCTTCAGCGAATTCGGGCCGAGTTTGATCGACTGCCGCCTGTGCCGAAGTTGCAGAGTCAGGTTTCTGTCACCGAGCGAGCAATGGTTCTGGAGCTGATCGATCTGATGGAATCCGGGCGGTACGAACTGCTTGGACTGTATTCGAATGAGCCACCAGAGAAATCTGCAGAACTGATGCTTTCACTGATTGACTATAGTGTTGTGCGTCGTCGTGTGTTCGATGAGTTTTCAGAATTCAGTGAGATCATGCTGACAGAGTCGATTATGGATAAGTCGAAGCTGATTGCGAGTTTTCGCACACGCTGTGAAACGGAAGCTCAACTCAGCATTGAGTCCCTGGCCCGTAATTACCTGCAGGAGCGTACGATTTCAGGGGCATTGAGTGGCATGGCAGGTGACTATGTGACGACCCAGACTGTCCTGCCGCTTTCGCAGGGCCTGGTTGCCAATCACCGAACGGTTGCTCGGGATCAACTACTGAAAACTATGTTTGCCCTGGAAGTCTATGAACGCCGAAACGGCCGCTACCCGGATTCACTTTCGGACATTGTCCCGTCGGTGCTGGCGGAACCTGCGATTGATCCATGCAGTGGTGAAGAGCTGCGATATCAGCAGACATCAACTGGATATCGGCTGTACAGTCTCGGTGAGAACTGCCGTGATGACGCCGGTCAGACGTTTGGAGAGACTCCTTCTGGAGACGACCTGATCGTAAGAATGGACCGAACAACGGCGACTGCCTCCTCTCCGTAGGATGGGCATTCCTGCCCGTCACAAGTGTAGGATGGGCATTCCTGCCTGAGTGTTACCCACATTTTTTTTCCGCGAGATTTGCCCCTCTGACGATTAGCATCA
>JAEUIH010000043.1 GCA_016795105.1 Planctomyces sp.
TCGCTGCGCGCATTATGCGTGACGAGGGAATCCGGGCGGACATCGAGCGGACGGCAGACGGAGTCTGCCTGCTACTGTAGCAGGCACTCTCCGAGTGCCGTCCGCGACAGCCCTGGCCGACGCGGACATGCGTTCTCGGGGGGACGTCACAAAAAATCGTTGCGGGAATCAGGCGGTACGAGGGGATACCAGCAGGGGTCGTGCGGACGGCACTCGGAGAGTGCCTGCTACTTTATGGCGCCTCGTAGAATCGCCAGCTGGGTTTGGCTTCCCGGGTGAGAGGCACTTCCATCAGACTTGCCCGGATCATCTCCAGCGGTATGGAATTCTCCATCAGTACCGCATCATGAAATTCCCGATCCGTCATACGACCGCCACCCACAAGCTGTTTGTGCAGAGACCTCATCTGGAGACCGCCGAGCATGTAAGCGGCCTGGTAGAGTGGGCCGTAGTCGCCACTGACTGAACGACGAACTTCGGCTTCGGCATTTCGTCGTTCGTGACCAACTCGCTCCACAAGAAAATTCACGCAGTCTTTCGCGTTCATTTTGTTCAGGTGAAAGTTCAGTGAGAAGATGATTCGGGCGCATCGATGCGATCTCCAGAACAGCATCCCGACTCGATCTTCAGCGGATTTCTGAAACTCCCGGTCCCACAACAGCATTTCCCAGTGAAGCGCCCAGCCTTCGATTAAAAACGGTGTCCGGAACTGACGGCGATGTTCACGATATCGTTGAGCCATAAAGCCCTGCAGGTGGTGTCCGGGGATCAGCTCATGATGCACCGTGGCACGTGCAAAATGGCGGTTGTTTCCGCGGAGACTCATCAGCTTGGCTTCATGCTCCATTCCGTCTGTTGGAAACGAAACCTGAATGACTTCTCCTCCCAGGAAGAACGGTGCAATCTTCTGACGTTCCGGAGACATCATCTCCATTCGCCAGATCTCTTCGCACAGTGGAGGCACAGTCACCAGGTTGTTCTCTTTGATGTAGTTGATTGCTTCAATCGCCTGCTCGCGAATCATCTGCGGCTGCTGGCCTGGCTCGACATGAAGTGACTTTACGTGCTCCAGCGCTTTCAGCCAGTTTCCTTCAAATCCCAGATCCGTTGCAGCCCGGAACATTTCTTTTTCGCACCATGCAAACTCGGCATTCGCGATCTCGATCAGCTCTTCCGGGGTATACGGTATCATTTCATAATCCAGTTCGAGCATCAGTGCATCGTGCCCGATTGGATCACCGATAATGACGTCTTCGTCGCTGCCGACAAACTTCGACTTCATCTGATCTCGCAGTGAGGTCAGCTTCTTTCGAGTCTCCTCATAGGGCGCTTTGGTCCACCATGTGAACAAAGGATCGTAGCCATCGTAAAACTCATACCAGTCAGCAAGCGAACGGATCTGCAATTCCAGTGCGCGTACAGCCCGATTGCCCAGTACGGTTGATGTTGTCAGTTCATCACTCTTTACCTGACGAGTGACCTCTTCAACCTCTTTGCCCAACGCAACCAGTGTCTCAGCCGCAGCTCGAGAATCGATCGATTTCATTGACCGTTTATTCTCCGCCAGCTCCACGATCCGACTCCGAAACGGGATCAGGATTTCTGTTTCCTGTTCGCGTTTCTCCTGAAGGTCCGTGTTCTGAAGCTCATATCGAACCTGGTTCGAAAGCAACAGCCAGTCGATTTTCTGATCCTGATGCAGCTCGTCAAAATCGACCTGATGCAGCTTCTCAACCCACTGCGTCAGAAACTCGCGAAGTCGTGCTCGTTCCATCTTTGAGCCAGGAATCGAATACGAACGTTCAAATGCCTGCCGATCGGATTCATACCGTTCCAGCAGGCTGCGAGTAATCCCCAGAGAAGGATCCTGAAGCAGCGAAAGGCCATCGTCTCCGAACGCCCGTCCTGCCATCATGGATGGAACGAATGTCAACATTATCAGGAGTGATGTTCGCACAGCCTGTACACTTCGATTCAGCACGCTGGTGTCCCTTTATTCGAATCCTCTGGCCATTCCGCGACTGCGACCGATCTCTACTTTTGCGTTTCAGCGGTGGGTTCCGGAATGGGCTTCGGAGTGAATGCCTTTTCCGTAGCTTCCTTTCCGCCAACAACCGGCAGGGTGATCGACGTCTGATCGAGATCCACAGTAAGCTCCGTACCGGGCTCCGGCCAAAGAGTAAAATCGCGGTCACTGGAGAACAGCATTACTCCGATTTCTTTTCCGGCCGGGATAATCTGGTCGTCCGGCTGAAGCTCAAAGCTCAGATCGTAAAACTGCCCCGGTACCAGAGGGGCACTTTCTGTCAGCGAACCCTGATTCTGAGGGTCCGCCCATCCGCGGGTGATGATGTTGTCTGTGATCTGTCCGCCATCTTTCCATGGCAGTGAAACAACCCATACAGAAAGGTTGGCTGCTGGTCTGCTGGATGCAACTCGAATCCTGAGCTTCGCTGTACCCGACAAATGCACGGGTTCCGAAAGTTTTGCTGTGGCAAACATCAGTCGATGATTGGTCCAGTCGGCTTTGGCGAGTATGTCACCGCTGAAGGAAAAGTTGTCCACGATTGTTTCGGTTCCTTGTTCAGGAGCCGAGACCGTTGTCAGTCCACCTCGCTTTACGCCACCTTTGGTCAGATAGAGCGTCACATCAGCAGCTGCCGGATTTGGATAATCCGCATAGGACGTCGGATCGCTTCGCTTTGCATCTTCTCGAACGATCCACGCTTTCGGATCTTTTTCGACCTGGTTCTCGATGCCGTACAAATAACGACTGAACCAGCGATTCATCAGTTTGAGCGGTGGCGGACCCCCGTGTCCTCCCTGATGAAAATATGCCTGCACCGGTACTCCCTTCGCTTTCAGCGCCTGATAAATTCGCACGCTGTGTTCCGGCATGACGTTCCAGTCGTTGAAGGCATGAGCCATCAGAGTCGCGGCCTTCATCGGTCCCAGCTCATTCAGGTAATCTCGACCCGCCCAAAACGCGTTGTAGTCGCCTGTGACTCGGTCCATCCCGGTCAACATCTCTTTGTCACGCACATTGCAGTTACAGTAGTCTCGCTTTTTCGGGTCACCACTGTGGATGAAGTTGTAGAGCACATCAATGTCTTCGCCCGTGTATCCGCCCGGATGTCGAATGAGTCCATGCGATCGATAGTAGTGGTAATACGAAGTGTTCGGAGCTACCGGAATGATGCACTCCAGACCCTCAACGCCTGTTGTCGCGGCCGCCAGCGGAATCGTGCCATTATACGAAGTCCCGGTCATCCCCACTTTGCCGGTGCTCCAGGTCGCTTCAACGGTGACGTCTCCGTCCGGCGTTGTAAATCCCTTTGCTCGCCCGTTCAGCCAATCCACCACTGCCTTCGGCGCCAGAGATTCGTTGTCACCGCCAACCGTGGGACATCCCTGAGACAACCCGGTTCCGGGCGACGCTGAGTGAACCACGGCGAACCCACGAGGCACCCAGTCCTGAATGTGAGTCTCCGACATCAGCGGTCGTTTACTCTGATGGTCAATCGCCGGCGGGATTGCGTGCATTGGCGGCGTGATCCCAAGGTTGTGTTGAGGATCCCAGAAGTATTGAGCTTCATTCACGGCGGTCCCGGAATAATATGGGCTGGATTCGTACACAACCGCCACCTTCAAACCCTCGGTCTCGGTTTGCTTTGGACGAGTTACGTCCACATGCATTCGGTCACGCTTCCCATCTCCATCCGAATCGAACTCGGTCTCGACCCACAAATCATGGCGAATCCACTCGTCAGACTTCCTGAACGCGGGCACCACCTGTGCTTCACCGTCTTTGAATACCGGAACAGCCTTTTCTACCGCAGGTTCCTGCGGCTTTTCGTCGACAAGGCCAGGGCTAAGCAAGAGGACTGCGATGGCGAAGAATTTCATGATCCTGTTCTCTCCGTTCCACGGTTGACTTCATTTCCGGTCGTCCACGTGCCAGATTCTGCCGACTGACGGCACAGAATCCCACAATCAGATTGATGGTTTCCGAAAAAGACGTTTGAAACAACCGTCCGAACTTCTTCACACTCCCCTGAGTCTGAACTCCCCCTATGGCATCACTTTCGTTTATCAAGATGCACGGCTGCGGCAATGACTATGTGTATCTGGACGGATTTTCAGGATCTCTGCCCGTTGATCTCCAGGAATTCGCTCGACGTGTCAGCGATCGACATACAGGAATCGGATCTGACGGACTGGTTGTGATGCTTCCGCCCGACCAGAAAGATACTCACGCCCGGATGCGGATGTTCAACTCCGATGGGTCTGAAGGCAGCATGTGTGGGAATGCTCTTCGCTGTATGGCGATGTGGCTCTTTCAGTCCGGACTCGCGCCCCGCACTCAGAGGATTTCCATCGCATCTGAAGTCGTCTCGGCCTGCGTTCTGGAATCCTCCAGTACTGATCGGTCTGCAGTCATCACTATTGATATGGGGATTCCATCCGTGATGAAACTTGCTGATCCGGCAAGAATATTCCTTCAAGGATCAGACGCCGGCCGAACACGATCCGTTCTTCCGGTGCAACAAGTTCTCGTTGATGTGCCCCTGATTTCAGAACCTCTTGAACTGGCGTGTGTATCTATGGGAAACCCTCACGCCGTTGTGTTCGTTGACTCACTCGCCAATCTTCCGTTCAGTGTTCTGGGACCGTTCCTTGAAACTCATTCCCTGTTCCCCGATCGAGCAAACATCGAATTCGTTCAGGTGATCTCCGACACTCTGGCTCACGTCCGTGTCTGGGAACGCGGATCGGGTGAAACTCGGGCCTGCGGCTCCGGCGCCTGCGCCGTTGCCGCTGCGGGATTCAAAACCGACCGCTTCTCGCCTGACCAACTGGTGACGGTTCAGATGATGGGCGGTTCCCTGTTGATTCGGCAAACCGCGGATCAGCACCTGCACCTGACCGGCCCCGCTCAGGAATCATTCCGCGGCACTCTATAATGGATCCGCGCGTCTCCGACACGCCGATCTGCATAGCGTAGCCGCGCGTTTCTGCCGCGCATCGATGCGTCACTTTGCGAAATCAATACCGAACAAGGTCTTCATTGCTGAACCCCTGTCCGAGAGCTGCGACCAGTTCCTGGGCTTTTGAAACCATCATCTTCAATTCACTTTGAAGAGCGAGGAACTGCCAGCCTTCAGAGATTCGCTGATTCACTTCGGCGATTGTCTGCAGATGAATTCCAACCGGTGTTCCGGTCTTCTTTCCGGCTGCCAGAATTCGCTGGAGCATGGCCTCAAATTCTTCCGGAGTTGGCTCCGTGCCATCTTTTGACTTCATCTGCCAGAACAAATCGTTCGGACCAACGAAGATGGCATCGACACCCGGCAGACTGTAAATCGCTTCGGCGTTATCGACGCCCTGTGGGGATTCCGTCTGCAGCACGACCAAAATCTCATCGTTCGCTTTGCGATAGTATTCGCCCGTCGGTGCCTGGAAGTTCAGTGCCGGAATACTGCCTCCAATCGATCGATTTCCGGTCGGCGGATACTTGGCCGCCGCAATAGCGATCTTCGCCTCTTCAACCGTATTGACCATCGGTACAACGATCCCCATCGCTCCACCATCAAGGACCCGCTTAATCAGGTCATGATCTCCACGTGGTACTCGCGCCAACGGTATACATCCGGCATCCGCGATCACTGCAAACATCAGTGATGCCGTCTGCCAGTCAATCGGTGAATGCTCCAGGTCGACCGTTAACCATGGAAATCCGACATGGGCCATCAGTCGAGCAGTAAAGACGTCGCCAAAGGACAGCCAGGTTCCAACCTGAGGTTTCCCTGCCGCTAACGCTGCTTTCACCGGATTCTTCTTCATTTCCCGCAAATCTTTCTGTTTACCCAATATTCCGATACGTGTCTGCGATTCCCTCGGATTATGAACGCCTGTTCAGTAAAGCAAGCACTTCCTGATGGGGAGTGAAGGGAAACATATCAAAGGTCTGAACGGTACGCAGTTGCCAGTTGGCTGCAAGTTCCCTGACATCTCTTTGTAACGTTTCGGGATTGCAGCTGGAATACACAAGCTGTCGGGCTGAGACATCTTTCAGGAGTTCACGAATCTCAATGTCCAGTCCTCGGCGAGGCGGATTGCAGATAATGGTTCCGTAGCCTTCATCCTGCAGTGTTGCGCGAGGGATCTGGGAAGCCGTGAAGAACTTTGCATCAGGCATTGAACGTGCCTGTGCGGCTTTGTTCGCACAGTCGATGGATTCACTGGCGGAATCGAATCCGGAGACTTTTGTTTCTGCACATGCAGCCGTCAATGAAAACGCGCCTGTTCCGCAATACAGGTCGAGTATGGACTCACGATTTTCGTGAACAGCATTTGCTGAGGCCTGATATAACTGTTCGGCGATCTGATAATTCGTCTGTATAAACGACAGAGGTCGATAGAAGATCTCCGTAGTTCCGTATCGAACGGCGATCTCTGTCTGTTCTGAAATGGGGATTTCAAGCAGACCCTGGATGGTCGACGATCGCACAGGCTGAACATTTGCAGAGAACACAGTGACACGCTGCCGGAGTTCATCTGACGTCCGCCACATCTTCTTCAGACGTTCTACGGCTTCCTGGGATCTCAGGACGAGTTGAACCATCATTTGCTGATGTGTGGGCGAGTATGTGATGACAACGAACTTAAGTTCACCGCGATCTGAAGTCATCGAGTAGGGTGTGAGTCGGCACTGGTCAACGATTTCGGGAAGCCATCGTACGAGTTCGTTGATTGCGGGATGATGCAGAGGGCAGTCTTCCACCGGAACGATTCGCTGTTCCGTATCAAGAAACCCGAACCGCACGGAGCCATCGACATCGAACACAGCCAGTTTTGCCCGTATGCGGCTCCCATTCGCCTGCTGCTGGCCCATGGGTGCGAGGACTTCCGCTTCGGGGAACAGTTGTTTAAGGACTTCGACTTTTCGCTGAATGGTGTCGATGTAGGGGCGGTCGAGCCAGGAGCATGAGCGACAGACAGCATTCTCAAAGTAACGGCAGAACATTTCGGCCCGGTCTTTTCAGCAAAGCTAGGATTAGTGCGTCTGACACAGTATGCCCTGAGTCAAACAAAAACAGCCCACATTTCCGGCGAAAGTGGGCTGTTCTCTCGTGATTTTCCGGCCTTGAGGCAGCGGATCCGCTTAAAGCTGACGCATCCGTCGGCAAATCGCTTCTGCCATTTCCTGTGTCCCGACGGCTGTTGGATCGTTGCGATTGTCCTTCATGTCGTAGGTCACATCTTTACCTTCGGCGATGATGTCGGCTACGGCCTGTTCGAGTTTCCGTGCGGCTTCTGCTTCTCCGAGATGCTCAAGCATCAGCTTACCGGACAGAATCAGGGCTGTTGGGTTGACCTTGTTTTGACCTTTGTACTTCGGAGCACTTCCATGAGTTGCTTCAAAGACGGCGCCTTCCTTACCAATGTTCGCACCTGGAGCGACGCCGAGTCCGCCGACGAGTCCAGCACAGAGGTCGCTGAGAATGTCGCCGTAGAGGTTTGACATGACCAGCACGTCATAGAGTTCCGGTTTCTGGACCAGCTGCATGCACATGTTGTCGATCAGACGTTCCATATAGACAAGACCGCTGCCGTTCAGGCCTCCTGCATTGACTCCCTTCGCTGCCGACACACCCTTTTCGAGTTCTGACCATTCGTATTTGGCCTTGTAGGCTGTCGCGACGGCTCGTGTCACGTCATACCACAGACCATCGGTGAACTTCATGATGTTGGCTTTGCAGATCGAAGTTACGCTCTTTCGATTGTTGCGAATGGCGTAATCGAAGGCATAGTCGGAGATCTGTGAAGTACCTTCCCACGAGATTGGCTTAATGCTGATGCCCGTGGTTTTTGACGAGGTACTGATCTTCTTGCCAGCGGAAGCTTCGTTGATCTGGCCAATCAGCTTTTCAGTGACTGCTTCACCGGCTTTGAATTCCACACCGGCATACAGGTCTTCGGTGTTTTCGCGGATGATCACCAGGTCAACGTTGACGTTTTCGAAGAACGTGCGAACCCCTTTGTAGCTTTTGCACGGACGAACACAGGCGTAAAGTCCAAGTTCCTGACGGAGGTAGACATTGACGCTTCGAAATCCTTTTCCAATCGGAGTCGTAATCGGGGCTTTCAGAGCAACCTTGTTGGCTTTGATCGATTCGAGAACTCGCGGAGGAACACCGCCAGTCGCTTCAATGACTTCGATCCCGCATTCCTGAACGTCCCAGTCAATCTTCACGCCCGTTGCATCGATGCATTTTCTTGTTGCTTCGGCGATTTCCGGACCAACGCCATCCCCGGGGATCAATGTTACTTTGTAAGCCATGATTCTGCTTGCTCTTCTTTAAGTGCACTCGGTTTACACACCTGGTTCTAAGTCAACGATCGAACCTGAGACGGTACCAGATGACTGTTTTTCCTTCAACTACGCCCCCGATTCGTTACAGTCTTCTCATGCTTTTCAAACACTTTTCCCGGGAGCTGCCAGTCTTGTCACGATTTTCCTGCCTTTTACTGACTCTTGCCGCACTTTTCGCTGTTCCCGGCTGTGTGCAGGATCCGCCTCCTGCTTCGGAAGTCCCAAAAATCACCGATAACCTTGATGCGGTGCAGGCTCTCGAAGTCCTGAAGGCTGAAATCCGCAAGGATGCAGATGGCCATGTCAGCGACGTCAATCTCAAGGGTACAGCTGCAACCGCCGAAAACCTCAAACCGCTGGCGGCGTTCGCCTCGCTCCGGTCTTTGACGCTCGATGGCGTTCCGCTCTCCGATTCGGACCTCGAAATCCTGACGACCTTCAAGGGACCTCTCGCGTCACTCAACCTGCGGAACTGCAAAATCACAGATGCCGCTCTCGATCATCTGGCGAAGATCCCGACACTGCGTGCTATACGGCTTTCGGGTGAGTCAGGAGATTCGTCCCTGACCGACGAAGGACTCGCAAAACTCACCGCTCTTAAATCCCTGAAAGTTCTGGCTCTTGATCATCTCTGGATCGGTACAGCCGGCATTGAATCGCTGACCCCCGTTTCCACGATTGAAGAGCTCTACCTATCCAATACCCTCATCGACGATTCGACTCTGGAAGTGCTTCAGAAATTCCCGTCACTCAAGAAGCTGCGGTTGTCACAGACTCAGATTTCGAACGACGGCCTTAAGCATCTGGTGGCCTGCCGCACACTGGAAGAACTCGACCTCAGCGAAAACTCACTCCTCTCCGATGATGGTCTCGCGTCCGTTGGCCAGATTACATCACTGAAGAAGCTGAATCTCTGGCGAGTCGGTGTCAGCAATACCGGTATCGTGAAGCTGGCGCCACTGACAAAGATGGAGTGGCTCAATCTGGATAATACTCAGCTTTCCGACGAAGGCCTCGTCGCCCTGAAAGACATGAAGTCTCTGGTCTTCCTGCACCTCGGTTCAACATCGGTTTCCGACACCGGTCTCCCGTCGCTCTATGAACTGTCTGCTCTGAAAGACCTCAAAGTCACGCGAACCTCTGTCACGGAAGCCGGCGTTGCGGCTCTCAAAGAAAAGCTTCCAAACACCGAAGTTCAGCTGAAATACGCAGAGAATCTGTAAGATCCCAAATGTAGCTCGGGCATTCCTGCCCGAGCACATCACTGCCGCGCGCTAAATCACAGCCTGGGACGGGACAAGTCGTAGCTTGGGCATTCCTGCCCGAGCACATCACTGCCGCGCGCTAAATCGCAGCCTGGGACGGGACAAGTCGTAGCTTGGGCATTCCTGCCCGAGCACATCACTGCTGCGCGCTAAATCGCAGCCTGGGACGGGACAAGTCGTAGCTTGGGCATTCCTGCCCGAGCACATCCCTGCCGCGCGCTAAATCGCAGCCTGGGACGGGACGGGCAGGAATGCCCATCCTACATTTGTGACGGGCAAGAATGCCCATCCTACTTAGTGTTAATCTCGTAGCCTTTGCGGCTTTCTCGGGAGAGGAACTCGTTTGCCTGCGAATCGGCCACGATCTCGCGTTTTGCGGGGTCCCAGCGGAGTTCACGTCCGAGTCGCATCGCGATGTTGGACAGATGACAAATTTCCAGCATCCGATTGTGCGTCCAGACATCGGAAATTGGCTGTTTTCGGGACTTCATCGCATCGGTGAAGTTCTCCGTGTGATTACTGCTGACCTTGCCTCCGTAAATCTCTTCGATCGCGTTCTCCGGAAGAGGACGTTCCTTCAGATCTTCCACAGGCTTGCCGGTAATCTTTCCGCGATTCACGAAGAACCGTCCTTCTGTTCCTTCGAACAGAATTCCGTTGTCACCTTCGCTGGTGATCACCAACTGCACATCGTTCGGCATCGCACAGTGAATCTCGAAGTCTGTCGCTGCGTTGTAGCGATCGTTCACCAGAGGATGACCGTCCTTGTATTCCACCGGCAGATTGTACTTCACAGGGGTGACCTTGCTCGGCCCGGTTTCACTTGCACCGATGGCCCAGCAGGCGATGTCAACGTGATGAGCACCCCAGTCGGTCAGTTTGCCCCCGGAGTATTCATGCCAGTTGCGGAATGAATAGTGGGCGTTGCTGAAGAGTGGCACGCCGCCTCCGTAACCTTCTCGGAGTTCCGGGAGTGCTCTGTAAGCAGTCTGTGGTGCTGGGCCGAGCCAGAATTCCCAGTCGAGTCCGTTTGGTACAGGTGCTTCAGGAATAACGGGCGAGGCTTCCATACCGTTGATGCCACAGGTTACTTTCTGGACCTTGCCAATTCGTCCGTGTTTGACGAGTGCTACAGCCAGAAGAAATCGCTGATCGGATTCCGTCCGCTGCATCGTCCCCACCTGGAAGACTCTGCCTGTCTCTTTCACAACTTTTTCTATCAGTTTGCCTTCCGCGACAGTCAATGTCAGCGGCTTTTCGCAATAGACGTCCTTCCCGGCGTACATCGCTTCGACTGCGATCTTTGTGTGCCAGTGATCCGGTGTCGCGATCATCACGGCATCAATATCCTGACGCTCCAGAATCTGTCGATAGTCCTTTACGGCGTCCGGCTTCTTCCCCTGGGCCTTTTCGACTCGTTCAACGTTCTCTGCCAAAACGCCCGCATCAACATCCGCCAAAGCGGCGAAGTCAGCAAATGCAAATGATTTACTTGTAATCGTCCAGCCCTGATTTCTTAGTCCAATGGTCGCAAAGACGGGTCGATCATTGGGCGACTGATATCCGACGGCTCGGTTTGGCGATGACAATAATGTCCCGGCTACTCCCGCTGCTGCTACTCCATACAAGAACTGCCGCCGAGTCGTCTGGTGAGTGCGAACCATGATCTGTGTCCTGTTACGATGACTGGTGAACAAAACTTCCGGTCGGACATCATGCCATAACATTTCCCTCACAACAACAATTTGTCACCTTTGTCTTAAGGAAAAAGTGCGGTCATTCGTTAAATCTACATGTCCGAATGGTCTACGATCATCTGGGTTTCTTTGACTCGATTCGCGGGGGAAGCAAGCGATGAAGCCACTTTCCTTTATGTCCCGTCTTTCGCTGACAGCAGCAATTGCGATGGTTTTCTTCGAGTATTTGCACTTGGTGCAGGCCGACGATTACCGTCCGGTCGCGATCCGCAGTGACCTGACCGGTGTGCAGCCCATGACCGGTCTTGTGCTCTGGACGACCAACGAATCTGTCCGGACGGCCCCGATTCAATTGGAATACACCTATCTCTCATACGCGCAGATTGTCCGCCAAAAAGGGGAATACAACTGGGAAGTCCTCGAACATATTCTGGATGAAGTCGCTTCTCGCAGGCACCAATTGATCCTTCGCTGGCACGATACTTACGTTGGGCAGACGACAGGAGTTCCGGAGTACCTGACAAAGGTGCCCGGATACAAACTGGTGCGGGGCAGGAGCGAAGGCAAGCAAACCGAATTTCCTGACTGGTCTCATCCGGACCTGCAGACGTTTGCTTTCGAGTTCTACAGCCGGTTTGCAGAAAAATATGACAATGATCCGCGACTGGCATTCGTCCAGACCGGATTCGGGTTGTGGAGCGAATACCACATCTACGACGGCCCTATGCGACTCGGAGAGACCTTTCCCTCTAAAGAATTCCAGGCGACGTTTGCTGAACATATTGCAGCGGTCCTGAAAAACACTCCCTGGATGATATCGGTGGATGCCGGCAACGACGAGTGGTCTGCCTACCCCAAGAATCAGAAACTGCTGTCCCTGAAATTCGGTCTGTTCGACGATTCGTTCAATCACGCCGCACATACCCGCGAAAATGAACCGAACTGGAATACACTCGGTCGCGATCGCTGGAAACACTCACCAGCCGGTGGTGAATTCAGTTTCTTTGAAGACTGGGATCAGTCCGAAGCACTGTCGCCCACTGGTCCTCACGGGATCCCTTTCGAACGGCAGGCGAGCACTTATCACGTTTCGTTCATGATCGGGGACGATCAGCCTCGGTTCCAAAAGCCGAATCGAATTCTGTCGGCTGGAAAGGCATGTGGCTACCACTTCGAGGTTTTGCGATTTGAATCCTCGGAGCAAAGTTCTCGCGTGCTGATCCGCAACCGGGGAATCGCTCCGTTCTATTTCGACGCTTTCCCTGCGGTTAACGGTGTCCTCGCCTCGACGTCCCTGAAGGGACTGTTACCTGGAGAAGAACGCTTGTTTGAAGTCGCTGCCGGCGGGAGGAGTCCTCTGCTGACGATCGAGTGCAGTCGCCTTGTACCCGGTCAGAAAATCGAATTCACGGCTGATTTGAAATGAATCGCTTCTTTGGTCAGAAACTCTGATTGCCATCGCTGGAGGCTGTCAGAACCTCAACCCTAGACCCACGTTTGTAAAGAAGTCGGCCGAATCATCGTTGAGACCCCAGCCGGTTCGAACGCCGATCTCTATGTCTTCTGAGATCAGATAGTGAACACCCGGACTAAAATACTGCGGCTGCATTTCGACTTCGCGACCGTCCGAGAATATCCCAAAGTATTCACCATGGACGTTCCAGCGGTCTGAAGCCTGATACTTGATCACTACCGACGGAGCCCACTGATTGAAATCATCTTCTTCTTCATTAGTGGATGCATATCTCAGCGATGAATCCAGCTGCCAGACTTCCTCGAACTCCCATCCAAAAACGTACCCCAGCTGAAAATCGCTTTTGGTTTCCGGCCCTGATGTCGGTGTCCTGCCCTGAATGATGCACGAACTACCCGGCCTCCAGCCATCCTGTGAAGTCAACGCGACTTTGATTCCATACAGCGTCTGTGATTCTTCTTCAGCTCCGGCTTCACCGCGGAAACCTCCGCCGTGTGAAACTGAACCGCCACCCTCGACTTCATAGTTCCAGCCCAATCGCAGTTCGACTCGCTCGGTGAGACCGATACGTGTCACGATTTCCGGAAGACTGTGTGCGTCGGCCCCTTCTCGAGTCTTGCTGTAGGAATACGCTGTTTCAAATATTGTTCGGCCTTTGCTGACGGTCGACGTCGCGGGCGTAAACGAGTCACGGTCTGTCTCCAGGTGACCTTCCTCTGCCCCTTCTCCGGACTCACCTTCCGAAAACAACCAGGCAGGTTCGAATGGCTCAAAGATCTCCGGGAAATCCTGAGCGATCAGCAATTCAGGGCTGATCCACATAGCCAGGACAACGTTACACACACGCAGCAAGTTGGTGTTGCGATCTGACATCTCTGGAAACCTCGGAAAATAAGAAATCCTGAGGATTCAAATCGACCGAACATTTACAAGCGATGATAAATGTTGCATTTGCCACACGACAGTGTTCGTTGAATTCCAGCATGTACGGATCACGCAATTTGGGTCATCCAAAAGCGGTGGGCGGTTCAGCAAAATCTGCCGATGTGCACCAATTCGTACATCAGCCCGTTAGCCGGCGGAACGCCGCCGAAGCGTTTGGGAAGGCGATTCACCAAACACTTTCCTGTATGAGTCAGCAAATCTTCCAAAGTCCCAAAAACCTATGGAGGCCGCGACTGTTGATACGGTGGTCTGATCGATGGGTGCCGTCTGGAGCATTGACCGGGCTTGATGTAGTCGCCTGAGCCTCAGATAGGCGAGCGGTGGCATTCCAAAATACTCCTGGAAGACAGTTCGCAATGTCCGTTCAGAGACATCCGTGGCTGTAACCATATCTTCGGATGTTAAGCAGAGATCCTGATGATTCTCCAGGAGTTCTCGAACTCGTCTTACGACGCCCTGGCGACTCATCACCGGACGACCTGTACGTTCGTGAAACAACTGACTCTGACGGGGCAGGGCGGCCATAAACGCCTTCAGAAGTTCACTTTGAACTAAAGCAGTCATCTCGGGCGTCTTCAGGAGCTCTGGCTGCTGAACGGCCGCCAGGTTGAGCTTGTCAACGGTCTCCTGAAGCCGATGCAGAGCTATCGAATCCGGCTGATATGTCTTGAGGCCTCGCAGTTGATCCTGACTTCCACAGTCGTCCGGAAGCATTGGTGACAGCAGTTCTCGAGGTACAAAGACGGAAAACCAGTCATGAGCGTTGTCGAAAGTGAGGTGAAACTCAGCACGCGGGCCCATGAAGACCAACGAACCCGGCGCAAGTTGCACGCCATTCGCTCGACCTGAACTTCCGGACCTCTGACAAAAGATCACACAACCATCGGATCGAGTCGACCCTTCGGCGATATTGCCGCTGCCTTCACTTGAATACTGAAGGTGAATACCACCTGCCGTCAATTGCTGAATCATCCAGTATCGCTGCTGAAGCCGCGGCAGCATGCAACGCAGTTCTGCGTCCTGCACCGACTGGGCAAAAGCTTCGAAATCCTGGAAAACCAGCTGTTGCATCAACTGTACCCTCGGAAGGTGATATTGCCGAAACTACGTAGTATTTCTCTCTGCTTTCAACTTCAATGGCAAAGTCTTGAAATCGGATTCACTGAACGCCGAATTTCCGTGTCTTCGCGATTTCTTAGGTGTCCGGGTAGGATCTTACATCTGGCTTTATCATCTGCGCAGGCTTTTTTGCTCGGTCGTGTCCACTTCCGCTGCAAATCACTGCCGGTCTTCCCCCCGGGCATCATTTTTTTCTCAAATCGTAGCTTGGGCATTCCTGCCCGAGCACGTCGCTGCGGGTGTTCCCCCAATTGATGCAAGCGGTTCCTAAATTGTCGACATATCTCAGCCGCTGATAATTCTTCTGAGGCGATGATATTTAGTAAGATTTGGTCGACCAATCTGGAATTCCTGTCTGATCACTTTGGAAAACTGATATGCGATCAAAGACTTTTGCCTGCTGTCTGACAGTTGCTGCGTTGATGGGATTGCCTCCCCTGAGTGTTCGTGCCCAACAGAATGGTGCTCAGGCTTCCTCCGGGCAGACTACGAGTGCCCCAAAAGAAGCCGCGATTCGAGCAGCGGCCGAGGAGTTCGTGAAGGCCTATAATGCTCATGATGCGAAGGCTGTTGCACAACTGTTTCTGCCGCAGGCTCAGGTCATCGACGAGAATGACAACACGATTCAGGGCAGGGAGAATATCGAACAGGTCTTCGCTGACGTGTTTGCTGAACAGCCGGATACGGGCATCTCGATCAACATTGAATCCATTCGTTTCATCGGTACCAATCTCGCCCTCGAAATGGGAAGTTCCACCACTGTACCGCCGGAAGGTGAGGTTCCTGAAACAGGTCGCTACACGGTGGTGCATGTCCTGAACGACGGGAAGTGGTCGATGGGCCTGGTCCGTGATGTACCTGCCGAACCTTCTGCAAGAGACCATCTTGAGACACTGGCTTGGCTGGTCGGGGAATGGGTTGATGAGAGCCGAGACAGCCGAGTACATACCTCGTGTCGCTGGTCGGACAATGAAAATTTCCTGCTTCAGGAAATTTCCGTGCGGCAGGGTGATCTTGAGGTGATGAAGATCAGCCAGCGGATTGGCTGGGATCCTCTTCGAAAGCAAATCAAAACCTGGGTGTTCGACTCGGCTGGCGGCTATGGCGAAAGCTATTGGACGCCAACTGAAACTGGTTGGCTGATCAAAGCGACCAGTGTGAATAGTGACGGCTCCACAGCCTCGGCTACGAATCATATTGAACCTGTCGGAATTGATCGATTTGTCTTTCAGTCCGTTGATCGAGTCTCCGGGAATGAGGTTCTTGAGGCTATTCAGGTCACTGTCGTTCGTCAGCCACCGCTCCCGTCCGGCATCAAATAGCGACCGACGTGCGTAGAGATCTGGACTCGATTCTTCTGTAGCTGTTCAACAGGGACTATGAAATCATGAAGACTTCTGTTTTTGCCGCGTTGATCGCGTTGATCTGTTTGATTTTGCCCGGTGAGCCGGAATGTCTGGCGTTTGGTCGAGGCGGCCGCGGGGGTGGCGGGGGTGGCGGTTTCGCTGGGGGAGGTGGCGGTCGCGGTGTTTCACGTCCTTCACCGGCAGCTCGACCATCTGCACCAGCCCGGCCTGCTGCCGCGACTCGGCCGTCTCCTGCCACTCGGCCATCCATGGGAAGTGCGCCTTCGGTCAATCGTCCGAGCGGGACTTCGCGTCCTTCCGGTATTTCTCGCCCGGCTACACCGTCCACTCGACCAGGTGCCAATGCTGGCAGTGGTCTCGCCGGTAATGCCGGCAGTGGCCTCTCCGGTGTGGGTACCAGACCCTCTGTTCAGCCCGGCAACCGACCATCGACGCTGCCTGCGACGCGTCCTGGTGGAGGCTTGAACATCAACAGCAACAAAGGCATTAACATTAATAATAACAATGTCGCCATTTCGCAGCGGCCAGCGCAGTTGCCTGGTCTTGGTGCTGGCACCGCGATCGCGAACCGACCGAGCGGTGTTCAGGATCGCATGGCCAACCGACCTCAGACTCTTGAAGCCCGTCGCAGTGATCTGAGCAATCGACTGACCACCGGCCGTGAAGATTGGCAGTCTCATCGAGGGGACATGCAGGATGATCGTCAGGACTGGCGAAACAACAATCGCGAAGACTGGCAGGACTTCGCCCATGACTATCACGGTGGCTGGTACAATGGCTGCTGGGATCCTGGTGATGGCTGGAACTATATGTGGGACAATTATCCCGCTGCGGCAGCGATCGGTGTGACTCGCTGGGGCGTCAATCGCATAGCGTACGGTTTTGGTTACTGGGGCTACCAGAATCCCTACTACGTCGCCGGCAGCACTAGCAGCTACACCTACAACTACTCTGAGCCACTGGTGATCTATAATGAAAGTCCTTCAACCGAGACACCATCCGATCCTGCTGCCCAAACTGCGGCTGTAGCAGGACCTCCGGAGCCGACTGAGCCCGGTATGTCAGCCTTTGATCAGTCCCGTGAAGCCTTCTATGCGGGTGACTACGAAGCCGCTCTGACTCACCTGGATGTAACTCTTCAGACGATGCCTCGAGACCCCGTCGTCCACGAATTTCGCGGTCTTGTGCTTTTTGCACTGAAAAAATACCCGGAATCTTCAGCCGCTGTCTATGCAGTACTTTCGGCGAGTCCTGGTTGGGACTGGACTACGATGAGCGGTCTCTATCCGAACGTTGATGTGTATACGAAACAACTGCGAGAACTCGAAGAATTCGCCAAAGAGAACCCTAAGTCCGCTGATGGTGCCTTTTTGCTTGGCTATCACTATTTGACCATGGGACACAAAGAAGCCGCATCCAAATTCTTTGCCATCGCTCTTCAGCTGCTTCCCGGAGACAAGTTGTTGACTCAACTGGTCGATATGACCACTCCACCCGACCAGAAGACTCGTAAGACTCCTCCTGCCCCACCAGCACCAGCCGACCTGCCGGCTGAGAAGATGCTAACAATTGAAAAACTGACTGGTACATGGAAGGCTTCCGCTCAGGATGCTCAGTTTGAACTGCAGCTCAAGGCGGATGGGACGTTTGTCTGGAGTTTCACTCGGGGTGAATCAACGGAATCCGTTCAGGGTGTTTTCGCTCTGGACCAGAATAACCTTGCCATGGAACCGAATTCCGGGGGCACGATGCTGGCGGAAGTCGATCTCAAAGGTCCTTCGGAATTCAGTTTCCGAATGATCGGTGGAGAAGTCTCCGATCCCGGGTTGACGTTTAAGAAGAACTGACCAGTGTATTTCTTTAAGGACTGCTGACGACTATGGATGTTCGAACTCTGTGTCTCTTTGCTTTGATCGTTTTTACGAATTCAGTAACCACCATCGCCAATGATGCCGAGCTTGATCGGTTTCAGGGAAAGTGGGAAGTTATCGAATTGGTTGAAGACGGAAACGTCATCCCTCAGAACGCGATCGAAGACTGGCTTCCGTCTGGTGGCCGACTTGAAATTGTCGACAACGCGATCATCAGCGTGTCGCACCACGACCAAAAGAAGGAAGTGAAGATTTTTTCCATCGATGCTGCCGAGTATCCGAAAGGCGTGGAAATCCGGTCTCGTGACAAACGTGAAGTATGGGGTATCTACCGATTTGATGAAGATCGCCTGATCATTTGCCTCGTGGATCACGAAGACGGCAGCCGACCAGATTCGTTCTCTGCTCGTGCTGGTTCCAAGCGGATGCTGATGACTCTTCGTCCTGTGGGCCGAAAAGTTGTTGCTGATACGAGGAAACCCGACAAAGTTGAGACTCCGGATCCTCCGCAAAAATCTTCGCCACCCGCCAGTCCGACTGCCGCTCATCAGGCGAGTGACGAAGAAATGACAAGGCTCCTTAAGGGCACTGTCTGGAAGTATCTGGACGCTCAGGGCGCTCTCATCATTTCTCTGTCAGCTGATGGCCACTTTTCCACGATTCGCGAAAATACTCAAATGCGGTTGTTCCAGAAAGTCTTCGTACGAACACCCATTTCGAATGGCGACTGGACAATTCAGAAGGGAAAACTCTGGATGCACGTTCGATCGTCCGTCGACCCCACTCGTGTCGATACACGACTTCCGTTTACGTTGAGAGTCGTTACGGATAAAGACCTCATTTTCGTGGACTACGTCGGTCATGTCGCTCAGGCTGTCAAAGTCAAATAGCCACCTGTCCCGCTGACGATTCTCTTTTCCTCCGGCGATTTTCTTACTTTACGCAGGTGTTTTCATGCGATTTGCTGTGTTCTGTACTGCCGTTCTGGTTGTTATGACGCTGATTCCTGTTCGTGGATCCGACCAACTTGACCGTACGTCGCTTCCGATACCGGAGCCACGGCGGCCTGTTTATACCGAACTCGATGTGCGAAACGTAAAATCGCCTCCTCGGTTCGAAGTCAAAGCCCCGGCTGGTGCACCAAACGTCATCGTTGTGTTGATCGACGATATGGGATTCGGCGTTTCCGAAGCCTTTGGCGGGCCGGTTCCTATGCCCACGCTTTCTCGTATGGCCAACAACGGTCTGAAGTTTAATCGATTTCACACCACTGCGGTCTGCTCTCCAACTCGCGTCGCTCTGTTATCCGGCTACAACCATCATTCCAACAACATGGGTTCGATCACCGAAACCGGTACCAGCATGCCCGGAATGACATCGATCCGCCCTCAGTCGATTACGCCGATGGCCGAAGTCCTGCGTCAAAACGGCTTCAATACCGCGTTTTTCGGAAAGAGCCATGAAGTTCCTTCCTGGGAAATCTCTCCCGCTGGTCCACAGGATCGCTGGCCAACTCGATGTGGCTTCGAAAAGTTCTACGGTTTTCTCGGTGGTGAAACCAACCAATATGCGCCCACCGTCTATGACGGTGTCACTCTCGTAGAACTGCCCAAAAATCCTGAGTATCACTTCACCGTTGACATGACAGACAAAGCGATCGCATGGATGGAGTTCCAGCAGGCTTTGATGCCTGACAAACCATTCTTCATGTACTACGCACCTGGGGCTACTCACGCCCCACACCATGTCCCGGAAGAATGGGCCAATCGTTTTAAGGGTCAGTTCGATATGGGCTGGGATAAGCTCCGAGAACAAACTCTCGCTAAACAAATCGAACTCGGTATCGTCCCAGTGGGGACGAAGCTCGCTCCAAAACCGAAAGCCATTAAGGACTGGGATCAGCTTTCCGCTGATGAAAAGAAGCTGTTCTCACGTCAGATGGAAGTTTACGCGGGTTTTGCGGCACACACTGACCATCAGGTAAGTCGACTGATTGATTCGCTCGAGGAATCCGGACAATTGGAAAACACTCTGCTGTTCTACATCGCTGGTGATAACGGAGCCAGCGCCGAGGGTCAGATGAATGGTATGTTCAGCGAAATGACCTACTTCAATATGCTGCCTGAAAAGGTCGAAGACATGCTGAAACACTACAGCGAATGGGGTGGTCCTGGCACCTATCCTCATATGTCTGCTGGCTGGGCGGTCGCACTCGACGCTCCGTTCTCGTACACCAAGCAGGTCGGTTCAGACTTTGGAGGTACTCGAAACGGTATGGTCGTCCATTGGCCAAAAGGCATCAAAGCCAAAGGGGAAATCCGGTCTCAGTTCAGTCACGTGATCGATGTGGCTCCAACCGTTTATGAAATTTCCGGAATTCCCGCTCCGAAAATGGTGAATGGCATCGAACAGGACCCTATCGAAGGCACCAGCTTTGCGTACGCTTTAAACGATGCTGACGCTCCTGAAAAGCATACTGTGCAGTACTTCGAAATGTTCGGCAATCGAGCCATCTACTCTGACGGCTGGTTGGCTCGCACTATTCACCGTCCTGCATGGGACATGAAACCACTCAAATCTCTCCAGGAAGATGTCTGGGATTTGTACAACACTAGGGAAGACTTCAGCCTCGCAAATAACCTCGCCCAGAAACATCCCGAAAAGCTTAAGGAACTCCAGGATCTCTTTATGAAAGAGGCGTCCAGGTACCATGTTCTTCCGATCGATGATCGTGTTTTCGAACGGACTATCGCTTCTGCTGTGGGAAGACCTACAGTGATGGAAGGTCGTAACTCGATGACTCTCCACGAAGGTATGACAGCGATGGGTACCGATATCTTCATTGACCTCAGGAACACCGCTTACCGTATTTCTGCTGATGTCAACGTTGATGCAAACGGCGATGGCGTCATCGTTTGTCAGGGTGGCCGTTTTGGTGGTTTGTCTCTGTATGTTAAAGACGGTAAACCGTCCTTCACTTACAACTTTCTGGGACTTGAATCAACGACCATCGCTGCCGATAAATCACTCTCTGCTGGTTCTCACACCATCGTTTACGATTTCGCTTACGATGGTGGTGGCCCGGGTAAAGGTGGCATCGGATCGATTCTGGTTGACGGTGCTAAAGTCGCTGAAGGTCGACTAAACAGAACTCAACCCGGTATCTTTTCGGTGGACGACCTCGCAGATGTCGGCGTGGATCTCGGTACGCCCGTCGCTGAATACGGCTCGTCCAGTCATTTCAGCGGTGAAATCAAAAAGGTCACCATCGACGTTCGAAAATAGTCTTTGCTCGAATGTTCTTCGAAGCTGCGTGGCGTTGTTGAGAACCTGTTGATAACTACTCCCTGTACTGCCCTGACATCAGCATGTCCTTCAACAGGAAGATGTCTGATGTCAGCTGATTTTCAAGAATTTCAGTGCTCTTTAAAGGTTCTCTGCAACAGTTTCACTGTCACTTCTCCTGCCTGAATTCACACTGCTTCAAAAGCCGTAAACCTTTTCATTGTTGAGGTTTACGGCTTTCTTTATGACAGTTATCAACATCGTCTCCTCTCCCTAATAATACGTCTACTTTCTATTTCTTTTGTTCTCTTCCTGATCACGGATCAGGTACCTGACTCCTCAGAAACGCTTGAGCTCGAATTCGTTTTCTTGGATTCAGACGAGGATTCTCCAGATGGAGTGCCACTCGAAAACAAATACAGGCTTTACCGGGTTCGTTCCGAGCAAGATGCAGCAAGCCGCAATTGAAGTGGAGCCAACCGTTGTCTGGTCTGATGCTCATGGATTCTCGAAGGGCTGCTTCAGCTTCGTCATAGCGGCCCAATCCTGTCAAAGTCTTCCCTAAACCACTTAGACTGGATGAAAGTCCGGTATCGCCTGATCTTCGTTGAATCTCTACGGCTTGTTCGAGGTCTTTCAAAGCCAGTTCATATTCACCCAATTCGGCATAAACCTGACCTCGTCCGTTAAGAACGCTCGGATCTGGTTCTGGCAGAGTCTCCATCAGGTGCGAGTATTCCTGAACAGCTTCGACAAAGCTGTCCGAGTACCAATACGCGTTAGCACGATATCGCCGAGCGGGATAGTTTTCCGGATCGAGTTCGATGATTTCAGTTGTGAGTCGAATGACTTCAGCAAATCGTTCTTCTTTCAACCATACAAAGGCCTTCATCAACATGCAGGAGACCTCGATAGCGATGGCGTTCTGCGGTTGATTCATCGTTGCAGTTTCGAAGTCCTTTTGTGAAAGGTCTGTATCACCGTTCAAGTCATGAATGACGCTTCTGCCAATCAGAGCAGGTACGAGGTCCGGATGTTCTTCCAGTACAGCGTCAAAGTCCCGTTTAGCTTCATCAAGGCAGCCGAGCTTTATCTTCACTTCTGCGCGGGACAACAGAGCAGACTCGAGATTTGGTACGGTCGAAAGTATGTTGTCGAGGTCAGTGGTGGCACCGATGAGATCATTTTCGGCGATGAGAATCCGTGATCGATTCATGCGGCAGGCGATGTCGTCCGGGTCTATTTGTAACGCACTATGAAGCAGCGCCAGAGCTGCTCGAGTTTCACGCTTTGCCTCATGGACCAGAGATCGACCACGGTACCCATTTAGATTCAAAGGAGCCAGCTGAAGAACACGGTCAAAGTCGACAGCAGCGAGTTCCAGGTCAGCTTGCCTGAGATACAGAAAACCACGGTCTATACGAGCATCCACCCAGTCCTCAACCAGCGAGAGAGCGATCGTCAAATCAGAGACAGCGCTCTTGATCTGGCCGACAGTGGTTTTGGCGCGAGAAAGGTGGTACCGGGCGATGATTAATGAAGGATCCATCTCACAAGCCCGGTTGAGATCCTCAATGGCCTGTTCACAGTCTTCCAGCATCAGATGAGCAATGCCGCGAAGCAGCAGGATCTGAGGAGTGATATCGCCCACAGCGATAGCCGATTCAGCATCAGCAAGAGCGGCACTGGGATTTTCCTGATCCAGATGAATCCGGGCCCTCAACGCGAACGCCATGCTGTTATCGGGAGAGATGCGAAGAGCCTGTTCTACGTCATCGAGTGCAAGTTCTGTTTTTCCGGCATCAGCAAAGGACTCCGATCTCATCAGAAGAGTCGAAGGATCGGCAGGGTGAATGTGCAAAGCGTCGGAGAGCATCTTGATAATCTGTTCGGAGTGCCCAAGGCGTTTCAGAACAGAGACCTTGAGTTGCAGAAGAGTCGAGGAAAGGCCACCGTATTTTTCGGCGAGCAAAATGTCTTCCAGAGCGAGGGAGTATTTTTCTTGCTCAAAGAATATTTGAGCCCGCAATCGGTATGCCAGCGAGAAGCTGAGATCTTTCAATATGGCGGTGTTTAGATGACCTAACGAGCGTTGAACATCTTCAAGAGTCAGAGCTACTCGAGCCTGTTGGTACCAAAATACAGCAGATCGATCGTTCTGCGGCGCAGATAATAGAATTTGTTGAGCATCAAGCGGTCGGCGCATGGACAGCATCAGGTGAGCCATCAAGGGGTAAACATTCGCAAACGATGGAACTTCTTCGATTATCTGTTGGCAGACAGCCGCAGCTCGCTCAGGCAGATCAGCATTGTTGAGGCAGACAGCAAACTCAAATCGTAAGCTAACATTCAGAGGAGAAGCTTTGATCTGGTCTTCGAAAACAGCGATAGCTTCTTCAAATTTGTTCAGAGTCTGTAATAGCAGGATATGAGCGGCAACCAGCGAATCAGGGACTTCGCCAAGTTTTCGCCATGCCGGATAGTCATTCGCAGTCAGGGTCGGAAGATCAAGCGGGGGAGAAATGTTGAAAACAATGATGGCAGCGTCTGAATACGAGATCCCGGACTGTCCATCAAGTTTACTTTGCCACAGGGAAAAGAAGGGTGTAGCGAACGAGGGTATTTTTCGACCAACATGGTCTTTCCAGCGACGGTAGGAAAAGACCAAAGGCCAGCGAACAGCAACAGTAGGAAGCGAATTCAGAGGTGTCTCAAGAAGTCCATAGAGCAGCCGTGAATTCCTGCCGGTGACTTGAATATCAAACTGCGTGGGACGTTCCGGAAGAAGCACGAAGTCCACCTGAACAGCGGCATCAGAATCGAATCTGGCATCCGAGAGAGCAAGTTTCGTAAGCTCTATGATTTTGGAGATCAACAGATTCAGCAGGACGGGGTGAACATTGGAGCGTTCGAGATCAGAGAAACTGAATAAAAGGTGTACGTGATCAAAACAGGTAATACTTTCTTCAAGAATGCTGACAGGTGTCGTTAAATCCCGGGACACAGAAGCATATCGGAGTGGAACCGAGACTGTAAGATCCGGGACGTTTGTCCGCAGAGTTTGAAGCGGTGCCACTTTTCTAAAAACCTGCTCATATCTCAGAAATCGATCGGTGATTGAAATTCTTTTTGACGTCCAGTACCAAAGCAAGATAGCAGCAGCCACAGCGGCCATCAGACAACAGGGCAGCCAGAGCTGAGCGTTGGCAAGGAAAAGAGCGGCCAAAACAGCCGGTGCAGCCCACCACCAGCGTTCATCGATGCCACACAGGATCAGCGTCGGTGGTAGAGCACAACGAGGGCAAACAGGTAGAGGCAGAGTGCACTTGAATTCAGGGCACTTCAGTGACGCCTTCACCAGATTTTTTGTGATGCAGCCGCAGCTAAGGCAAGGAGATTTTTTTGGCAGATGGATCAGATCAACACGGACGTCGGACAAGAACTGAAAAAGCGAGGATTGAATTTTGGTAGTGTAGTCGGGAAGGGTAGAGTGATCGAACGCATCTTGAAACCGATGGGCTGATTCAGAAGATGACATAGGTTCAACTCACCAACAGAATGGAACTCAGGAAATATCGCTGGCAGCCACAACATTCTGTGCTCATATAGAAAATCACTCACCAAAAGAAAAGGGGTACCTGCGGCTTTACGCTGCAGGTACCCCTGTTAGTAGGCACCCAGGAATCGGCCCCCACCGGCTCTACGCCGGTGGAGCCCCAGTTTGGCGAACGTCGTAATCCGGCCCCCACCGGCTCTACGCCGGTGGAGCCCCGGTTTGGCAAGCGTCGTAATCGGGCCCCCACCGGCTTTACGGCGGTGGAGCCCCGGTTTGGCAAGCGTCGTAATCGGGCCCCAACCGGCTCTACGCCGGTGGAGCCCCGGTTTGGCAACTACACAACCTCCCAGCCCTTGCGGTACTCCTTGGAAACCAGTTTAGCGGCTTCGGGAACATTTGTGGCAGTCAGAGTTTTGGCATCCCAGTCCAGCGCTTTGCCGGTACGGTAAGCGACATTGCCGAGCAGTACAGTTTCGGTCAGTGCACCCGAGTAGTCAAAATTGCAGGTGGTTGGTGAACCATCTTTGCAGGCTTTGATCCACTCCTGATGATGTCCAATGGAATCAGGAATCGTCTTTGGAGGCGGATTGAAGCCTTTGAACTTTTCAACAGGGAACAAACGGTACTTGCTGTAATCGGCATACATCTGACCTTCAGTACCAATAAACATCACACCGTTTGCTGGTACGGGCTGATCACCGATTTTCTTTGGAATCAGGTTGCCATCGTACCAGGTGAGATTGCAGGCCGGCTTTCCATCCACAGCCGGAAACTTGTAACGAACAATCAGGCCTTCAGGAGCCATGTTTTCGTCAGGTGCTGGACCTTCCGCTTCGCAGTGGATTGGATGGCGGAGGTTGAGAGCCCAGAATGGCAAATCCATATAGTGGCAGGCCATATCGCCAAGAGTCCCCTGACCAAAGTCCCACCAGCGACGCCACTGGGCAGGGTGGAAGCGACCTTCGTGAAATGGATACACAGGAGCAGGACCAAGCCAAAGATCCCAATTCAGATTCTCAGGTGGTTTTGTGCCAGGTTCTTTTCGGCTGTTGGCCCAGTCAGCGACATAGCCCCAGCCTTTTCCTACCCAGACATGCACATCCGTCACATCACCAATGGCACCGGACTGGATAATTTCAACGACACGGCGGTAATTGTCTTCCGCGTGGATTTGAGTCCCAAGCTGAGTCGCGACGCCCTTTGCAGCGGCAGCTTCAGCGATCATGCGAGCTTCCTGGACCGTATGAGTGAGTGGTTTCTCACAGTAGACGTGTTTACCAGCTCGGATGGCTCGGATCGAGGCAGGAGCGTGGTGGTGGTCAGAGGTACCGATGACGACAGCGTCAAATTTGTCACCGGCCGCGTCGATCATTTCGCGGTAGTCGGCCCAGGTCGACGGTTCAAGTTTATTGGTTTCGGTCAGCATTTTCTTCGCACGGTCGAGGTAGTTGCTGTCCACGTCACAGATTGCCACGATATTCTCGGTCATCACGCCGCTGACGTCTTCAGCAGCTCGGTTAGCGGTACCGATGCAGGCAATGTTCAGCTTTTCCAGGGGATTACGGGAACTTCGGGCAGCGACACCAGAAGCAAAGAGGGATGGCGAAAGGACACTGAGCGCCGCAGCGGCAGAACTCGTCTTGAGGAACGAACGACGATCAAGGTGTGACCGGGACGTCATGGCAGGAACCTTCAAAAATGGCAGGAAGAAAGAGATCTACAGGTCGGTTAGAATAAACACTGAACGGACAGAAAGACAGTTTCTACAGAAAAACCGAGCAGAAACGACAGTAACGGAAAAAAACGTGACAAAAGTCGATGTAGTGATCGTCGGACAGGGTATTGCGGGAAGCTGCCTCGCATGGAAGCTCATCGAACTCGGGCTGGAACTCCGAATCGTCAACGACAGCGGGCAGTTGAGTTCTTCACAGGTGGCAGCAGGGTTGATAACGCCAGTCACCGGTTTGCGACTCGTGCCCCAGGATCGTTTTGAAGAATACTGGAATGAAGCAGCAGCGTTCTATCGGCACATCGAATCAAAGACGGGTGTGGAAATCTTTCGAGAATCCGCTGCACAGCGACTTTTTGTCAGCCAGAAAGAGAAGTCCATTTTTCTGGAGCGAGAACATCAGTATGGACCATTTATTCAGGTGAAGCGACTCACGAGTCCGGTGAGTGACGAAGTCGTAGGCTTCAGGATGTGGCCCGCTGGTCGATTGCTTACAAATGAGTATCTGGAAGCGACACGCCAATATCTGAAGCTATTGAATTTCTACCAGGAAGCAGTTGTCGACGTAGATACCGAGATCGAACAGTCAGAGCACAGCGTGTATCTGAAGCGACTCGGACTTGAAGCAAAGGTCGTCGTGCTGTGTCAGGGGGTCGAGGGACGGCGAAATCAGAGGTGGTTTGAAAATGTTCCAGATGCACCAGCTCGAGGTGATGTCCTTGAAATCGAACTGACGAACTGGCCAGAAACGGAAGTGGTTCACAAAGGTCTCTGGATCACTCCAACACCAGAGAGAGGTCAAAACCGATATCTGATCGGCGCAACCTATGATCGTGAACACCTTGATCGCGTTCCTTCGAACTCCGCAAAGGACGAACTGCTCGAACAGTTGGCTCGAATGACAGACGAACGGCCCAGGGTGATTCGACAACTAGTCGGTATTCGCCCTTCAACCAGAAACCGTCGCAGTATCGTACGCTTCCATGACGAGCATCCTCGGATCGCGGTTTTCAATGGACTAGGTTCCAAAGGCAGCCTGACAGCGCCATCCGCCGCATCGACACTGAGCAGGGAGATTTTCGATGTAGTGAAAGGAACACGAAACCCCACACGAGGACCAGTCAGGATTACTCAGATCGCTCAGGATAAGGCAGCGATCGTTCTAAAGCCGGGTGATACAGCAATCGATGCAACCTGCGGAAATGGTCATGACACTTTGTTTCTTGCTAAAGCGGTGACACAAAGCGGCAGGGTATTGGCGTTTGATCTGCAAAAGCAGGCCATCGAGCGTACGTCGTCGAAACTCACAGAGAATGAACTGGAATCGGTGACGTTGCTGAACGCCTGCCACAGTGAGATTACAAAGTACCAGCCGGACGGTTCAGTCAGTGTGGTGATGTTTAACCTTGGTTATCTTCCCGGAGGCGACAAGAGTTGCACCACGATCGCTGAAACGACAGTCAAAGCGATCGAGGGTGCTGTTCGAGTGCTGAAGTCGGACGGAGTACTGCTGGTGACGAGCTATCGCGGACATGCTGGGGGACTGGCAGAATGGCTGAGTGTTGATCACCTTCTGAAGAACTTCGCTAAGCAGGGGCACACGCTCGAAATCATAGATTCGGACCGAACCAAAACTACGTCACCAGTGTTGTTTGTCTTCACAAAGCGAGACCAGTTTGTTCCGAAAGAACAGAGCGAAGTTGGTGAAGCCACCAGAACCAGATAAAATGAAGGTCTGTCGAGCCCCACAGACAGAGTGTCCCAGGTAACCTCGGAAGAAAGGTGCTCACTATGCCAATGCACGACTGGTCTCGTGTCTCGCCCGGGGTTTACCACAACTTCTATTACCGTTGGGTAGCCTGGATCATAGACCGGCTCAACGCGGGATTGTTGCCAACGGGGATGCTGGCGATGGCTGAACAGATTATCGGTGGACCGGAGCCGGATGTCGTAACACTTCAAGAGAACGATATCACGTTCTCAGCCGACGGTGGAAACACGATCATCGAAGCACCGCCCAGGCCGAAGACCGAGTTTGTGATACCGATGGAAACCGAACGGTATGCCCTGAAGGCAAATCACATCGTTGTCAGGCACTCGCTGGGAAAAGTGGTGGCAGTTGTGGAATTGGTATCGCCAGGGAACAAAAACTCTCGCCATGCGATTAGATCGTTCGTGGAAAAAGCCGTGGACCTGCTTTATGACAATATCAACCTCCTGATCATCGACCCTTTTCCACCAGGGGTTCGGGATCCGGAAGGTATTCACAAAGCGATTTGGGATGAGATCGCTGATGAACCGTTTCGACTGCCTGAAGATCGAAAACTCACGCTTGCAGCCTATCAAGCCGCGCCAATCAAAACAGCATATGTTGAACCCTATGCGGAAGGGGCAATCATACCCGATATGCCGCTCTTTCTTCGGGATCTTGTGCTGTAAACAGCCTTAGTGAGCAAACCGCCTCAATTTTCGGACCCGGATCCATCCGGAACGGGAGAGTTTCCTCCGGGAAAGCGTTCCGGGAAGCGGTTCCGATGTCGCCAGCGTTCCCAAAGGTTGGCTCGACGAAGTAACGGATCGTCCCGACGGATCGAATGAGTTTTTCCGCGGCGGGTGCGTAGGACGATTGTGCCATCTTCAGTGATCGCATCGACGATCCAGAATTTATCCACGACGTATGAGTAATCATCCCCGGCAGGAGCGGGATGAATTGAACGAGCTCGTGGACCCGGATGGCGGCTGTGCTTGGGCATCGTATAAACGACGAAATCGCCAATAGAGAAAGGGGTGCGGTTCACGTTGAGCTCAGCGGCGAGAACAAAAGTGGATGTTTTTATACAGGAAAAGCCCGGCAGATGGGAGGTTTTACCCAAGGCAGGCTTCCAAAACAACACCACTTCCGCTTTCTGAAGATTCGGTACGGTTGTCATAAAAGGGGATATCTGGTGATTTTGGTGAACATAAGTTGAAGAAACAGGGCATGACGGTCGGCGAAGCTTCGATGACCGGGACGGCGCAAAAGCGCACAGACGTGGGCTGAATGAAGCCTGTACTGAATGATCCCGAGTGAGTCGAAAGGTGACCATCCGTGGAAATGCTGGATGATATTGTCAAAGAGTTCCTGGTCGAAAGTTACGAAAACCTGGATCAGCTGGACCGGGATTTGATGGCTCTCGAAGAGACGCCGGACGACCGAAATCGGTTGTCCAGTATCTTTCGAACGATCCACACGATCAAAGGGACATCCGGATTTCTGGCGTTTCCGACATTGGAACACGTCACTCATGTGGGTGAAAACCTGTTGGTGCGGCTTCGCGATGGAGAGTTGCGGCTGAATGCCGAGATCACGAACGGGCTGTTGGCGATGGTCGACGCTGTTCGAGCGATATTGGGCAATATCGAAGCTCAGTCGAATGAAGGGACAGAGACCTACGAGCGACTGATCTCTACTCTGGAAGATCTGCGTCAGGGTCGAAGTTCAAAGACGAGTGTCGTGACGAAGCCGGAGTCCGCAGAGATAGCAGTGGAAGAAGTCGTCAGAGAGCTTCAGGACACGGTATCTGCAGCAGTAAGTCCGAAGGAGTCATCAAAGAAGCCCAGGAAGACCAGGTCAAAGAAGGAGCAGCCACCGATACAGGGGGGCCCGTCTCGAACTACCGAACCGTCTCGAATTGTTGAACCGTCGGTCTCAGAGCAATCTGCAGCAAGCCGGATAGCAGCAGATCAAATCGAGGAACCCGAACAGGAGCCGGACGATCATGGTCCGGGGAATGGATCGCATGGCGAGACCAGCGCAGCAGAGCCAGGATCAACTCGACGATCATCTCGATCGATGTCGGATGGTGGCGACAACGACAAGAATTCATCGGTAGCGGATTCATCAGTTCGCATCGACGTTCACCTGCTGGACAAGTTGATGAACCTCGTCGGCGAACTGGTATTAGCTCGAAATCAAATCCTGCAATACAGCCAGCGAACAGACGATGCCGGCATGACGGCGGCATCTCAGCGGTTGAACCTGATCACCACTGAGCTGCAGGAAGGCGTCATGAAGACTCGTATGCAGCCGATCCGGAATGCATGGAGTAAGTTGCCGCGAGTCGTCCGAGACTTGTCTATGAGCTGTGGTAAGCAGGTCCAGGTGAAGATGGACGGTGCTGAAACAGAACTCGACAAGACGATTCTGGAAGCCATCAAAGATCCGCTGACGCATATCGTAAGAAATTCAGTGGATCATGGCATCGAAGCACCGCAGGTACGAGCAGCAGCAGGCAAACCGCTGGAGGGGACTCTCTGGTTGCGAGCTTACCACGAAGGTGGGCAGGTCAACATCGAAATCATCGACGACGGGGGTGGAATCAACACCGACCGCGTGAGGCAGAAGGCCGTCGAGAAGGGACTTGTATCAGCAGAGCAGGCCGCGGCGATGTCAGATCGCGAAGCCATACAGCTGATACTGTTACCTGGATTTTCAACAGCCGAAAAGGTGACCAACGTCTCCGGGCGAGGCGTGGGCATGGACGTCGTGAAAACGAATGTGGAGAAGATCGGCGGAACGCTGGATATCCACAGTAGTCTGGGTCAGGGTACTACACTTCGCATCAAGATCCCTCTGACACTGGCGATCGTACCAGCACTGGTTGTCACGTGCGAAGAAGACCGTTACTGCATTCCTCAGGTGAGTCTGCTTGAACTGGTGCGGCTGGAAGGTGATCGAGCACGCAAAGACATCGAACTGATGCACTCTGTCCCGGTCTACCGACTGAGAGGCCAGCTACTGCCCCTCGTCTATCTTGATGAGGAGCTGAGTCTGCGTCGCCACAGGACTGACGAAGAACGTCGTTCGGCAGACATCGTGAACATCGTAGTCCTGCAGGCAGAAGACCGTCAGTTTGGACTGGTTGTTGATCAGATCAATGACACTCAGGAAATCGTGGTTAAACCGCTGGGTCAGCACATCAAGGGTATCTCGATGTATGCTGGTTCAACGATCATGGGAGACGGAACAGTGTCCCTGATTCTGGATGTACTTGGAATTGCTCAGCAGGCACATGTCCTGAGCGAACATCCAAGCCGCCAGTTCCTTGATGCGAACAGCAACCGCAATGAGCAGGCAGGGGCCGGAGAATCGTGGCTGATCGTGGATCCTCGCGATGGGACTCGAGCAGCGATCCCGCTGTCCAACGTGGCCCGACTGGAAGAAATTCGAACCGACAGCATCGAGCGTACGGGGCGACAGCAGGTCGTTCAGTATCGAGGCCAGATCATGCCACTGGTTTCTATCAGTGAATTTGGCCAGGTTGAGTCAGACGAAACCGGCACGATATCGCTGGTGGTGTTCAACGATGGATATCGGAACGTCGGCATCGTCGTAGGGAAGATCGTCGACATTGTTCAGCAATCTGATTCAGTGGACGCATCAGCAGCTTCAGATACTCGGATTATCGCCGGACGCGTCACCCGAATCGTGGATCTTTCTCAGCTGGCTATGAATGCCTGAGTGACTCAGGGCTGGCCGTCAGTAACGAACCAAATCTCAGGAATTTGATATGACGATTCAAAATAGTTTTTGCACATTTAGAGTAGGAAACCTGCATCTGGGAGTCGAAGTACTCCGCGTGCAGGAAGTTATCAGAGCCCAGAAGATGACTCGAATCCCGGGTTCTTCCGAAGTGGTTCGAGGACTTATGAATCTTCGAGGACAGATCGTAACGGCACTGGATCTCCGACGACGTCTGGATTTGCCGGAGACGGACACCGCCGACGGACAGATGAACGTTGTCGTTCGTACATCAGACGGACCGGTGAGTTTACTGGTGAATGAAATTGGCGATGTTCTGGTGGTGGATCGAGATCAGTTTGAACCCCCTCCGGAAACTCTGCTGGGTTCCACACGAGATCTGATCGCGGGGTCCTACAAGCTTGATGGTCGGCTTCTGCTCGTGCTGAATCTGGACGCAGTCATGAAGGTAGCAGCCTGAGATTTTCCAGAAACACATCCAGAGCGTTTTACACAGGGCGACAGAAGAACGAGACACAGGGCGGCAACATGAACAACAATCGGTATATCATGGGAGCGATACCCTTTGTATATGGAGCAGCGATGCTGGTTCAATACATGGTAACGCGTGCAGAGATGAGCTCGCAGAAAACGCTGACTGAAGGTCTTGTAGACATTCAGAGGAGTGGTGTAGCTTCTTTCGTCGCAGCATCCATCGTTGGCAGTTTGCTTTTCTGGTACTCGTCCAGAGCATCGACTGTCTCCGCTAAACGACTCGAGGAAAAAGCAAACAGTATCACAGAGAGAATTCAGCGATACTCCGAGGAACTGGCTGCGGCCGCTCAGCAGACAGCATCCAGCATTGAAGAAATTGCTCGGTGCTCAGCCGAGGCGACCAGTTCACTGGGTCAGGTCCTTACGACAGTCGACCGCGCTTATGCAGCAGCGGGAGATCTGGGAGAGCACACCGAGTCCGTGAATCGACTGATCAGCGAAATCACCTCGATCTCAGAACAGACAAATCTCCTCGCACTGAATGCCACAATCGAATCCGCTCGAGCTGGAGAAGCCGGGAAGGGTTTCTCCGTCGTAGCCAACGAAGTCAAGCAGCTTGCCAATGTAACTCATACAACAGCAGAAAACGTCATTCAACGGGTGCGCAGTATCAAACAGTCATCGCATGAGACGGTGGAAGCCACCACGGAAGTCGCTGGACTGGTCCGCAGAACTCATGATTCGCAGAGTACGATCGCTTCGGCAGTGGAAGAACAGAGATCCATCGTCGCTCAGCTGTCGCAACAGGCTGCGGTGCTGGCAGAGGAAGCCCATCATCTTGCAACAGCGCTGTCAGCAGACGCCCATTCATCTTCGCGGAGTCGCTCAGATACCGGGACTGTCGGCTCCAGATCGATCAGCACCACTGGACTCTCAGCGACAGACGGAGGCTCTACACCATTAAAGCGTCAGCATGGTCGAGTCACTCGGAAACGATCACTCACGTTGTCCTCATATACATAACCGGATAAGGGCCTGCAGCCATGAATCTGATTCAAAAGATCCCACAGTCATTCAGAATCCTGATCGTCGGCGTTGTCGTGCCGGCGATGGTGATAGGAGTGTTGGCGTGGCGTTACTTCAGTGAATCGCAGGAAAACGCAGTACAGGAGACGGTGAGTCGAGCACGAGCGGTTTGCCTGACAGCAGAGTCCGTAAGGGCAAACGCTGAACATCAATGGACTCAGAAAGTTCACGAGCCAGCGGAATTGCTCCAGTGGGGTCAGTCCGGTGATTTGAACAAAGTTCTATCCACGGTCCCTATCGTGATGTCGATGCGGTCGTTGCAAAAGAACGCTGAACAGGCTGGGTATGAATTCTTTGTTCCGGCAGTGAACGCACGAAATCCAAAGAATCGGCCGGATGACCTGCAAAAGGCAGCTCTGGAACAACTGGTATCCGGCAAGCTCGAGGAGTACATCTACGTCGATCGTGATACGAATCGGGTGCATTACTACCGACCGGTTCACATTGGCAAATCGTGTCTGATGTGTCATGGCGACCCAGCGACATCACAGGAACTCTGGGCGAACAATTCGGGGATTGATATCACCGGACATCAGATGGAGAACCTGAGCGAAGGGGACTTCTATGGGGCGTTTGAAATCGTCCAGTCTCTGGAACAGTCGAGTACGGCGGCAAACGCTGCGCTGGTTCGAGTCGGCATAACATCGATCACAGGACTGACAATGTGTGGCCTGCTGTCTCTGGTGATACTCAGGTCAGTCCGCAACGATGTCCGAGCTCAGGCCGCGTCGATCGGTCAGGATGTCGCCATCGAGGTTTCAAACAACACAGCGAATATCGCCAGTGCGATCGAACAGCTGTCGTCAAACATTCGAGAGATATCAGACGGAGCGTCGTCAGCATCGGAGCTCGCACGAGAAGTGGTTCAGCGAGTCGAGATCACCAATGAGAAGGGTGCTCTGCTCAATCAGAACAGTGAAGAGATCGGAAACATTGTGCAGCTGATTCAGAGCATCGCTGAGCAGACAAACCTGCTGGCACTGAATGCCACCATCGAAGCTGCAAGGGCCGGAGAGTCCGGCAAGGGTTTCGCTGTTGTGGCGGGTGAGGTTAAAGAACTGGCACGTGAAACGTCCAAAGCAACCTCAACCATCACAAGCCGAATTTCAGCCATCCAGGGAGCATCAACTCAACTCCTGGATGAACTGGACAATGTTCGACTGGTGATTCGCAGAATTGATGATTCGCAGAGTGCAATCGCGGGCGCTGTCCATCAGCAAAAGTCCGCATCAGATGAAATTGGACGGACCATTCACCATGTTTTGGATTCGAGTCGACGATTAAGTGATCGCCTGGTCGCCAGATAATTACCCACCTTCAGCATAACTGTTTGCAACAAAAAAAAGAAAGAAGAGAAGACATGAAAGGTCTGTTGAGGAAGTTTTCCCACGCGACTAGGATTTTGATAGTAGGTGTAGGGCTACCAGCCGCGTTAACAATCGTTCTGGCATTTGCGTATTATGAGAAGGCGAATCATGATGCGGTAGAAGCGGTCACGGAGAAAGCCCGAGCGCTGTGCCTGACTGCAGAGGCTGTTCGAAAGGACGCTGAAGATAGTTGGGAGAACGGAGTCTTTACGCCTGAGCTACTGAAGACATTCTCGGCCGATGGTAATAAAGGAAACATACTCGACACAGTGCCAATCACTGTGGCTATGCATGCGTTACACGATGGTGAAGAGAAGGCCGGATACGAGTTTCGAGTGTCTTCGAACCATCCACGCAATCCCGATCGTCAGGCTTCGGACGAACAGTCGGAGGCGATTCGACTGTTTGTGGAGAAAAGAACTGATGAGTATGTGAAAGTGGACTTCGATGAAAATCATGTTCACTATTTCCGAGCAGTTCGTCTCGGAAAGATGTGCCTGAATTGTCATGGAGATCCTGATACATCGAACGCGCTGTGGGGAAACAGCGAAGGTCTTGATGTCCTGGGTTACAAAATGGAAGGCATGAAGGAAGGCGATTTGTACGGAACGTTCGAAATCGTCCAATCCCTCGAACCAGCTCAGGAAAAAGCGCAAGAGGCTGTCCTCGCAGGCGCTGCTGTAGTGTTGGGGGGTCTCGTACTCCTGGGTTTGGTGTCCTTGACGGTGTTAAAGACGATTCGGCAGGACATCAGCGAATGCGCACTCAATCTGCGGACAGTTGCCAGAGACGAACTTGTCGCGGTAGGGGAAAAGATGCGAAGCAATGCTCAGGAAACGACGCACCAGGCCACGCTTGCGAGCGGAGCAGCAGAGCAGGTGAGCACCAATGCACAGGCACTAGCAACAGCAGTAGACGAATTCAACAGCAGCATTAAAGAGATTTCTGGAAATACTTCGCACGCCGCGGCTGTAGCAGGAGCAGCGGTCGAAGCTGCCAATCGCACGAACGCCACTGTTATGAAACTCGGCGAAAGCAGTGCCGAAATCGGAAATGTCATCAAGGTCATTAATTCCATCGCTGAACAAACGAATCTTCTGGCATTGAATGCAACCATTGAAGCTGCTCGAGCCGGTGAAGCCGGAAAGGGTTTTGCAGTGGTGGCCAATGAAGTGAAAGAGCTGGCCAAGCAGACCAGCGAGGCGACGGAAGACATCATTCGTAAAATCGCCATGATTCAGGATGACACTCAGCAGGCTGTTGATGCGATTTCGCAGGTGTCCGGCATTATCCGACAAATCAACGAAAGTCAGAATGCAATCGCCAGTGCGGTTGAAGAACAGTCCGCCATGACAGGTGAGATCAGTCGCAATATTTCCGAAGTGGCGGCAGGAAGTGGAGAAATCGCTCGGAATATCACCATGGTCGCGGAGGCAGCGGAGAGCACCTCCCAAGGTACGAATAACACCCTGCGAGTCGCCGGTGATATAGAACTGATGGCTGCAGATCTGCTCAAACTTGTCGGTGAGGTTCAGGCTGCCACCAGTAATGCTACACCGGCGGGAAAACGATATGAGGAACGACCTGGTCGACCCGTGTTCGGAGGACAGGGAAAGGGTTCAGCAGAGCGGACAGTGGAGTTTCGCTAAGAGGCAAAGAGGCCCTGAATCAGCAAGAGACGGCGGCTCCACACTGGCCACACATAACCATTCAACAATCAGGCGACGACAGCACTATGTTTCAGATGATTCGAAGCATGACGATCACGTCACGACTCTTTCTCCTGGTAGGGATAGCAGTCACATCGCTTCTATTGAACTCAGTTTCAGGTTGGTGGACCCTTAGTACAGCAAAGGTAAACGGCCCGTATTACAAGGAGATCATTGTAGGGAAGGACGTTCTGGCAGACATCTTGCCACCGCCTGAGTACATCGTCGAGTCGTACCTGACAGCAATGCAGCTGGTAGATGCGAGCGAGACCATGAACACTACGGAACTGACGACAGTCCGACGAAAGCTCGAACAACTGAAGTCGGACTACGTCACAAGGCATCGATACTGGGAAAAGGAGTTGCGTAATGAGCAAATGCGTACACTATTGCTTGAAAAGAGCTACGAACCAGCCCAGAGCTTTTTTAAAGTTGTTGACCAGGAGTTAATACCAGCATGTGAATCGGGCAATGTAGAGCATGCAAAGAAAGTGTTGAGAGATACTGCGAAGAAGTACTACGAAGAACACCGAAAGGCCGTAGACGAGTTAGTGGAAGTAGCAACGCAATTTGCCTCAGATACTGAAGCAACAGCGATCAAAGATGTGGATCAGCGAAACTATTGGACGCAGTTCCTTGCTGGATTTCTTGTCGTGACTGCGGTAGTTCTTGGATGGACTATGGCGCGAGGTATTTGCAGACGCTTGACCGAGTCCGCTAATGCGGTGAGAGATGTAGTAAGGCTGGATTTGTGTGCTGTCAGTGAACAGATGCAACACAATGCTGAAGAGACGACACACCAGGCTACTCTCGCAAGCGGTGCCGCTGAGGAGGTGAGCACAAATGCTCAGGCACTATCTACTGCAGTGCAGGAATTTAATGCAAGCATTAGAGAGATTTCAGGCAACACATCTCACGCAGCGGCGGTCGCAAGCGCAGCCGTAGAGGCCGCTAATCGCACAAATTCGACAGTGATGAAACTGGGGGAGAGCAGCGAAGAGATTGGAAATGTGATCAAGGTCATCAACTCGATTGCTGAACAGACAAATCTGCTGGCTCTGAATGCCACGATCGAAGCGGCTCGAGCGGGTGAAGCTGGTAAAGGCTTTGCCGTCGTGGCGAATGAAGTCAAAGAACTGGCCAAGCAGACCAGCCATGCGACAGAAGATATCATTCGAAAAATCGCCATGATCCAGGAAGACACTCATCAGGCGGTTGACGCGATCGGTCAGGTAAGCGGAATCATCCGACAGATCAGTGAGAGCCAGAATGCGATCGCCAGCGCAGTCGAAGAACAGTCCGCGATGACCGGAGAGATCAGCCGAAATATTTCCGAAGTTGCCGCGGGAAGCAGTGAAATCGCTAAGAACATCACTCGGGTCGCTGAGGCCGCAAAGAACACGTCCGAAGGTACTCATAACACGATGCGGGCAGCAGGTGACATCGAAGCGATGGCCGATGATTTGCTCAGTCTCGTGGGAGAAGTTCGACAAGCTCTGCCAGGACGCATAACAGCCACACCGGCAGAATCAAACAGCCGACCCATCCGATCCACGAGAGGCTGAATTCAGTACAGCCGACCGACCGGCGGCTGAAGAATCAGACGAGTAAGAGATACCCTATGAAACACTGGATAAAAAATATGACAACGGCAGGCAAGCTCAGGGCCTTTGTCAGCCTTGTCATCCTGCTGGCCGTAATCAGTATCGGGTGGTCGCTGAACATCGTTCGCGTTACGCGAGTCCACGGACCTTATTATCAGCGAATCGTCGCAGGAAAAGACATCATCGCCGATATTCTGCCACCTCCGGAGTACATCGTCGAATCCTACCTGACGGCACTGCAGATGATCGACTCTCAGGAGTCCGGACAATTGGAGGAATTCAAAGACAGCGTTGAACGAATGCATCGACTGAAGGCAGAACACGAAGCTCGACATGTCTACTGGGACGAGGCGCTTGAAGTCGAAGGTATGCGAAGTCTGCTGCTGGAAGAAGCCTATTTTCCAGCGAAGAAGTTTTTCGAGGAAGCAGAGCAGCAACTCATACCGCTTTGTCAGTCCGGAAAGCTGAGTGAGGCAAAGACATTACTCAGAGGTTCCATGAAGGTGTCTTACGAGCAGCATCGGGACGCCGTAGATCGCCTTGTGGTAACAGCAACTGCTTACGCGGCCGACAATGAGAAAGCGGTTTCGAGCGAGGTTCTGTGGCAAACGGTCGCACTTGCAACATTTTGCGGTGTCGGAGTTTTGCTCGTGATCGGCTTTGGAGCTCGCTTCATTCGCGGAACGCTCGTATTGCTGGAGACCGCGGGTAAATCCGTAGCTGTTCAGTCGGGCGAACTGAAAGACACAGCAAGCTCGATAGAAACAGCCGTCCGAGAGCTTGAACAGAGCATTCGAGAGATTTCACAAAATACGACGGGAGCAGTCAACATCTGTCAAAAAGCGTCAGAATCGGTAGGCTCAGCGAGCGGAACGCTGCATCAATTGGGAGACGACAGTCGTCAGATCGGCGACATCATCAAGGTGATCCAGCAAATTACTCATCAGACAAACCTGCTCGCCCTGAACGCAACCATAGAGGCAGCTCGGGCAGGGGATTCAGGCCGAGGATTTGCGGTGGTGGCTCGTGAAGTCAAAGACCTGGCGAAGCAGACCAGTGAAGCAGCAGTAACCATCACACAACAGATCGAGGCCATTCAGTCACGATCTCAGAACGCAGTATCCGCGATAGAACTCGTCAGCGATGTCATGGAAGAAATACGACATACGCAAACAGCGATCGCGTCTGCTGTTGAACAACAGACAGCCATGACTTCGGACCTTGGTCGGAGTGTGCAGGTGATCGCCGAGAACAGCCGAGTGATCTCGGAGAATATCGAGACCCTGCAGGGAAGGGAAAACCAGCGGTTCAGTTCACACAATCCATCAGAGTTCAGCAAAAACTTTGGGATGACAGCCGTGGCTATGACCTAAGAAATAGATCAGACATCTTCGGAAAATACTTACCTCAAAAAAACAGACTTTGCCTGTATCAAGAACGGGTCAATTCCAACAAAGGATTCAGCATGTACGCCCTGATCATCGATGACTCCCGAGCTATGCGGCGGATTCTTCGACAGATTGTTGAACCACTCGGGTTCGAAATCATGGAAGCAGGAAACGGCCAGGAAGGGCTGGCCTGCCTGCACCAGGTAGACCACGTTGAACTCACACTCGTGGACTGGAACATGCCCGTCATGAACGGACTCGAATTCGTAAAGGCAGTACGAGCCGATGATGGCTGGCGGGAAATGAAACTGGTCATGGTGACAACGGAAACAGAACCAGCCCAGATGGCACGTGCTCTGATGGCGGGAGTCGATGAGTTCGTCATGAAGCCGTTCACAGCGGACATACTTCTGGACAAGCTGCGACTGATCGGTGTCAACATGACACAACAGGCCGGTTAGGCCGGAAGCTCATCACAACAGGCCGACCAGGCCTGAAGTACAACCCGCCGGCCGACCGGGTCTGAAGAAGCGGGAGATCATCAGGTGGATTCATATCAGGAAGAGGCAGCAATGAGTGTGGGAGCAGTATTAGCTGATCCCGTGATCCCGGAGAATCTGGAGAGCCTGTTTCGTCGAAGGACGCAGGATCTTCAGATGTTGCCGGCGATCGCGATTCAGGCGCTGGAGATCGCCAAAGATCCGGATTGCGCGATCACGGAATTTACGGCTGTTGTGGAACGAGACGTGAAACTGGCGGCCGACATACTGGGAATGGCGAATTCCGCACTGTATTCACCGGGTCGACCCATCGTCAATTTGCATCAGTCGGTCGTACGACTGGGGTTTCGCCAGTGCAAGAATCTGATACTCAGCACCAGTATGACTTCGTTAATGAAGAAGATCACTCTGGGTGAAGAGTGGATTCGAGAAGTACTTTGGAGACACGGCTTTCTCACGGCAATGCTGGCGATCAATGTGAATCGCTGTGTGGGCGCGGGATTTCAGGGTGAGGAATTCGCGGCCGGGCTGATTCATGATTTCGGTCGTACGTTGTTTGCTGTTTGTCTGCCGGAACAGTTTGCTCAGATCGACCCGCTGGAATTCGTGGAAGGTCCTTCTCTGCTGCCCGATGAACTGGAAGCATGTGGGACAAATCATTGTGAAGTCGGGGCCTGGTTCGCTCAGGTGAATCGACTGCCGACAGAGCTGCAGGAAGTCATTCGTTTTCATCATGACCCGACGCTGGCACTACGTCATCGACGTCTGGTCGCATTGACGGCTGTGTGTGATCACATGGCGAATCATCTGCAGCGTGGAGAAGACGTTCATACATACGACCTTCGTGAGAATTCTGCGCTCTTCATACTTGAAGGATGCGGGGTCCGAAACGCAGCAGGGCGACTGGTGGATACGGTCGGAGAAGTCATGGAAACAGCGGCGAAGGATGCCGTGGAAATGATGGCATTCTGAGAGAGTAGGCTGGAGATTCAGAAAATGACCAGGGCGATCAGAGTAATGATAGCGGATGACTCAACCGTCACGCGTCGCATCCTTGGAGAAGCAATCTCCCGGGAAACAGACATGATGCTGGTTGGAGCGGCTACGAATGGTGAAGAAGCAATCGCATTGTTTCGCAGCCACAAGCCGGATGTTGCACTGTTGGATGTCGAAATGCCCGTGATTAATGGGATCGAGGCATTGCGATCGATCAGAGCGACCGGGAGTCAGGCACCAATCGTAATGTTCAGCACGCTGACAGTACGTGGAGCAGAAGCAACACTGGATGCTCTGTCCGCAGGAGCAACGGATTACGTCGCAAAGCCGACAGGCGTAGGTCATGTGGACAAAGCGATCGAGTTCCTGAAGACCGAAGTGATCCCCAAACTCCGGTTGTGGGGAAATCGCTTCAAGTCTCAGCGAGAATCTGCACCAAAAGTCCAGAAGGATGCAGTAGCGATCCGACCTGCGGGTGCTGCGGTGGTGGCAGAACCACGTCGAACAGCAGTGGTGTCGACCCGAAAGCGGAGCGGTCAGGCGAACATTCTGGCAATCGGATCTTCGACTGGAGGTCCGAATGCCCTGGCAGATGTGATGAGCCGACTGCCGAGCGATCTGTCGATACCTGTTGTTATCGCTCAGCATATGCCTCCGATCTTTACACAGCTGCTGGCCGAACGTCTGGACCGGTGCTCGAAGCTCAAAGTTCGCGAAGGATTTGATGGGGCGGTACTGAAACCCGGTGAAGTCTGGGTTGCTCCAGGTGACTTTCACATGACCGTGGCACGACAGGGTACCAGTGTCGTATTAAAAACAAATCAGGCACCGCCGGAAAATTCCTGTCGGCCGTCTGTCGATGTTTTGTTTCGCTCCGTGGCGGAAGTCTATGGAGGCAACAGTCTCGCAGTTGTATTGACAGGAATGGGAAAAGACGGGGCCGCCGGATGTGTGCAGCTCAGTCAGCTGGGAGCCACGATACTTGCTCAGGATGAGCAGTCAAGTGTTGTCTGGGGCATGCCTCGAGCCGTCTACGAAGCGGGTGTCGCAGATGCATTGGTACCTCTCAATGAAATGCACACCACCATTATGACGCGTTTGAGAAGCAGTGTGGCAGTTGCTTCAGCCTAATCATTCAGCATACGGTCTTTGTTAATTTTTCAGGAACAGCTATATGCCCCTGGCGGCTCCAGATGTCGAGTACCTGAAGACGGTCATAGCCGAGCGATCCGGCAATGTGATCTCGTCGAATCAGGACTATCTGCTCGAGTCCAGATTGTCACCCGTGGCCAAAACCATGGGCCTGGATAACGTTGAAAAACTGGTGGCTGAACTGCGTCGACGTCCGGCCAGCCAGCTGCATGATCGCGTCGCCGAAGCGATGACAATCAATGAGACCAGCTTCTTCCGGGATATCGCACCGTTTGACGCGATGCGAACAGACATACTCCCGGAACTGATCCGTCGACGTGCCTCATCAAAGAGTCTGTCGATTTGGTGCGGAGCATCGTCCAGCGGGCAGGAACCGTACACGATCGCGATGCTGATCCGCGAACACTTCAATGAACTCGCCGGCTGGAATGTACGAATTCTGGCCACTGATATCTCAGACGAGATGGTGAAGAGAACCCAGGACGGACTCTATAGCCAGTTTGAAGTCAATCGAGGATTGCCGGCGCCGATGTTGATCCGCCATTTTGAACGTAAGGGGACACAATGGCAGGCGAAGCCCGAACTGCGACGTATGATTGACGCAAAGAAGCTGAACCTGACCACTCCCTGGCCCGCAATTGCTCAGTTTGACATCGTCTTTCTGCGAAATGTCCTGATCTATTTCGATACCACTGCGAAGTCAAAAATTCTGACTCGCATTCATAAGTCGCTGCGCCCGGATGGATATCTGTTTCTTGGTGGCGGCGAAACGCTGATTACCCTCAATGTTCCTTTTGTTCGTGAATCCGTTGGAAAGACCGTCTGTTTCAGACCGGTCACAGCTTAGGACCTTTACCTCATGTCGATCGATGCTCAAACACTGCAGCAGGTGGTCAACGACGTCTGTTTCGGTATGCTCGGGCTTAGCATGGAGCCCGTTGAATCAGAGTCCTGCGAAGAAAAGGAGGCCCTGTCTGCCGTGATTCGCATTTCCGGCGGATGGAATTCTCTCGTGCAGGTACTGGCCCCGATGTCCACTGCCCGAGTCATCGCGTCAACGATGTTCGCTACCAGCGAAGACGATCTCTCAGAAGAAGAGATCCGAGATGCTGTCGGAGAAATTGTGAATATGGTGGGTGGAAACCTCAAGGGAATTATGGAAGGCGATTCCAGTCTTTCACTTCCCTGCGTCGGGCTTGCCGACGGCGAAGCACCGTTTGGTCAGGGATTTGACGGAATCACTGTCGCTCATCGATGCCAGGGCGATGCCCTGATCGTCCGGCTGCTGGATCGTTCAGCAAACAACTGATTCCGTTCGATCAATCTCAGATCAAATTCCGCAGCCCGGCCGTTTTCTCCAGGCTAATATTGAATCACAAGACGTGACTTACAGGAGCACAGAGATGAAGATTCTGGTAGTTGATGACAGCAAAGCGATGAGAATGATTGTCATCAGAACTCTCAAGCAGACAGCCTTTTCAGGCTTCTCTGCAATCGAAGCCAACAACGGGGCCGAAGCGATTCAGATGATCGCTGAACACAAACCCGATCTCGTACTGTCGGACTGGAACATGCCCGAAATGAAGGGCATCGATCTGCTCAAAAATTTGCGAGCAGCCGGAAACAATATTCGGTTCGGTTTCATTACTTCCGAAAGCAGTCCGGAAGTTCGAAAAGAAGCAGAAGACAATGGTGCTGCGTTCCTTGTGACTAAGCCTTTCACCCCAAATTCATTCGAAGCTGCGATCGCACCGGCTCTTGCCTGATGCAGCACACAGAGGTGACATCATGTCAGATCAGATCCTCCCGACTCTTGATAATGTCCAGAAACTGATGCAGTGTCTGCTGGGTAACGGTGTCCAGGCGAAACAGTCTGTGACAGGCCCGGACACGTCAAAACCGTATGTTCTCGCCAGCTATGTTGACGAAAACGATCGGATTCGACGTGTTCTCACCTGCGACCTCGGATTGGCAAACTCCCTGGGCGCAGCGATCTCGATGATCCCGGCAGGACTCGCTACGGATTCCACCAAAGCAGGCTCCGTCCCGGACAACATCAAATTGAATCTGCACGAAGTACTCAACATCTGCGTAAACCTCTTTACAGAAGTCAGTCGCGAACGACTGACTCTGAAAGATATGAAGGTCTGCGCAGCCGGGGAAGCCGCTCCAGCGGTCTCTCAGTCCATCAAATTCAGCGTTCAAATCCCCAAATACTCCGGCGGCGTTATGCTCACCGGCAGTGTCTAAGTAGATAAGTAGGTTGGGCATTCCTGCCCGACCAAATCAAATCCGGCCGTCATTCCCGCCCGACCAGGCCAAGCCCGGACAATTCCCACCCCGACTACATCGCATATGGCGTAGCCAGACGATGAGTCGGGTGTTTTTCCAGCCATGCGTTAATGCGGTCCGTGCGACTGATGGCAACAGGGATAAAGTCGAGTGCCTGCTGAAGGCGCTCGTTCGGCTCCGCACAACTGAACCGCAGAAATCCACCTCCTGCTGCCCCAAAACATTCACCGCCCAGACAAGCGACACCAAAGGAGTCGTCCGCTCCCTCGAGCATATACAGGGCGAGTCCGTGGCTGGTGATTCCGAGTCTGTTACAGATCGGTGCCACGTTGGGGAATACATAGAAGGTGGCCGTTGGATCGAGCGTTGTAAAGCCTTCGATGCGATTCAGCCCATTTGTGAGCAACATCACCTTTTCACGGAACTTCAGCATCACGGCGTCACGCTCCGTCGTATCTCGTTCCAGAGCCGCTGTGCCGGCCAGCTGAACGATGGGCGGCGTACAGGACAACGTTGTGTTGATCATCTTGCCGATCGCATCAATGATGGCCGGCGACGAAACACAAAACCCGAGCCGCCAGCCACTCATCGAATACGACTTGCTGAACGTATACGCGGCCACACACTGTTCCATCATCCCCGGCTGCGATGCCAGCGAGTGATGCTGGCCCTTCCAGATCATGTGACAATATGGCTCATCACTAAACACAGCGACGTTCTTCCCACGAATCAGATCGGCAATGTCACGCAGGTCCTGCTCGGTGGAGACACCGCCCGTCGGATTGTGAGGCGAATTCAGGAAGATCGCGCGAGGGGCCGGGTCGGTTTTCAGAAAGTCTTCAATGTCCGCGACCTGAGGACGGAACTGAGTCTCCTGTCGGAGCGATTTAATGACCGGGCGGGCGCCTCGTCGCTGAATATTGGGAATGTATGTAGGGAAGTATGGACTAAAGATCAGGCAGCCATCTCCAGGATTCAGAAACGCTTCGCAAAAGAATTGTTCGAAGACTTTTGCTCCCGGACCGACGGCAATATTCTCGGCGGACGCCGGAATACCAAATTCGCTTTTTACAAAACGAGCAGCAGCCTGACGAAACTCCGGGATCCCGGGTGACGGACAATAGTGAGACTGATTGTCGTGGATCGCCTGCAGTCCCGATGCTCGGGCTGACTCAGTACTGTTGAACGGGCTGTCGCCGATCTCCAGCTCCACGACATCCTTGCCCGCAGCCTTCAGCTTTTTTGCGGCTGCAAGGACGGTAAAGGCAGTTTCCACGTTCAGGGATTTAGCGAATTCACTGAGCTGTACAGACATGGTTCGTTCCGGTTGATCAAAATGGGCTTCACAGGCTGCTGGAAAGCCGAAAAGTGAATTGAATTGTTGCACTCTACTCAGTGTAACAGTTCAAAATGCGAGAGCCATTCCATGAGCCCCCCGGAATTCTCCGCAGGAATTCTGCCACACATCCCCGAAACTCACTCACGTTTACATCGAGTATCAACGTAAAGTAGCAGGCAGACTCCGTCTGCCGTCCGCCCGAATCCTCCGACACAGGCAAAAAGCCACGTGATGGTGCGGACGGCACTCGGAGAGTGCCTGCTACTTTAACGACAGATCAAATGCTATGAATCAGAACACATTGCCGTCAGCCGCAGATTCTCTCCTCAGCAAAATCGAAGACCGGACAGCTCGAGTCGGTATCATTGGTCTGGGATATGTAGGTCTGCCACTCATCAGCGCGTTTACTCGAGCCGGCTTTCGATGCATCGGGTACGACGTTGATCCACGAAAGATACAGTCGCTCAAGGCGGGGAAGAGCTATATCAAGCATATCGAGTCGGAGGTGATCTCTCGATGGCTACGGGACGAGCTTCTGGACCCGACGGAAGATCCGGGACGGCTTCACGAAGCCGACATCCTTCTGATTTGTGTTCCAACACCGCTGAATTCCAGCCGGGATCCCGACCTGGAGTACGTTGAATCAACATCGCGATCGATTGCACTCACGCTGCGACCCGGACAACTGGTCGTGCTTGAAAGTACGACGTACCCAACAACGACACGTGACGTGATGGCCCCGATCCTTGCGAACAATTCGAAGGGACTGATCGCGGGCAGAGATTACTTTGTGGCCTACAGTCCGGAACGTGAAGACCCTGGGAACCCCAATTTTACGGCAGCCGGCATACCAAAAGTTGTTGGCGGACTCGACGACGTCAGCTGTGATCTTGCGTGTGCCCTCTATTCGAAAGCCATCGTTCAGGTGATTCGAGTCTCGAGTGCCGAAGTAGCTGAAGCCTGCAAGATCCTTGAAAACACCTATCGAGCCGTCAACATAGCGATGGTGAATGAACTCAAAATGCTGTTCGATCGAATGGGCATTGATATTTGGCAGGTGGTGGATGCGGCGAAGACAAAGCCGTTTGGATTTCAGGCGTTCTATCCTGGCCCGGGTCTGGGAGGACACTGCATACCGATCGACCCCTTCTATCTGAGCTGGCTGGCTCGGAGACAGGGAATGTCTACACGATTTATTGAACTCGCCGGCGAAATCAATACTTCGATGCCGAGGTATGTTGTTTCGCGTCTGACAGAATTTCTGAATGATCAGGGGAAGGCGGTACGAGGAAGTCGCATTTGTCTGCTGGGGGCAGCCTACAAGAAGGATGTTGATGACCCTCGAGAAAGTCCGTCGTTTGAATTGATGGAACTACTGACAGCCCGAGGAGCCATCATTTCTTACAACGATCCCCACATCCCGGTGCTCCCGAAAATGCGGCACTACGAAGTTCCGGCACTTACGAGTACACTGCTAACGCCAGAATTTCTCAGCAGCCAGGATTGTGTTCTGATTGCCACAGATCATTCAGCGTACGACTACGACCTGATTGTTCAACACGCCGAAATGGTTCTGGATACCCGCAACGCGACTCGGAATGTTCGAGATGGAAGAAACAAAATCTTCAAAGCCTGATTCAAAGCCTCGCAGGTTCAGATGGATGAAAAAGCTGTTGCTGTTCTGTACGGTGGTTCTGTCGATTCTTGCCGCAATGGGTGGCGTCTTTTACTGGTGGTGGTTCAAAGCGCCCTCGACACTGACAGCCGCAGTGCAATATGGCGAGCGGGATGGTAAGCCGCTGTTAATGGATGTGCTTCAGCCACCAAATCCTAACGGAGCCGGCGTGATACTAGCCGTCAGTGGTGGCTGGAAGTCCAATCAGGATCCCATCCAGCCGTTTCTGATAGCGCCGTTTGTTCGACGAGGATATACGGTGTTTGCCGTGCGACACATTTCGCAACCGGAATGCACCATTGGCAATATAGTGGAAGATATGAAACGGTCGGTTCGGTTTGTCAGGCATCACGCGGAAGATTACGAAGTCGACCCGGATCGTCTGGGCGTGATCGGCGGCAGCTCCGGAGGCCACCTTTCTCTGATGCTCGGAACCTGCGGCGGTCCCGGTGACCCGGCAGCTTCAGATACGGTGGATCGTGAATCGAGTGCAGTGCAGTGTGTGGCCTGCTTCTATCCGCCGACAGACCTGCTGAACCTCGGTGCATCGACAGAAAACACAGGCGACGGTGGCCCTCCGAAGAGCTTCAAAAAAGGCTTCGGACCGAGAGCAGAGAACCTTGAAGACTGGAAAGTGCTGGGCCGCGAGCTATCACCGATTTATCACATTACCGACGCGATGCCGCCTACGTTTATCGTTCACGGCGACGCGGACACGCTCGTACCACTGGATCAGTCCGAACGATTCCGGGATGAAGCAATAAAACGGGGCCGCAATGTGGTACTGGAAGTCCGTCCCGGCAAACCGCACGGCTGGCCCACGATGATCTTCGACATCATCCGCTTCGCTGACTGGTTCGACCTGCATCTAAAAAATACTCATGACAAAATGTAGTCATCACGCCGAGCGTGACGTCCACCTTCTGCGTGAAGGCTGCTATCTGCGTTTCGTCGTTGCTGAAGTGGATTCCCATAGTGAGACAGCAGTAGGCGTTTCGATTCGAATTCGGTAGCCGTAAAACGTGCTTGCCAGCAGACCGGTATCAACGAACTTGCGGGATTTTGCTTTGACGAAACCGGCATCGGCCCACAGACCGGTGTTCAGATCGAATCGCTGAATGTGGACGAGAGCAGTGTCGGCAAATCGCCCGGACCAGGAAATTTCAATAGACGAGCGGGACTTGGCTCGTGCTGCGACGGATCTCGGCGACTGAGTCGGCGAACCAGTGGTGAGTTCAACGGTCAGCGGAGCACCACCGAAGACATCAAATCGCCAAGGACGAACACGGTAGCTGTAGAGTGCACCGTCCAGCTGTGTCGAATCGACGTAGCTTGTTGAATCCGGTGGGAGGACGGCGATTACGCTGTATTCGGTAGAGACACCAACTTCGGCTCGCTCGACTTCAAACAGCGTTTCATTGTTCGCTTCATCGGTCCATGTCAAAGACACAGAACCATCGATGATTTCACCCGCTAAATTGCTGACCTGAAGTGGACGAGCGAAGCTGGTCGCCGCAGAAGCCGTATTGCTGAAATCGGAAGCACCGTCGGCATTGAAGGCCAGAACACGGTAGACGTATGTTGTGTTCTCTTCCAGCCCAACGTCATTGAACGAATTCACGTTGCTGAAAGGAGTCACACCGATCGTGATGAAGTCTACATCTCCGTCCCGTCGCCGCTGGACTTCGAAGCCTGTTTCGTTGAGCGAATTATCGATCCAAAACAATGAAATTGACAGATCGCCCGGAAAGCTGGCCTGTGCGGTGAGTTCCAAAGGAGCGTCGGGAACCTGACCAAACGAAGAATCGCAGGTACCGGTCAGGAGACCAGCAATGAGCGAAAACAGAAATACAAAACGAATCGCTGACATGTTGAACATCATGGAGACCTTCAGGAAGCTTTGAACCGGACGCGACCAATTGACCGCTTTTCCATGAGTAGCGAAATTGGACCCACAAATCCGCCACCCCGTTTTCTAAATCTCTTCAGCCGTATCCCGAACTCCTGACCACCAGCGTAGCCAGTGTGATTGATAACCACGGAATACAGGGAAGACGCGGAAAAGCACAACTGGCTGCAGCAGCGGTTCTTTCGTGCTCGCCATCGAGAGCGAGTGGCAGGGGAAGGGGAGTCCGGGCGGACGGCAGACGGAGTCTGCCTGCTACAGTAGCAGGCACATTCCATGTGCCGTCCGCAATAGGGTGTTGTCGCGTTTTGTTTTTTTGGTTGGGAGCAGTGCGGTGCGGACGGCAGACGGAGTCTGCCTGCTACTTTGTTGTTCAGCAGCGGGTGTTTTTGCGTTTGGGGGCGATGGGACCGCCTTTGCGGGATTTGATCATGTAGGTAGCGGCGTCGGGGATCTTGCAGTCGGTATCGCCCATGTCGACTTCAACGACCCCCATTTTTTTCGCTGTCTTCATCGCTGCGTCCGCGAGTGGGGCGACGTAGGTGCCAACGCAGATCACAAAGTTGTTCATAGCGTAGCGAGTTCGATTGCCAGCAGATTTCAGTGCCGTGGGCACAACCCCCAGTAGCTTTTCAAAAATCTCCAGCGGAATCTCGTCGTCCGGAACTGTAGCTGCAACAGAACCAAGTGTTGACCAGCCGGCTGTTGCCACCAAGTCCTTTTTGGAAGCCGTCCATTTCACCGCCAGTGACACAGCATCGGGATGTTCGGCCGCGACCCATGGAACGGTATAGCCGGCGATCATGTGCCAGGTTGCTCCACTGGCCCATTGATCCAGCTGCTTCTTTGTCATCTTTCGACCGTCCGCGATCAGGCCGGCAAGGTACATCGCGTCCGAGTTCTTCGTTGCATACAGCTCAAGTGCCAGCTCCTGCTGGCCCTTGAGTTTCTTCTGCATCGGTTTGAGGTCGCCGACTTTCACTCCAAAAATTGGCTCTGGCGCCCCATGCCGCATCAGCGTCCTCTTTGTGGACTCACCGCCCTTCGACTCCAGCTCCTGCATCACTTCTTCAAGTGTCATCTTCAAGTCTCCAGCAACAGTCATTTGGGACAGGCACTTGTCTGATCTGTCTGATCCGTCCGATCCGTCCGATCCGTCCGATCCGTCTGATCTGTCCGATCCGTCGAACGAAGGTGTCCACCGCGGTTACGGTGCACACCAGGTTGGCAGTGGTGCGGGATGAATGGTTCGAGCAACAGCAACCTGCATCGCAGTGACTTCATCGAGCAGCTTTCGGACGGAGTCTCTGCCGAGGACTGTTTCAAATTCCAGCCGGAACGTCACGCTGGCCCCCGGTGCCAGCTGAATGACTCGCCCATTCGTTCGCTCGAAGGCTCGAGGATTTGGGAAGCTGCTTCCTGGTTCAAGTCCGGTAACGTACCCGTCCTGATCGGCCTGAGTACATTTCCACAGAGTGAACCAGGGCAAAGTGGAAGTATCAAATCGGACTACAAAGGCTCGCTCACAGTCCGGATCGCAGAGCACTCCCACACCATATCCCCGTTCATCATGGACAGGTTTGGAAAAATAGACCTGTTCTGTATAACCCGGAGTCGGTCCCTGATAGATGTTCCACATGCTCAGACCTTCGACGGCTCGAGCATTCCTGGGCGCGACTTCCGTGGAAGCTGAATGAAAGGTAGCACCGTCTCCCAGGAACGGGCGACCGATGTTGCAGTGATAAAGCATTTCTGATTCGGCGGGTGCCGAACCCAGATTGGTTACGACATCTTCAACAGTGAATCGACTGCTTCCTGGTTGAGTTCGAAGAGTGGATGTCAGTCGAAGGCGACCTCCAAACAGACAGCCTTCGTCAACGACGCCGGTTACCGAGATCAGTCCGCCGTTCTCTTCACTGATGGATACCTGCACATCATGTGCAGGAAGATTGGCGATTCGTCCGTGCAGGGGCAGGAATTCTTCGGAGACAATCTTTCCTGCTGCGTCCCGGCGAACTTCATTCGCGGGAGCTCCATGCCAGCCGAGTCCACATCGACAGATGAGTTCATTGAAGCCGTCGAGCCATCCAATACCGCCCCGACGCATGGGGTCGACCCACGAAGGATGAACGGGATTGGAGACGGGTGAAACCCAGTGCAGAGGGACACCGTCGACATCGCCACGCCAGACGCCCATACCACGAGTCGGCAGCAGGTCGAGCTTCATGCGGCCATTGTTGATAGTGACCACATCTACGCCGTCAGAAACGCCACCTCGAAGTCGCTGCATGGACACAGACCACGGTTGATCTGTGGCAATCTTCAGGCCTGTGGACGGCGCGTTGAGCGTTGTGGACGTGTCGTGGATATTCCGTTCAGCGCTCAGCAGAGTATGGTTCAGCATCGGTTGGACAGCCCCGATAAAGAGTCTTCTTCCGAACAGTCGTCCAGCTCAGGACGCCGCCTGTTGTTCGGATCGAAGAATCAGTTTAACGAGCACGGGACTGCCAGGGGAAATCAAAACACCCTAAAGCAGTAATGTGGGGCGGCTAAACAGAAAGCCCTGCACGAGGTCAAACCCGATTTCCCGGCAGACGGTGGCCATTTCTTCCGTTTCGACACCCTCAGCAACGGTGATTGCACCTTCGCGGCGAATCCCCTGAACAATCGAAGCGAAGAACCGAAACTGCTCCCGGGAAACATGCTGCAGGTCCGAGATCAGTGCCGAATCGAACTTGATATAGTCGGACGTGGCGCAAATCAGTTCCCGGATCCGAGCCTGGCCTCGTCCGAAGTCATCAAACGCCAGCCGAACGTTAATGTCAGCAAGTTCCTTGCGGAGTTCTCGGATCAAACCGGGTTCGGTGATCGCCGCTTCATGGATCTCCAGCACCATACCGCGTTCCGGGTAAGCATCCCGGAGTTCCTGCATCTGCGGCAGGACCATCTGGAGCAGAGGTTCAATCGGATGAGTATTCAGAAACACGGGCTGATGGGCTTCAATTACAGTACTGAAGGCCAGAGCTTTGCGACGGCAGAGCATACTCAGCTCAATTTCGCGGCCGGCTTTTCGAGCCTGTTCAAACAGTTTGCCGGCCGTTTCAAGCCCCGCAAGAGGACAGCGAGCGAGGTATTCGTATCCTCGAACAAAGCCGGATTCGAGACAGTGGATCGCCTGAAAGCAAGGCGACAACTGACTGGCTTTGAACATCTGCACGAGGCTGCGTTGTGCCTGCAGATCATGAGCGTCATCAACGAAGTTCGTTTTCGTGAGCAATGGCTCAGTGCGAGCAGCCTGTTTCTTCTGGTGACTTTGTACGCGGAAAAACACATCACCGATTTCAATGACGTCGCCGTCGGACATCATCGTGTCGTGGGAAATACGTTTGCCATTGAGGAAAGTTCCGTTCGTGCTTCCGGTGTCTCTCAGAAACACAGAGCCGGCACACTCAAGAATTTCAGCGTGAGCCCCACTGACGATCGAGGAGTTGATGCATAATTCGAAGTCACGACGCCGACCAATACGAAAGCGTGGTCCTCGGATCAGAATGACCTGACTGGTTTCTCCGGGAGTAATCGCACCCGTGAGTGTCCATGTGATGGTATCCCCCACCTCTTTTTCTTGAGATTCCGCCCGAGCATGCGCTTTCAGAGGCATTACCAGATTCCTTGAAGCGTTTTCAGAAAAACAATGGACGATTGGGACTTTGAAACCTACTTCATGCAGGTGGTAAGCTCCCCCAGGGTTGTGGAAGTCGCTCATTTTCGAAGTGGAAAAGGAAGGTTCTCATCAACCAAACAGAAAATTCGCTACAATCGATCCGGTCGCAGAGGGGAAATCCCTGATCTGCGGGCCATACACTTCCGGTAACTTTTGTGATGATTCCAACAGAAACAAAAGAGCAACGACGCTGGAATAGCCTGGTTTCAGTACTGAATTTCTTTGGAACCGCGGGTCCGCAAAAACGTCTGGTACCGACGAGCGATGGTTCTGCAGAATCGCCCGAGCATCAGCTGTTGAGAAGACGAATTCGAGCCGTCGCACTGCTGCTGTTTGCTGCTCGAGTGGCATATATCGCCCGACTCGTGCTTGTGGAAAACAGCAGTCTGGGATTCAGCGACATCCTCGTCTTTGCAGGTTTGCTGCTGGTGTTTTTTGCAATGCCGGCGCTGCGAAAATCGCCTTTGTACCTGCTTCGGGGAGTTGAATTCCTGGTTTTTATCGGTATGGCCCTGGATTTCAGCGTGTCGCTCAATGAACGGCTGGCTAGTGTCGCGGAACAGCTGCTGATTGCTCCGGGCAATGACCACGCAGCAATTGTCGACCTGGTCGCAGCGATCAAAGACCACATTCTGGCTTTGTTTGCTCTGATGATGATTTATGGGATGTTCATACCAAACACGGGTCTCCGATCGGCGGGCATGGTCTTGCTGATGGCTGTGATGTCCGCAGCTGTAATCATGTCCAATAAAGAGTCTCGGGAAGGGCTGGAGTCTTTCCGAAAGTCGAATTCAATGTCGGTGAGCAAGCTTCGCAGCAGCAATCTGTTGAGCCTTGCAATCGGAGCAGGGTGTGCGGTGTATGGGACGATCGTCATCAATCAGCTCCGACGTCGCGCTCAAAGCGCCGAAGAACTCGGACAGTATCGGCTACGGAGCAAGCTTGGAAGCGGTGGTATGGGCGATGTGTTTCTGGCGGAACACAAGCTTCTGAGACGCCTGTGCGCGGTCAAGCTGATTCGTGGTGACTATGCGGAAGACCCCACGATGATGGGTCGCTTTGAACGGGAAGTGCAGGCGACAGCGTCACTGACGCACTGGAATACGATTCAGGTCTTCGACTATGGCCAGACTGATGAAGGTCGGTTCTTTTACGTAATGGAGTACCTCTACGGACTCAACCTCTACGAACTGGTGGAACGGTTCGGGCCATTGCCGGAATCCCGAGTCATTTTCCTTCTGGTTCAGGTGTGTGATGCTTTGCGGGAATCCGCGTATCGAGGACTTGTGCACCGGGATATTAAGCCGAGCAACATCTTTCTGGCAAATCTCGGAAACCGCTGCGATGTTGTAAAGCTGCTCGACTTCGGCCTCGTGAGACCGATCGCAGCGACGTCTGATGAGAACGACACGCATGCCAACCAGATTAATGGTTCACCTCGATTCATGTGTCCGGAACAGGCGCAGGGTGAAGTGCCCGATATTCGAGGCGATATGTATTCTCTGGCTGCCGTCGCCTATTTTCTGCTGAGCGGACATCCTCCATTTCGGTCAGACAGTGCTTTGCAGCTGGTGATTTCGCATGCCTCGAGAATTCCTCCGAATCTGAGAACGATAGGCGTGCCGATTTCCCCGGAGCTGGACTCGATCGTGATGAAATGCCTGGCCAAACGGCCGGAAGATCGATTTCAGACTCCCGATGAACTTCAGTCGGAACTGCAGTGTCTGCCATTATATGGTCATTGGACGTGGGAGACTGCGGAATTGTGGTGGCGGCAGAATCTGGCGGACAACATGGCACCCCAGGAGAGCATACTCACCCAGGTACCTGTCGGCGAGTCGGGGGAACAGGTATCGCCAATGCTGGACAATACGACAGTTTCACCCACAGATCCGACGCTGATCGATATCTCCCTCAACTAAAAGTCTCGGTCTGAATCTCCATGAACTGAGCCAACCGGACAGCTAAGTATCGCCTCGAACTCGGAATGTCTCTACAATCCCGCCTCTTTCCGGTGGTTTTCCGGACTTTTTTGAATCAGCAGATTCACAGATTTTCCCCCAAAAGCAGCCTACGGTTTCATGAAGCCTGACATCCGCGAATTGTTGTCCGAGAGAATTCTGGTCATTGACGGTTCAATGGGCGCGCTGATCATGTCTCGGGGGCCGGACGAAGCCTTTTATCGCGGTAAGAGGTTCGCGTCTCATCCCGTCGACCTGAAGAACGCCAACGACCTGCTCGTGCTCAGTCAGCCTCAAACCATAGCAGGCATCCATCAGGAGTATCTGGATGCCGGGGCTGACATCATCGAAACCAATACGTTCAATGCAAACGTGGTCTCAATGGAAGAGTTCCAGCTGGCCCACCTGACCTATGAGATCAATCGATCGGCGGCGGAACTGGCACGACATGTTACGGATGCCGAGACAAAAAAGAACCCGTTGAAACCGAGGTACGTTGCTGGCAGCATTGGCCCAACCAAGGTTCAGCTGTCGATGAACGCCGATAAACCGGGTACACGGCCATTCACCTGGGATCAGATGGTCGAATCGTATGCAGAACAGGTTCGCGGACTGATGGACGGTGGCTGTGACCTGTTGCTGCCCGAAACCAGTTTTGACACGCTGAATATGAAAGCATGTCTGTTTGCGATCTGGAAGGTATTTGACGAGAAGCAGCGAGAAATCCCGGTCATGATTTCCGGGACCGTATTTGCCGGTGGGGTGACTCTGCTGGGACAGACGGTGGAAGCCTTCTATACATCCGTAGAACACTTTCCGGCGATCAGTTTCGGCTTTAACTGCGCACTGGGTCCGAAGCAAATCCGACCATACCTTGAAACGCTTTCAAAGATGGCGACATCCTATGTCAGCTGTTACCCGAACGCCGGGATGCCGGACGGAATGGGGGGCTTCGACTGTGGACCGGCGGAAATGGCGCAACACCTGCATTCATTTGCGAAAGCAGGTTTGCTGAATATCGTTGGTGGGTGCTGCGGAACAACGCCCGAGTATATCTCGAAGATCGGTGAGGCGGTACGAGGTATTCCACCGCGAAAGATTCCTGAAGGGAACGGCTGGGCCGCCTATTCCGGGTTTGACTATCTGGCACTGCGACCGGAATCCAATTTTCTGAATGTCGGTGAACGTACCAACGTCACTGGGTCCCGCAAGTTTGCTCGGTTGATTCGGGAAGAAAAGTACGACGAGGCAATTAGTATCGCCAGGGATCAGGTTGAAGGTGGCGCAAACGTCATTGACGTCAATATGGACGAAGGACTCCTCGATGGTCCTCGCTGCATGGAAAAATACCTGTGGCTGGTGAGTGACGAGAACATTCGAGTTCCGGTGATGATCGACAGTTCCGACTGGAACGTGATCGAAGCCGGGCTGAAGTGCGTCCAGGGAAAGAGTATTGTCAACAGTATCAGTCTGAAAGAAGGCGAAGAGAAATTCCTGCAGCAGGCGAAGCTGGTTCGCCGCTATGGGGCCGCAGCGATCGTCATGGCGTTTGACGAAACCGGACAGGCAACGGATCGCGAAACCAAGGTGGCCATCTGTCGCCGCGCGTTTAAGTTGCTGACAGAGAAGGTCGGCTTTCCGCCGGAAGATATCATCTTTGATGCCAACATCCTGACGGTTGGCACCGGGATGGAAGAGCATGCCAACTATGCGGTGGAATTTATTGAAGCCGTAAGATTGATCAAGAAGGAATGTCCGGGTGCTCGTACTTCGGGCGGTGTCAGTAATGTGTCGTTCTCGTTCCGCGGCAACGATGTTGTGCGGGAAGCGATGAATGCAGCGTTCCTGTACCATGCCATTCAGGCGGGCCTTGATATGGGGATCGTGAATCCTCAGCAGCTGGAAGTCTACGAAGAAATCGACCCGGAACTGCTGGTCTTCATCGAGGATGTTCTGCTCAATCGTCGTCCGGATGCGACGGAGCGACTCATCGAATATTCGGAGAAAGTCAAAGCCAAAGCCGGCAGCAAAGAGAAGATTGAAGAGTGGCGAAGTGGCACGGTGGAACAGCGGCTGCAGCATGCACTGCTGAAAGGAATCACCGACTATATTGATCAGGACACCGAAGAAGCTCGGCAAAAATACGGTCGCCCGTTGGACATCATACAGGGTCCACTGATGGCCGGCATGAATGTGGTCGGTGAGCTGTTTGGTGTGGGCAAAATGTTTCTGCCACAGGTTGTGAAGTCTGCTCGCGTGATGAAGAAGTCCGTGGCATGGCTGGAACCCTTCATGGAAGCGGAGAAAGTCGCGGCCGCTGCGGATACGGTCAGCCAATACTTTGCAGAAGGCGGACTCTTCCGAGGCACTCGCGATGACGCGGTTGCTCTCGCGTCTCAGTCAGGCCCGAGTGCGGCGAGTACGGAAGGCAACCGAGGCACGTTTCTGATCGCCACTGTTAAGGGGGACGTTCACGATATCGGAAAGAATATCGTGGCGGTGGTTTTGAGGTGCAATAATTTCAAAGTGATCGATCTTGGTGTGATGGTTCCCTGTGAGAAAATCCTCGAAGAAGCCGTCAAACATGGAGCCGACATTATCGGGCTCAGCGGGCTGATCACCCCGTCTCTCGAAGAAATGATCACCGTGGCTCGAACGATGCAGGAACAGGGATTCAGCCTGCCACTGCTGATCGGGGGCGCCACAACCAGTGCCAAACACACGGCTGTGAAAATTGCACCGATGTACAAACAGCCGGTTGTGCATGTTGGCGATGCGTCTTTAGCCGTGGGTGTGGTGGAAGCACTTCTGGACAAGGAGCGCAAGGCCGAGTTTGTTCAGAAGAACATCGACATTCAGGCGCGAGCAAAGGCGTCGTTTGAACAGCGCCAGCAGGTCGCACTGGTGCCATTTGCAGATGCCTGCAGTCGTCGTTTCACGGTCGACTGGAACAACTACACACCACCGAAGCCTGAATTCACAGGTACAAAAGTGATTGACAGTCTCCCTGTGGAAGAACTCGTCCCATGGATTGACTGGTCTCCATTCTTCAGTTCGTGGCAGCTGGCCGGCAAGTATCCTAAAATCCTGAAGGATGAAGTCGTCGGCGAAGAAGCTCGCAGGCTGTTTGATGATGCTCAGAAAGAACTGAAATCACTGCTGCAGAACAAGGCTCTGAAAGCCAGCGCTGTTTATGGGTTCTGGCCTGCAAATGCCGTTGGGGAAGATGTGGTTCTCTGGACCGACGAATCCCGCTCCAAAGAACTCATGAGATTCCCGATGCTGCGTCAGCAATGGGAACGAGTCGGTCAGAAGGACTTCCGGTCACTGACCGATTATGTGGCTCCAAGGTCGTCGATCAGCGGTTCAGCTGGTCCGGGGCATGATTACATCGGCGCCTTTGCTGTGACAGCGGGACATGGATGTGACGAACTGGCCCGCTCCGTCGAAGCGGCCGGCGACGATTATCGTGCCATCATGATCAAGGCACTCGCTGACCGACTGGCAGAAGCGTTTGCGGAGTATCTCCACGCCAGAGTTCGGCGCGAATGGGGCTATGGTAACGCTGAAAATCTCACCAGCGAACAAATTATCGAAGAAGAGTATCAGGGGATTCGCCCTGCATTCGGCTACCCGTCCTGCCCGGATCATCTTCCGAAAGGTGATCTGTGGAAGCTGATGAATGTGGAGTCCGCCATCGGAATGAGGCTCACAGAGAGTTTTGCAATGTGGCCAGCCGCTTCGGTAAGCGGTTTGTATTTCAGTCTCCCGGAATCTCGTTACTTCAGCGTCGACCGTGTAACTCGTGAGCAGGTTGAGGATTATGCAGGGCGAATGAACCGATCTGTTTCGGAAATGGAACGCTGGCTGGCCCCGAATCTCGGCTATACAGTTTAACGGCTAGCCGCAGGCGTCGGCGCCCTTCGCGCCGCCGCCGCCCGGTACTGACCACCGAGCAGAATCGCGCTCAAAGCTGTCGGTTGAAGCCACGAAAGACACGAATCGCAGCCAGCGTGATTAGTAACCACGGAATACGCGGAATGACACAATCGAGTACCGGTGCGATTCTTCCGCCTCTTCCGCGATACCCTTTGTGTCATTGTGCCTCCGTGCGCCAAACCCGAATCCTCAGGCGTTCTGGCCGGGCATGTAATTTGGCGCAGAAAGGCACGGAGTAATGGAGTATCAGACGGCTGCCAATTCGCGGCGTGGAGTTCTGGCATTAGAGCGTTCGGCCGGTTTCTCAAGAACAACCCAGATGTAGGCGGTAAAGAATTCCTTCAGGAACGGTACCTTCAGGAGTGGTTTCGTCCATGCAGCCCACTTTGAACTGAATCGTTGAGAGTGAATCCGATACTTTAGTGGCGACTTCCGAAAGGCCTGTTCAAAGTCACGAATCAGGAACTTGTTCAGATAGCTTTCCGGAATCGACTCATTGGTAAACTTGTCCGGGATTCTCAGACCCTGGCTGTCAAAGTCATGCATATTCGGACGATACCAGTCGGACCGGTAGACTCGACGACATGTTCGAAGCAATGTTCGTTCTGAGAACAGCACATGTGCCCATGGCACAGGCATTGTTGACCATAGATGCGGGGCAAACGGATGATACCAGCCCCAGGTACCGATCAGCAGTTTTCCACCCGGACGAAGGACACGAAAGCATTCGTTGAGAATCGGTTCCGGAAACTGCACATGTTCAAAGACGTCATAGCAGACGATCGTGTCGATACAGTTGTCATCAACAGGAAACGAGTCCGTACCGCTGACGCGAAATTCGATCCGGTCTCCGGCGAACTTCTTTTGTGCACTCCGGACAGCGGGTTCATCGATATCGATTCCGATAACCGATGCTGCTCCTGCGTTGAGGTATCCCTGACTGATGGCACCATCAAAGCAACCGAGGTCCAGGACGTCTTGATTCCTTAGCTCAACACCATATTGGTTCGCGGCTGAGAGGATTTTGCCAAGGCATTCCTGTCGGTAACCGGCGTAGGAATCCACACTGGAAAGCGCCTGAGTCATTTCTTCGGACTGCCCCATGTTGCGGAGGTACAGTCGTTTTGTGAGGGCGTAAAGTATGGATTCCCCGATCCCCATGTTTGGTGCTTCTTTATCAATTGTTCGACTTCAGAGCGGCACGAATTGGTGTCATGGGAAGATAGGTCGAGAGGTATCGGAAGGCGTGCGAGTGATTTGGAATCACCCGCAATCCTGGCATCAGGGCAGACGGCGGCGAAGCATAATCGCTCCCGTCAGCGCAATCAGCATGGCTGTGGCGATCAGCGTTCCGAGATTGACCAGCCCAAATGTGGACCACATCAGAATGGTATAACCGATCGAACCCGCAAAGGCGGAATACCACAGAAAAAACGGTACGGTTTTTCGAATGATCGGGCCTTCACGACCCGTCAAACCGGCCACGGCCGATGCTGCCACGACATTGTGCACGCAGATCGTATTGCCGGCTGCTCCTCCCACGGCCTGCAGTGCAACGACCCACATTGGATCAATGTTCAGACGCTCTGCCACATTATATTGAAACAGCGACAGCATCATGTTGCTGACCGTGTTGCTGCCCGCAATCGCAGCGCCGATTCCGCCGATCGTGGGTGAGAACAGTGGCCAGTAGTCGCCAGCCAGCTGAGCAATACCGGCGGCAAATGCCAATGGCATTTCTGGATAACCGGCCGCACCACCGGAACTGTTGATGAAGACCTGTACCATCGGGACAGTAAAAATCAGGGCCGTGGAGGCGGATCGAACAGTTCTGAGAGATTTCACTGCTGAGCGACCAAAGACAGCCGGCGAAATCCGAAAGATCAGGATGCAAAGCACCGAGACCAGAATAAAAACGGTACCCGGCAGATACAGGGGCTCAATGCTGATGTTGACCGACGTTCCCATAACTTTGGACGCCGAAAACTTTACGGACTTCAGCAGGTCGTAAAACGGCAGGGTTCGAATTCGAGTCAATACCAGCAGCAGCGCCACGATGATGTAGGGACTCCACGCTCGAAGTACGGAGATCTTCAACCCTGTCATGCCAACGGTCATCTTTCCTGAAACCGGTGCAGGTTGATGGGCGGGGACGATCTTCCCGGACCATGCGGCTGGCCATTTGGAAGGCTGTTCAAAGTCCCAGGGTTCCTTGGACCGAGGCAGCAGCCATCCTCGGCGAGCAACCGGAATAACGATCATCAGTCCGACAAGGCTGCCGACCATCGAAGGGAATTCCGGACCCAGTATCCATGCAACCAGCAGGTATGGAACTGTCATCGCAAAGGCGTTGAACAAGGCGAATCGCCAGACCTCAAGCCCTTCTGACCAGGAACGGTTGCGTCCAAACGTGCGAGTCAGAGTCGCGGTTACGAAAAGAGGCACAACGGTTCCAGTCAGCGTATGCAGAACAGCAACACGAACTCCAATGGCAGCCAGGTAGTCAGACCAGTCAACATATCCCTGCGCCGCGGCAGCCTGTCGGATCGGTTCACTGGCGGACAGCCCAGTATTGACACCCACCAAAATCGGAGTCCCCACCGCGCCAAAGCTGACAGGAGTCGATTGAATCAGCATGCCAGCGATAACCGCCGCGAGTGGTGGAAACCCGAGCCCGACAAGGAGTGGTACGGCAACGGCCGCTGGAGTCCCGAACCCCGCTGAGCCTTCTATAAAGGAGCCAAACAACCATGCGACAATAATTACCTGCACGCGTCGGTCACGAGAGACTCCTTCAAAAGACTGCCGAATCACGGTCAGTGCACCACTGCTTTCCAGTGTGTTCAGGAGGAGTATGGCACCGAAGACGATGAACAATAATTCAACAGAAATCACCAGACCTCGAATCGACGCGGCCGCCACCTGAAGAGAAGGGACCTGCCAGACGAAGTATGCCAGACCAGAAGCCGCCAGATAGCACAACGGCATAGCTCGACTAGCCGGCCATCGCAGACCCACCAACAATATCCCCACAAGGACAATCGGGAACATCGCCAGCAGGCACAGCATCATGGAAGTCATAGTGTCTTCAGTTTCTCGGAAAAGTCGCCGGCAGATCCCAGAGCATGAATCAGGTTATACCAGCAGTCCCCCCGGTCACAAATGTAGCTTGGGCATTCCTGTCCCGAGCCCACCCCTCGCCTGCGTCGCCCAACTCGCAGAATTACATCCAGCGTGATTGGTAACCAAGAAACACACGAAAACAGCACAAACAGGTACTCCCAGCGATTCCATCGCTGAATCTGCAGGATCGCAAACGCCCACTGTCGCTTGTTGGTGCTCGGGCGGACGGCACTCGGAGAGTGCCTGCTACTGTAGCAGGCACTCTCC